>NZ_JBUZVP010000001.1:0-634098 GCF_055409485.1 Pseudomonas sp. A125
GACGGGCCGTCGCGGCGGCCCGCGGAGCAATTCCGGAGTGAGGGCACACCGAGCCTAGGCGAGGTGCCGACAGGCGGGGCAGAGCGTTTTGGTTACTTTGCCGCTTTTGCAAAGTGACTCGCTGTAAGAGCGAAACCATAGGTGGCCGTTACCTAAACAACGGATATACCCTCAAAACAACAACCGCGAAAAATCACAACACTCCACCGCCAATTGCGCCACATTCTGGTTCAGCCCAAACTGCCGATCCCCCCGATGCAACGCCACATACCGAACCCTGGGCAACGCCGGCTCCGTCACCAGCGCCCGCAACTCCCCCCGCTCGATCAAATGCGACAAACACCCCTTGGGCAGATAACTCACCCCCACGCCCGACAGCGTCAAACCCACCTGCACCAACAGGTTATGACTGGTCAACTTACGCGGCATCTGCACCGCATGCGCCGCCAACCAGCGCTCATAAATCAGCCCCGTGCCCGAGTGCGAACCCTGCGTCAGCACCGTATACCCCGCCAATACCTCCAACCCCACCGGGTCAGGCTCACTGACCAACCCCGGCGCACACATCCAGGCGTTTTCCACACTCTCCAACGGCGTACTCAAAAACCGCGAATCACTGTAAGCATCGGGCACAATCACAAGGTCCAGCTCATCACTCTCCAGCTTGCGAAACAGCTCGCTGCTCAACTCCACCGACGGCTCGATCTGCACTTTGGGATAAGCCTCGCGCAACGCCTCCACCAGCGCCGGCAACCAGGTGAACGCCGTCAGCTCCGTCACCCCCAGGCGAAACCTGCGCACCAACACTTCATGGGTACTGACCCGCTCCAGCAGGTAGTCACGACGCTCCAGCAGGTCCTTGGCGTAGTCGAGCAACTCGGCGCCCTTCTCCGTCAACCGCGCATTGCGTTTGCTGCGGTCAAAAATCTCCACGTCGAAGGTTTCTTCCAACTCCTGGATGCGTTTGGAGATCGCCGACTGCGACATGTTCAGCTTGTTCGCCGCCGCCTCAAAACTGCCCAACTCGGCAATCCAGTACAACGCGTCGATTTGCTTGAACGTGATCATCAGCCACCTCCCATGAGAAAAAGCGATCCTATCAGATAATAAAATATCGCTAAAACTGCACGTTCATCACTCCTAAGATCTAGCCACAACCCAACAAGATCAATCGGAGATACCCATGTCCTTGCCCGGTTCGCGCATCCTGCCCAACCCTCCCCTGGCATCTGCAGAAGTGCTTGAGGCATTTGCCCAGGTAGTCACGCCGCACATCAGCGACAACCTCGGCCGCCACATCGGCGCCCGTGGGCTGACCCGCTACAACCGCACCGGCAAGCTGGTGGGTACCGCGCTGACGGTGAAAACCCGCCCCGGCGACAACCTGCTGATCTACAAGGCCATGAGCATGCTTGAGCCCGGCCACGTGCTGGTGGTGGACGCCCAGGGTGATACCAACAACGCGGTGATCGGCGAGCTGGTCAAGCTCTACGCCCAGCAACGTGGTTGCGTAGGGTTTGTGATTGACGGGGCGATTCGTGATGTCGCGAGCTTCGAGGACACGCCCTGCTACGCCCGCAGCGTGGTGCATTGCGGCCCTTACAAGACGGGCCCGGGGGAGGTGAATGTGCCGGTGTCGATCGGCGGCATGCTGATCAACCCGGGGGATGTGCTGGTGGGCGATGAAGACGGACTGGTCGCCTTCTGCCAGGCCGACGCCGCCGAAGTGCTGCGCATGGCCGCACAACATGCGGCCCATGAGGAGGCCGTCAAAGCCGAAATCGCCACGGGTGCAGTGCGCCAAAGCTGGATGGACAAGGTCTTGCAACAGGCCGGCCTGGCCGGCTGAAGGGGACCATCATGAGCACTGCATTTTTATCCGACCGGGTGCTGGGCATCGCGCCCTCACCGAGCATCGCCGCCAATGCGCTGGTCGCCGAACTGCGCGCACAGGGCCGGGACATCGTCAACTTCACCGTGGGCGAGCCGGACTTCGATACCCCGGCGCATATCCTCGAAGCCGCCAGCGCTGCGATGTACAGCGGCGACACCCACTACACCGCCACCACCGGCACCCTCGCCCTGCGCCAGGCCATTTGCCTCAAGCTCAAGCGTGATAACCAGCTGGACTATGGGCTGGACGAAGTCATCGCCGGTTGCGGTGGCAAGCACATCATTTATCACGCCCTGGCCGCCACCCTGAATCGCCGCGACGAAGTCATCGTGCACACGCCGTATTGGGTGTCGTACCCGGACATCGCGCGGCTGAATGACGCGACGCCAGTGATCATTCCCGGCGACGAGTCGCTGGGCTTCAAACTGTCGCCTCAGGCCCTGGAACAGGCGATCACCCCGCGCAGCAAATGGGTGATCCTCAACAGCCCGAACAACCCCAGCGGCGCGGTGTACAGCGAGGCCGAACTGCTGGCCCTGGCCGAGGTGCTGCGGCGTCATCCCCAGGTGCTGATCATGGCGGATGAAATCTACGAACACTTTGTCTACGGCAATGCCCGGCACCTGTCGCTGACCCGCCTCGCACCGGATTTGAAGCCGCGCACGCTGATCGTTAACGGTGCCTCCAAGGGCTACGCCATGACCGGCTGGCGCCTGGGTTTCGGTGCAGGCCCGGCGTGGCTGATCGCGGCCATCGCCAAGCTGCTGTCGCAAACCACCACGTGCCCCAGCTCCCTCAGCCAGGCCGCTGCGGTGGCCGCATTCGCTGGCGACCAGGCGCCCATCGCCGGGATGCGCGAGGTGTACCAGCAACGCCGCGAACGAATGCTGGGCCTGTTGAAAGATATTCCCGGCGTGACCTTCACCCCACCCGACGGCGCGTTCTACGTATTCGCCAACGTCGCCGGGTTGATGGGTAAAACTACCCAACATGGCGAGCGCATCGACAGTGACACGCAACTGGCCGAGTACCTGCTTAAGGAACACGGCCTGGCCACCGTCAGCGGTTCGGCGTACGGCATGTCGCCTTATATCCGCCTGTCTTTTGCCAGCTCCCTGCAGATAATCGAAGAAGGCTGCCGTCGCCTGAATGAAGCGTGCCATCGATTGCGCTGACGGACCCACGCCACACCCGGCAGCCACGGAAGGCTGCTCATTGACTGCCTAGAACAACACTCATAATCATTGATATAAATGAGGCATTCCCATGCACAAGCCCCGCATTGCGCTGGTCTGGCAAATCCTGATCGGACTGCTCGCTGGCATCGCCATCGGCGCGCTGCTGCATCGCTTTCCCAAGTCCCGGCCGTGGCTGGTGAACAACCTGCTGCAACCGGCCGGCGATATCTTTATCAAGCTGATGAAGATGATCGTGAGCTCGCTGTTGCCGTTAGCCAAGCTGATCATGGTCAGCTATGTGTCCATCGCGTTCTTCGTGCTGGTGGTGCTCAACCTGGTGGCGCGGCTGTGCGGGATCAACCTGTTTGCGTTGATGCGCCACATCAAGGATGAACTGATCCTGGCGTTCTCCACGGCCAGTTCCGCGGCGGTGATGCCGCAGTTGATGAAAAAGCTCGAAACCTATGGCGTGCCGCCGTCCCTGGTGAGCTTTGTGGTGCCGGTAGGCTATTCGTTCAACCTGGACGGCGCGTCGCTGTTCCTGGGGATTGGCACGCTGTTCGTGGCGCAGTTGTATGGCATCGACCTGAGCCTTGGTGACCAGGCACTGCTGGTGGTGACCATGGTGCTGACGTCCAAGGGCGCGGCCGGGGTGCCGGGGTTCATGTTCGTGATTTTGTCGGCGACCCTGGCGAGTGCGGGGCTTGCCGTTGGAGTGCATTGCCTTTATCGCCGGGGTGTACCGCCTGATGGAAATGCCGACCACCGCGTTGAATGTGTTGGGCAATGCCCTGGCACCGCTGGTGATCGCCAAGTGGGAACGACGAGTCCCCCACACGATCGCCGTAGCAGCTGTCGAGCCCTAGCGAGGCTGCGTGGGCCGCAACTCGGCTCAAAGCGTGCAGCGCGCCTTACGCAGCCTCGCTTGGGCTCGACAGCTGCTACGGGGGCGGGTGTGGGTCGGGTCAGTCGAGGTCCGACGCGTCATGACGCTCGCGCAGTTGCTCTGACGGCTCGCCCGAAACACGATTGACCCGGCGCCCACGCTGCACCGCAGGCCGCGCTTCGATGGCATTGGCCCAACGCAGCACATGCGTGTAATCCTGCACCGAAAGAAACTCTGCGCCCTCATACAAGCGGCCTTTCACCAGGCCGCCGTACCACGGCCAGATCGCCATGTCGGCGATGGTGTACGCGTCCCCGGCGATGTATTCGTGCTCGGCCAGTTGTTTGTCCAGCACATCCAGTTGGCGCTTGGTTTCCATGGCGAAGCGGTCGATGGCGTATTCGATCTTGGTCGGCGCGTAAGCATAGAAATGCCCGAAACCACCGCCCAGGTACGGCGCGCTGCCCATCTGCCAGAACAACCACGACAGGCACTCGGCACGGGCCGCAGGTTCAGTGGGCAGAAACTCACCAAACTTCTCGGCCAGGTACTGCAGAATCGCCCCGGACTCGAATACCCGAATCGGCTTGGGCCCACTGCGGTCCAGCAATGCCGGAATCTTCGAGTTCGGGTTGACGCCAACGAAGCCGCTGCCGAACTGGTCACCGTCGCCGATCTTGATCAGCCACGCATCGTATTCCGCCCCTTTGTGCCCCAGGGCCAGCAGTTCTTCCAGCAAGATCGTGACCTTCTGGCCATTGGGCGTGGCCAACGAATACAACTGCAACGGATGACGGCCGACCGGCAATTCCTTGTCGTGGGTCGCACCGGCGATGGGCCGGTTGATACTGGCGAAGGTTCCGCCGTTTTGGGTTTTCCAGGTCCAGACCTTTGGCGGTACGTAATCAGTCATGCCACTACTCCTTGGATTCAATGTTCACAACAACTAACTAAATAACTAACTGTAGGAGCGAGCTTGCTCGCGAAAAACCCGAGAGCGCCGCGTTTAACCTACAAATACGCATATTCGTTAACGACCTTCGCGAGCAAGCTCGCTCCTACAGGTTCTTTTGGGCCAGTTGGGCCAGGTTCCAGCCGCCACCCAATGCCTTGATCAGCCCTACGTTGGCGCTCAACTGTTGAGTCTGTAGATCCAGCACAGTTCGCTGTGCCTGCAACGAGGCGACCTGCGCGGTCACCACATCCAGGTACGCCGCGCCGCCCTGGCGATACCGCGCCAGGGACAAGTCCTCAGCATACTGCGCGGCTGCCGCCGCATCGCGTTGGTCTACCAGGGCAGTGTCGAGCCCGGCGATGATCGACAGGTTGTTCTCCACCTGCTCGAACGCGCCCAACACTACACCACGATACTTGGCCGCGGCTTCATCAGTAGCCGCCCTGGCACTGTCGACACCCGCCTGGCGCGCGCCGCCGTCAAAGATGGTGCCGACCAGCGAAGGTCCAATCGCCCAGAAAATGTTCGGCGCGCTCAACAAATGCGCGAACTCATCACTCTGGAAACCGCCCTGGGCACTCAAGGTGAGGGCCGGGAACCAGGCGGCTTTCGCCACGCCGATGCGGGCATTGGCCGCGGCGATCCGACGCTCGGCAGCGGCAATGTCCGGCCGACGCTGCAACAGCGTAGACGGTACACCGGTGGGTACGGCGGGCAACGCGATCTGCGCAACGCTTGGGGCTATCGCGTAGGTGGATGCGGACTCACCCAGCATCGCCGCCATCGAATGTTCGAGCACCGCACGCTGCACCAGGTTTTGGCTCAGTTGTGACTTGACCGTCGACAGTTGGGTACGTGCCCGTGCCACATCCAGCCCGGAAACGATACCGCCACCGTGCAGGCCTTCGGTGAGGCTCAAGGCCTTGGCATAGGCGTCGCTGGTCTGCTGCAGCAACTGGTCTTGCCGGTCGATGCCACGCAGGCGGATGTAGCTGTCGGCCAACTGCGCCTGCAAGCTCAAACGCACCGAAGCCAGGTCAGCCTTGGCGGCCTGGGCGTCGCTGGTGCCGGCGGCCACGGTGTCGCGCACGCGGCCCCACAGGTCGACTTCATAGTCCACCTCAACACCCAAGGTGCCGGAATCGTAAACGTTCGGCGGGCTGGCCGAACGCAACGGGCGTGTGTCCGACTGGCGAATGCGCTGGGCATTGCCAGACCCGCTGATCCTGGGAAACAGCCCCGACTGCGCCTGGGCCACAAACGCCTGGGCCTGGGAATAGTGAGCCAGTGCCGCACTGAGGTCCGGGTTGTTTTGCAGCAACGGCTGCTCCATGGCATCCAGTTGCGGGTCCTTGTAAATATGCCACCAGCCGTCGCGGCTCGACTGGTCATTCGGCGTGCCGACGGTCCACGGCCCTTGGGTATGAAACTGCGCGGCCACGGGCACGTCGGGTATGTCCAACGGCGGCGCAAGGTGGCAGGCGCCTAGGCCCAGGGTCGCGACCAATACCAGGCAAGTGCGATTAGCCATGGGGTTTGGCCTCTGGAGTATTGGCGGCCAGTTGTACCGAATCATCATCGGCCAGGCCGTCGGGGGGCGTGTCGATTACCCGGTCGGTGGCGACCAGGCCGCTGCCGATTTCCACGCTGTCACCGAAGTCCCGGGCGATGGTCACGGTCTTGAAGTGCACATGATTGTTTGCGTCAAGGGTGGCCACGCGCATGCCTTTGTCATCGAACACCAGGGCGCTGGCGGGCAGGCGCAGCACGTCGGTCTGCACCGGCAAGGTGAACTGCACGCTGGTGTAGCCGCCTGGCAGCAGGCGACTACCGGGGTTGTCTACCAACAGTTGCACCAGAGTACTGCCGGATGCGGCGTTTACCGCATCGGCGGCGGCGACCACCTTGGCGCTGAAGGTTTCACCGCGATATTCCGGCACGCTCAGACGCGCCACGGTACCGACCTTGATCTGCGGTGCAGACGACTGCGGCACCTGCACATACACCCGTAGCCGGCTCACATCGGAGACCGCGAACAGCTCTTTGCCAGTGGCACCGCCAGCATTGATCAACGCCCCCACGTCGGTTGCACGCGCGGTGACCACGCCGGCGAACGGCGCGGTCAAACGCTGGAAGCCCTTGGTGGCGATCAACTGGTCGACGTTGGCCTTGGCCGCGACCACCTTGGCCTGCTTGGCGGTCAGGTCGCCGGTGCGTTCATCCACGTCCTGGCGAGACACCGAATCCGACGAGAGCATCGCCTGCCAGCGCTTGGCAGTGGTTTGTGCCAGCGACTCGTCGGCCTGGGCCGAGGCGAGTACGGCCTTCGCTTGCAGCAGCTGTTGATCGAGCTCCGGCGTATCGATTTCGGCCAGCAGTTGCCCGGCCTTCACATGGTCGCCGATGTCGACATTCCAGGTCTTGAGGTAGCCGTTGACCCGGGCAAAGATCGACGCTCGGGAGTACGCCTCAAGCCGGCCCGGCAAATTCAAAACCGGCCCTTGCGGCTGCACGCTCGGGGTGATCAGGGTCACGCTGGGCAACGCCTGGGCGTCGGTCCAGGTTTTCAGGTCGCGCGATTCACTGGCGCGCACGCCGATGCCGAACACCACCACGGCGACCAGCACCACCAGCCCCAGCACCAGCCAGAGCAGACCACGGGATTTGCGGCGGGGTGAACCCGGATTGGAAACGGAAGTGGACATGTCAAACCCCTTGAGTGGCGGTGGTCGCAAGCGTGGCGTGCTGACGCCGCCCGTGCACAAGACTGAAAATCAGCGGAACCAGGAACAACGTGGCAATGGTGGCAAAGGCCAGCCCGCCGATGACCGCACGGCCCAGCGGGGCGTTTTGTTCGCCGCCCTCCCCCAGGCTCAGGGCCATTGGTGCCATACCGATGATCATCGAGATGGCGGTCATCAACACCGGGCGCAGGCGGGTAAAGCCGGCTTCCAGCGCCGCCTGCACCGCATCCCCGTGCACCGCGAGGCGTTCACGGCAGAAGCTCACCACGAGGATGGCGTTGGCGGTGGCCACGCCCATGCACATGATTGCCCCGGTCAACGCCGGTACCGACAACGGTGTGTGGGTAACAAACAGCATCCACACAATGCCCGCCAGCGCCGCCGGCAAGGCCGTGATAATCACGAACGGGTCGGCCCAGGACTGGAAGTTGACCACGATCAGCAGGTAGATCAGTACCACCGCGCCGAGCAGGCCAAACAGCAGGCCACTGAAGGCCGCGTTCATGGTTTGCACCTGGCCCTGCAACAGCACTTTGGAGCCGGTGGGCACTTCGCTGGCGTGGGCGGTGAGGATCTTCTGAATGTCGGCGGCGACGGCGCCGAGGTCGCGGCCCTGGATCGCGGTCAATACCTCGACCACCGGTTGGATATCCGACTGGGTCACCACCGAGTTGGCGTGGCTGCGCTCGATAGAGGCCAAGCCGCCCAGGGTCTGGTCTGACGCCGCACCGGGGCTGCCACTCAACGGCAGGTTATGCAGGGCGGCCAGCGTGTCGAGGCCGTATTGCGGGGTTTGCATCACGATGGGGTACGACACACCGTTGGCCGGGTTGAGCCAGAACGTCGGCGCCACCTGGCTGGAACCTGCCAGGTTGACCACCAGGCTGTTGGTCACATCGCGCTCGGTCAGGCCAACCAGTTGCGCTTGGGTGCGGTCCACATCGATCTTGAAGGTTGGTAGTTGCCGCGACTGCTGGATGCGCGCATCCACCACACCCGGCACCCTGCGAATTTCCCGCAACAGCGTGCTGGCATAGGTGAAGTTGGCTGGCAGGTTATTGCCGCTGACTTGCACATCCACCGGCGCGGACGAACCGAAGTTGAGGATCTGCCCGACGATATCCGACGCGGGGAACGAGAACACCGCGTTCGGAAATTCGCGAGGCAGTCGTTCACGCAGTTCGCGTATGTAGTCGGCGGTTGGGCGATGGCCCTCTTTCAGGCTGATCTGGATATCGCTGTCCTGGGAGCCCACGGTGCCGGTGTTGTTGTAGGCCACGTTGATCCCGCTGATGGCCAGGCCGATGTTGTCGACAATGGCTGCCAGCTCCTGCGGGTCGATGACTTTGTGCACGGTGCTCTCGATCTGCGACACCAGCCGTGCATTGCTCTCGACCCGCGTGCCGACCGGTGCCCGCACATGCAGCAGGATCTGCCCGGAGTCAACCTCGGGGAAGAAGTTGCGGCCCAGGAACGGCACCAGCGCAAACGACACGGCGACAAATGCAAGCAGCGCGATCACCACGATGCGGCGGTGGTGCAACGCACTCTCCAGCGCCCCGTGGTAAACCCCGCGAAACGCTTCGAACTGGCGCTCGAACCCGCGCTGGAACCTCACCAGCGGGTTGTTCGATGGCGCGACCACTGGCGTGCCGTCCGCATGATGTTCGTGAGGCTTGAGCAGGTAATTGGCGAGGGTCGGCACCAGGGT
The DNA here is from genome assembly GCF_055409485.1 of Pseudomonas sp. A125. Lineage (NCBI taxonomy): Bacteria > Pseudomonadati > Pseudomonadota > Gammaproteobacteria > Pseudomonadales > Pseudomonadaceae > Pseudomonas > Pseudomonas sp. A125. Next base: position 9,369 of record NZ_JBUZVP010000001.1, read on the forward strand.
TCGCGACAGGATGAACGAGGCGATCATCGCAAAGATCACCGCTTCGGCCATCGGCACAAACAGGAAGCGCGCCACGCCCTCCAGGAAAAACATCGGCACGAACACGATGCAGATACACAAAAGGGACACGAACGCCGGCGTGACTATCTGCGCTGCGCCGTCGAGGATCGCCGTCTCCACCGGCTTGCCCTGCTCCAGGTGCCAGTTGATGTTCTCGATGGTCACCGTGGCGTCGTCCACCAGAATCCCCACGGCCAATGCCAGGCCGCCGAGGGTCATGATGTTAAGGGTTTCGCCGAGCGCCGACAGCGTGGCAATCGACGACAGGATGGCCAGCGGAATCGACGTGGCGATGATCACCGTGGAGCGCCAACTGCCGAGGAACAACAGGATCATCAGGCTGGTCAGCGCCGCTGCAATCACTCCCTCGCGGGCCACGCCGCTGATGGCCGAACGCACGAACAGCGACTGGTCGCCGATCAGGTCGATATTCAGATTGGGCGGCAACGCGCCTTTGTTGTCGGCGAGTTTGTCCTTGATGCCGGCGATCACCCCAAGGGTCGATGCCGAGCCGGTCTTGAGCACCGGCAGCAACACCGAACGGTTGCCGTTGACGTGCACGATGTTGGTTTGCGGCGGGTTGCCGTCACGCACGGTGGCCACGTCACGGATCAATACGGCGGTGCCGTCGGCGGTCTTGATGGGCAGGTTTTCCAGGTCGTGGAAATCTGTCGGTGAGTTGTTCAGTTGCAGGTTGAATTCATAGCTGCCGATCTTTTGCGTGCCCACCGGGGTGATCAGGTTTTGCGTAGCCAGGGCGGTGGCCACGTCTTGCGCCGAGAGGCCACGGGCCTGCATCCGCGCCGAGTCGAGGTCGATCTGCACCTGGCGGGACTTGCCGCCGAACGGGTACGGCAGCGCCGCACCGGGCACTGTGGTGAGCATCAGGCGCACGGTATTGAGGCCCAGGTCGCCCAGATTCTGCTCGGTGAGCCCTTTGCCGGACAATGCCAATTGCACGATCGGCACCGTCGAGGCGCTGTAGTTGAGCACCAGCGGTGGCGTGGTGCCGGGAGGCAGTTGGCGCAGGATGGCCTGGGACACCGAGGTCACTTGTGCGTTGGCCGTACTGATATTGACGCCCGGCTGGAAGTACACCTTGACGATGCCGAAGCCGTTCAACGACTGCGCCTCGATATGGCGGATGTCATTAACCGTGGTGGTCAGTACCCGCTCGAAGGGCGAGGTGATACGGCCGGCCATCTGGTCCGGTGGCAAGCCGGTGTACTGCCAGATCACGGCAATCACGGGGATGCGAATTTCGGGGAAGATGTCGGTCGGGGTACGCCAGGCCGCGAGCGGGCCCACAATCAGAATGAAAATAGCCAATACCAGAAAGGTATAGGGGCGCCGCAATGCGATGCGCACAAGGTTGAGCATAGGTGTGATCCAGACAGGAAGTTGAACACTGAAGGAGGCACTGAACAGCGCGTTCCTCCTGCCCCGCCCGTCTGTAATCCGGGCCTGCTGCACTGACATCCGGTCAAAATAGAGGCATATGCCACGATATAGCGTTTAGAGGCATACGCAACTAATTTGTTTCTACATATGTCAATATTCATCTTGCCGGATTAACGTTCGGTTAACCCTTTGGCTGTAGCGAGTGATCCGCCGTGAAATGTGCACCTCCCGTCCTGAATAGCCCCAGCACCTGCTCTAACGGAGCCGTGCGTCGCGCGTCCCGTCGCATGGCGCAAATCTATGACGAAGCGTTTGTGCCGTTTGGCTTGAAAGCCACGCAGTATTCGCTGCTGAACCACATTGCCAATGGTGATGGGCCGAAGATGCGTGATTTGGCGCAATCGCTGGTAATGGATTTGTCGGCCTTGGGGCATACGCTCAAGCCGCTGGTGCGGGATGGGTTGGTGGTGTTGCAGGTGGACGAGCTGGATCGGCGCAGCCGGCGGGTGCTGTTGACTGAAGCCGGGTTGCGCAAGTATGAGGACGCACGGGTGGTATCCAGGCAGATGGCAGTGCGGTTTGATGAGGTGTTCGGTGCGCAGGCGGCCTGCGAGTTGCGCAAGGCCATGGACTTTATTGCGTCTGACGAGTTTGCCAGGGCGTTGTTGGGTAAGGGTGGTTGATTGGGCACATCGGTTGCTGCGGTGATGGCGGGTATTGGTTCCGCCGTTCCGGCAGGTCACTTTTGAACGTGAGCCAAACAGTGTTGTAGAGCACCAGCACGGCCCACTGTAGGAGCTGGCTTGCCGGCGATGGCATCAGTTGGGTGTACCTGATACACCGAGTTGCCTGCATCGCCGGCAAGCCAGCTCCTACAGCTTTTGCCCTGGTTTTTAACACTCAAGCCGGCCTGTAGGCCGCTGTGTTCTTTGCCCCATTCAGCCCGAGGCCGAACGCAGGGATTGAGGAGCGGCCCGCGGAGCAATGCCTTGCTGTAAGAGCGGAACCCATAGCCGCCGTTACCTAAAAAACGGATATGCCCCCACCCCGCTAGCGCCTGAAATCGCTAACCGAGCGACCACCGAGCGCCACGAACAAGCGCACCGTATCGAGGTGTTGGGCGGTGCTCGCCCGCAATTGCCCAAGCAACGCCTGCTCATATGCACGTTGAGCCTCCAGCACCTGCAGCAAGCCGTTCTCCCCTGCCCCATAGGCCTGCTGGTTCAGCCGCAAACTGTTGTCCGCCGCTTGCAACGCGGCGGTCTGCGCCTGGTATTCCTGCGCGTCGTGATTGATCGCCTGCAAGGTGTCTGCAACCTGGCCGAACGACTTGATAACGGTTTGCTGATAGTTGGCGAGCAAGGCGTTATAGCCCTCCACCGCCGCCTGGCGCTCGGCCTTGAGAGTGCCGCCGTCGAAGAGCGGCCCCGCCAGCCCGGCGGCAAAACCCCACAGCGCCGCCCCGCCGTTGCCCGAAGCGGCCTGGGCCAGGGAAGCGGACAGTTCCACATGCGGATAAAGATTGGCGGTCGCCACGCCGACTGCCGCACTGGCCGCCCGCAGTTCCGCCTCCGCTTGCTGCACGTCCGGGCGGTCGTGCGCCAGTTCAGACGGCAAGCTGACGGGCAGCGTGGTGGCCGAGGCAAATTCAGCCAGGTTGAAATCCGGCGCAGGCCAATCCGCCGGACCTTTGCCAGCCAGAATCGACAACGCATGCCGCGCCGCATCCCGCTGCTGGGCCAGTGGCGGCAACAGCGTGCGGTCCTGCGCCAGCCGCGTTTCGGCCAGGGAAATGTCGAGCTGCGTCGCCGCGCCACTGTGTTGCGCCGCACGCACCAGCTCGAGATTTTTCGCGTCGGTGACGAGCAAGGTCTGCACCGCTTCCATCTGCGCGCTGGCCGAGGCCATCAACAGCGCCTGGCTGGCGACGTCCCCCGTCAGCGTCAGGTAGGCCGCTTCGAAGCGATGCCGCTGGAGATCGGCAAATGCCTGCTGCTGCTCGACCCGGCGCTGGTTGCCGCCAAATACGTCCAGGTCGAAGCGGACCTGCGGCCCGACACCATAGAAGTTCACCACCGCAGGCTGCGTGGCGTTATGCACGCGCTGGCGCCCCGCTTGCGCGGCAAAATCCACCTGCGGGAACAGCGCACCTTCCGCCGCCGCCACCGAGGCGGCTGCCTGGCGTAATGTCGCGTCCGCCGACGTCAGCTCAAGGTTGCCGGCAATCGCCCGGCGCATGACGCTGTCGAGCGTGTGGGAATGAAAGGTCGACCACCAGTCGACGTTCACCTTCTGATTGAACGACACGCGCTGCTCTGCCTGCACGTCGTAGTGCTGCGAGGCGGCAACGGACGGCGCTTTAAAGTCCGGGCCAACCGAACAAGCAGACAGGGTTATAACGGCCGTGATAACAAGCCCATGGAATTTCATTACGCACACTCCGAAAACTAGCGGGTCGTGACAGGTTTACGCAGCAGCAGCACCAGCGGGCTCACCACCAGCATTGCCCACAGCAGAATCTTGAATTGGCCAAGCACGGCGATGAACGCAGCTTGGCCGGTGATGGCTTCGTTCAGCGCACCAAAACCTGCCAGGGACGTGGACGCAGGGACCGAATAAGCGGTCAGGTGACCGGCCAGCGCCACATGCATCGCCTGGGTGTTGTTGAAGAAAAACCACTGCACCACCGCCACGCCGAAGGTGCTGCCGTAGACGCGGGACAAGTTGAACAGCCCGCTGCCTTCGGGGCGCAACGCCGGGTCGAGGGTGCTGAACGCCACCCGGGAAAGCGCCGGCATCAGCAGGCCCAGGCCGGCTCCCTGGAGGGCACCGGCCACTGCCACCGGCCAGCCATCCATCAAGGGCGAGTAGCCGAGCATCGAGTGGTTGGCGTAGACCACCAGGGCGATACCGGCGATCACGAACGGGCGGCCATCCAGATGTGCAGGCACACGGTTCATCAGCCAGAACGCACCCAGCAAACCCACGCCACGGGGGATGGTGAGGAAGCCTGTAGTGTCCGGCGGGAAGCCGAGCAGTTCGTCCAGCATCGGCGAGGTCATCGCCATGGTTGGCAGCAGCACGAAACCGACGGCGAAGAAGATGAGGGTCGACAGCACGAAGTTGCGGTCGCGCAATAAGCCCTTGCTGATGAAGTGCGTGCGCGAGGTGAACCGGTGCACGGCGAACAGGTAGAACCCCAGGGCGCTCACGGCAGCTTCCAGCCAGATCTCGGGCGCATCGAACCACTCCAGGCGTTGGCCTCGGTCGAGGAGCATTTGCAGGCCGATCACGCCGCAGGTAAAGCTGGCAAAGCCTGCAAAATCGAAGGCCGGCACGCCGTTGGTTTTCTTCTCTGGCTGCAATAACGCCACGATCGATGTGGTGTAGGCCAACAGCGGCAGGCTGGCGTAGAACATCCAGCGCCAGCCGAAATGCTCGCTGATCCAGCCGCCAATCGCCGGGCCGCTGACGATGCCCAACAGCCCGATGGCTGTCCACACCGGGCCGAATTTCGGCCGTCGTGCCGGGGCCAGTGTCTCCAGGGCGATGGCCATCGACAGCGGCGCCAACACGCCGCTGGCAGCACCCTGGATAACCCGTGCGCCGACGAATTGCAGCGAGGTGGTTGCCTCGGTCGCGAGCAGCAAGCCCAAGGCGAAGACCGCCAGTGTCGTCTGGTAAACCACCTTCACGCCCAAACGCGCGGCGAGCCATTGGGCGACCGGCAAGGTGATCGCACTGGCGGCCAGGTAAGAGGTGAATATCCACCCCGCCTCGTCGTCCGTCATCGACAAGCTGCCCTGCACAAACCGCAGGGCCGAGTTCGGCAGCGACACGCTGACCGCCTGCAACCAGGTCACCAGTAACGCCGCGAACCTGAGGCTGCGTGCGCCGTTCATGGGCCGGTCCTGATATCAACGGTTACCGTGGCGCTGGTGCCGGAAAACAGCGGCAGCTCAACATTCGCATCATCCAGCTCCAGGCGCACCGGCACCCGCTGCACCACCTTGACCCAGTTGCCAGTGGCGTTTTCCGGCGGCAGCAGGGCAAAGTCAGCGCCGGCGCCCGGGCTCAAGCTGGTGATGTGGGCCTTGAAGGGATGGTCCGGATAGGTGTCGAGCCTGATGGTTGCCTGCTGGCCGGCACGCATATGCGTCAGCTGGGTTTCGCGGAAGTTGGCCTCGACCCAGGTGCGACGGGGCGACAGCAAGGCGAAGGCCGGTGCACCGCTGTTCAGGTAGTCGCCGACCTGTACGTCATCCACCTTGGCCACCACGCCATCGTCAGGCGCATAGACGGTCGCGTACGAGAGGTAGAGTTGCGCTTCGTCGAGTTGCGCCCTGGCCTGGAGAATCGCCGGGTGGCGGTCGATTTCGATGTCGGGATTGCCGCTCAGGGCCACCACTGTATTGGCGACCTGCTGTTCGATGGAGGCGACGCGTTGCCGGGCGACTTTCAAGTCGGTGTCGGCCCGTTCGAACACGGCCTGGGACACGAACTCGGTGGCCACCAAGGCCTTTTTGCGGGCGAATTCTTTCTGGTCAAAACCCGCCGACTCCTTGGCCGCCTGCAGTTCCGCCAGCTGTTGCCGGTAGCTGGCCTTAAGGCCTTCGACCCGCAACCGCGCCACGCTCAGTTGGGCCTGGGCGCGCTCGACTGCCACCTGAAACGGCTCGGGGTTAATCCGCAACAGCACTTGCCCTTTGTGCACCGGCTGGTTGTCCTCCACGGCAATCTCCACCACTTGCCCGGACACCCGCGCATTGATCGACGCCTTCGCCACCCGGGCGTAAGCGTTATCGGTCGACACATACGGCGCGTCCTGCAGGTAATACACGTACCCCGCCGCTGCGAGCAGTATCGGAAAGCCCACCATCAACAGTGAACGCCAGTGTGTGCGGGTCGTGTTTTCCAACGCGTTGCTCATGATCGAATCACCTTTGTTGAGCCGGGGATTTCTGAGGCTTTAATTTTGTGCGATGATGTAAGAATATCGACCCGCTCACCTCTACTCAAGGATTTTTGTACGCCATGGCACAAAAAAAGATCACAGAGGCAAAAGGCCGTGGCCGCCCGCGCGCCTACGACCCTGAAACAGCGCTGCAAAAAGCCCTCGGGGTGTTCTGGAATACCGGCTATTGCGGTGCCTCACTGGACGGCATTGCCAGTGCTGCCGGGATGAACCGGCCAAGCCTGTACGCGGCGTTCGGCGACAAACATGCGATCTACCTCAAAGCGCTCGAGCAATATTGGGGCCTCGCTTCAGCCGCCATCGACGCAGCGCTGGACGACCCGAGCCTGACGCTGGCCGACGCGTTGATGCGCCTTTATGAAGGCCAGTTGTCGATCTACTTTTCGGGCGATGGCGAGCCACGGGGCTGCTTCATCATCGGCACCGCCACCACTGAAGCGGTCGAGGATGCCGAGATTCGCGCGGTGCTGTTGCAGCGCCTCGACGCACTCGATGCCCATCTCGAAACCCGCTTGCGCACGGCCATCGAGGCCGGAGAATTGAAAACCGGTACCGATCCCGCTGCGGTCGCAGTGCTCGCCTCGTCCCTGGTGCACAGCCTTTCGATTCGCGCACGGGCGGGCAAGCCCTACGCCGAGTTGATCGCCCTGGCACGCAATGCCGTGCAGGTCATCTGCGGATGATGGAGGGATTGGAAGATATTCTGGCGGAGAACCTGGCCGTGGTTTTCTGCGGGATAAACCCGGGACTGAAAGCCGCCGCCAGCGGCCATCACTTTATGGGCAGGGGCAATCGGTTCTGGCGCACGCTGCACCTGGCCGGGTTTACGCCCCATGAGGTGCAGCCGGAAAACGACCAGACGATCCTGCAGTATCAGTGCGGGCTGACTACGGTGGTAGAGCGACCCACGGCCCGGGCAGATCAATTGTCAGCGGATGAATTCACGGCGGCGGCGGTGAGTTTTGAACGCAAGATCACACGTTATGCGCCGCGTTTTTTGGCATTTCTGGGAAAGGCGGCGTATGCCGCACTGAGCGGGCAGCGGCAGATTGCGTGGGGGTTGCAGCCGCACCCGCTGGGGAGTGCGGCGGTGTGGGTCCTGCCTAACCCCAGCGGCAGAAACCTTGGGTTTACGCTCGACCAGCTAGTGGACGCGTACCGAGCACTGAGGCTGGCAACGGGCCAGGACAATTAGCCTTCAACGTCTCCCATAAAAAGCTGTAGACCAGCGCACTCATATACGCATCCTGTGCATGGTCCGCCGCGCCGCCGTGCCCACCCTCGCACCGGCCAAATTCAAGGCAAAAAAAGCCTGCATCGCTGCAGGTTTTTCTCAATGTATGGCTCCACGACCTGGACTCAAACGTTAGACGGCACTTTGTCCTCCGGCGGGCTGCGCGAACCAAATTCGTTCGAACGGAGACATAGCTTCGATCCGATGCACATTCCCTCCCCATTGTGGTGTTAACTTTTCCCTATTACTATTGGTAATAATTCCCATTCGTAAGAATTTTCGATGCCTCATCTCCCTGAGTCGGGTGCCCCGCCGTATAGCGTTGGCAGCTTGTACGTCGCCCATCACGGCTGGATACAGCGCTGGCTGGCGCGAAAACTCGGCAATGTCAGTGATGCCGCCGAACTCGCCCACGATGTGTTTGTGCGCTTGTTGGGCCACCCGCGTCAGTTCGACAGCGAGGTGCATGCGCGCGCGTACCTAAGCACGCTTTCGCGCAACGTGTGTGTGGATTTCTTTCGGCGCAAGCACGTGGAGCAAGCGTGGCTTGAGGTATTGGCGAGTCGGCCTGAGGAGTACGCACCGTCTGAAGAACACCGCGCCTTAGTGTTTGAAGCTCTGGTGCATTTGCAGGCAATGCTCGATCGCCTGCCGGTCAAAGTGTCAGAGGCGTTTTGCCTGGCGCATATCCAAGGTTTGAGCTATCGCGAGGTTGCGCTGCGCATTGGCGTGAGCGAGCGCACCGTCACCAAATACATCGGACAGGCCATGTTCCAATGCATAGCACTGGAAGCCGAATTGGACGGAGCGCTGTTATGAGCACCAACCCTGGCGGCCTCGACCATGCCACCTTGCAACAAGCCGCCGACTGGTTTGCCCGCCTGAGCGCAGAACCTAATGCTTTGCAGCTGCATGAGGCCTGGCGCCAATGGCATGCCCATAGTGAACTCAATCGCCTGGCCTGGAGCTATGTCGCACGCGTTGGGCAGCGTTTTGCACCGTTACAGGAGGATATCGCGGGGGCCAACCAGACGCTGGAAACCTTGCGCCATTCCCAGCGCTCACGCCGCCAGGTATTGCGCGGCTTGTCGATCCTGATGGGGGGTGCACTGCTGGGCTGGGGCAGTTGGCAGCAGCGTTGGCTGCCAGGGAACTGGACCACCGACTTTTACACCGGTACCACCCCACTGCGTGACCAGCGCTTGGCCGATGGCACACGCCTTTGGCTTAACAGCGGTACGGCGCTGGATGTGAATTTCAGCGCCGACCAGCGCGAATTGAAACTTTACAGCGGCGAAATCCTGATCAGTACCGGCAACGATCCTCGGCCGTTCGTGGTGGACACGCCGCAAGGTCGTCTACGCCCAATCGGCACGCGCTTCAGCGTGCGAGAACATGATGGCCGCACGTTACTCAACGTGTACGAAGGCAGCGTGCAGGTCAGCTGTGGCGTCACCCAACAAACTCTCGTCGTGCCAGCAGGTCAGGGTGTTAACTTCGACCGCCAAAGCCTGTCCACAACGCAACGTGCCCAGCCCGGGCGCGAAGCGTGGATAAAAGGGGTGTTGATGGCGAACGATATGCGCCTGGGAGACTTTATCGATGAGTTGGCCAGCTATCGCCATGGACATCTGGGGATTGACCCGCAGGTTGCCAACCTGAGGGTCATGGGTACCTTCCCGTTGGAGGACACCGATCAGGTACTGGCCATGCTCGAGCAGGTGCTGCCCGTGCGCATCGAGCGGCGATTTGCCTGGTGGGTCACGGTGGTTGCGCGCTGATATTTTTTCGCTCCCGTGCTTCCGGTTTTGAATTTTCATTCGAATTAGAGAAGGACAACGGCTTAATGCCTCCTTCGACCGGAACTGTTTATGCCCTCATTTCTGCGTAACTCACCACAATCCTTGGCGTTGACCATTACCCTGGCCTTGGCCATACCGGCTAGTCTGAGCGTAGCATCACCCGCGACAGCCGCTGGACAGGCAAGCGCGCAGCGTTTCGATCTGCCCGCTGGCGCCCTTGTCGACCAACTCAACCAGCTTGCCGCCCAATCCGGAATCTACCTGGCGGGCAATGCCGCGCTGATCGCCGGCAAGACAGGCCCGGCGCTGCACGGCAGCTACACCGTGGACCAGGCACTACACACTTTACTGGCAGGTAGTGAGTTGACGGTGGTGCAGACCGGCGAGCGACGCTATCAGTTGCAGCCAGGCGCGGGCGGCGCACTTGAGCTGGGCGCAATATCGATTTCCGGCAAGGCACCTGGCTCCACCACCGAAGCCACAGGCTCTTACACCACAGACTCCTCCAGCAGTTCGACGCGGCTGAACCTGACTCAAAAGGAAACGCCGCAGTCGGTCACAGTGATTACCCGTCAACGTCTCGATGACCAGAAACTCACCAACCTGACCGAAGTTCTGGAGGCAACACCCGGCATCACCGTATTACGTGTCGGTGTAGGCGCCGAGAACGATACTTACTGGTCCCGTGGCTTCCAGATCAACAACTTTGAAATCGACGGTGTGCCCACCTCATCACGCCTGGATAACAATACTCAGAACACCGCCATGTACGACCGCGTTGAAGTGGTGCGTGGCGCCACCGGCCTGATCAGCGGCTCTGGCACACCGTCGGCGACCATCAACCTGATCCGCAAGCGCCCGACTGCTGAGGCCCAGGCCAGCATCACCGGCGAGGCGGGCAGTTGGGATCGCTATGGTACAGGCTTTGACGTGTCAGGCCCCTTGAACGACAGCGGTAACATTCGCGGGCGTCTGGTGGTGGATTACAAGAAGCAGAATTCCTGGGTTGACCGGGTAAAAACCGATTCGCAACTGGTCTACGGTATTTCCGAGTTCGACCTCAGCGACGCTACCATGCTGACCGCGGGCTTCAGCTACATCAACAACCAGGTCAACGATCCTCTGCGGACCGGTTTCCAGATGTTCTACAGCAACGGTAACCGCACTGATTTTAGCCGTTCCGCCAACAGCGCTCCGGACTGGGCATACAACGACCGTAAGCAGACCAACGTTTTTACCTCCATTGAGCACCAGTTCAACAATGGTTGGAGCGGCAAGGTCGAAGTCAGCCACACCCAGAACGAGTTCGATGAGCTGATCAACTACATGAACGGCGATATCGACCAGGCAACGGGTGCCGGCGCCTACCTGTACCCCAACCGCTGGTCCGGGACCCCGCGCCAGAACAACCTGGACGCCTACCTGACTGGCCCGTTCAACCTGTTCGGCCGCGAGCATGAGCTGATCGCCGGCGTAACCATGTCTCAGTATGACGAAAACACCCCAAGTCACGGCGGCTGGTTCGGCCCGTGGACCGGTTACGACGGTACAGTGCCCAACATTTACAACTGGAACGGCAGCGGCGCCAATCGCCCTGACACCACGACTGTCGGCAAAACCCGTATCGAAGAAAACCAGTACGCGGCGTACCTCACCTCACGCTTCCACGTCACCGATGACACTGCCGTGATCCTTGGCGGCCGCGTGACCGACTGGAAACGCTCGAACGAAGTTATCAGCTACACGGATGCCAGCCAGAACTCCGAAAGCAAAGAAACCCGTAATGGGATTTTCCTGCCTTACGCCGGTATCGTCTATGACCTGAGCAGCACCTGGTCGCTGTACGCCAGCTATACCAAAATCTTCAATCCTCAGACCTATGGCATCAAAGACGATAACAACAAACCACTGGATCCGCAGGAAGGCACCGGTTATGAAGTCGGGATCAAGGGCAGCTTCAACGAAGACAGGCTGAACGCCAGCCTGGCCCTGTTCAAGATTGACCAGGACAACTTGCCGGTCTACGTACGAGCTCCAGACATCTATCGCGCAGAACAGGGCACGACGACCAAGGGTGTCGAGCTGGAGCTGAACGGTGAACTGAGTGAAGGCTGGCAGGCGTCAGCTGGCTACGCCTACAGTGTCAGCACCAACGCCGACGATGAGCGCATCGTCACCACCAGCCCACGCCACAGCCTGAAGACGTTCACGACCTATCGCCTCCCTGGCGTACTGGATAAGGTCACGGTGGGCGGCGGCGTGAATTGGCAGAGCAAGACTGGCATGGACTTGCACACGTTTGAACAAGGCAGCTATGCGTTGACCAACCTGATGGCCCGTTACGACATCAGCAAAAACCTCAGCGCCACGCTCAATGTCAACAACGTGTTTGATCGTTCCTACTATGCCTATGCTGACAGTTGGAGCGTATACGGGGCGCCGCGTAACTTCATGACGAGCTTCAAATACACCTTCTAAACCCAGCGAAAAGTTCGCGACGCAATACATCAAGCGCACCTGATATTCAGTTGCGCTGTTTTTCCTTACAAGGCAAAGGAGGGAAAACGCAAATGCAGCGACACACTGTAGATCTCTCAATGCTTGCGGCCCGGCATAGCTCAGTTGCCGACCATAGCCAAAATTGCGTCCGTCACATTTACCGATCAGTGCCATGATCGAACTGGTATCCACCGGAATCCGACAGAACGCCAAAACGAAAAAACCCGCCAGAAGGCGGGTTTTTCGGGGGTTTCAGAGATTTTGAAAGCGTTCTCTGGAACCTTGTATGGCTCCACGACCTGGACTCGAACCAGGGACCCAATGATTAACAGTCATTTGCTCTACCAACTGAGCTATCGCGGAATGCGCCGTATGTTACTGATTGAAAAGGAGAAGTCAAGCTTTCGGTGATATTTGTGCTCGCCGTGGGCGCACCGCGCAGGAAAATCATCGCTCCACTTCCTGTCACGACTCTGTCATACGTCAACGCCAACATCCGCAGATACCCTGCCCCTACCCTCTTCTTTAAGGACGACACATGCACACTCGCTCAGGCCCGCCAGCGGCAAAAACCCTGCTCGCCCGCTTTATCGTTATCGGATGCAGCCTGATGGCGAGCGCGTGTGACAGTGTGACCGGGAGCGCGCCTGCCGCTTCGCCTTCGTTCAAAACCCTGGACGGTGCACCGCCCCTGGTGATCGGGCATCGCGGCCTGCCGGGGCTGTACCCGGAAGAAACCCGGGCCTCGTATGAGCATGCGGCCGACGCGGGTGCCGATTCGCTTGAGCTGGACCTGCACATGACCAAGGACTGCGTGTTGGTGGCCCGGCACAACCCGTGGCTGAGTGACAACACCAACATCAACGACGTCGCGCAGACCAACCCAGAGGTTGCGCGCCGCAAGCGCACGGTTCCGGGCGTATTGGTTAATGTGAGGTATCCCGCCACCGCAGAAAATGGCCCGGCCCAGTACCTGAGCGACTTGACCAATCCCAACGATCCAAAATCGGTGTTGAAATCCCTGATCGTGGATGGCGAAGACCACACCAACGACTGGTCAATCAGCGATTTCACCCTGGCCGAACTCAAGCAGTGGCTCGGCGGCACGACGTACGATGCCCGCGACGAGCGCCCCACCGAACTCAACGGCAAGTTGCCGATCCTGAGCTTCCAGGAAGTGATCGACATTGCCAAAGCCAAAAGCGCCGCCACAGGCCGTGTGATTACCACCTACCCGGAAAGCAAAAACCCGATCTGGAACAACGCCCAGGCCATTGCCAATGGTTGCGGCGCACCGGGTACTCATCCGTTTGAAGCGGCGTTTCTCAAGACTCTGAAAGACAACGACCTCAATCGCAAAAACGCACCGGTGTTTGTGCAAAGCTTCGACCCGAACAGCCTGAAGTACCTGCGCTCTATCGGCCTGCAAACCCGGGCGGTACAGTTGGTGGATGGGAACGGTGTGAACTTCAAGACCGGCGAGACCATTTTTATCACCGACAAACCCAACACCTTCGTCAGCGGCCGGCCTTATAGCTGGACCGTCGCCGGCGACCCACGCGCCTTTGGTGCGATGCTGACGCCAGCCGGGTTGGCCGAGGTGAAGACCTACGCCGATGGCATCGGGCCGTGGAAGCCACAAGCGATGTTGCTGACCGCCGCCTCAGCGCAAAACCCAGGCTTGCCCGAGGTCGATACGTTCAAGCCCACCCGCCTGATCAGCGATGCTCACAAAGCCGGTCTGTTCGTGCATATCTTCACCTTCCGCAACGAAGCGAAGTACCTGGCCGGCGCCTACAAGGGCAACCCGGCGGCCGAGTACATGGCTTTCTTCCGGGCCGGTGTTGATGGTGTGTTTACAGATTTCACACCGACTGCCGTAGCTGCCCGAAACACCTACCTTAAAGAAGTCGCGCGCTAAACCGTGATGATGGCGGCCTTCCCGGCCGCCATTGCTCAGTCCAACTGCTCGATCACCCCACCCGCCTTGAGCTGCCTCAACTGCTCTGCCGACAACCCCAGCCGCTCACCAAGCACCTCATCCGTATGCTGGCCCAACATCGGCGCCGGCCTCACATACTCCACCGGCGTGCCCGACATCTTGATCGGGCTGCCCACCATGGCGAACTCCGGGTTCTTTGGATGCGCGATCTTCACCATCAACCCACGGGCAATCACCTGCGGTTCTTCCAACGATTGCGCGATGCTATTGATCGCGCCCACCGGCACTTTCGAAGCGTGAATGCTCGCCACCCACTCGTCCGCCGTGCGCCCCAGAAAGTGCGCCGACAGCAGTTCGACAATCTCCGCCCGGTGCGCAACCCGATCGGCATTGCGCCCAAAGCGCGGGTCTTGCGGCAGGTGCGGCAAGCCGATGCTGTGGCACAGCGCAACAAACTGGCTGTCGTTGCCGCAGGCGATAATGAAGTCGCGGTCTGCCGCGCGGAATACCTGGTACGGCACGATGTTGGCGTGGGCGTTGCCATAGCGTTCCGGCACCTTGCCCGAGGCCAGGTAGTTCATGCTTTGGTTGGCCAGGGTTGCCACTTGCACGTCCAGCAGTGCCATGTCGATGTGCTGGCCGACGCCGGTACGCTCGCGGCTGAACAGCGCAGCCTGAATCGCGACGGTGGAATACAGGCCGGTCATCAGGTCGGAGAACGCCACGCCGACTTTTTGCGGGCCGCCGCCGGGCAGGTCATCGCGCTCGCCAGTGATGCTCATCAAGCCGCCGATGCCCTGGATGATAAAGTCGTACCCAGGCTCTTCGGCACGCGGGCCGGTCTGGCCGAAGCCGGTGATGGAGCAGTACACCAGCCGTGGATTGATCTCGGCCAGGGTCGCGTAATCCAGGCCGTAGCGCGCCAGGGAACCGGCCTTGTAGTTTTCGATCAGTACGTCGGAACTGGCCGCCAGCGCCCGCACCAGTTCCTGGCCTTCGCTCGTGGCGAGGTCTATGGCCACGGAGAGCTTGCCGCGGTTGGTGGACTGGTAATAAGACGCCTGCCCGGACGACTCGCCAGTGTCGGTCTTCATCCATGGCGGGCCCCAGCCACGGGTGTCGTCACCGCTTTGCGGCCGTTCGATCTTGATCACTTCTGCGCCCAAGTCAGCCAACACCTGGCCACACCAGGGCCCCGCCAATACCCGGCTTAAATCCAGCACCCGCAAACCTGTCAATGCACCCATTATTCTTGTCCTGTGATGAATCGAAATCAGCCGACTGCCGGCTCTTGATGACGCAGTGAAATCCCCAGCACCGCACGCCGCCGCAGCCAGGGGCTGGGGCGATAGCGTGGGTCGTGGGTGAGTTCACTCATGCGTTGCAAAATCGTGAGGATGCGCCGTGGCCCAAGGGCATCGCCCCAGGCCAGCGGGCCTTGTGGGTAACCCAGGCCGAGTTGTACGGCCTGGTCGATATCGTCGACGCTGGCGATGCGTTGCTGGGCGATGTCGCAGGCCAGGTTGACCACCATCGCCAGAGTACGCTGGGCGACGAAGCCGACACTGTCGCTGATCACCGTCACACCCACGCCATCTCGGGCGAGCAGCGCGTGGGCGGCCTCGCGCATGGCGCTGGACGTCAGCGGGTTTTGCATCAGGGTGCGATGGCGCGACAGGTCGGTCAGCAGGTCGATGCACAGGGTGCGTGCCGGGTCGGTGTGGAAGCGCTCGCTGGCCGAGGTGGCGTCGAGGCCGTAAGGCGCCAGCAGGCACAACGCTTCAGGCGAAGGCTGCGCGGCGCTTTCAAGGTGCGCGCCCAGTTCGATCACCAGGGCGCTGAGGCGCTCGTAGTCGTCAGCGTTTTCGGTGGCGATCCACACCGGCGGAAATTGCTTGATGGAGGGCACCGGCTGCGGTTGCGGGCCGTCGAGCACCTGGCCATTTTCATAGCGGTAGAAGCCCTGCCCGCTCTTGCGCCCCAGGCGCCCGCCCGCCAGCATCTGACGGGTCAGGGGCGACGGTTTGTAGCGCGGGTCTTGATAGAACTGGTTGTAGATCGACTCCATCACCGGGTGGGAAACGTCGAGCCCGGTGAGGTCCAGCAGTTCCAGTGGCCCCATGCGAAAGCCTGCGCCGTCACGCAGGATACGGTCGATATCACCGCGCTCGGCAACGCCTTCATCAAGCATCTTCAAGGCTTCGGTGCCGTAGGCACGGCCGGCGTGGTTGACGATAAAACCCGGGGTGTCCTTGGCGCGCACGCCGCGATGGCCGGTGCGGGCGACGAAGGCCAACAGCTCATCGCCGACCTTCGGCGCAGTGGCCAGGCCGTCGATCACTTCAACCACGCGCATCAACGGCACCGGGTTGAAAAAGTGCAGCCCCGCCACGCGCTCAGGGTGTTGGCAGCCGGTGGCAATGGCCGTGACCGACAGCGACGAGGTGTTGGTGGCGAGGATGCACTGCGCGCTGACCACACCTTCGAGTTGCTGCAACAGGCCGCGCTTTGCGTCGAGGTTTTCGACAATAGCTTCCACCACCAAATCGCAATCGCGCAACGCTTCAACCGTGGCGGCGACTTGCAGGTTCGCAAGCGTTGCGTCCATCGCCACCTGGGTGATCTTGCCCTTGGCGGCCAGTTTCGAAAGCGTGGCGCCAAGGCTGTCCCGAGCGGTCTGCGCCGCACTGTCGCGGGCATCGAACAAGCGCACCAACACGCCCGCCTGGGCGGCAATCTGTGCAATCCCGGCGCCCATCACGCCGGTGCCTACCAGGCCCATGATCTTGATTGAATCGGTCATCCTTATTCCCCCAGGTAGTTCGCGGTGCGTTTTTCGAAGAACGCCGCGGCGCCCTCCTTCTGGTCTGCCGAATCGAACAGCAGTTGAAAGGCCTTGCGTTCCAACACCAGCGCGCTTTCCAGCGGCAAGTCGGCGCCGGCGAGCATCACTTCCTTGATCTGTTCCACCGCCAGCGGCGGCAAGGCGGCAATCTGTGCGGCCAGTTCCAGGGCGCGGGGGATGGTTTGATCATCCGCCACCACTTCGCTGAGCATGCCCATGGCCAGGGCCTCCGGCGCCTTGACCATGCAGCCGGTCAACGCGATACGCATGGCCTGGAACTTACCCACGGCGCGCACCAGGCGCTGAGTACCACCGGCGCCCGGCATCAGGCCCAGCTTGACCTCGGGCTGGGCGAACCGCGCCGACTCACCGGCCACGATCAGATCGCAATGCATGGCCAACTCACAACCGCCGCCCAGGGCAAAACCATTCACTGCGGCGATCACCGGCTTGGGGCAGCGGCTGATGGCTTCCCACAAGTACTCGGTGTGCCGGCGGTACATCTCGATCGGGCTGGCGCTGGCGAACTCCTTGATGTCGGCACCGGCCACGAAGAACTGATCGCCGCCAGTGAGCACGACGGCGCGCACATCACGACGCTTGGCCAGGGCACGAAAATGCTCGGCCAGCTCTTCGCGAACCTGGGCGTTCAAGGCGTTTTTCACTTCAGGACGGTGGATGCGTACCACGGCGACGCCATTGTCCTGGACGTCGAGGTGCACCACGGGTTGGTCGAGACTGGCCACAAGTTCTCCTGCTGCAATGTTCTTGTTAGTTCGGAGATAGACAGTTTCGCTATGCGAAACATCATTCCGTATTTAGCGATAATCATAAGGACCGACCTGTCGTGATGTAAACGTAAAAACCTGACCGACCGGCAAATCGGGCTATAACTTGTTGTTTAGCCGAGTTTTATTAAACAAAAAAGCGTTCCACTGGTGAGTTGCTTAGTTTCGCTGTGCGGAATACAATTTTGTTTTGTTGATTTTATAAAAAAAGGGGGACTAACATGCGCCGTCGAAACCTGGACCCGAGCACACCCGAAACACCGGCCGGCAACCACGCGTTCGAGCACTTGCTGATCGACCCGATGAATGCCGACGAGGAGGAAGACAAGGACCGCCAGTTCGTCACTGCCCTGGCCCGCGGCCTGGAATTGTTGCGTTGCTTCACCCCCAGCGAAAGCGTGCTGGGCAACCAGGAGCTGGCGCGCAAGACCGGGCTGCCAAAGCCGACGATCACGCGGATGACCCATACGCTGACCCGCTTGGGCTATCTCAAGCACCTGCCGCAGTCGGGCCGGTATCAGTTGGATGTAGGCGTGATGGCCTTCGGTTACGCGATGCTTTCCAACCTGTCGGTGCGGGCTGTGGCCCATCCGCTGATGGAGACGATGGCCAGCTACGCCCAGACCGCCGTTGCGATGGCCACGCGGGACCGCCTGGATATGGTGTACCTGGATGTGGTCCAGGGTGAAGCCAACATGACCATGCGCCGCCAGGTCGGCACGCGGTTGCCGTTGCACTTGAGTTCCGCAGGCCGCGCCTGCCTGGCAGCGATGCCGGAAAACGAGCGGGAATTTATCCTCGACCATATCCGCCAGCGTCATCTGGAGGACTGGCCGGGCATCAGGAAGGGCCTGGAACGCGCCTTCCGCGATTACACCGATTTTGGCTATTGCATGTCGATCGGTGAGTGGCACCGCGATGTAAACGCCATCGCCGTACCGCTGCTGCATGCACAACATGGGCTGCTGACGTTCAACTGTGGCGGACCGAGTTTTCACCTTTCCCGGGAGAAACTCGAGGACGACATCGGGCCCCGTCTCAAGCACATGGTGAACAACATCGAGGCCGCCGCCCGCTAGACAGATCGGTGCACGGCCTCGGCAGATTGACGATAACAGGCCCGCTGAACGGGCCGCTGAGGAATGCACATGATCCGAGACCCCGAAACGCTTCACCTGTTGCTGGAAACCCTCCAGCAGTTTGTCAACGAAGCGCTGATCCCCCGGGAAAACGAGCTGGCCGAGACCGATGACGTCCCGGCGGATATCGTCAGCCAGTTCCGTGAGCTGGGCCTGTTCGGCCTGACCCTGCCCGAAGCCTACGGCGGCCTCGGGTTGACCATGGAAGAAGAGGTCAACGTGGCCTTTGAGCTGGGCCGCACCTCGCCGGCATTCCGCTCCTACTTCGGCACCAACAACGGCATCGGCTCCATCGGTATCCTGCTGGACGGCACCGAGACGCAGAAGCAGCACTACCTGCCGAAGCTGGCCAGCGGTGAACTGCTCAGTTCGTTCTGCCTGACCGAACCGGACTCGGGCTCCGACGCCGCCTCGCTGAAAACCACGGCGGTGCGCGACGGTGACCACTACGTCATCAACGGTACCAAGCGCTTCATCACCAACGCCCCCCATGCCGGCATCTACACCGTGATGGCCCGCACCAACCCGGACATCAAGGGCTCGGGCGGCATCAGTGCATTCATTGTGGAGCGCAATACGCCGGGGTTGTCCCTGGGCAAGCGCGACCACAAGATGGGCCAGAAAGGCGCCCACACCTGTGACGTGATTTTTGACAACGTGCGCGTACCAGCCGACCAGTTGATCGGCGGCGTCGAAGGGGTGGGGTTCAAGACCGCGATGAAGGTGCTCGACAAGGGCCGCCTGCACATTGCTGCCGTCAGCGTCGGAGCTGCCGAGCGCATGCTCAACGATGCCCTGCACTACGCCCTGGAGCGCAAGCAGTTCGGCCAGCCGATTGCCGAGTTCCAGCTGATCCAGGCGATGCTCGCCGACAGCAAGGCCGAGATCTACGCCGCCCGCTGCATGGTGGTGGACGCGGCGCGCAAACGTGACGAAGGCCTGGATATCGGCACCGAGGCGTCCTGCTCGAAGATGTTCGCCACGGAGATGTGTGGCCGCGTGGCAGACCGCTGCGTGCAGATCCATGGCGGCGCCGGCTATGTGAGCGAGTACGCCATCGAACGGTTTTACCGCGATGTGCGTTTGTTCCGCCTGTACGAAGGCACCACGCAAATCCAGCAATTGGTGATTGCCCGCAACATGATTCGCGAGGCCAAACGCTAACGCTCGGGAACAACACAAAACCAATGTGGGAGCTGGCTTGCCTGCGATGGCATCGCCGCGGTGTTACTGCCAGACCGAGTTGTCTGCATCGCAGGCAAGCCAGCTCCTACAGTGACCGTGTTCCAACCGTATTACCGCAACACCCATAACTTGTGCCCTAACAACTACAACAAGGTATCGCTATGGAAGTCGCCGCTTCGGCGGGTGCATTGTCGCCCGCAAAAAACAACCTGTGGATCATCGTGTTCATCTTCTGCTTCCTCGGCCTGCTGATCGATGGTGCAGACCTGATGCTGCTGTCCTACAGCCTCAGCAGCCTCAAGGCCGAGTTCGGCCTGACCAGCGTCGAAGCCGGCAGCCTGGGCAGTTTTACCCTGGCCGGGATGGCCATCGGCGGGATTTACGGCGGCTGGGCCTGTGACCGTTTTGGCCGGGTGAGAACCGTGGTCTGGAGCATCGTGCTGTTCTCCGTCGGTACCGCGATCCTGGGCATGACCCACAGCTATTGGCAGTTCGCGAGTACGCGCTTTTTCGCCTCCCTCGGGCTGGGCGCGCTGTATGTGGCGTGCAACACGCTGATGGCCGAGTACGTCCCGACCCGTTACCGCACCACCGTGCTCGGCACCCTGCAGGCAGGCTGGTCGGTGGGGTACATCGTCGCCACGCTGCTCGCCGGCTGGATCTTGCCCAGCCACGGCTGGCGCTGGTTGTTCTATGTGGCAATCATCCCGGTGATCCTCGCCGTACTGATGCAACGCCTGGTACCGGAGCCGCAAGCCTGGATCAAGGCACAAGCCGAACGTGCCCGGGAAAAAGCCGAAGGCATCAAGCGCGTGTCGGCGAAGAAACCCGACGGCATGTTCAAGCTGATCTTCAGCGACCCCAAGGCCAGCCGCATGTTCATCCTCTGGGCGTTGACCGCAGGCTTCCTGCAGTTCGGCTACTACGGGGTCAATAACTGGATGCCGTCGTACCTGGAAGGCGAGCTGGGGATGAACTTCAAGTCGATGACCAGTTACATGGTCGGCACCTACGCGGCGATGATTTTCGGCAAGATCCTCGCCGGGCTCGCGGCAGACCGCCTGGGCCGGCGCCTGGTGTTCACAGTGGGCGCGTTGGGCACGGCGATTTTCCTGCCAGTGATCGTACTGTTCCAGAGCCCGGACAACATCCTGTGGATGCTGATTGTGTTCGGCTTCCTGTACGGCATTCCCTACGGCGTGAACGCGACCTACATGACCGAAAGCTTCGAAGCGAAATTTCGCGGTTCGGCAGTGGGCGGAGCCTACAACATTGGCCGGATCGGTGCGGCAGTGGCACCGGCCGCCATTGGCTTTTTGGCGTCCCATGGCTCGATCGGCGTAGGATTTTTGGTGATGGGCGGCGCGTACTTTATCTGTGGCGTGATTCCGGCGCTGTTTATCCGCGACAAGCAGTTTGACCCGCAAAAACAATAAGCCCCACACCGGGGCCAGCGGCAACGCGGCCCCGGCTATAAGACGTGCGGCAGTTATACCCTCAAGCAAACCGGGCTAGACTGTACGTCAGTCCTACGGAACTGAAGGAACAGTACGACGCTCTCACCCAGCCTGTAAGACAGTTTTGTGCTTAGAGGCTCATACGTTTATGAAAACACCGACCCAGACCAACGCAATTGACTTCGACAGCGCCAAATTGCAACGCCTGGGCTTTGGTCAGCCTTCCCTTCTCACACGACGCCCCGCCACGGTTGCGCAACTTCGCCAGCAACTGGGCATGCAGTTGCAAACCAGCCTGGAGCCGGAGCACATTCTTGCGCTGTTCTTCCGCGAGATCCAACGCCTGGTGCCGCTGGACGCCCTGCAATATCGTCACGAAGCCAGCGACCTGCGCCTGGAATATGGCCACCGTGGGCATCACTCAGTGAGCTATGCCCTGAGCCACGAAGGCGAACACCTCGGCGAACTGGTATTTCGGCGCAACCAGCGCTTCATCGAAGACGAGTTGGCCAACCTGGAGTCACTGCTGGCCACCCTGCTTTACCCGATGCGCAACGCCCTGCTCTATCGCGCGGCCACCCGTAGCGCCCTGCGCGACCCGTTGACCGAAACCGGCAACCGCATCGCCATGGACCAGACCCTGCAACGGGAAATCGACATGGCCCGGCGGCACCTGCAACCGTTGTCCTTGCTGATGCTGGACATCGACCATTTCAAGCACATCAACGACAGCCACGGTCATGCCACAGGCGACAAGGTGCTCAAGGCGGTCGCCGCCTCGATCAAAAGCCAACTGCGCAATGTGGACATGGTGTTTCGGTTTGGCGGGGAAGAGTTTCTGATCCTGCTGTCGAATACCGGCCGGGACGCGGCGTCGATGGTCGGCGAGCGCTTGCGCCAGGCGGCACAGGCTCAGGATTATTGGGCGGATGAGGAACGTATCGAATTGACAGTGAGCCTGGGCTGCTCGACCTTGCTGGCCGCAGAGTCGGCCGAAAGTCTGTTGCGCCGGGCAGACAGTGCTTTGTACGTGGCCAAGCGCGAAGGCCGCAATCGCCTGGCAATGGCGGGGTAAGCTACCCCGCCATCACACCGTTTACGCCTCGCTGGCAACCAGTTCCGGTTGTTTGCGGGGGGTGGTGGCCACCGATTTTTCCAACTGCATGCAACGTTCCAGGAACAGGTACATGTAGTCGTAGCTCTTGCACACCGCCTGACGCAGCTCTACCTGCAGTTCCTTGGTCGGGTTCATGCCGGCCAGGGTGCAGATGATTTCCAGCGCTTCCCACGGGTGAGCGT
The DNA here is from genome assembly GCF_055409485.1 of Pseudomonas sp. A125. NCBI lineage: Bacteria > Pseudomonadati > Pseudomonadota > Gammaproteobacteria > Pseudomonadales > Pseudomonadaceae > Pseudomonas > Pseudomonas sp. A125. The sequence continues at coordinate 31,995 of NZ_JBUZVP010000001.1, forward strand.
CATCATACTGGGCATGCATCTTCAGCCACTTCATGGCGCGCTTGCGGTCTTCTTCAGGGAAAGCCGCGGCGTAGACACCGCTGGAACACACCACGGCGGACCACTCCCCAGTGGCCCCCTCGATGGCGTAGTTGGTGGCGGCAATCGCGACAATCAGCGAGTCGGCCGAGCTGGTGTGCCAGCACCAATGGCTCAGTGCATGCAGCTCCGGCGGAACCTCCTGTGCCTGCAACTCCTCCAGGCTGACGCCATGGGCGCGGGCCCAATGCACCCAATAATCGGCGTGGTTGAGTTCCACACGAATATTGCGCATCAGCCAGCGGCGCGCCATGTCCTCCCCAGGATGGCGGGCAAATTTGGTCTTGGTGAGGTTCTGTGCCATGTACAACGCAAACTGTTCAACCACTGGCCAGCCACCAATCAGGTAGTGACGCATGGTCTTGGCGCTGAGCTTGTTATCGCGCATGCGCTGGTACAGTTCGTGTTCGACAACGCGGCGCTTGCTCTCGCTACAGGCCTGGATCAGCTGTTGCGCCCAGGCGGGGTAACTCGAGGCTTCCATAAGCGGGCCGGTTCTGTTGAATGTGTCGATCACTGTCGGGCTCCTTTTGATGTGTGATATGTACAGACCAGCAAATGTTTCATCGGAACGTGCCAGGCGCCCTGAATAACAGAGGCTGCGGTCGCACAGGTCGACACTGCAAACTATCAAAGGTAAACAACTGCGGTCGCTCGATCAGGTAGCCCTGAGCATAGTCAACCCCGATCTCAAGCAAGGCTTGTTCGATCTGGGGTGTCTCGACAAATTCGGCAATTGTGCGCTTACCCATGACGTGGCCGATGTGATTGATCACTTCGACCATTGCGCGGTTAATCGGGTCGTCCAGCATATCCTTTACGAAACTTCCATCGATCTTCAAGAAGTCTACAGGTAAATGTTTAAGATATGCGAACGAGGACATCCCGGCGCAGAAGTCATCCAGGGAGAAATAGCAGCCTAACTCTTTGAGCTCGTTAATAAAACGAATCGCACTACCCAAATTCGAAATAGCGCTGGTTTCTGTAATTTCAAAACAAATCATTTCTGGTGGGATGCCGTAGGCTTTGAACTGCTCACGCAAAAACCCGAGAAAGTCCTCATCACCAATGGTAATGCCTGACAGATTGATCGCACACATGGCCATGGGCCGGCCCGGGCGCTCACGCATGCAGCCGGCGATGATCTTGAACACGTTTTCCACCACCCAGCGATCCAGGGATGTCATCAGGCCGTAACGTTCGGCGGCCGGGATAAAACTGTCCGGCAGGATGATCCGCCCTGCTTCGTCATGCAGGCGCAGCAGTATTTCGATATGCCCGGCGCCCCGCTCCGTGTGCCCCAGGGACGCAATTTCCTGGGCGTACAGGCAAAAACGGTTTTCTTCCAGGGCCATGTGCAGGCGCTGTACCCAGGCCATCTCGCCAAAGCGCAGGGACAATTCCGAGTCATCGGCGTGGTACACCTGCACCCGGTTGCGGCCCTTCTCCTTGGCCATGTAGCACGCCATGTCGGCGGCCCGCAGCGAGGTTTCCAGGGTGGTCGGGACTTGAGTGATGTGCACCAGGCCGATACTTACCGTGGTGACAAACGGCCGGCCTTTCCACACAAAGTGCAGGCTTTGTACGGTATGGCGCAGGCTTTCGGCGATTTTTTCCGCCACCGACGCCGGGCAGTTCTCCAGCAGGATTCCGAACTCGTCGCCGCCCAGCCGGGCCAGGGTGTCGCCTTCGCGCAGGTCGGACTGCAACAGGGCGCAGATATGCCGCAACAGTTCATCACCCGCCGCATGCCCGCACGTGTCGTTGACCAGCTTGAACTGGTCCAGGTCGAGGAACATCAACGCGTGGCGCCCGGTTTGCTGGCGCCCGACATTGTGCAACACCTGTTCCAGGCGAAATTCAAATTCGCGGCGGTTGGCCAGGCCGGTCAACGCGTCGTGGGTCGCCTGCCAGGACAGGTTGGCGATGTACTGACGTTCCTGGGTCATGTCATGCAGCACCAGCACCGCACCGACCACTTTGCCGGCACTGCGGATCGGCGCCCCCACCAGGGTGACCGACACCGTGGTGCCGTCCAGGCGCTGGATCAGCTTCGAATGCTCGCTGCCACCGCCGAGCTGCCCACTCAGTATGTGTTCGATAAGGGTAAAGCCGTCGTCCTGGGCGTTTTCATCCAGCAGGTTGAACAGTGCGGCGAGTGGCAGCCCCTGGGCCTGGGCGGCCCTCCAATGGGTCAAGGCCTCGGCTGCCGGGTTCATATAGGCAATGGCGCCGTCGACATCGGTAGTGATCACTCCGTCGCCAATCGACTCCAGGGTGATCTGCGCCCGCTCCTTCTCCAGTTGCAGGGCATCGGCAAATGCGTGTCGCTGGGCCAACAACTTATGGGTGCGCAGCAGCGCCAGCACGATCAAGCCCAGTGCCGTGGCCAGGTTGGTCACCAGCAGCAGGCGCAGAATCATCCGCGAGCCTTCGCCCAACGCATCACTGAAGGCCTTCGCAGCCGGTGTCACACCGTCGTTGATGGCGAAGATCCGCTCCTTCCAGCTGCGCACGTCGGCGCTGCTGACCTGGCTGGCCAGGATCGCCCGGTGCATCTCCTGCGCCAGGTCGTCCAACTGCACCAGGTAGCCGTCGCCCACGGTCCACAGTTCGATGGCTTTTTCCAGGTAACTGAAATGACGAAAGTTGAGGTACAGCCAGATCAGGCTGGAAACGTCGTCACGGTGGTTGCCGCCCTTGAGGATGCCCAGGCGCGCTGCGGTCAGGTCCGGGGTCGGGCGGTCGAGGGCCAGCCGCAGCTCATGCCCGCCCTGGGGCACGGCAATTGCGTTCTGGTATTTGAGGAACGTGGCTTCGTCGCGGTTATCGGCGTACAGCGTGAGGTAAAAGATCGCGTCTTTCTGGCCCTTGGACCACAGGCTTTCGCCCGCCACATACCCGCGCACCGCCGAGAGCACGTAAAGACTGACGCAGCCTAACAATGCCTGGAACAGTACAACGGCGATAAAGGGCCAGACGATGCCCAATAACCGAGGGGTTCCGAGAGTCTGCTTTTGCTTCATGAGGTCCCTTGCACATGCACTACTAAAATACGCACGCGAGTGAAAACCGCTCCTGATAGTTCAGCGTAGGCTAAATCACCGCACTTGTTGCAAGTGACCGTAAAGTTTGGCGTACAGGCCGCCATCAGCAATCAGCTGTTGATGGTCGCCATCTTCGGCAATGTGCCCGCCATCAAACACCAATACCCGATCCGCCTGCTTCACCGCCGACAGCCGGTGGGCGATGATCAAGGTGGTACGGCCACTGAGAAACCGCGCCAGCGCCTGATGCAGGTTGTATTCGGTCGCCGCATCGAGCGCCGAGGTGGCTTCGTCGAGTATCACCACTTTTGGCTCCGCCAGCACCATGCGTGCAATGGCCAGGCGCTGACGCTGCCCGCCGGAGAAGCGCACGCCGGAGCGCCCCACCACACTGTCCAGGCCCAATGGCAGCGCCCTGACGGTTGCGTCCAGCTGGGCAATTTCCAGTGCCTGCCAGCACGCCTGGTCGCTGCGCTCGCGGCCCATGGTCAGGTTGGCGCGAACCGTGTCGTTGAACAGCGCGGGGTGTTGCAGCACCACGGAGACATTTTCGCGAATCGTCTCCAGGCCGATTTCCTGCTGGGTCGCACCCCCAAAGCGGATGGTGCCCGCCTGCGGTGTATACAGCCCCAGCAACAGTTGCACCAGGGTACTTTTACCGCCGCCACTGGCACCGACGATTGCGACTTTTTCACCCGGGGCAATGTTCAGGTTCAACTGGTCGAGCACCAGGTCTTCGCCGTAGCCGAAGTTCAGGCCACGCACCTCGATGCCAACGGTCTCGCGCCCGGTAAACGGATCGGCGCCACCGGCGTATTGCGGTTCATCGGCGCGGGCCAGCAGTTCGTTGATTCGCGTCAGCGCCCCGCCCGCTGCGTAGTAGGCGTATTGCAGGTTCAGCAGTTGTTCCACCGGGCTGATCATGAACCACAGGTAACTGAACACCGCGAGCATCTGGCCGATGGAAAGGTCGGAAAACAGCACCGTCAGCATCGCCGCGGCGCGGAAAATGTCGATACCAAACTGGAACAGCAAACCACTGGCGCGGCTCGACGCGTCGCTTTTCCACTGGGAATTGATCGCAAAATCCCGCACTTCCTGGGCACGCTGGCCCAGGCGCCCGAGGAAAAAGCGCTGGCGGTTGCCGGCGCGCACTTCCTGGATCGCATCGAGGGTTTCGGTCAACGCCTGGGTAAACCGCGAAGTGCTGTCGTTTTCCAGCTTCTTCAGGTGCTTGACCCGCTTGCCCAACTGCACCGTGGCGTAGATCACCAACGGGTTGAACAGCAGGATCAACAGCGCCAGCTTCCAATGCATCCACATCAGGATGCCCGAGGTGCCCACTAATGTGAGCATCGCCACCAGGAAACGACTGAGGGTTTCACCCACAAACTTGTCGACTGTGTCCAGGTCGGTGACCAGGTGTGTGGTCACCGTGCCGCTGCCCAGGCTTTCGTATTCGCTGAGGGAAATGCGCTTGAGGCGCTCGATCAGCCGTACGCGAATGCGATAGACGATGTCCTTGGCCAGCCGCGCAAACAAGCGCGCCTGCAGCACGTTGAACACCAGGGCGCCGCAACGCAACAGCAAGGTCACCAGCAGCATCAGGCCGATATAACCGGCGGCCTTCTGCCAACCCAGGGGCAGCGCGTGGTTCATCACCTTCAGTGCAGCGTCGCCGTGACCCAGCAGCACTTCATCTACCAGCAACGGCAGCAGCAACGGGATCGGCACGCTGCACAGGGTCGCCAGCACGGCAACGCCATTGGCGACCCACAGGGATTTTTTGTGATGCAGGGCCAGTCGGCGGATTTCGGCCCAGGTCAGGCGGTCAACACGCTTGGGTTGCTCTACGGGATCTGGCTGATCATGCACAGGCAGCTCGCTCCAGCCAGCGACTCAGCAAGGGCGACAACTCGGACAGCGGCTGATAGCCGTTGGTCAGCAGCGCCAACTGCCCATTACGCTCTGCCAGCAAAGTCGGGAAACCGGCGATGCCCAAATCCTGGACCCAGGTGAAGTCTGCCGCGGTGGCCGCATGCTGGTCGGCCCGGTCGAAAGCCTCGGCGAACTCGATACGCGGCACGCCGGCGGTCTCGGCCAGCTCCACCAGTACGTCGGCGCGGGTCACGTCGCGACCCTCGACGTAGAACGCCTGCTGGATCAGGCCCAACAGTTTCCAAGCGCAATCCGGCGCCAGGCTGCGGGCGGTGACCACGGCGCGGCAAGCCGGCTCGGTGTCGTACACAAACCCTTCAGGCAGCGCGCCCTCGACCTTGAACGGCTGGCCGGTGGCGTCGGTCACCGCCTGCCAATGCTCAAGAATGTAGCGCCGGGTAGTCGGCTCCAGCGCCGCGCCACTGCCGGTGCGCAAGCCCCCCACCACCAAATGCAGCTCCACGCCTGCGGCCTGGGCCTGCTCAACCAGCGCCTTGGCCACTGGGGCAAAACCCCAGCACCAGGAGCACATCGGATCCATTACATAGAGCAGGCGCGCGGACATGGCTCAGGCCTCGGAGGATGTAGATTGCTTGTAGTTGTAGCCTATCGGGTGCGGCATATTGCGGGCCTTGGCCAGTTCAATCTGCTTTTGCCGGTCGATCGCGCTGCGACGGGTCTTCTCGGAAAGCTTATCCCAGCAATGCGGGCAACTGATGCCAGCCACGTAGTGTTCGGATGCACGGTCTTCTACGCTGACCGGTGTGCGGCAGGCATGACATTGATCGTAGTCGCCTTCGCTCAAGTCGTGGCGCACGGTCACCCGATTGTCGAACACAAAGCAGTCGCCCTGCCATTTGGTTTCTGCCTGCGGCACCTCTTCGAGGTACTTCAGGATGCCGCCCTTGAGGTGATACACCTCGTCAAAACCCTCGCCGAGCATGTAGCTCGAGGCTTTTTCGCAACGAATGCCGCCGGTGCAGAACATGGCGACTTTCTTGTGTTTGGCCGGGTCGAAGTTGGCTTTGATGTAGTCCGGAAACTCGCGAAAACTGGTGGTCTTCGGGTCGATCGCGCCTTCAAAGGTGCCGATGGACACTTCGTAGTCGTTGCGGGTATCGATCAGCAACACTTCGGGGTCGTTGATCAGCGCATTCCAGTCTTGCGGGTTGACGTAGGTGCCGACTTTTTTGTTCGGGTCGACACCTTCGACGCCCAGGGTCACGATCTCTTTCTTGAGCTTGACCTTGGTGCGGTAGAACGGCTGCTCGTCGCAGTACGACTCTTTATGGTCGATGTCGTCCATGCGTGGGTCGTTCTTGAGCCAGGCCATCAAGCCATCAATGCCTTCGCGGCTACCGGAAACAGTGCCGTTGATGCCTTCTTCGGCGATCAGCAAGGTGCCCTTGATGCCGTTGTCGACCATTGCCTGCAACAGTGGCTCGCGCAGGGCGACGTAATCTTCGAGGGTGACGAACTTATACAGTGCCGCCACGACAATCGGTTGAGTCATGGGTGTTATCTCCAGGTGGCTACCCTCGTAAAGGGTGAACCGGATGCAAAAAAAACGCGCCGACTAAGCAGCGCGTTGCGGATTCTAACAAAAATGGCGACGATTATGGACCGCCTCTTACTGTGGCGAGGGAACTTGCTCCCTCACCACATCAAGCTGATGTGCCACAGTGTCAGTGTCCGCCGGCGCAGGTCGGCGAGGCCGGGGCTGCGTCGATTTTCGCCCACTCTTCAGGCGTATAGGTATGCAGCGCCAACGCATGGAATTCGCTCATCAGGTCACCCAGCGTGGCGTAGACCTTCTGGTGGCGCTTGACGCGATTGAGCCCCTCGAACTGCTGGCTGACCAGCACGGCCTTGAAGTGGGTCTGCAACCCACGGCTGTGCATATGGCTTTCATCCAGCACGCTCAAGTGTTCCGGGCTCAGGGCGACAAGTGCCGATTCGATACGCTGTTGCATGGTCATTCCTGTTTACTTCTTCTTGGCCGGGGCTGGGGCTTTTGGCGTCAGCTCGTTGGTCATGTCTTCCAGCAGCTTGTTCACCACAGGTACCGCGCTTTCCAGCTTGGCCTGGGTCATCTGGGCCGATTGCTGGGTCAGCTGCGGCATTTTTTCCAGGACTTTCTTGCCCAGTGGCGACTGATAGAACGCAACCAGGTCCTTGAGCTCGGATTCGCTGAAGTTGTCGGTGTAGAGCTTGACCATGTCCGGCTTGAGCTTGTTCCAGCCGATGGCCTGGTCCAGGGCAGTGTTGGCCTTGGCCTGGTAGGTGTCCAGGACGGTTTGCTTGGAAGCAGGCGCCTTGGTCTGCTCGAAACGCTGGGCGAACATTTGCTGCACTTGCATGTACACCGGGGTACCCAGCTTGTCGGCATGGGCCAGGGTAAGGAAGGCTTCGGCACTGGCGTTGTGGCTGGCGGTATCGGCAAAAACCTGGCCGCTGGCACATACCAGAGCAACCGCGGTACAGATGGCACGAAGACGAGTCATCGAGTTTCCTTTTCTAGCAGGCGAGGTAAGACCCCAAGGGCGCCCATTCTGCGCCTAAAAAACGCCGCGGCTCAACCCCACGCCTTATGGGGCCTGGTTTTGCGGTAGATAATCCGATGAAAAGTCTTTAATGGAACCCTCAAGGTCCATCACGGCCTAAACTGCGCAAACGAACCTGAAGGAGTGTGCCCGATGAGCCGTATCGAAACCGACAGCCTGGGAGAAGTGCAAGTCCCGGATGACGCTTACTGGGGTGCGCAGACCCAACGCTCGCTGGTGAACTTTGCCATCGGCGACCAGCGCATGCCCCTGGCCGTGCTGCACGCCCTGGCCTTGATCAAGAAGGCTGCGGCCCGGGTCAACGACCGCAATGGCGACCTACCCGCCGACATCGCCCGGCTGATCGAACAGGCCGCCGACGAAGTGCTCGCCGGCGAACACGACGACCAGTTCCCCCTGGTGGTGTGGCAGACCGGCAGCGGCACCCAGAGCAACATGAACGCCAACGAAGTAATCGCCGGCCGTGCCAACGAGCTGTCAGGCAAGCCCCGCGGCGGCAAGAGCCCGGTGCACCCCAACGATCACGTGAACCGCTCCCAAAGCTCCAACGACTGCTTCCCCACGGCCATGAGCATCGCCGCCGTGCAGGCCGTCACCGAGAAGCTGTTGCCGGCGATCCGTGAGCTGTCCGGTGGCCTGGCGGAACTGTCGGCGCGGCACATGAAGCTGGTGAAAACCGGCCGCACCCACATGATGGACGCCACACCTATCACGTTTGGCCAGGAAGTCTCGGCTTTTATAGCGCAACTGGATTACGCCGAACGCGCGATCCGCAGCGCCCTGCCCGCCGTGTGTGAACTGGCCCAGGGCGGCACCGCCGTCGGTACCGGGCTCAATTCGCCCCACGGCTTTGGCGAGGCGATTGCCTCGGAATTGGCGGCGCTGTCGGGCCTGCCGTTTGTTACCGCCCCGAACAAATTTGCCGCGCTGTCGGGCCATGAGCCGTTGACCACCTTGCACGGCGCGCTGAAAACCCTCGCCGTGGCCCTGATGAAAATCGCCAACGACCTGCGCCTGCTGGGCTCCGGCCCACGTGCCGGGCTGGCCGAGGTCAAGTTGCCGGCCAATGAGCCGGGCAGCTCGATCATGCCCGGCAAGGTCAACCCGACCCAATGCGAGGCGTTGTCGATGCTGGCCTGCCAGGTGCTGGGCAACGACGTGACCGTCGGCTTTGCCGCAAGCCAGGGCCATTTGCAGTTGAACGTGTTCAAACCGGTGATCATCCACAACCTGCTGGAGTCGATCCGCCTGCTGGCCGATGGTTGCAGCAACTTCCATGAGCACTGCATCGCCGGGCTTGAACCTGACGCCGAGCAAATGGCCGCGCACCTTGAACGTGGCTTGATGCTGGTGACGGCACTGAACCCGCACATCGGCTACGACAAGTCGGCCGAGATTGCCAAGAAGGCCTATGCCGAAGGGCTGACCCTACGGGAAGCGGCGCTGAAGCTTGGCTACCTCACGGATGCAGAGTTCGACCAGTGGGTGCGTCCGGAAAACATGCTGGAAGCCGGTCATTAAGACGCCAACCGTGCACGCCGGGCCTTGAGCCCGGCGAACAACGACGGTGCCAGCGCCACGGTAGCGGAACCCAATACAACCAACACGGCCCCACCGTAGCCGAGGGCATTGATGTCTTCGGCGTGCACATAGTCGGGCCATATCCAGGCCGCCAATGCCACCGCGACGAAAGTTACCAGCGGCGTCATTGCCAGGGTAGCGCTCACGCGCGAGGCTTCCCAGTGGGCCAGGGCTTCGGCGAATGCGCCGTAGGCAATCAGGGTATTGAAACAGCAGGCCAGCAGCAGCCAGCCTTGCAGCGGGTTCAGTTGCAGCGCCTCCATCGGGTGTGCCCAGGGTGTCAGCAATAGCGCGCAGGACAGGTAGATCACCATCATCACCTGCACCGAATTCCATACCGTCAATAACTGCTTCTGGCCCAGGGCGTAGAAGGTCCAGATGGTGGTGGCCAGGAGAATCGTCAGTACGCCGGCGGTGTAGGTGCCCAGGGAGGTCAGCAGTTCGGTCAGGCGCTGATTGAAAAACAGGCCAAAGCCGGTGATCAGTATCATTAGGCCCACGCCTTGGCCGAGGCTGAAGCGTTCCTTGAACACAAAGACACTGGCGATCATCAGGAAGATCGGGCCCACCTGCACCACCAGTTGCGCGGTGCCGGGACTGAGCAAGTTCAGGCCTACCAGATAGAGCACATAGTTGCCCATCAAGCCGCACACAGCGATTGCCAGGAGCCAGCCGCCTTTTGGCCCGAGGGCGCGCCAGTTGGGCAACCGCCGGACTGCGCCAAGGTAGACAAACAGGCAACTGCCGGACACGACCAGGCGAAACCAGGTGACGGTGACCGGGTCCATCACCTGCAACACTTGTTTGAGTTTGATCGGCAGAATGCCCCAGAGCAGCGCGGTCAGCAGGGCCAGGGATAAACCGTAGACCCAGCGGCCCGATGAGATATGCATGAATGCCCCGAATGCCAGAGGTGGAGGAGGTGCATTCTAGAGGGATGCCGGGGGTGGGTGTATATCCGTTTTTGCGGTGATGGTTGATACGTGTTCCGCCCTTACGGTGGGTCACTAAAGCGGCTTCGTTTTTTCTCTGAAAGCACGGCCCACCGTAGGAGCTGGCTTGCCGGCGATGGCGCCACCTTGGCGCATCTGAAAAACCGAGTTGCCTGCATCGCCGGCAAGCCAGCTCCTACAGCTTTTGCCCTGGCTTTTAACACTCAGGTCGGCTTTCAGGCCGCCGTGCTCTTGCTCTTGATCTTGATCTAACTGCCCCATTCAGCCCGAGGCCGAACGCAGGGATTGAGGAGCGGGTAAACCGGCAGGACGCCGGTTTAGCCGCGACGGGCCAGGGACGGGCCGTCGCGGCGGCCCGCGGAGCAATCCCGGAGAGAGGGAACGCCGAGCCTAAGCGAGGCGCCGACAGGCGGGGCAGAGCGTTTTGGTTACTTTTGCGCTTTTCAAAAGTGACCCGCTGTAAGAGCGGAACCCATACCCGCCGTTACCTAAACAACGGATATGCCCCCACTACAGCACCGCCTCAAACAACCCGGTTGCCCCCATCCCACCCCCCACGCACATAGTGACAACCCCGTAACGCAGCTGGCGCCGCTGCAACTCCCTCACCAAATGCCCCACCTGCCGCGACCCGGTCATCCCAAACGGATGCCCAATCGAAATCGACCCGCCGTTGACGTTGTACCTGGCATTATCAATCTCCAGCCGATCACGCGCATACAGACACTGCGAAGCAAACGCCTCATTCAACTCCCACAAATCAATATCCGCCACCACCAACCCCCGAGCCTTGAGCAACTTGGGCACCGAAAACACCGGCCCAATGCCCATCTCATCCGGCTCACACCCCGCCACCGTAAACCCCCGGAAAAACGCCTTGGGCTTAAGCCCCAATTCCAGCGCCTTCTCCAGGCTCATCACCAACGTCATCGAAGCCCCATCAGACAACTGCGACGAATTCCCCGCCGTCACCGAGCCATCCTCGGCAAACACCGGCTTCAACCCCGCCAGGCTGGCCAGGGTCGTATCCGCACGGTTGCAATCATCCCGATCCACCACCCCGTCCAACACCTGCACCGCCCCGGTGTTCTTGTCCTCAACTTTGTACTTCACCGCCATCGGCACGATTTCATCATCAAACAACCCGTCAGCCTGCGCCTGGGCAGTACGCTGCTGGCTCTGCAGCGCATACAGATCCTGCTCTTCACGACTCACGTGATACCGCCGCGCAACAATTTCCGCCGTCTGCCCCATGGGAAAATAGATGCCCGGCACCTGCTCCTTGAGCAACGGGTTGATCAAGTTGTCGGTGTTGACGCTTTTCATGGTCAGGCTGATGGACTCAACCCCGCCGGCAACGATGATCTCACTGCAACCGGAGGCAATCTGGTTGGCCGCAATCGCGATCGCCTGCAAGCCCGAGGAACAGAAACGGTTGAGGGTCATGCCCGCAGTACCGGTGCCCAGTTGCGACAACACCGCCACGTTGCGCCCGATGTTGTAGCCCTGCGCGCCTTCGTTGGAGCCGGCGCCCACGATGCAATCCTCGACGCTGGCCGGGTCGATGCCGTTGCGGGCCAGCAGCGCGTTGACGCAATGGGCGGCCATGTCATCAGGACGGGTCTGGTTGAACTTGCCGCGAAAGGACTTGGCCAGGCCGGTTCGCACGCTGTCGACGATCACTACTTCACGCATGGGCTACCTCAATTGTCAGGGTTGTTGAGCGCTGGATCGAGCATAGAGCCCGCCCTCTTCAACCGCGACAATCATTCACCTGGCGTATACAAAAGCATGGCGTTACTTCTTTTTGTCATGCTTGTCCGACTTGTCGAACGCCTCCTCCAGCGCCCGGTTGATGGTGCGCAACACCTTGACCCGTGCCCAGCGCTTGTCGTTGGCCTCCACCAGCGTCCACGGCGCGATCTCGGTGCTGGTGCGGTCCACCATGTCGCCCACGGCTGCGCGGTAGTCGTCCCACTTGTCGCGGTTGCGCCAGTCGTCTTCGGTGATCTTGAAGCGCTTGAACGGGATTTCCTCGCGGGCCTGGAACCGCTCCAGTTGCGTCTGCTTGTCGATCGCCAGCCAGAACTTGACCACGATCACCCCGGCGTCGCGCAGTTGCTCTTCAAAGTCGTTGATCTCGCCGTAAGCGCGCATCCAGTCGGTAGGCGTGCAGAAGCCCTCGATACGCTCCACCAGCACCCGGCCGTACCAGGAGCGGTCGAATACGGTGAACATGCCGCGCGCCGGGATTTTCTGCCAGAAACGCCACAGGTAAGGCTGGGCGCGCTCATCTTCGCTGGGCGCGGCAATCGGGACGATGTGGTATTGGCGGGGATCGAGGGCCGCAGCCACGCGGCGGATTGCCCCGCCCTTGCCGGCGGCATCGTTACCTTCAAACACAGTCACCAATGCATGTTTGCGCATGCGCTTGTCGCGCATCAGCCCGGAGAACCGTGCCTGCTCAGTGATCAACTGTTCTTCGTAATCGGCCTTCTCCAGGCTCAGGCTCATGTCCAGGCTGTTGAGCAGGCTCATCTGGTCAACCGCCGACGGCAGCGGCGCCGGGTTCATGCCGCTGATTTTACCCTTGGGCACTTTCAAGGCGTTTTGCAGGCCTTCGAGCAGGATCTTGCCCACGGTCAGCCCACGGTAGTGCGCATCGACACCTTCGATCACATACCACGGCGCATAGTCACGGCTGGTGCGGCGCAGGATCCGCTCACCAAAATGCACAAACTTGTCGTAGGTCTTGGATTGCTGCCAATCCAGCGGGCTGATGCGCCAGCTGTGCAGCGGGTCGTCCTGCAAGGCCTTGAGCCGGGACTTCATTTGCTTTTTGGAGAGGTGAAACCAGAACTTGAAGATCAGCGCGCCTTCGTCGCAGAGCATCTTTTCCAGGCGCTCGGCACCGGCGATGGCCTGGTCGAGCCGTGCATCCTTGATCTCGCCATGGACGCGACTCTGCAACATCTGGCTGTACCAGTTGCCAAAGAAGACACCCATGCGGCCTTTCGCCGGAAGCTGGCGCCAATAGCGCCAGGCCGGTGGGCGGGCCAGTTCTTCGTCGGTCTGCTGGTCAAAGGTGCGTACCTCGATCAGGCGCGGGTCCATCCATTCATTGAGCAGCTTGACGGTTTCGCCCTTGCCGGCGCCTTCGATGCCATTGATCAGGACGATCACCGGGAAGCGCTTTTGCTGTTGCAGCTCGTACTGCACCTCCAGCAAGGCTTCACGCAAGGCCGGCACTTCGGCGTCGTAGGTTTCTTTGTCGATGGCGTGACCGATTTCGGCAGATTCGAACATGGGCGGCTCCGTTCCAGAAGTGATCAAGACTAGCGGATTGGGCAGCAACACGCGGCAGGAAATTCCACAGCCGCTTGCCATGGATCAATGACAACCCTGTTGATCGGCTAGAATGGCCGCCTTGCCTTTGCCGAGCCACTCATGAACCCCGTATCCCACGCCCAGCTCGACTGGGATGACCAAGGTCGCCCGCACTCGCGGGTCTTCGATGACGTGTACTTCTCCGACAAGTCGGGCCTTGAAGAAACCCGCTACGTATTCCTCGAACAGAACCGTTTGCAGGAACGCTTTGCTGCACTGCCGGTGGGCGGGCGCTTAGTGATCGGCGAGACCGGCTTCGGCACCGGCTTGAATTTCCTGTGCGCCTGGCAGTTGTTCGAACAACACGCGGTGGCGGGTGCGCGCCTGCATTTTGTGAGTGTGGAAAAGTACCCACTGAGCCACGCCGACCTGCAACGCGCCCTCGCCCTCTGGCCGGAACTGGCAGCGTTTGCCGAGCAACTGCTGGGGCAGTACATCGCGATCCATCAGGGCTTCCAGCGGCTGGTGCTGGATAACGGCCGCGTCACCCTCACGCTGTTGATCGGCGATGCACTGGAGCAATTGCCACAGCTGGACGCGCAAATCGACGCCTGGTTCCTCGACGGTTTCGCCCCGGCAAAAAACCCCGATATGTGGACCGCCGAGCTGTTTGCCGAACTGGCACGGCTGGCAGCACCGGGCTCCACCATCAGCACCTTCACCAGCACCGGCTGGGTGCGCAGGTTGATCAACGCCGCCGGGTTCAAGATGAAGCGCACCCCGGGCATCGGTCACAAGTGGGAAATCCTGCGGGGTGAATTTCTCGGTTGGCCAGCTGAAACGCCTGCGCCTGCTGCGGTAAAACCCTGGTTCGCGCGCCCGCCTGCCGTGGGCGGTGAACGCCACGCGCTGGTAATCGGCGGCGGCCTTGCCGGGTGTGCCACGGCCGCCAGCCTCGCGGCGCGCGGCTGGCGGGTCAGCTTGCTGGAGCGCCACGCAGCACTCGCACAAGAAGCCTCCGGCAACCCGCAAGGGGTGTTGTACCTCAAGCTTTCAGCCCATGGCACGGCACTGTCGCAGTTGATTCTCAGCGGTTTCAGCCACACCCGGCGCCTGTTGGAGCACCTGCAACGGGGCGTGGACTGGGGTGGCTGCGGCGTGTTGCAACTGGCCTTCAATGCCAAGGAGGCCGAGCGCCAGGCGCAGTTGGCCAGTGCTTTTGCTCCGGATCTGCTGCACCTGTTGGATCAACAACAGGCCCAGGCACGAGCCGGGATAACACTGGAACAAGGAGGCTTGTTCTTCCCCGAAGGCGGCTGGGTACACCCGCCCGCGCTGTGCCAATGGCAAGCCAGGCATCCGCTGATCGAGGTGCTCCACCACCACGACGCCCTTGAGCTCAAGCAGGTCGACGGTCAGTGGCGGGCGCTGCATGGCGATACGGTTCTAGCTCAGGCCACGGTGGTAGTGCTGGCCGGTGCGGCCGAGATCAAGCGGTTTTCCTTCAGCGCAGACTTGCCCCTCAAGCGCATCCGCGGGCAAATCACCCGGCTACCGCAAACGGCACACAGCCAGGCGTTGGCCACGGTGGTGTGCGCCGAGGGGTATGTGGCCCCGCCACGCCTGGGCGAGCATACCCTCGGCGCCAGCTTTGATTTCAAGAGCGACGACCTTACGCCCACGGTGGCCGAACACGTGGGTAACCTTGAGATGCTGCGGGAAATCTCCATCGACCTGCTGCACCGCCTGGGCGCCGATAGCCTGGCGCCCGAGCAGCTCGAAGGCCGCGCCGCGTTCCGCTGCACCAGCCCCGACTACTTGCCGATCGTCGGGCCGCTGGCGGAACGCGAGGCGTTTGACCACCTGTACGCGGCCCTCAGCAAAGACGCCCGGCACATCCCTGATGCTCCGTGCCCGTGGCTAAACGGCCTGTATATAAACAGTGGCCATGGCTCACGCGGGCTGGTCACCGCGCCCCTCTGCGCCGAACTGCTGGCCGCCTGGGTGGACGATGAACCGCTGCCGCTGCCGCGCAGTGTCAGCGAAGCCTGCCACCCGAATCGGTTCGCGTTGCGCACCCTGATTCGCGGTAACGCAAGCAAAACCTGAGCGCCCTGACGGGCCCGCAACCCGTCAAGGCTCATTGCCTTATAACGTATCGTTCTAAAACTCCCACAATTTACCCGGGTCAGTTTTTGGGTACCTGCCGTTTTGGCGGGCTGCATTTCTATCCTCCCCAACGGAAAAACCGGTAAGGAATTTATGTGCGGATTAGCTGGCGAGTTACGCTTTGATCACCAACCTGCCGACCTGGCAGCAGTGGAACGAATCACCCATCACCTCGCCCCCCGAGGCCCCGATGCATGGGGCTTCCACGCCCAAGGGCCGATTGCCCTGGGCCATCGCCGCCTGAAAATCATGGACCTGTCGGACGGCTCTGCCCAACCGATGGTCGACGCCCAACTGGGGCTGTCCCTGGCGTTCAATGGCGCGATTTACAACTTCCCTGAATTGCGCACAGAGCTGGAAGCGCTCGGCTACGCGTTCTATTCCGGTGGCGACACCGAAGTGCTGCTCAAGGGCTACCACGCCTGGGGCGAAGCCCTGCTGCCCAAGCTCAATGGCATGTTCGCGTTCGCCATCTGGGAGCGCGATGCCCAGCGCCTGTTTATCGCCCGTGACCGTCTCGGCGTGAAGCCGCTGTACCTGTCGCGCACCGGCCAGCGCCTGCGCTTTGCTTCGGCATTGCCGGCACTGCTCAAGGGCGGCGACATCAACCCGATCCTTGATCCGGTTGCACTCAACCATTACCTGAACTTTCATGCCGTGGTACCGGCGCCGCGCACCCTGCTGGCGGGCATTGAAAAGCTGCCGCCCGCCTCCTGGATGCGCATTGATGCCGACGGCAACACCGAACAGAAAACCTGGTGGACCCTGCCCTACGGCCCGCACGCGGATGAAGCCAACCTGACCCTCGAGGACTGGACCGACCGCGTGCTCGACAGCACCCGCGAGGCCGTGGCGATTCGTCAGCGGGCGGCGGTGGATGTGGGCGTGCTGCTCTCGGGCGGCGTCGACTCGAGCATGCTCGTGGGCCTGTTGCGCGAAGTCGGCGTGCAGGACCTGTCGACCTTCTCCATCGGTTTTGAAGACGCCGGTGGCGAGCGCGGTGACGAATTCCAGTACTCGGATTTGATCGCCAAGCATTACGGCACCCGTCACCACCAACTGCGCATTGCCGAAAGCGAGATCATCGAGCAACTGCCAGCAGCGTTCCGTGCCATGAGCGAGCCGATGGTCAGCCACGACTGCATCGCCTTTTACCTCTTGTCCCGGGAAGTGGCCAAGCATTGCAAGGTGGTGCAAAGCGGCCAGGGCGCCGATGAGCTGTTCGCCGGTTACCACTGGTACCCGCAGGTGGATGGCGCGAGCGATCCGTATGCGGCCTACCGCGATGCGTTTTTCGACCGCAGTTACGACGACTACGCAGCCACCGTCGCGCCCAAATGGCTGACCGCCAATGACGCCGCCGGCGACTTTGTGCGCGAGCATTTCGCCCAGCCCGGTGCCGATGCCGCGGTGGACAAAGCCCTGCGCCTGGACAGCACCGTGATGCTGGTGGATGACCCGGTCAAACGCGTCGACAACATGACCATGGCCTGGGGCCTGGAAGCGCGTACGCCGTTTCTCGACTACCGCCTGGTGGAACTGTCGGCGCGAGTACCGGGCAAATTCAAGCTGCCGGACGGCGGCAAGCAAGTGCTCAAGGAAGCCGCGCGCCGGGTAATCCCGAGCGAGGTCATCGACCGCAAGAAAGGCTATTTCCCGGTGCCCGGCCTCAAGCATTTGCAGGGCGACACCTTGAACTGGGTACGCGACCTGCTGCTGGACCCAAGCCAGGATCGCGGCCTGTTCAACCCGGCGATGCTCGACCGCCTGCTCACCGACCCCCAAGGCCAATTGACCCCGTTGCGCGGCTCCAAGCTGTGGCAACTGGCGGCGCTGAACCTGTGGCTCAGCGAACAAGGAATCTGATTCATGAAACCTCATGCCACGGCTTACAGCCAACGTTTGCTGCGGGGCCAGGCGCCCTCCTACGAGCGCCTGCAAGCCCGCTTTGCCGAAGACGGCAGCGAACTGGGCCCTACGCCGATTGCCGTGCATTGCGGCTGGGGCCGGCTGTTGATCGGCCATACGTTTCCCGACCCGGCGAGCCTGGCCCTGGAGTTGCTCAACGAGCAGCCCGGCGAGCGCGACATCGCACTGTATGTGGCGGCGCCGCAGCAGATCCTGGGGATTGACCCGCAGCAGTTGTTTCTCGACCCCTCCGATACATTGCGCCTATGGTTCACCGACTATCGTCCGGCGACCCGGGTGTTTCGCGGCTTTCGTATTCGCCGCGCGCAAAGCGAAGCGGACTGGCAGGCAGTGAACCAGCTGTATCAGGGCCGCGGCATGTTGCCGGTGGACCCGGCGCTGCTCACCCCGCGTCATCAGGGCGGCCCGGTGTATTGGCTGGCCGAGGACGAAGACAGCGGCGCGGTGATCGGCAGCGTGATGGGCCTGAACCACCAGAAAGCCTTCCACGACCCGGAAAACGGTTGCAGCCTCTGGTGCCTGGCGGTGGACCCGCAATGCTCGCGCCCCGGCGTGGGCGAAGTGCTGGTGCGCCACCTGATCGAACACTTCATGAGCCGTGGCCTGAGCTACCTCGACCTGTCGGTGCTGCACGATAACCGCCAGGCGAAAAGTCTTTACGCCAAGCTCGGTTTTCGCGCCCTGACCACCTTTGCCATCAAGCGCAAGAACGGCATCAACCAGCCATTGTTCCTCGGCCCCGGCCCGCAAGCGGAATTCAATCCGTATGCGCGGATCATCGTTGAGGAAGCCCATCGGCGCGGGATCGATGTGCAGGTCGATGACGCCGATGCCGGGCTGTTCACCTTAAGCCACGGTGGCCGCCGGGTGCGCTGTCGCGAATCCCTGAGCGACCTGACCAGCGCCATCAGCATGACCCTGTGCCAGGACAAGAGCCTGACCCACAAAGTGCTCAAGGCCGCCGGTTTGAACCTGCCGCAACAACAGTTGGCGGGCAGTGCCGATGACAACCTGGAGTTCCTCGACGAGCATCAGCGCATCGTCGTCAAACCGCTGGATGGCGAGCAAGGCCAGGGCGTGGCGGTGGATTTGCAGAGTATTGAAGAGGTGCAAAAAGCGATTGAAGCGGCCCGCCAGTTCGACTCACGGGTGCTGCTGGAAAGCTTCCACGAAGGGCTCGACCTGCGCATTCTGGTGATCGGTTTTGAAGTGGTCGCCGCCGCCATTCGCCGCCCCGCGGAAGTCACCGGCGACGGCCAGCACTCCATCGGCGCGCTGATCGAGGCCCAGAGCCGCCGACGCCAGGCCGCCACCGACGGCGAAAGCAAAATCCCCCTGGACCACGAAACCCAACGCACCCTGCAGGCTGCCGGCTATGACTACAGCAGCATTCTACCCCGTGGCGAACGCCTGGCGGTGCGGCGTACCGCCAACCTGCACACCGGCGGTTGCCTGGAAGACGTCACGGCCATTCTGCACCCGACGCTGGTCGACGCCGCCGTGCGTGCGGCCCGCGCCCTGGACATTCCGATGGTGGGCCTGGACCTGATGGTGCCGGCCGCTGACCAACCGGAATACGTATTCATCGAAGCCAACGAACGGGCCGGGCTGGCCAACCACGAACCGCAGCCGACGGCTGAAAAGTTTGTGGACCTGTTGTTTCCGCACAGCCAACCGACGGCTTGAGAAAGGTGTTGCCTTGACTGGCGCCTTCGCGGGCAAGCCCGCTCCCACACGTGGAATGCACTCCAATGTGGGAGCCGGGCTTGCCCGCGATGGGGTCGGAACAGTCGATGACTCTCTAGCCACTGGCCCACTCATCGAAACCATCGATGCCCTCAACTCATCAGGAGTTTCCATGACCCGAACCATCCCCGAACCGGATCTTGCTTACCTGCAAAAAGTGCTGCTGGAGATGCTCGCCATCCCCAGCCCCACCGGGTTTACCGACACCATCGTGCGCTACGTTGCCGAGCGCCTTGAAGAGCTGGGCATTCCCTTTGAAATGACCCGGCGCGGCACCATTCGCGCCACCCTCAAGGGCCAGAAAAACAGCCCCGACCGCGCCGTGTCCGCGCACCTGGACACCATCGGCGCCGCCGTGCGGGCGATCAAGGAAAACGGCCGCCTGACCCTCGCGCCAGTGGGCTGCTGGTCCAGCCGGTTTGCCGAAGGCAGCCGTGTCAGCCTGTTTACCGATAACGGCGTGATCCGTGGCAGCGTGCTGCCGCTGATGGCCTCGGGGCACGCGTTCAATACCGCCGTGGACGAAATGCCCATCAGTTGGGACCACATTGAACTGCGCCTGGACGCCTACTGTGCCACCCGCGCCGACTGTGATTCGCTGGGCATCAGCGTCGGCGATTTTGTCGCCTTCGACCCGCTGCCCGAGTTCACCGAGAGCGGCCATATCAGCGCTCGCCACCTGGACGATAAAGCCGGGGTTGCGGCACTGCTGGCGGCGCTCAAGGCGATTGTCGACAGCGGCCAGCCACTGCTGATCGACTGCCACCCGCTGTTTACCATCACCGAAGAAACCGGCAGCGGCGCGGCGGCAGCATTGCCGTGGGATGTGAGTGAATTCGTCGGTATCGACATCGCCCCGGTGGCCCACGAGCAGCACTCCAGCGAACACGCGGTGAGTGTGGCGATGCAGGATTCCGGCGGGCCGTATGACTATCACCTGTCACGCCACCTGCTGCGCCTGGCGGCGGAAAATGAACTGCCGGTGCGCCGCGATCTGTTTCGCTATTACTTCAGCGACGCGCATTCGGCGGTGACCGCCGGGCACGACATTCGTACCGCGCTGCTGGCATTTGGTTGCGACGCCACCCATGGCTATGAGCGCACGCACATCGACAGCCTGGCGGCACTAAGCCGCCTGTTGGGCGCTTATATCCTCAGCCCGCCAGTGTTCGCCAGCGATGCGCAGCCGGCCAAAGGCTCGCTCGACCGGTTCAGCCATCAGATCGAACACGACACGCAAATGGAGAGTGATACCCGCGTGCCATCGGTGGACAGCCTGGTGGGCCAAAAAACCTGAGACTGGCAACTGGGATCCCGGCGCAGTAGCATCGCCGGGATTCCTTAGCTGAGGCTTGTATGCTGATTCCCTACGATGCACTTGAAGTCGATACCCTGACCCGCCTCATCGAAGACTTCGTGACCCGCGACGGTACCGACAATGGTGACGACACGCCCCTGGAAACCCGGGTGCTGCGGGTACGCCAGGCACTGACCAAGGGCCAGGCGCTGATTGTCTTCGACCCCGAGAGCGAGCAGTGCCAGTTGATGCTCAAGCACGATGTGCCCAAGCATCTGTTCGACTGACCATCATGGATTGGGCACAGGCACCGGATGGGTCGTGGCCTGTTGCCTCTGGCGCCTGAGGATCTTCTGATAGACCTCCGCCCGGTGCACGTTGACCCCCACCGGCGCTTCCACGCCGAGCTTCACTTGGGTACCGTTCACTTCCAGAATGCGCACAGTGATCTGGTCGCCCACCGAGATTATTTCGCCTACCGCGCGGCTTAATACCAACATGGGGTTCGTCCTTTTTAAGTTACCGAACCCCGACCATGCACTCCCCGCCTACCACCATCAATGACCCCCAGGCTAAACAGGCATGTCTTACACAGACTGGTAAATCACCTTACAGACAGCGGACGATTAGTCGCGAACTGCACCCAAGGCTTAAACGCAATGTATATAGCGTCGCGGCCCCTGTGGTGAGGGACCAAGCCTCTCACCACAGGGAAAGTGGACATGTTCAGGCTTTGAGCGACTGGGCCTTGGCCCGCATCTTGTCTGCCATCACCGTCATTTCGTCATACAGCAACTGCGGGTTCTTCTGCTTCAACGCCCAGGCCATGCGTCCTTGCTCGTGGGGCAGGATCATGAATTGCCCTTGCGCCACCTGCTGGTAGATGTAGTCGGCAATTTCTGCGGCAGTGATCGGCGAGCTTTCCAGCAGCTTGCCCACCTGGGCCTTCATCGCTGGCGTCGGCCCGCGGAACGAATCCAGCAGGTTGGTCTGGAAAAATGACGGGCATACCACGTGCACACCCACTTCCTGTTGCTTGAGTTCCACCAGCAGGCTTTCCGAGAGCGCCACCACGCCGGCCTTGGCCACGTTGTAGTTGCTCATGGCCGGGCCCTGCATCAGGGCGGCCATGGAGGCAATATTGATGATGCGGCCCTTGCTCTTTTCCAGCAGCGGCAGGAACGCCTTGCAGCCCTTGACCACGCCCATCAGGTTGATTGCGATCTGCCAGTCCCAGTCTTCCAGGGACAACTCGCTGAAGAAGCCGCCCGACGCCACGCCGGCGTTGTTGACGATCACGTCGATGCCGCCGAGCTTTTCTTCACAGGCCTGTGCGAAGGCGGTGAGCTGGCTGTAGTCGCGCACGTCGCAACGCTGGGTGAAGCCGTCACCGCCGGCCTGGCGCACCAACTTCAGGGTTTCTTGCAGGCCCGCTTCGCTGACATCCGACAAGGCCAGCTGCCAACCCTCACGGGCCCAGCGCAGAGCGATTTCGCGACCCAGGCCGGAACCGGCGCCGGTGATCATCATGCGATTTTGCATAGGAAAGTAGCCTTGTGGTTCACGGAAGAAGTGAGCCGCAGTGTAGCGAAGGTTTTTCCCGCACCCACGCACCATCAGACTGCTGAATGCCCCAGGCAAACCGAGGCCCGGGTCGGATAGCGGGAAACCCGCCAAGTTCAATTTATTTAAACTAAGGAGGGGTATTTGCAACGCAGTTAAAGGAAATAAGCAGGTTAGCAAAAAGCTTTAAAAAAACACGGAATTTTCTGCCCAACGAACCGGTCGGAGTTATTAAGGCGTCCGTACTAACTGTCGGGCCTACCCGTTAAATAACAGGTCTTTTCAGAAGACAATAAGGAAAACAAAACATGAGCCTCATTCTTATCATTATTCTGATCCTCCTGCTGGTCGGCGGTTTGCCAGTGTTCCCTCACTCACGTAACTGGGGTTACGGGCCATCGGGTATTCTCGGTACTGTGTTGGTAGTGCTGTTGATTCTGTTGTTGCTCGGCAAGATATAACGCATTTAACAGCGCAAAAAAAAGAGGCCTAAAAGGCCTCTTTTTTTATGCGCGGTGTTTAGTCCGGCTTGCCGTCCACGACACCTGCGGTGTTATCCAGCAGGCTCTTGGTAGCGGTCTGCAGGAACGATTCGAGCTTCTGCTTCAGCGCAGCCTCGTCCGGCGACTCTGGAATCACTTTCCCGGTGGGGTTGGCGCCCAGTTCGTATTCCCACAGCTTCGGTGGCATTTCCTTCGGCAATACCAGTACGCGGTCACCAGTAAGCAACGCGACGGTCTGGTCGCTGCCCGACGGTTTGATCACGCCAAAGCCCTTGTCGCCTTCCGGCAGGTTGAGCAGGTCACGGCCCCAGCATTGGTGCAGGGTGTCACCACCGAGGCGGCCCATGATGGTCGGCACGATGTCGATCTGAGTGCCCACGGTGTGGTCACGCTCGCCAAACTTCTCCTGCATGCCCGGTGCAATCATCAGCATTGGCACGTTGAAGCGGCCCAGGTCCATCTCGGTAATCTGCTGCTCGTTGCCGAAGCCGTGGTCGCCCACGATCACGAACAGGGTTTCCTTGAAGTACGGCTCCTTGCGGGCCTTTTCAAAGAATTGGCCCAGGGCCCAGTCGGAGTAGCGCATGGCCGTCAAATGCTCGTTGAGGCTGCCACGGTCGGTGACTTTCTCGACCGGCAATGGCGTCGGCAACGCGTACGGTGTGTGGTTGGACAGGGTTTGCAGCAGCGCATAGAACGGCTTGCCGCCTTCGCGCGCCTTCAACTCTTCCAGGCCACGGGTGAACATGTCCTGGTCGGACACGCCCCAGGTCGGGTCCGAGAACACCGGGTTGACGAAGTCATTGCGCCCGATGAAGTTGGTCATGCCCTGGTTGCTGAAGAAGCCCGACTGGTTGTCCCAGGCGAAGTCGCCGTTGTAGACGTACACGTCGTCAAACTTGCGCGCACTGAGCAGCTGCGGCAGGCCCGACAGCTTGTGGCTGCCTTCCGGGGTCTGCATCAGGTATTCGAAGCCTGGCAGGTTCGGGAAGCAGGCCATGGTGGCGAACATACCCTGGTGGGTATGGGTACCGTTGGAGAAGAAGCGGTCGAACAGCAGGCCTTCCTTGGACAGTTTGTCGAAATACGGCGTGATGTTGCCCGGCCGGCCCAGGGCGCCCACCGAGTGACCGGCGAAGCTTTCCATCAGGATAACCACGACGTTCTTGATCGGCAGGGTCTTCTCGGCCGGCGGCGTGAAGTCACGGCGCACGGCCGCGGTGTCGGCGTCGACCAGTTTCTCGGTCGGCAGTACCAGCATGTCGCGCACGGTCTGGGTGGCCAGTGGTTGTTCCAGGGTGGCTTTCCAGATGTTCGAACGCTCTTCGGAGAAGCGCGATTTCGCCGCCGAGATCAGCGACAAGGTACCGTTGAGGCCCAACTGGTTGGCGAAGTTCGAGTCGGTGGTGTACACGTCACCCCAGCGCAGCGGCGGGCCCTGGCGCAGGGTGCCACGGATGGCGACCACGGCGATCAGTACGCAGACCACGAACACCGCGATGCGTGTGTACCACGGCGCCACCTGGCGGGTGCCGATGCTGCCGCCGCTGAAGGGGCCACGTGGGCGCGTCGCACGGTCGGCACCTTTAAACGCGATGCTCAGGATCAGCGTGCCCACGGCCCAGGCCAGCAGGTAACGCACGACCGGGAACCCGTACCAGAGCATGCTCATCACGGTTTTCGGGTCTTCCTTCACATACTGGAAGACCAGGCCGTTGAGGCGCTGGTGGAACTCGCGGTAGAAGTCCATCTCCATCAGGCCCAGGAACAGGGCGATGCTCGACGCGACAGTCAGCCACAAGCGGAAGAACCCGCGCGCCGCCATGGCCCGTACGCTGAACAAGGCCAGCAGCAGCGGAACCAGCACATACATCACCAGGCGAATATCCAGGCGCAGGCCGTTGGCGAACGCTTCCAGGAAAGTCGAGGCGGGTGTGTCGAGGATCATCTCACGGTTGTAAACCAGCAGCGCCAGGCGCAGCAGGGAGAACATCACCATCATGATCAAGGCACAAAGCAGCGTGTACGCCAGATGGGATTTGACGGTCGGTTGCAGCAAGCGATTAGAAGCTCGCTGCTGATTCAGGGCGTCCGGGTTTGCCATGTCGTTCTAGGACCCATTGGAAGTTTAAGTTGCGAATGAATACGGCGGCGTACTGCCCTCGCCCAGTAAGATGGGGTAGGCCGTTAACGCGATGGCGCAAATGGTGCCCGATCAACGCCAGCAACGCCATTGATTACTCAATCCGGCCAGTGTTTGAGACTCGTCTTAGAGCATCCGGCAGGAAAAATAGCCGGCGAATTGTCTTGGATGGAATGTGAAAATTTTGTGCAGCGAATATCTCGACACACAAAAAACAGCCGAGATTGTAGTGAGCAACTTGGGGCCGTATCTTGGCCATCTGCCTTTTTGGATTGCCCATGATGTTTTATTGCTACCATCCAAGCCCCCTCGGGCCGCTGTTGCTCGCGGCCGATGAACAAGGTCTGCGCCTGTTATATATGGACGTGCATCAATGCCCGGTGCAGGCAGATTGGGCGCTGGCAACTAACGAGTTGGATGCAGCAAGACGGCAACTGGATGAGTATTTTGCACGCAAGCGCGAAGTATTTGATCTAACGCTGGCGCCGGTCGGCACGGCCAATGGCGCCAACCCGATTTCCATCATCATTCCCTGTCACCGTGTGGTGGGCAGCGATGGAACACTGGTGGGGTTTGGCGGCGGGATCGAGAACAAGGTGAAGTTGCTGGAGCTGGAAGGCAGCTGGTTGATCTAGTAACCGTAGCAGCTGTCGAGCCTGAGCGAGGCTGCGTTCGCGGTGTGCCTGACACACCGCAGACGCAGCCTCGCTCAGGCTCGACAGCTGCTACGTCGCAGATCTTCAGATGCGCACGTTGCCGCGCGGCCCGGCGATCGCCCAGATGATCAAGCCCAACACCGGCAGCAGCAGGATCAACAGGATCCACAACACCTTGGCGCCGGTACCCGCGCCGCTTTTGAACACGTTGATGATCGCCCAGATATCCAACGCAAGGATGATCAACCCGATCAAGCCATTAAAAGTGGAACCCATGGTGTCGCTCCTAAGTGAGGGCATGCCTGCTTAGGATAGTCAGCCGTGGCCAGGGGTTCCGTTTTATTTCAGACGTGGACCGCAACCCGCAGGGCTTCCAGGGACGGTTCGCCCTTGATCCCGACTTCAGCGCACAGCTCCAGCACCCGCGGCACGTCGTTGCCGTAGACCAGCACGGCCTGGATCTCGTCGTCCAGCGGTTGGCTAAGGTTGACCAGCACATAGCCACCATTTTCCGGGTTGAGCGCGCTCATCTGGATCTGGATGCGGTTCAGCGCGGTCAGGGCTTCGGTCTTGGCCAACTGCTTGGGCTTGAGGTTGAACGCCACGCCGGGGCCGAATGAGGCAACGATCTGGGCGAACAGGTCCTGGTAGGTATCAGCCTGGAACAGCACCGTTTCGGGCAGGCTGCCGACGACGATCCACTCGCCCAACGGAATCGGGAAAGTGTCGTCGTAGTTGATGTCGGGGTTGGCGGCCAGGAACGCTTGCGGATCGGCGTAGGCCTGGGCCGCTTCGTCAGCCACCTTGGCGATCTCGGGTTCGCTCATGCAGCCGGAGCTGATTTTGCTGATGAGTTCGACGAGTGCGGTTTTCATGGAGTGGTCCTGTGGCAGGGCTGATTTCGAGGGCGCAAAGCCTACACCAGTTTTTGCAACTGCGCCGCCGTATCCACTGCGCCCATGGTGTGCGCCGCCGCCAGCGCGGTCACGCCCTGGGCATCGGTGGCCCTGGGGTTGGCGCCCTGACTGAGCAGGTAGTCCACCATCTCGGTGCGGTTGAACATCGCCGCCATCATCAACGCCGTGCGGCCATCCGATGACGCGCCTTCGACCAACGCCCCACCTTCGATCAACGCCTTGACCACTGCAAGGTTGCCCTTGAACGCCGCGCCGGCAATCGGCAGCTGGTTCTTGTCATTGGCGATCTGTGGGTCGGCCTTGAACTCCAGCAGCACTTTTACTGCGTCCGCGTGGCCGTGGTAGGCGGACAGCATCAACAGCGTATCGCCATTGTGGTTACGCAGGTTTGGCGGCAAACCCTTGGCCAGCAGTGCAGCCAGCATCGCTGCATCACCCTTGCGCGCCACGTCGAACACCTGCTCGGCAAATTCGGCGGCTTCGTCTTCGGTCATTTGTTTGGCTTGGTCTGACATGTGGGGCTCCTTGTCTGGTGCTTCATAAGGCGCCCAGTCTCGCGACGGAGTTCCCCACTGTCATGCCTTTTTTCCCAAAAGCTGCGATAGGCAGAATCAATAACGAAACTTGCCCGCCTGGATTTGCTCCAGCAGTTGCCCGGTGACGGGCACGTAGCTGTCAGATCCCGGCAGCCACGCAAAGATCGGATCACCCCCGGCCTTGATCGGGTCGAACGCTTCCTCCTTGAGTTTCACCTTCTGGTATTTGAAGGTGCCCGTGGTTTCCATCTTCACCTTGATCCGCAGGAACAACGGCACTGCATACGCGGGCAACTGCCCATGGGCAAACCGCAACAACTCACGCATATCCAAAGCGGCCAGGGATTCAGCTGGCGTGATAGCTGCCATACCGGCGCGGCCATTGGTGTTTTCGATCTCGACGCCGTAGGCCACCACTTCGCAGATCTGTGGGTGCTGCAATAGGATGTTTTCGACTTCAGTGGTGGAAACGTTTTCACCTTTCCAGCGGTAGGTATCCCCCAGCCGGTCAACGAATTGGGCATGGCCAAACCCGATGTTGCGCAACAGGTCGCCGGTATTGAAGTAGCGGTCACCCTTCTCGAACACATCGCTGTACACCACCTTGCGGTTCTTCTCGGGGTCGGTGTAGCCGTCGAATGGTGCCTTGGCATCGATCCTTGCCAAGAGCAGCCCTTGGCCACCCTTTGACACTTCGCGCATAAAGCCGTCGGTGCCGCGAATCGGCTCACCGCTGTCGTGGCTGTAGTCCACCAGCGCCCAGTGCATCAGGGAAAAACCGATGGTGTTGTCGAAATTCAACACGTTGGTGAAGCCGATATTGCCGTCACTGGCGGCGTACAGCTCACAGATGTGATCCACACCAAAGCGCTGCTTGAACTCGGCCCAGACACCGGGGCGCAGGCCATTGCCGATCATCTTGGTCACCCGGTTATTCCGGTCCTGCCCGTGCGCCGGCTGGTCGACCAGGTAGCGGCACAGCTCGCCGACATACCCCAGGGTGGTGGCATTGAAGCGGCGCACATCGTCCCAGAATTGGCTGGCACTGAACTTGCGGCGAATGGCAAACCCCGATGCGCCGACAATCGCCGCCCCCCAGCACACGCACAGGCCGGTGGCGTGGTACAGCGGCAAGGTGCAATAGACGACATCCTCGGGGCCCATATCCAGGGCGATGGTGCCGAAGCTGGCGGAGGTTCTCATCCAGCGTCCGTGCTTGAAAACCCCGGCCTTGGGCAAGCCGGTGGTGCCGGAGGTGTAGATATAGAAGCAGGGGTCGTTGAAGTAGATCTGCCGGCTGCTGGCGGGGTTTTCCATCGGGCAATCGGCACTGGCGGCCATCAGGTCCACGTAGCCCGGCGGCACGTCGGCATGCGGCTGGTCGGCAATAAACCAGGTTTTATTCGCGTCGATCGCCACTTGAAGGCGAACGGCCTCGTGGGCGGCCACCAACTCGGCGCCCACCACAATGGCCACCGGCGTTACCAGGTTGAGGCTGTGTATCAGCGCAGCCTGGGTTTGCGAGGTATTGAGCATCGCGCAAATGCCCCCCAGCTTGGCCACGGCCAGCACGCAGAGCAGCAACTCGGGGCGGTTTTCGATAAACAACGCCACCACGTCGCCCTTGCGGATGCCCTGCTGCTGCAGGTAATGGGCCATGCGGTTTGCTTGCTGGTTGGCCTGGCGGTAACTGAACACAGTGTCGCCGTACAGCAGCGCGGCGCCATCCGGGTTGCGCAAGGCGGCTTGTTCGAACGTCCAGGCAAGCCCGCAAGGCTGGGCGGGGTCAGTGACGTTGGCGGCGCGCATCCCGCGCACCAGTCGAGGCAGGGCACGGACAATGGTGGGCACCTTACGCAGCATCATGCTCCAGGTGATCATGTCACTTGACGGGTGATTCATGGCGGGAACGTCCTTTTTCTTATTGTTCGTATGACCCTCAAGCACCCTTTGCGCCGTAAGACCGACGCTGAATGCCTTGCAGGAAAATACGCCAGCCATTCTGCGGCTGTACACGCAGGATTTGAAAAGTTTTGTATCCCGCAGGGAAACGGAATTTCCCGGCCCGTTACGCGGTCAGTATGGAAGACCTGCCTCGCCTGCCAGCGGCGAAACACATGGCAAAACCCCGCAAAATGCAGGATGCACGATGGCCATTCATGCAAATTGCACGAAACTGAAAATCTCGTAAATTTTCAAACTGTTGATTTATAAGGTTTTTTTAACAGCACCAGTACTGGCACAATCACTGCAACCATCACTCCACGCTGCAAAACATGAGCTAACGGAGCTGATAGACATGAGCCTGATCCAAGACAAATTTTCTTCTGTGTTCTCCCATTTCGACGTCACCACTCAGGCCCGTCCTGATGGCGGCATCCTGCTGACCTTGCGCAACAGCGAAGGCAAGCAGATCAAGCGTTCGATCTCTTATCAGCAACTGCACACCGCCGACCAACTTACCTGGGTGATCAGCGCGATTCGCCGCGACCTGGCTGAACAAGCCAGCGACCTGCCGCAAATTTCGATGCTGCAAAGCCAGAACCGCTTTGCCCTGCCGACTTACCATTCGGCTTGAATGTGATGCAGGACCCGAGCAGGTCGTGGTGCCGTTGTGCACCACGGCCTTTTTTATTCGCACAAACCCTGTTTTACCGCCTCGTTCGCGGCCTGGACCCGGTTAGTTACCTGTAACTTCCCATAGATATTACGCAGGTGAAACTTAACCGTGGCCTCTGAGATCGAGCGGATTTTGCTGATCTCCCAGACCGTCTTGCCTTCGACTGCCCAGCGCAGAATCTCCCGTTCCTTTGGGGTCAACGGCTTACCGGCCAACCTCGCACGCGAATTGCTTCGGCCAGCGGGTACGTGATCAGTTTTCGTGGCCGGTTGTTCCAGTAGCTCTGGACCGCTCATGCAGGCCTCTCTCTTCCGTAGGTCTTGTAACGCCTGAAGTCGGATTACTCCTATTGACAGGCGAATAAATATTGAGACCCGGGAGAGTTACACAAAGAGTGGAAACATTAAGTAAGGGCAACGATAAACAGCTATTGCCCACACACTTAAAAGCTTCTTCCTACAACGATTTCCAATACGTCTGAGTTGACCTTTAAAAAAGCCTTATATTCAGAAGGCCAGGTCGGGCGAGCTTAGTCTTCCAGCCGGGGGAAACCCTCGGCAATCGCGTCACCAGTCAAGTTAACCGCCAACCCTTGCGGGCTGTTGAACAAGCGGATCGCCACAAAGTGCGGGTTCTCCCCCATATCAAACCAGTGTGCAATACCGGCGGGCACTGAGATCAGGTCGTTTTTTTCGCAGAACACGCCGTACACATAGTCATCGATGTGCAAGGTAAACAGCCCATGGCCCGCGACGAAGAAACGTACGTGGTCATGACCCATACGGTGTTCGTCGAGCCGCTCGGCGCGCAATTCGGCTTTCTGTGGGTGATCGTTGCCGACGCTGATCACGTCGACGTTGGTGTAACCGCGCTCGGTCATCAGCTTGTCGATGGGCGCCTGATAGGCAGCGATGATCTGCACATCGCTGGCACCCGCTTCAAGCCGGTTAGCGGCTTGCCAACGGTCGAAGCCCACGCCCAGCTCGGCCAGGGTCGAGGCGATATCGTCCTGGTGAGTCAGGACCTTGTTCGGGGTATCGGGAGTGGACACATGGTAAACCGCGAGATAGCTCATCAAACTCTTCCTCTTTCACGGAAGCGGCTCATGGCCGCTCCTCTTGCAATCGAATGCCTATGATTATGGCGGCGGCCAGGGCCGCGAGGCTGGCGATACTGAAGGTCAGGGTCGGCCCCAGCAGGTTCCAGCTATAGCCTGAATAAAGTGCGCCCAGCGCGCCGCCGGTACCGGCCAGTGCGGCATACAGTGCCTGGCCCTGGCCTTGCTGGCGAGCACCGAAGCTGCGTTGCACGAACTGGATCGCCGCCGCGTGAAAACTGCCGAAGGTCGCGGCGTGCATCACCTGCGCCAACAACAGCACCCAGAAGAATTCAGCGAACGAACCCAGCAACAACCAGCGCAGCGCCGCCAGCAGGAAACTCGCCATCAGCACCCGGCGTACCGAAAAACGCGTGAGAATCCGGCTCATGCCCAGGAACATCAAGACTTCCGCCACTACGCCAAGAGCCCATAGCATGCCGATTACACCACGGCTGTAACCCAGGTGTTCAAGGTGCAAGGTGAGGAAGGTGTAGTAAGGGCCGTGGCTCATTTGCATCAGCGCCACACAGGCATAAAACGCCAGCACCCCGGGGCTGCGCAGTTGTCGCAGGAAGCCGTCACCGGCCAGGCGGTTGCCCTGGGTCAGCGGCTGCGCATTCGGCACCCACAGGCTGGCGCCGATGATGCCGGCCATGATCACCACGACTACCACCGGGTAGATGTCCAGGTTCAGCCAGTCGAACAGCCGGCCCATGATCACCACGGTAAGGATAAAACCGATGGAACCCCATAGCCGCACCTGGCTGTAGCGCGAGGTCTGGCCCTGCAGATGCGCGAGGGTGATGACTTCAAACTGCGGCAGCACCGCGTGCCAGAAGAACGCATGCAGGGCCATGACCAGCGCCAGCCAGGCGTAGGTCTTGCTGACGAAAATCAGCGAGAAACTCGCCAGGGTGCACACTGCGCCAAAGCGCACGATGGCCAGGCGCCGGCCGGTGTAATCCCCCAGCCAGCCCCACAGGTTGGGCGCCACGCAGCGCATCAGCATGGGGATGGCCACCAGCTCGCCAATGCGCGCGCTGGAGAACCCCAGGTGGTCGAAGTACAGCGCCAGGAATGGCGCCGTCGCCCCCAGCAGGGCGAAATAGAACAGGTAGAAGCTGGAGAGTCGCCAGTACGGGAGGGCTTCCGTCACCATAAGTGGCTTGTGGCGAGCGAGCTTGCTCGCGCTGGGCTGCGAAGCGGCCCCAATAGCAGCAACGCATTTCTCCAGTTAATGCAGGGTTGCAGGTCTTGGGGCCGCTTCGCAGCCCAGCGCGAGCAAGCTCGCTCACCACATACCGTCATAGCTGGCGCAACACCGGCGTACTGACCTTTACATCGGCGTTTTGCCCGCGATGGCGCAGCAGGTGGTCCATCAACACGATGGCCATCATTGCCTCGGCAATCGGCGTGGCACGGATGCCCACGCACGGGTCGTGACGGCCCTTGGTGATCACGTCCACCGGGTTGCCGTGCACGTCAATCGAACGGCCCGGCGTGGTGATGCTGGACGTCGGCTTGAGCGCCAGGTGCGCAACAATCGGCTGGCCGGAGGAGATACCACCGAGAATGCCGCCAGCGTTGTTGCTGAGGAAACCTTCCGGGGTCATCTCGTCACGGTGCTCGGTGCCGCGCTGGGCAACACAGGCAAAACCGGCGCCGATTTCCACACCCTTGACCGCATTGATGCTCATCAGCGCGTGGGCCAGCTCGGCATCGAGGCGGTCGAAGATCGGCTCGCCAAGGCCCGGCATTACGCCTTCGGCAACCACGGTGATCTTGGCGCCAACGGAGTCCTGGTCGCGGCGCAACTGGTCCATGTAGGCTTCCAGTTCCGGCACCTTGTCCGGGTCGGGGCAGAAGAAGGCGTTGTCTTCGACGCTGTCCCAGGTCTTGAACGGGATTTCGATCGGGCCCAGCTGGCTCATGTAGCCACGGATCACGATGCCCTGGGTCGCCAGGAATTTTTTCGCGATTGCGCCAGCCGCCACACGCATTGCGGTTTCCCGCGCCGAACTGCGGCCGCCGCCGCGGTAGTCGCGCTCGCCGTATTTGTGGTGGTAGGTGTAGTCGGCGTGGGCCGGGCGGAACAGGTCCTTGATCGCCGAGTAGTCCTTGGACTTCTGGTCGGTATTGCGGATCAGCAGGCCGATGGCGCAGCCGGTGGTGCGGCCTTCGAACACGCCGGAGAGGATTTCGACTTCGTCGGCTTCCTGGCGCTGCGTGGTGTGGCGGCTGGTGCCGGGCTTGCGGCGGTCGAGGTCACGCTGCAGGTCTTCCAGGGACAACTCGAGGCCCGGTGGGCAGCCGTCGACAATGGCGACCAACGCCGGGCCATGGCTTTCGCCCGCGGTGGTAACAGTGAACAGCTTGCCGTAGGTATTGCCGGACATGCAGGGCGCTCCGTGAAATCAGTTGAATCAAGTCAACCGTAATAACTTAAGGCGGCCAGTATACGCAGGCTAACCGACTAGATCATCATCGAAACCTTACCGGTAGACGTTGGTCCAACCGGCACCTCCCCGATGATGGCGCGATGATGCTGCGAGTTCTGCTTTTGACCCTTACCCTGTTTTCCAGCCTTGGCTTCGCCGCCTCGCCTGTCGTGCTGCAACGGCCCATCAGCCTGGACACCGGCAGCGGCGAGCTGTTTGGCTCGTTGCTGTTGCCCAAATCCGACAAGCCGGTGCCGGTGGTGCTGATCATTCCCGGCTCCGGGCCCACCGACCGCAACGGCAACAGCGCCGATGGCGCTCGCAACGACAGCCTCAAGCGCCTGGCCTGGGTACTGGCCAGGCACAACATCGCCAGCGTGCGCTACGACAAGCGCGGCGTGGCCGCGAGCCTTGCCGCCACCCCCGATGAACGCAACCTGACCCTGGACGCCTACGTGTCCGACGCCGTGGCCTGGGGCAAATTGCTCAAGGCCGACCCGCGCATGGGCCCGTTGATCGTGCTGGGCCACAGCGAAGGCGCACTGGTGGCCGCCCTCGCCGCCCCGCAGTTGAATCCGGCCGGGGTGATTTCCCTGTCTGGCAGCGCGCGCCCCGTAGACCAGGTGATCCGCCAGCAACTGGCCGACCACATGCCACCCGCCCTGTTACTGCGCAGCAACCAGATTCTCGACCACCTCAAGGCCGGCCAGGTGGACGCCGATGTGCCCGCGCCGCTCGAGGGCATTTTCCGTCCCAGCGTGCAGCCTTACCTGATCAGCCTGTTTCGCGCCGACCCTTCGGCGGCATTTGCCAAGCTGACCATGCCGGCGCTGATCGTCCAGGGCACCAACGACCTGCAAGTCGGCGTGGCCGATGCGCAACAACTGCAGAAGGCCAAACCCGATGCCGAACTGACGGTGATCGAGGGCATGAACCACGTGATGCGGATCGTGCCCAACGACGTGAAGCAACAATTGGAGTCTTACAACGACCCGCAGTTGCCGCTCGCGGCCGAACTGGGCACGCGCCTGGTTCGCTTTATCGACGGACTTCGCGCCAGTTAAGCGAGTATTGCCCCTCCAGTCCTGAGTAAAACGGCCGATAAGCCTTGGGTCGACAGCAAAAAGCCTGTCGGCCCGCAGAGCTTGGACAGGATCGCGCCGAATGACGAACACCGAAGCAACACCCGAATCTACCGCCGAAACCACGACTGACACCGAGGCCGCTGCCTCGGCCGCATTGCCGTGGGCGGAGGTACAGGCCGAACATTTCAAGATGCTGCGCCTGGCGCCTTTGGCCACCGACCGTGCCACGGGCGTGCGGCCGCTGCGCTTTGTGCAATTTGGCTGGGCCGAACGCAACGACAAGAACCACAGCCTGCTGCGCATGGTCATTCAATTGCCAGGCCAGCGGGTGCGCCGGGAACAGAACCACCTGGATATCTGGGTCGACCACGCCACCCACCGGGTGCATTTTGGCCCGGGCAACAGCCTGGAGATCGAACCAGCGAACCGCGGCATCGGCCGTTTCCTGGTGGCCCAAGGCGCTGCCTGGGCGAAAAAGAAGTGGTCGCACTATCGCGTCGACGGGGTTGACCTGGCCAACAAGGACGCGCTCAACGAAGCCACGCGCCTGCGCCGGGACCACTTCCTGCGTATCCAGGGGTTTGATGTGGCCTATGCCGATGTCCAGCATTTGAAGGGCAACGTGCAACCGGGCAAAGTCAGCGATGTACTGGACAGCTGGAACACCGAGAAGCTGCAGTTCGTGGAGATCCTGGAGGCGGCGCAGATGCTGCAACAGGCCGAACAGAATCTTGCAGAGCACGAAGTGAAGCTGCGCAAGGAAGAAGAAAAGGTCACCAAGTTCAAGCGCGAAGATAGCGGGTTGCGCTTCACGATTACCTGCCTGGTGGCATTTACGGTGTTTCAGGCGGGGTTGTTGATCTGGATTGCGACGCACCGGTAATCCTTCTGCAGAAACCGGATACAAATGTGGGAGCTGGCTTGCCTGCGATAGCAGTGTACCAGCCAGCATCCCCGGCAATGACACTGCGCTATCGCAGGCAAGCCAGCTCCCACACTGACCGCATTCCTGCCGTTAGATCAGACCCTGGCGGCAAACACCGCCTGATGCGCCCGGCACTGCTCGGCCGTGAGCATGAACACGCCGTGCCCACCGCGCTGGAAGTCCAGCCAGGCAAAATCCACTTCCGGGTACAACGCCTCGACGTGAACCTGGCTGTTGCCCACCTCGACAATCAACAAGCCCTTGTCGGTCAAGTGATCCGCCGCCTCGGCGAGCATCCGCCGAACCAGGTTCAAACCGTCATCCCCGCAGGCCAGGCCCAGCTCCGGCTCGTGCTGGTATTCATCCGGCATGTCGGCAAAGTCTTCGGCATCGACATACGGCGGGTTGGACACGATCAGGTCAAAACGCTGGCCCGGCAAACCATCAAATCCATCGCCCTGGACGGTGTACACCCGCTCATCGACGCCATGGCGCTCGATGTTCTGGTTGGCCACCTCCAACGCTTCAAACGACAGGTCACCGAGTACCACTTCGGCGTCCTGGAACTCGTAGGCGCACGCAATACCGATGCAACCGGAGCCGGTGCACAGGTCCAGGATGCGCGCCGGCGGTGTACCCAACCACGGTTCGAAGCGGTTTTCGATCAGTTCACCTATCGGTGAGCGTGGGATCAGCACGCGCTCATCGACGATAAACGACATGCCGCAGAACCAGGCTTCCTTCAACAGGTACGCGGTAGGCACGCGCTCATGGATACGGCGGTGCAGCAACCGTTGCACGTGGGAGATTTCCTCTTCTTCGAGGTTGCAATCCAGGTAGCTGTCGGCAATTTCCCATGGCAGGTGCAGGGCGCCGAGCACCAATTGCCGGGCTTCGTCCCAGGCGTTGTCGGTACCGTGGCCGAAAAACAGGTCTTCCCCATGGAAACGGCTGACGGCCCAACGGATATGGTCGCGCAAGGTGCGCAGGCGAGAAGTGATCACGGGGGCAAGCTCCTGGAAAAAACGACCGGCGATTCTAACAGCCTTAAGCTGTACCGACGATGTACGAAAAAACCCTTTGCCGCACGTCGGATTTCATCTTAAACGCGCTTTTTAACCAAACGTAGTGCCCTATTGACATCGCTACACGCCAACAACGGCGTACCTTACGATGGTAGCGATTCACAGAAGCGCCCAGCCAGAGGACAATGTCACAAAAGCCCCACTCACAGGAGCCCCAGAATGTCCGTTCCAAAGACGATGTTTCAACTCAGCGGTCGTGGTTACGCAGCGGCGAACCTGAACCATGCGACCCTCGTGATCATCGACGCCCAGAAGGAATACCTCAGTGGCCCCCTCGCCCTCTCGGGCATGGACACTGCTGTCGAAAACATCAAGCAACTGGCCGCTGCCGCGCGCAACGCCGGGCGCCCGATCGTGCATGTGCGCCACTTGGGCACGGTCGGCGGGTTGTTTGACCCGCAGGGCGAACGCGGTGAATTCATTCCAGGCCTTGAGCCCCACGCCGACGAGACCATCATCGGCAAGCTGCTGCCCAGCGCGTTCCACGGTACGGGCCTTGAGAAGCACCTGCAGGATCTCGGTTCCCTGGACCTGATCGTCTGCGGCTTCATGAGCCACTCCAGCGTCAGCACCACCGTTCGCGCGGCGAAGAACCTCGGTTTTCGTTGCACCCTGGTGGAAGACGCCTGCGCCACCCGCGACCTGCCTTACAAAGGCGGCATCCTCAGCGCCGACCACGTGCAGCAGACCGAAATGGCCATCATGGCTGACAACTTCGCCACCCTCGCCTTGACCAAAGATCTGATCTGATCGACCTTCGATGAGCGGGTAGCCGCCCGCTCATCCGCAAAAACCTGTCATTTGCTGCAATTGCCTCTGTACCCGGAACAACCTGTGTATCTTCCGGTCGAAGGGCCGATACCCTGGAGGAAAGGTCGGAATGAAGATATCCGATGGTTTTGATGCTCGTCGCTTGCGCCCCAAGGGCCCGAGCAACTGGCGTCTGCGCATCGGCGCCGGCTTTGCCGCGCTGTTGGCAATATGTGGCGTACTACTGGCAATTGCTGGCGGCGCTGGTTTGGTTGGGCACTCACCGGCCCTGGGCGAGCTGAATGCCAGCCCTGGCGGTTCTGCAATACTCTTGATCATCGGCCTGCTGGTGCTGTGGTTTGGCGTATGGCTGTGGCGCCGTTGCCGTCGGCGCATGCGCCAACCGCTGTCACTGAACATCGCCTCGCACCTGATGAAAAAGCACGACTGATGGCGTACAGATAGCGTTTGTTGCGCATCAAGCCGCCGCGATTAGGTAAACTGCCCGCCCTTCGCGGAGGCTGACATGCAAGACGACGATTTTTCCCTGTTCAAGAACGAGCTGCGCGGCGTCAAGCCGATCAAGCACGATCGCGCCGAAACCGGCAAACCCAAGACCGACCGCGCCCAGATCGCCAAGCTGCGCCAGGCGGCAACCGTGCGTACGGATGCCACCACGGTGGACGGCCTGTCGGATCAATTCGTTATCGATGTAGGCCCCGAAGACGAATTGATGTGGGCCCGCGACGGCGTGCAGGAAAGCCAGATGCGCAAGCTCAAGGTCGGCCAGATCCCGTTCGAGGGCAGCCTTGACCTGCACGGCATGACCGTCGAAAAAGCCCGCGAAACCCTCTGGGCGTTCCTCGCCGAAGCCACCAAATTTGAAATCCGCTGCGTGCGCGTCACCCATGGCAAGGCCGTGCGCCTGGACGGCAAGCGGCCGATGATCAAAAGCCACGTCAACACCTGGTTGCGCCAGCATTCCCAGGTGCTGGGGTTTACCTCGTGCCAGCCACGCCACGGCGGCGCTGGCGCGGTGTATGTGATGCTCAAGCGCACCATGATGGAAGGCCGCGACGAGTGACAAGTGCCATCGTCAGGCTTGCAGCGCGGTGTCGGCCACCGTACCCTTGCCCTTTGCGAAAATCCCACTAGGTAGTTTCATGTCCCTGGAACAGAATTACACCGCGATTCTCGGCCAACTCGGCGAGGACGTTTCCCGCGAGGGCCTGCTCGACACGCCAAAACGTGCCGCCAAGGCCATGCAGTACCTTTGCCGCGGTTATGCACAGACCCTCGAAGAAGTCACCAACGGTGCCTTGTTCAGCTCTGACAACAGCGAAATGGTGCTGGTCAAGGACATCGAGTTGTACTCGCTGTGCGAACACCACCTGCTGCCGTTTATCGGCAAGGCTCACGTCGCCTATATCCCGAGCGGCAAAGTGCTGGGCCTGTCGAAGGTTGCACGTATCGTCGATATGTATGCCCGTCGCCTGCAGATCCAGGAAAACCTCAGCCGCCAGATCGCCGACGCGGTCCAGCAGGTCACCGGCGCCCTGGGCGTTGCGGTGGTGATCGAGGCCAAGCACATGTGCATGATGATGCGCGGCGTAGAGAAGCAGAATTCGTCGATGATTACGTCGGTGATGCTGGGTGAGTTCCGCGAAAACGCGGCGACCCGCAGCGAGTTTCTCAGCCTGATCAAGTAATGCGCTACATCGGAAAAACCGGCGTTCATCGCCGGTTTTTTTTCGCCTGTGAAAAATCAGGTAAGCTGCGGCCCCTTAAGTCCAGGGCAAGAGGTTTATACCGTGTTCGTTAAAGCGCTTCGAGTAGGCCTCGGCCAGATCATCATCTTCGGCGACTTCATCACCCGCCCGCGCAAGCAACAACGCCCGGCGAGCGCCCAGGCCCAGGTCGATCAATCGGCCAGGGATCTTACCCTGTATCAGTTCCACGCCTGCCCGTTCTGCGTGAAGACCCGCCGCACCCTGCGCCGCCTGAACGTGCCGGTGGCCTTGAAGGATGCGAAGAACAACGAGCAGGACCGCCAGACCCTGCTGGAGCAAGGCGGCAAGATCAAGGTGCCGTGCCTGCGCATTGAAGAGAATGGCCAGACCACCTGGATGTACGACTCCAAGGTGATCATCGATTACCTCGACAAGCGGTTTGCAGCGGTCTGAAACCCGCCCTGCCCTTTGTAGGAGCTGGCTTGCCAGCGATAAGGCCGGCGGGTTCTGCGCCCATCTTCAGGCCGCTATCGCCGGCAAGCCGGCTCCTACAGGTTGATGTGCAAATCCAGTAATGCAGAGCCCAGGCACTTGCCATGGGCGTCCAGTGCCAGCGACCGCGTCACCCCGCCCCGCAAGATCCCCGGCAACACGAAGTTCAGTGCCTGCACATTGGGCAGCTCATAACGCCGCACCCCTGCCGCGCCCGCCTCAAGCAACGGCGCAAAAAACGCCGCCACTACCTCAGCCGTCAGTTGTTCGCAGAGCAGCGGATAATCCTCGGCCCGATACGCAATGATCGAGATGTTCGAGGTGTCGCCCTTGTCTCCCGTTCGGGAGTGGGCCAGGGTATGCAGCTTCATGACTCGATCCTCGGTTTGACCGCGCTACGGGGCAGCAATAACGACGCCACCGCCACCACCTGGCGCAGGCTTTTGCTGGCGCCGCCACCGCCCGACGGGCCGTTGGTGTAAAGGGTTTCTACTTCATTGCCGACGCGTACCGCCTCGCTGCGCTCTTCGCAGCGGGCGGCAATGCGCAGGCGTACTTCCCAGGGCTCAACAGTGCTGCGCTGGCCGTGCAATGAGTCCATGCCGATCAATTCGGCGCGTACGTCCTGCAGGCGTACACCGGTCAACTCCAGGCGCTTGAGCACCACGTCGCGCGCCAGTTGTGCACGGGCGACCGCGCCTGGGCCGCCGTAGGAAATCTGCCCCTCGCCGATCCAACCATCCAGATACCCGACACTGACCTTCAGCTGTTCGGGCCGTGGACGTCCGTTTGCGCCATGGGCTCGCACCCGGTCCACGGCCTCCTCGGTAAACGTTACTTGGGAGAAGTCCGCGCACACGTCCGGCGTGAGGTACGCCGCCGGGTCGTGCACTTCGTAGATCAATTGTTCGGTGCAGGTCGCCCGACTGACCCGCCCACCGGAACCGGCGACCTTGGTGATCAAGGCTTCACCGTTGGCATCAATCTCGGCCAGCGGAAACCCCAGGCGCGCCAGGTCGTCCACGTCCTTGAAGCCAGGATCGGCAAAGTAACCGCCGCTGACCTGTCCCGCACACTCCAGCAAGTGCCCCACCAGCGTACCGCGCCCCAGGCGCTGCCAGTCATCAAAGGCCCAGCCAAATTCAAACATCTGCGGCGCCAGGAACAACGACGGGTCTGCCACCCGGCCGGTGATTACCACGTCGGCGTCAGCGCGCAAGGCATCGATAATGCCCTCGGCGCCCAGGTAGGCATTCGCGGAAATCAGCCGGTCGCCCAATGAGCCGAGGGTGTGGCCGTTGTCGAGCAACAGCTCTGGCTGGGCCCGCAACGTCTCCAGCACGTCATCGCCCACCACCGCCAGCACCTTGAGGTTAAGCCCCAGCTCACTGGCGACCCGCCGCACTTCAACCGCCGCCGCCACCGGATTGGCCGCGCCCATATTGGTGATCACCCGCAAGCGCCGGCGCCCCTCAGGCTGGCCGACAAAGGGCAGCACGCGGCGCATGCGCTCACTCAACAGCGGGTCGTAACCGCCTTGTGGGTCGCTGATGCGTGCCTGTTGCGCCAAGGCGATGGTGCGCTCTGCCAGGCATTCGAAGACCAGGTAATCCAGGTCGCCGTGTTCGGCCAATTCCACCGCAGGTTCAATACGGTCGCCGGAGTAGCCGGCACCGGAACCGATACGCAAGGTTTTCATGTCAAATCACTCCCAGGAGCAAAGCCGTCAGGGTCATCAACACTGACGCGGCGAACAGAAAGGGGATGGTGAAGCGCTGGTGATCGGCCAGTTCGATCTTGCACAGGCCCACCAACAGGAACGTCGCCGGTGTCAGCGGGCTGACCGGGAAGCCGGTGGTGTGCACGCCCAGCAACGAGGCCTGGGCCACTTGCAGCGGGTCGACGCCCAAGGCCTTGCCGACTTCGGCGATCACCGGCATTACGCCGAAATAGTAGGAATCGGGATCAAACAGCATGCTCAACGGCATCGAGAGGAAGCCCACCACCGCCGGGATCAACTTGCCGTGGCCCGCCGGAATCTGCGCCACCGCCACTTCGGCGATGGCCTTGAGCATGCCGGTGCCTTGCATGATGCCGGTGAACACGCCCGCAGCGAGCAGGATGCTGGCCATGGTCAGGGCGGTTTTCGCATGGGCATCGATTCGCGCACGCTGGGCGTCGACGTTCGGGTAGTTGATGCACAGCGCAACCACGGTGCCGAGCATGAACATCACTACCGGGTCGACCCAGCCGGCAATCATCACCACCATCACCAGCACCGTCAAAACCAGGTTGACCCAGAACAACCGCGGGCGGCGCAAGGCAATGTCATCCTCACTGAGCACCCGTTGCGGCACCGCGTCCACGCTGGAACCGGCGCCCAGGCCCAGGCGTTTTTCTTCGCGCCGGCCCAACCACCAGGCACAGGCGAACACGAAGACCAGGCCGACGATCTGCACCGGGATCAGCGGCTGAAACAGGTCGGCCACCGGCACATGCAGCGCCGCCGAGGAGCGCAGCACCGGGCCGGTCCACGGCAGGAAGTTGACCCCGGCCGCCATCGCCGCCACGCAGGCCAGGATGCGTTTGTCGATGCCCAGCCGCGTATACAGCGGCAGCATCGCCGGTATGGTCACCAAAAAAGTCACCGCGCCGGAACCGTCCAAATGCACCAGCAACGCCAAGGTCGCGGTACCGACGACAATCCGCGTAGGACGCGTCCCTACCG
Organism: Pseudomonas sp. A125; assembly: GCF_055409485.1. Classification (NCBI taxonomy): domain Bacteria; kingdom Pseudomonadati; phylum Pseudomonadota; class Gammaproteobacteria; order Pseudomonadales; family Pseudomonadaceae; genus Pseudomonas; species Pseudomonas sp. A125. The sequence continues at coordinate 73,894 of NZ_JBUZVP010000001.1, forward strand.
TGCGCAGGATGCGATCAATGATTGGATCCAGCATGCCGGCATCGGTCATGATCCCGAAGAACAGGATCGCGAACACGAACATGCCCACCACGGGGGCGACGTTCTTGATGCCGGTGATGATGAAGGCGCTGGTTTGCAGGCCGAACCCACCGAGCAGCGCGGCGATGATCGGCAAGGCGATCAAGGCCACCAGTGGCGACAGGCGTTTGCTCATGACAGCAGTGAGCAGGCACAGGATGGTGATGACACCCAGGGTAGCGAGCATGGGGGTAGCTCCAGAACGGCGTTTTCGGCCGGTTATTGTTTTCCCTGGAGTATTGGAATCGCGTTAGGCTTTGTAAATTGGAATATTCGGCCTCTCATATTCGTAAAAACAAAACGCTCGAGCAGAATAAAAATGAAAAATTCGATCCAGCATATCCAGGCGTTTCTCGCGGTTGCCCGCACCGGCAGTTTCACCAAGGCCGCGAACGAGTTGCACTTGTCGCCCTCGGCGCTGACCGTGCAGGTGCAGCAACTGGAAGAGTGGCTGGGGGTTGCCCTGCTCGACCGCAGCCCGCGCCACGTCAGTATTACCGCCGCCGGGCTGGACGCCCGCGGGCCGATGGAGAAGCTGCTGCTGGACCTGGACAACATCGTCAGCGGCTCCCGCGACCTGGCGGCCTTGCGCCGAGGCGTGGTGACCATCGCCGCCCTGCCCTCCGTGTGTGCGGGCGCCTTGCCGCCCGCCCTGCGCCTGTTTCGCGAACGTTTTGCCGGGATCGAGGTGCGCTTGCATGACCTGGTAGCCCATCGCATTCAAGCGCAGGTGCGTTCCGGCGAAGTGGATTTTGGCATTGGTGTACGGGCACGGTTGAGCCACGGGTTGGCGTTTGTGCCGGTGTTGAATGACCGCTTGTGTGCGTTCGTGCCGCTGGGCCATCAGCTGACCCGCCATGCCACGTTGACCCTGAAGCAACTGGCCGACCAGCCGATCATCCTCACCGGGCGCGACAGCAGCGTGCGCGAACAGGTGGATGCGTTGTTCGATGAAACCCGCCTGACGATGGTCGCGGGGATGGAGGCCAACTATATGTCGACGGTGTTGGCGTTGGTGCGGCAGGGGTTGGGGATCAGTGTGTTGCCGGAATCGGCGGCGGACAGCCTGGAGGGGTTGAAGCGGATCCCGATTGATCATCCGGGTGTGAACCGGGAGATCGGGCTGATCAGTCGCAGTGGGCAGCCGTTGAGCCCGGCGGCGCAGCGCTGTTTTGAGTTGCTCAATGAAGAACTGCGCCCCTTGTAGGAGCCCGGCTTGCCGGCGATGGCGTCCTTGAGGGCGCTATCGCCGGCAAACCTTGCTCCTACAGGGTTTCGGTGATCAGCCGAGCATTGCGACATGCCTTGGATGGCTGGCCACGCGTTTCAGCCAGGCCTGCACGCCCGGATAGGCACCCAGGTCAAAACCACCTTCATCCGCCACATGGGTGTAGGCATACAGCGCCACATCGGCAATCGAGAACTGGTCGCCCACCAAGTACGGCGTCAACTGCAACTGACGTTCCATCACCTTCAGCGCCTTGTAACCACCCTTGTGCAGCTTCTTGTACTCCTCCATGCGGTCTTGCGGCAGCCCCAGGTAAAACTGGATAAACCGTGCCACCGCAATATACGGCTCATGGCTGTACTGCTCGAAAAACTGCCACTGCAGCACCTGGGTGCGCAGGCGCGGTTCGGTCGGCAGGAATTCGCTGCCGTCGGCCAGGAAGTTGAGGATCGCATTGGACTCCCACAAGCAGGTGCCGTCTTCGAGCTCCAGCACCGGGATTTTGCCGTTGGGGTTCTTGGCCAGGAACTCGGCGGTCTGGGTGTCGCCCTTAAGGATATCGACGTCGATCCACTGGTATTCGATGCCCAACAGGTTGAGCATGAGTTTGACCTTGTAGCAGTTGCCCGATTTGTAATCGCCGTAGACCTTGTACATGGGGCTCCCCTTATGCCGCTTGCGCGTGCTGTGCTTGATGGACCACCGCAGCGAGACGCTTGAGACCTTCGTCCAGGCGCGCCGGGTCGATATGGCTGAAATTGAGCCGCAAGTGACCGTGATGGTTGTCCGGCTCGGAAAAGAACGGTTCACCGGGCATGAACGCGATGTCCTGGTCGAGCGCAGGTGCCAACAAGGTGCGGGTGTCGAACGGCTGTTTCAAGGTCAGCCAGAAGAATAATCCGCCCTGGGGTATTTGCCAGTCGGCCAGGTCGCTGAAATGCCGCTCCAGTGCAGCCTGGAATGCGTCGCGTCGGCCTCGGTAGAAACTGCGCAGTTCGACCAGGTGATGCTGATATTTCTCGGTACCGAGCCACTGCATTGCCTGCCACTGGCCAACGCGGTTGGTGTGCAGGTCGGCCGACTGCTTGAGCTTGAGCAGGTACGGGAACAGGTCGGGGCTGGCGATCAGATAACCGACCCGAAGGCCCGGCAACAAGGTTTTGGAGACGGTGCCGGTGTAGATCCAGCTGGCCTTTTTCAGACGGCTGACGATGGGTTGCGCGCTGGCGCCGTCGAAGGTCAGTTCGCGGTAGGGTTCATCTTCGATCAAGGTCACGCCGAACTCGTCCAGCAGCGCGGCCACCGCCTCGCGCTTGGCTTCGCTGTAGCGCACCGCGGAGGGATTCTGGAACGTCGGGATCAGGTAGACGAACGACGGACGATGCTGCTCAAGGCTGTTGCGCAGCGCCTTCAGGTCCGGACCGTCGGCTTCAAGCTGCACAGTCAGGCAATCGGCACCGAACAGCTGGAATATCTGCAATGCCGCCAAGTAGGTCGGGCCTTCCAGCAACACTTTGGTGCCCTTGTCGATGTACAGCTTGGCTGCCAGGTCCAGGGTTTGCTGGGAACCGCTAACCACCATCACCTGACTGGCCTGGCACGGGATGCCCAGCACCCGCGCCTCGGCCGCCAGTAACTCACGTAACTGCGGCTCGCCTTCGCTCATGCCGTACTGGCCAATGTTCAGCGGCATGCCCGTCCAATCCAGCTTGGGCAACATGACTTCGGCCGGAAGGCCACCGGCAAAAGACATCACCTGCGGTTTTTGCGCCGCGGCGAGAATTTCACGGATCAAGGAGCTTTTAAGGCGCGAAACACGTTCTGAGAAGGCCATAAGGGTCACCGGTAGCAAAGCCTGAGGAAAATACGTCAAACTGGTTGACCGAAATTACGACGACTTGGGCAGATACGTCAATATGCTTGACCTTAAAAACCAGACCAGCCAGCAAATCGCCATGGAAGCGTTCTTCTTCGGCTACCAGGCGTTCACCGCCAAGGCCGATGAAATGCTTGAGCGCCGGGGCTTGAGCCGGGTGCATCAACGTATCGTGTTTTTTATCGCGCGCTACCCGGCCTTGAGCGTCAAGGAACTGCTGGAACTGCTCGGCGTGAGCAAGCAGGCGCTGAACATGCCCCTACGCCAATTGCAGGAAATGCACCTGGTGGACAGCGTGGCCTCCGAGACCGACAAGCGTAAGCGTTTGCTGGAATTGACCGAGGAAGGCCAGCGCTTTGAACTATCCCTGCGGCGCGAGCAGGTAAAACTGCTGCAACGGGCATTTGCCGAGGCGGGCGAGACAGCGGTAGAGGGTTGGCTGGCAGTGAACAAGGCACTCGGTGGCCAATCCTGAGTTGCCTTTCATCCTTTTCGCACACAAAATAGAAAACATTATTTGCTTTATTTGTATACAAAAGCATAATTCGCTTCGTGCGAGTTCCTGACCCAATGGTCAACAAAACCCGCTGGTACCTCAAAGCGCTGCTGCCCACTCATGTGTCCGGCGCTGGAAATAACAATAAAACTCTTGAGGAGTACTTGCTGTGGAAAGCCGCAAATCCGAAGCCCCTACGCTCGACCTCTCGCCAACCCACAACGGTTGGCTGGAACGCCTGTTTAAACTGCGCTTGCATGGCACCACAGTGAAGACCGAGCTGATCGCTGGCCTCACGACCTTTATCACCATGGCCTACATCATCTTCGTCAACCCCAACATCATGGCCGACGCCGGGATTGACCACGGTGCCGCGTTTGTCGCCACTTGTATTGCTGCAGCGCTGGGCTGCCTGTTGATGGGCCTCTACGCCAACTGGCCAGTCGGCCTGGCGCCGGGCATGGGCCTGAACGCATTCTTCACCTACACCGTGGTCGGCACCATGGGCTACCACTGGGAGACCGCGCTGGGTGCGGTGTTTATCTCCGGGGTGTTGTTCATGATCCTGACGCTCTCGCGCATCCGTGAGTGGCTGCTCAACAGCATTCCGGTGAGCCTGCGCCACGCCATGGGCGCGGGTGTGGGGTTGTTTCTCGGGGTGATCGGCCTGAAAACCGCCGGCATCATCGTGCAAAGCCCGGCCACCCTGATCAAGCTCGGCTCCCTGCATGAGCCCGCGCCGCTGCTGGCAGCCATCTGCTTTTTGTTGATTGCGATCCTCAGCTACCACCGGGTATTCGGCGCGATCCTGATCAGCATCATCGCCGTGACCCTCGCCGGCTGGGGCCTGGGCCTGGTGGAATACCACGGCATCATGGCCACCCCACCAAGCCTGGCGCCGACCTGGATGGCGATGGACGTGATGGGCGTGTTCAACGTCAGCATGATCAGCGTGGTATTCGCCTTCCTGTTTGTGCACATGTTCGACACCGCCGGCACCTTGATGGGCGTGGCCCAGCGTGCCGGCCTGGTGAATGCCGACGGCAAGATCGAAAACCTCTCCCGTGCCCTGAAAGCCGACAGTGCTTCGAGCGTGTTTGGTGCGATGGTCGGCGTACCGCCAGTGACCAGCTACGTGGAAAGTGCCGCCGGGGTTGCGGCCGGCGGGCGTACCGGGCTGACCGCCGTCACCGTGGGCGTGCTGTTTGTCGCAGCGATGTTTTTTGCCCCGCTGGCTGGCATGATTCCGGCTTACGCCACCGCAGGCGCGTTGATCTACGTGGCCATGCTGATGATGAGCGGCATGGCCCATATCAACTGGGACGACGCCACCGACAGCATTCCGGCGATCGTCACCGCAATCATGATGCCCCTGACTTTTTCGGTCGCCGACGGCATCGCCCTGGGGTTTATCACCTACGTGGCACTGAAGGCCGGCACTGGTAAACACAAGGAAATTTCCATCAGCCTGTGGGTGCTCTGCGCGATTTTCATCGCCAAGTTCGCGTTCCTGTAGGCCAACCCGCTTCACCCCGCCTCACCCCGTCGGGTGGGGCTTTTGTACGAATGGAGGAATGCAATGAGTCTGGAAACCTGGCTGCTGTTCAGCGGCGCTGCGCTGGTGGTGATCCTGATCCCCGGCCCCCTGTCTTTGCTGATGATCAGCAACAGTTTGAACTACGGCCTGCGCCGGTCGTACCCGGCCTTTCTGGGTGGGGTGATCGCTTCGATCTGCCTGTTGAGCGCCTCGGCGCTGGGCTTGGTCGCCCCCGGCCCGCGCAGGAACAGGCGCAGTGCTGCCGGCAATTCCTGACGGTGACGCGCCGCGATTTCGTCGATCGGCTGGCTTGGCGCAATCACCAACACTTCCACCGGCGCCAAACCCTGTATCGCCGCATTGGCCGGCAACACATGGCTGAACTGGTTCAAGCGCTCCAGCAATTCGATATCGCCTTCCAGGCTGTCGATGAACGTGCTGTTGAGCATGTGCCCACCAATTTGCGCCAGCGTCGGCTCCTGGCCGGTAAACGTGCGGGTCGGGTTCGTCGGATCGTTACCGCGCGGGTTGCCACTGACACCCACCACCAGCACCCGGCTGGCGCCCAGGTGCAACGCAGGGCTGATGGGCGCCGACTGGCGCACCGCACCGTCGCCAAAATATTCCTGGCCGAGTTTGACCGGCGCAAACAGCAACGGAATCGCCGAACTGGCCAGCAGGTGTTCGACGGTCAATTGGGTGGGAATGCCGATACGCCGATGCCGCAGCCACGCATCAATGGTGCCGCCGCCCTGGTAGAAGGTCACGGCTTGCCCAGACTCGTAACCAAACGCGGTAACGGCCACCGCATGCAGGTGCTTCTGGCGAATCGCCTCGTTGATGCCCTCCAGGTGCAGTTTGTCGCGCAACAAGTCGCGCAGCGGCGAACTGTTGAGCAGCGCCACCGGCACCTGTGCGCCCAGCCCCAGCAGGCTGTGGATAAGGAATCGACTGGCCTGGCTGATCACCCCGGGCCAATCGCTGCGCAGCACCAGGTGGCTGCGAAAGCCCTGCCAGAAGGCGGTCAGGCGCGCGATGGCGGCGGTAAAATCCATGGCGCCGCTGGCCAGGCTGACCGCATTGATCGCCCCGGCCGAAGTGCCGACAATCACCGGGAACGGGTTGGCTGCGCCCGGCGGCAACAACTCGGCAATCGCCGCCAATACCCCCACCTGATAGGCGGCTCGCGCCCCGCCGCCGGAAAGAATCAAGCCTGTGACCGGTTCAGCTGGGCGCATCGCATCACTCCAGGGTGCTTTGGGACTTCAGATCAACGACGGCGTTTCTCATACAGCTTGGGCTCACCCGGCGGCCGGCTCTTGAAGCGGCGGTGGGTCCACAGGTATTGCTCAGGGCATTCGCGCACGGAGGCTTCGACCCACTGGTTGATGCGCAGGCAATCAACCTCGTCGGTTTCACCTGGGAAGTCGGTCAGCGGCGGGTGGATTACCAGGCGATAGCCACTGCCATCGGCCAGGCGCTGCTGAGTGAACGGCACCACCAGCGCCCTGCCCAGGCGGGCGAACTTGCTGGTAGCCGGCACGGTCGCCGCCTGAATACCGAACAAGGGCACGAAGATACTTTGCTTGGCGCCGTAGTCCTGGTCTGGTGCGTACCAGATGGCACGGCCGGCCCGCAGCAGCTTGAGCATGCCGCGCACGTCTTCACGCTCAACGGCCAGGGAATCGAGGTTGTGTCGCTCGCGGCCACGGCGCTGGATGTAATCGAACAACGGGTTGCCGTGTTCGCGGTACATGCCGTCGATGGTGTGTTTTTGCCCCAGCAAGGCGGCGCCAATTTCCAGCGTGGTGAAATGCAGGGCCATGAGAATCACGCCCTTGCCTTCCAGTTGCGCCTGCTTGAGGTGCTCCAGCCCTTCTACGTGCGCCAGGCGCGCCAGGCGCGGCTTGGACCACCACCAGCTCATGGCCATCTCGAAGAAGGCGATGCCGGTGGAGGCAAAGTTTTCCTTGAGCAAATGTTTACGCTCTTTGGCGGATTTTTCCGGGAAGCACAGTTCCAGGTTTCGCGCGGCAATGCGTCGACGTTCACCGGCCACCCGGTACATTCCCGTACCCAAGGCACGGCCAATCCCCAGTAAAGCCCGGTATGGCAACTGCACAATCAGCCATAGCAAACCGAGTCCCAGCCATAACAGCCAGAAACGCGGATGAAAAAATTCAGCTCGAAAACGCGGGCGATCCATTAAAGATTCCGGTAAAGACAACGGCCGCGCATTCTACAACGGTTCGACCCGGCTTGCGGCTAGCGGATGTTCTCGTTATAAGTCTCGACACTTTTCGTGACAAGCCGCTTTGCCGACCATGAGCCAAACCGAACCGCTAGACCAAGATCCCGTGTTCCAGCTGAAGGGCAGCATGCTCGCCATTACCGTGCTGGAACTGGCCCGCAATGACCTTGATGCCCTGGACCGCCAGCTCGCCGCCAAGGTCGCCCTCGCGCCGAACTTCTTCAACAATGCGCCGCTGGTGCTGGCCCTGGACAAACTCCCGGCCGGCCAGGGCGCGGTCGACCTGCCTGGGTTGATGCGTGTGTGCCGCCAGCATGGCCTGCGCACCCTGGCGATTCGTGCCAGCCGTATCGAAGACATTGCTGCGGCAATCGCCATTGAACTGCCAGTACTGCCGCCGTCCGGTGCACGGGAACGTCCGCTGGACCCGTTGGTCGGCGAAGAGAAGAAAAAGCCGGAGAAACCGCCGGAGCCGACGATCAAGCCTACCAAGATCATCACCTCGCCCGTACGGGGCGGGCAGCAGATTTACGCCCAGGGTGGCGACCTTGTCGTCATCGCCCCGGTCAGCCCGGGGGCGGAACTTCTCGCCGATGGAAACATCCATGTATACGGCCCCATGCGTGGCCGTGCACTGGCCGGCATAAAAGGTGACACCAAGGCCCGTATTTTTTGCCAGCAGTTGACCGCTGAACTAGTGTCCATCGCAGGCCAGTACAAGGTTTCGGAAGATTTGCGCCGCGATCCGCTGTGGGGGGCCGGGGTACAAGTCAGCCTGTCGGGCGATGTGTTGAACATCGTTCGTCTTTAACGGATACTGCCGCATTTTCCAAGCATCTCTGGACTCTGATAGCACAGCGAAAACGGCAAAACTTGTGTAGGAACAATTTGAAGTTGGGGTTTGCCTAGGCGAGCCGTGCTTTTTCCTACAAAAGCTGTCCGCCTGCAGCGAGTTTCAAGAGATGTTTTTCAGGGACTAAAAAGTCCTTTTTCCTTAGGGGTGAAACACCTTGGCCAAGATTCTCGTGGTTACATCCGGCAAGGGTGGTGTGGGTAAGACCACCACCAGCGCCGCTATCGGTACCGGCCTCGCTCTGCGCGGCCACAAGACAGTCATCGTCGACTTCGACGTCGGTTTGCGTAACCTCGACCTGATCATGGGCTGCGAACGCCGCGTGGTGTACGACTTCGTCAACGTCGTCAACGGCGAAGCCAACCTGCAACAGGCCCTGATCAAGGACAAGCGCCTTGAGAACCTGTATGTACTGGCCGCCAGCCAGACCCGCGACAAAGAAGCGCTGACCAAGGAAGGCGTGGGCAAGGTCCTCGCCGAACTGAAGGAAACCTTCGAATACGTGGTGTGCGATTCCCCGGCAGGTATCGAGACCGGTGCTCACCTGGCGATGTACTTCGCCGACGAGGCCATCGTCGTGACCAACCCTGAAGTGTCCTCGGTACGTGACTCGGACCGCATGCTCGGCCTGCTGGCCAGCAAGTCCCAGCGCGCCGAGAAAGGCGAAGAGCCGATCAAGGAACACCTGCTGTTGACCCGCTACAACCCTGAGCGCGTGAGCAAGGGCGAGATGCTCGGCGTTGAAGACGTCAAGGACATCCTGGCCGTGACCCTGCTGGGCGTGATCCCGGAATCCCAGGCCGTGCTCAAGGCGTCCAACCAGGGCGTGCCGGTGATTCTCGACGACCAGAGCGACGCCGGCCAAGCGTACAGCGATGCGGTTGATCGCTTGCTGGGCAAAACCGTGGAACATCGCTTCCTCGATGTAGCGAAGAAGGGATTCTTCGAGCGTATCTTTGGAGGCAACTAAACAATGAAATTTCTCGACTTCTTTCGCGCCAACAAAAAGCCAAGTACCGCGTCGGTAGCGAAAGAGCGTCTACAGATCATCGTGGCGCACGAACGCGGCCAACGCAGCACCCCGGATTACCTGCCAGCCTTGCAGAAAGAACTGGTTGAGGTGATCCGCAAGTACGTCAATATCGGCAACGATGACGTGCATGTCGCCCTGGAAAATGACGGCAGCTGCTCGATTCTGGAACTCAATATCACCCTGCCTGATCGTTGATCGAACAGGCGGTCGCCACGGCGGCTCGGTTATCTGGCACCCCTCATGGGGCCGGGTAAGCGAGCCGCCGTTGGCGTTTGTTACGAGGCTGTTTTAATGCCGTTGTCCAATGTCCATATCCTTCATCAGGACGCTGCTGTCCTGGTGGTGAACAAGCCTACCCTGCTGCTGTCGGTGCCCGGTCGCGCCGACGACAACAAGGACTGCCTGATCACCCGCCTGCAGGAAAACGGCTACCCCGAAGCCCGCATCGTCCACCGGCTGGACTGGGAAACGTCGGGCATCATCCTGCTGGCCCGTGACGCCGATAGCCACCGTGAACTGTCTCGTCAGTTCCACGACCGGGAAACCGAAAAGGCCTACACCGCGCTGTGCTGGGGCCAACCGGAACTGGACAGCGGCAGCATCGACTTGCCACTGCGCTACGACCCGCCCACCAAGCCACGGCACGTGGTGGACCATGAGTTCGGCAAGAACGCGTTGACCTTCTGGAAAGTCCTGGAGCGTTGCGGGGAGTGGTGCCGGGTTGAGTTGACGCCGATTACCGGCCGCTCGCATCAACTGCGTGTGCACATGCTGTCCATTGGTCACCCGTTGCTGGGCGATGGCTTGTACGCCCATGAACAGGCACTGGCAGCCTGGCCACGCCTGTGCCTGCACGCCAGCATGTTGAGCTTCACCCATCCCCAGAGCGGCGAGCGTTTGCGCTTCGAGTGCCCCGCGCCGTTTTAAGCTGCAAAACCGATCAAATGTGGGAGCTGGCTTGCCTGCGATAACGGTGTGTCAGCCCCCTATTGGTTACTGGCAGACCGCTATCGCAGGCAAGCCAGCTCCCACATGGGTTTTGTGCCCGTCTCAAGAAAGCAGCTTCCCTCCAAATTCTGAGCCAATACGGTAAACTCGCGCCATTGCTGTCTGGAGCTACTTATGCGCGAAGAGTTGAACCAAGGCCTGATCGACTTCCTCAAGGCCTCCCCTACCCCGTTTCATGCTACCGCCGCCCTGGCGCAGCGCCTGGAAGCGGCCGGTTTCCAGCGTCTTGACGAGCGCGAGACCTGGACCACCGAGGCCAACGGGCGCTATTACGTGACCCGCAACGACTCCTCGATCATCGCCTTCAAGCTCGGCCGCCACTCGCCGCTGCAAGGCGGTATTCGCTTGGTCGGCGCCCACACCGACAGCCCGTGCCTGCGGGTCAAGCCACAGCCGGAGCTGCAACGCCAGGGTTTCTGGCAACTGGGTGTGGAAGTGTACGGCGGCGCGCTGCTGGCACCGTGGTTCGACCGCGACCTGTCCCTGGCCGGCCGCGTTACCTTCCGCCGCGATGGCAAGGTCGAAAGCCAACTGATCGACTTCAAGCTGCCCATCGCGATCATCCCCAACCTGGCCATTCACCTGAACCGTGAAGCCAACCAGGGCTGGGCGATCAATGCCCAGACCGAACTGCCGCCGATCCTCGCGCAGTTTGCCGGTGACGAGCGCGTGGACTTTCGCGCGGTACTCACCGAGCAGTTGGCCCGTGAACACGGTTTGAACGCCGACGTGGTGCTCGACTATGAGTTGAGCTTCTACGACACCCAGAGCGCCGCAGTGATCGGCCTCAATGGCGACTTTATCGCCGGCGCCCGCCTCGACAACCTGCTGTCGTGCTACGCCGGCCTGCAAGCCTTGCTCACCGCCGAAACCGACGAAACCTGCGTACTGGTGTGCAACGACCACGAAGAAGTCGGCTCGTGCTCCGCCTGCGGTGCCGACGGCCCGATGCTGGAGCAGACCCTGCGCCGCCTGCTGCCTGAAGGCGATGAATTCGTACGCACCATCCAGAAGTCGCTGCTGGTGTCTGCCGACAACGCCCACGGCGTGCATCCCAACTATGCGGAAAAGCACGACGCCAACCACGGCCCGAAACTGAATGCGGGCCCGGTGATCAAGGTCAACAGCAACCAGCGCTACGCCACCAACAGCGAAACCGCCGGGTTCTTCCGCCACCTGTGCATGGCCGAAGAAGTACCGGTGCAGAGCTTTGTGGTACGCAGCGATATGGGTTGCGGCTCGACCATCGGCCCGATCACCGCCAGCCACCTGGGCGTGCGCACCGTGGACATCGGCTTGCCGACGTTTGCCATGCACTCGATTCGCGAGCTGTGCGGCAGCCACGACCTGGCGCACCTGGTGAAGGTGTTGAGTGCGTTTTACGCGAGTCGCGATTTGCCATAACTGGCAGGCTGACACCCATCAACTGTAGGAGCCGGGCTTGCCCGCGATGGCGTCGGCACAGTCAACAGGTATGTTGGCTGGCCCACCGCTATCGCAGGCAAGCCAGCTCCCACAGTTGATCTTCATTGTTTGATAGACCGGCTCAGTTCAACACTTCGCTCAGCGGAATGAAGTTGACCCGGTCACCGATTTCCAGCGTGGTCCCTTCCAGCACTTCCACCAAGCCCTCGGCCCACGCCGCACTGCGCAGCACACCCGAGCTCTGGTTGCGGTAGATGATCGCCTTGCCCTGCTCCAACCGACCGCGCAGGTACTCGCGGCGATTGCCCGGCTTGGCCCACACAAACCCCACCGGCACTTCAATGCGCAACGGCGCCACGTCCTGCACGCCCTGGCGGCGCAACAGGTAAGGCCGCGCCAGCAACGCAAAAGTCACCAGCGTCGACGCGGGGTTACCCGGCAAACCGATCACCGGTACGCCACGGAAATGCCCGAATGTCAGCGGCTTGCCCGGCTTGATTGCCAGCTTCCACAGCGCCAGCTCACCTTCTACGCGCAGGGCAATCCCGAGGAAGTCCGCCTCACCCACCGACACACCGCCAGTGGACAGAATCAGGTCAACTGAACCCAATGCGCCCAGGCGCTCGCGGGTTTGCTCCAGGTCATCCGGCAGGATCCCGGCGTCCACCACTTCGCAGCCCAGGCGCTCCAGCCAACTGCACAGCACCCGGCGATTACTGTTGTAGATCTGCCCTGGGCCCAGCGGCAGGCCCGGCTCGATCAACTCGTCGCCAGTGGACAACACGGCCACGCGGGCGCGCCGCACCACCTCCAGGCGATCACGACCCAGTGAAGCCGCCAGGCCCAGCTCAATCGGGCCCAGGCGTGTACCTACGGGCAACACCAGCTCGCCGACGGTGGTTTCCTGGCCTTGGGGACGGATGTTCTGGTCCACCTGCAACGCCTCTGTAAAGCTCACGCGCTGATCGGCATGGACCACAGCGTTTTCTTGCATCTCCACGCAGTCCGCGCCTTGCGGCACCGGGGCACCGGTGAAGATGCGTGCACAGGTGCCAGCGGCCAAAGGCTGCGGCGCCGTGCCGGCAAAAATGCGCTGGCTGACCACCAGTGGCTCGCCGGTCCAGTCCGCCAGACGCAAGGCGTAGCCGTCCATGGCGCTGTTGGGCCAAGGCGGCAAGTCCAGGGTCGACACCAACGCCTGCGCCAACACCCGGCCATCACACTCAGCCAGCGGCAAGGTTTCCTGCTCGCGAATGGGGGCTGCCTCGGCCATCGCCAGCAGGTGTTCGAGGGCGTCTTCCACCGGCATCAACGCGCCGGTCTTGCCCGGCTTATCCACGGGATTCACAGGGTTCGGCCTGCTTCAGGTGCGGAACGAAGTTGCACGGGCGGTGACGGTTATCCAGTTGCTCGGCGAGAATCCCGTCCCAACCGGTGCGCACCGCGTTGGTGGAGCCCGGCAAGCAGCACACCAGTGTGCCGTTGGCCAGGCCGGCCAGGGCACGGGACTGAACGGTGGAGGTGCCGATATCGGCCACGGAGATTTGCCGGAACAGCTCGCCGAAACCGTCCACCTGCTTGTCCAGCAGGCAGCTCACGGCCTCCGGTGTGCTGTCGCGGCCGGTGAAGCCGGTGCCGCCGGTGATCAACACCACTTGCACCACGTCTTCGGCGATCCAGTGCGCCACTTGCGCACGGATTTTGTACAGGTCATCTTTAAGCAGCACGCGCTCGGCCAACAGATGGCCGGCGGCGGTCAGCCGGTCGACGAAGACCTGGCCCGAGGTGTCGGTTTCCAGGGTACGGGTGTCACTGACCGTCAATACAGCGATATTCAGGGGTACAAAGGGCGCATCAGCCTTGGCTTTCATGGCTCGGTCCGGTTGTCGAAGGAACAGCCCGATGTTATATCACAGCCCCCTATTTCACTGCCCGCAGGAGCCGTCATGCCACGCCATTCTTCCCCACTGCCCTGCTCCGTGCTGTTGCTGGCCGGCGGCCGTGGCCAGCGCATGGGCGGCCTCGACAAGGGCCTGCTCGACTGGCACGGGCAGCCGCTGATCGCACATCTGCATCGCCTGGTGCGGCCGTTGACCGATGACCTGATCATCTCCTGCAACCGCAACCAGGTGCAGTACGCGGCCTACGCCGATCAATTGGTCGGCGATGACAGCCCGGATTTCCCCGGCCCCCTGGCTGGCATCCGTGCAGGACTGGCGGTGGCGCGGCATGGGCATCTGCTGGTATTGCCGTGCGATGTGCCGCAAATCGATGAGCGATTGCTCGCTGACCTGCGCAATACGGCGCAGCAGAACCCATTGCTGCCCGTGATGGTGCGCCACGGCAATTTTTGGGAACCACTGCTCTGCGTCATACCGACGCTGCTGCGTGAGCCCTTCGAACAAGCCTGGGATGCCGGCGAGCGCAGCCCGCGCCAGATCATGCAGGCGCTGGGTGCCAAGGCCGTGGATTGCCCCGCCGACGATCCGCGCCTGGCCAACTTCAATACACCGCAGTTGTTGCACCGCCCGCCCAGCGTGTCAGAATGAACGTCGAACAAGGAACTTTGCCGACGTTGCACACGTCACAAGGTCAGTAATTAAAAAAGCATTCTCTCGGAGACAAACTCATGACTCAACGGACCATCGCCGCTCTCATGCTTGCACTGGGCCTCGCTACCCTTGCCGGTTGCGCCTCGCCTACAGTGATCACCCTGAATGACGGTCGCGAAATCCAGGCCGTCGACACTCCTAAATTCGACAAGTCCACCGGCTTCTACGAATTTGAACAGCTGGATGGCAAGCGCACCCAGATCAACAAGGATCAGGTTCGCACCGTTAAAGACCTGTAAGTCTTAACGCCAGATACGAAAAAGCCCGCGTAATGCGGGCTTTCTCGTTCCTGGGGTTTACCAGTGCAAACTGATCTGGCTGCGAAAGCTGCGCGCAAGGCCGGTGACCGGGTCGATAAACCGCACGCCCTGGGCCAGCAGCTTGAGCGGGTTGGCGTAGTCGTCCTCGGCATCCTTGATGACATCGGGGTAGAACGGGTCGTTGCAGATACTCGCGCCCAACGCCGTCATGTGCACCCGCAGCTGGTGCTTCTTGCCGGTGACCGGAAACAGGCCGTAGCGCCACAAGTCGCCGTTCTTTTCCCGTACCTCCACCGCCGTCTCGGTGTTACTCGCACCCTCGCCTTCCTGCATGCGAAAGAACGGCTCGCCATCTACCAGCCGGCTTTTATGCACCAACGGGAAAGTCAGCCCGGGCAACGCCGGGGCGATAGCTTCGTAGAACTTGTCGATCTTGCGCGTGGGAAACAGCTGTTGATACGCCGAACGCGTCTGCGGATTTGCCGAAAACAGCACCAGCCCCGCCGTGTGCCGGTCGATGCGATGCAGCGGCACCAGGGCCGGATTGTCCAGGCGACGAATCAAGCGGCGCAACAGCGTTTGTTCGACGTATTCACCAGCGGGCGTTACCGGCAGGAAATGCGGCTTGTCTGCCACCACCAAGTGCTCATCGGCGTACAGGATCGTCTCCTGCACCGGGATCACTTTTTCGTTGGGCACTTCGCGAAAGTAGTAGATACACAGGCCTTCGCGGTAGGCCAGGCCTTGATTGATCGGTGCGCCGTTGATGTCCAGCACCCGGCCCCGGGCGATGCGGTCCAGCCATTGCTCACGGCTGATGGCCTGGAAATGCTCGCACAGGCAATCCAGCACGGTGGCCCAGGCGCCCGGCGGCAGGTACAAGGTGCTGGCTTGATGCTGGGCAGCGGAAAAAACGGACATGGGCAGGCTCAAAACGTGGCAATACAGACGCGCATTATCCCGCATGCGGCCGGATCAGGCCCAGCACAGATTCAAGCCTTGGCCAATTCCGCGCGCAGCACCGGTGACACACTGGCCGCCTCGGTGAACTCCTTGAGCCAGCGCAGCACGTCCACCGCTTCCCAGCGGCCTGGGTCGTAAAGCGCGTACAGCAAACCCTGATAACCCACTACGTCCAGCTGCTTGTGATAACCGGCACGCTGGAACAGCGCTTCGATCTCGGCAAAGCAGGTATTGAAATGCACTTTGTTAAACGGCGTCTTGCCTTCCGTGACCAGGCCATCGAGGCGCAGCTCGTTCACCGCATCGCGCACGACGTCGGCGGACATGCGATTGACGCTGCTTTTCAGTTGTTCAACATTCACCACGGGCGTTCCCTCTCATTCAATCGCTGTACAAACATACAGTAACCGAATAATCGGGAAGCCGCCATCGCCGAGTGCTAGCGCAGAAAGCTCACCACCTGCGCTTCATCGAACGGCCACTCCAGCTCGGCGCCCGTGTCCACCCGGCGCAGCACCGGAATCCGCAGGCCGTAGGCTTCGAACAGGGCTTCGGAATCGGCGATATCCACCAACTCCACCAACAGGCCGTGTTCGACCAACGGCATTATTTCGGCTTCGGCAAATTCACACAGATGGCAGCCCAGGGTGCCGAACAACTGACATTCAGGAAGCATGGCAAAGGGTCCGGGAAGAATCAGGTGCCTATTCTAACAGCGTCGGGGCACTGCAAAAGCCTGACCCAGGTCACCATGGCCTATAACTGATTCAGCGATTCTCGCGACTTTTTTCCCGTAATACCTGCAATGGAGCTGCGCGTGTTTGCCAACCTGCTGATTATCCTGGCCTCCTCCCTGGTGGTGATTGCGCTGTTTCGCCGCCTGCAACTGCCACCGGTGCTGGGCTATCTGTGTGTTGGCCTGGCGGTAGGCCCAACCGCCCTCGACTGGGTGAATGACAGCGAAGAGCTGCCAGACCTCGCCGAGTTGGGCGTGGTGTTCCTGCTGTTTTCCCTGGGCCTGGAGTTTTCCCTGAGCAAAATGTTCAGCCTGCGCCGGGTGGTGTTTGGCCTGGGCAGCCTGCAAGTGCTGTGTTGCGGGTTGCTGCTGGGCGGCCTGCTGGCGCTGTGCGGCCTGTCGCCGGCTACCGCGCTGCTGCTCGGCGCCGGCCTGGCGTTGTCGTCCACTGCGATCGTCAGCAAGGAGTTGACCAGCCTCGGGGAAATCTTCAGCAGCCATGGCCAGAATGCGATCGGGGTACTGCTGTTTCAGGATGTGGTGGCGGTATTGCTGCTGACCCTGGTGCCGGTGTTCGCCGGCAACAGCGAGCAAGCCTGGTATTGGGCATTGCCACAAACCCTGGGCAAGACCGTGGTGCTATTCCTCGGCCTGCTGCTGGCGAGCCGCTGGTTGCTGCCGCGATTGTTCCGCGAGGTGGCGGCGTCCCACTCGGCCGAGTTGTTCGTGCTGCTGGCACTGGTGATTGTGCTGCTCACCGCCTGGCTGACGCATTTGCTGGGTTTGTCCCCGGCCCTCGGCGCGTTTCTCGCCGGCATGCTGCTGGGCGAAAGCCATTACCGCCATCAGATCGAAGCCGATATCCGACCGTTTCGCGACATCCTGCTGGGGCTGTTTTTTGTCAGCATCGGCATGCTGATCGACCTGCAACTGTTCATCAGCCATAGCCTGTTGATCCTTGGCCTCACCCTCACCCTGATGGTGATCAAAGGCTGTGTCGTGGCGCTACTCGTGCAGCTACGCGGCAGCGACGGTGAAACCGCCTGGCGCAGTGGCCTGGCATTGGCCCAGGGCGGTGAATTCTGTTTTGCCTTGATGGCGCAAATGCAGCAAAGCCACCTGATGCCCGCCGAAATCAGCGGGTTGCTGCTCGCGGCCACCTTCTGCTCGATGCTACTGACCCCGCTATTGCTCAGGGCCGCCCCCGGCATCGCCCTGCGCCTGCACCGCAAGCCCAACCAGCAAGTGCAGCTTGAAGAGATAACCGCCCTCAACGCCGAGCTGCGCGGCCATGCGGTGATTTGCGGTTATGGCCGGGTTGGCCAGTCCATCGGGCGATTCCTGCAACGAGAGCAGCAGCCGTTCATTGCCCTGGATGACGACCCGGAGCGAGTCCAGGAAGCGGCCACCGCAGACAGCGCGGTGCATTACGGCGACTGCCGCCGTGGCGCCCTTCTCAGCGCCGTCGGCCTGGAACGTGCGCGCCTGGTGGTGATCGCGGTGGACAACAGCGACGTCGCCCTGACCGTGCTCAAGGAAGCGCGGCGGGTCAACCCTCACGTGCCGATCCTGGTGCGTACCCGTGACGACAGTCAGTTGGCCGAGCTGAAAGCCGCCGGCGCCACTGAAGTGGTGCCCGAGTTGCTGGAGTCGAGCCTGATGCTCGCCTCCCACGCGCTGATCCTGCTGGGTTTGTCGCACCAGCAGGTGAAGGCGCGTGTGGATGAAGTGCGCCACGGTCGGTACCAGTTGCTACATGGCTGCAACAAGGACCCGGGTGACTCGCCCCTCAATCCTGGCTGACGGCGCCAATCTTGTGAATCGACAAATCGGCGCCGTAATACTCTTCTTCCTGACTCAAGCGCAGGCCATACACGCGCTTGATCACGCCGTATACGAGGAAGCCGCCGGCCAGCGCCACCACCACGCCCAACGCGGTGCCGATCAACTGGCTGATCAAACTCACGCCGCCCAAGCCGCCCAAGGCAGTCTGGCCGAAGATCCCGCAGGCAATCCCGCCCCATACGCCACACAGCCCGTGCAGCGGCCACACACCCAGCACATCATCGATCTTCCAGCGGTCCTGGGCCGCGATGAAGCACCAGACGAACAGGCCACCTGCCACTACGCCAGTCACCAGCGCGCCCACCGGATGCATCAGGTCGGAACCGGCACAGATCGCCACCAGCCCGGCCAACGGACCGTTGTGCAAGAAGCCTGGGTCGTTACGCCCGATCACCAGTGCCGCCACCGTGCCGCCGACCATCGCCATCAGCGAATTGACCGCCACCAGCCCGCTGACCCCGGACAGGGTTTGCGCGCTCATGACGTTGAAGCCAAACCAGCCCACGATCAAAATCCACGACCCCAACGCCAGGAATGGAATGCTCGACGGCGCGAACGCCACCAGGCGCCCTTCCCGATAACGCCCCTGGCGCGGCCCCAGCAACAGCACCGCCGCCAGCGCCAGCCAGCCGCCCATGGCGTGCACCACGACGCTGCCGGCAAAGTCATGGAAGCTGGCGCCGAAGGTGGCCAGCAACCAGGCTTGCAGGCCGTAGTTGCCGTTCCACACCATGCCTTCGAAAAACGGGTAGATGAACGCCACGATCAACGCGGTGGCGCACAGTTGCGGAGCAAAACGTGCACGCTCGGCAATCCCCCCGGAAATGATCGCCGGGATCGCCGCCGCAAAGGTCAGCAGGAAGAAGAACTTGACCAGCCCATAACCGTGGTCGGCGCTGATCACCGCCGCCGGCTGCATGAAGGTCACGCCGTAGGAGATCCAATAGCCTATAAAGAAATAGGCCAGTGTGGAGATGGCAAAGTCGCTGAGGATTTTCGACAGGGCATTGACCTGGTTCTTCTGACGCACGGTGCCAACTTCCAGGAACGCAAAGCCGGCGTGCATGGCCAGGACCATGACCGCACCAATCAGAATAAACAACGTGTTGGAGCTGTGGACGAGGGTGTCCACCGCGCTTTGCAAATTTTCCATGGAGAATGGCAGGCCTGCACATGCAGGAAAAAGCACCAAAGCAGTTCATGACCTTCATGACGCGCACTAAATTGGCACTGGCGGCCCGACCCTCTGTTGAGGCCGTGAACCGCTTTAGCGCAGCAATCATTGCAAAAGGCAGAATACGACAGGGTTTTTCCGCGAGTTTTAGTTATTTAGGGTAAGGTTTTTAAGGGTTTGAGCCCCGACCGCCCGGATTCAGCGCAAGGCCCAAGGCCTGCGCACCAAGGCAAAGCAAAAGCTGTACCAGACAATTGCAGTGAACCTTCACCGGCGCCGGTGACTCGAAACCAAAAGTAAACAGACCAGCCACTCACGGAGATAACCATGGCCAGCAAAACGGCAAAGACTGCTCAAGAAATATTGATGGCGGATTTTCAAACCCTGGTCAGCGATACCGAGAAGCTGCTGGATGACACCGCGATCCTCGCCGGAGACCAGGCAGACGAATTGCGCAGCAAGATTCACGAAAGCCTGCTCAAGGCCCGTGAAACCCTGCAACTGACCGAAGACTCGCTGCGTGAGCGCGGCCAGGCGGCGGTTAACGCCACTGAAGATTATGTCCAGGCCAACCCTTGGCAGTCCGTTGGCATTGCGGCCGGCGTGGGCTTTCTGATCGGCCTGCTGGCTACAAGGCGCTAATTATGTCTATCGGCGAATCCGGCTCGTCCACGGGCCCAAGTTCTACCTCGCGGCGCCTGGGCGCGGCTGTCCTGGGTTTGCTGCACAGCCACGTCGAGCTGTTTGGCATCGAGTTGCAGGAACAGAAAGCCCGCACCGTCAGCCTGCTGCTGTTCGCAGGCCTGGCACTGGTGTTTGCCTTGCTGTTGCTGGTGGGTTTGTCGGCGCTGGTGATGATCCTGGTGTGGGACACCTACCGCCTGACCGGGATCATCAGCCTCTGCGTGTTCTACATACTGGCCGCAGCGTTCTGCGGGTTGCGCTTGAAGGCGGCGGTGTTCGATGAGTCCACGCCGTTCCACGCCACCCTCGAAGAGCTGGCCAACGACCGGGAGCGCCTGCTGCCATGAGCCTGACTGAATTGCCGCACAACACTTCCCGGCGGGAAATGCGCAAGGCGTTGATCCGCCTGCGCATGGAAATGCACCGCCAGGAAATCCGTCATGAGTCCCAACAACTGATGCTGCCACTGCAAAAGGTGCGCAGCATGGGCCAGAGCTGGCAGGACGGGTTCGGCATCAAGCACGCGCCCCTTTGGGGCGTGGGCGTGGTGACCCTGCTGGGTTTTCTTACCGGCAAAGGCGCCAAGGGTGGCGGAATCGGCACCATGACCCGCCTTGTACGGCTTGGCGCCGGTTTGATCCCGCTGATCAAACTGGCCATGCAAGGTGCTTCGCGTAAAAATTGAGCCGCACTGGCTGCATTCTTGCAAACAGATCAGGCCCGGCCCTCTCCATCGAGGGTCGGGCCTTTTTTATTTCGGTCTTTTAAGGAGGCTCCGTGATCGACGAGCAACCGCTCGCCTGCTTCCAGCCATTCATCGACACCGCCACCGGCCGCATCGCCGGCGTAGAAGCCTTGGGCCGCCTGCGCCAGGCGAATGGCGAACTGCGCTCGGTGGGCCCGTTGTTTGCCGACCCGCGCACACCCTCCGTGGCACTGCGCCGCCTGGACCGGCAGATCCGCGACAATGCCCTGAGCCGCCTGCACGAAGCACCGGAGGAATGGTTTCTCAGCCTGAATATCTCGCCCCGCTGGATCACCCGCCTGCGCCCGGGCCAGGCCCTGCCGAGCCTTAAACAATTACAGGTACATAACGTCGACCCGCGCCGCATCGTGTTCGAGATCACTGAGTTGGGCGGCGATATCCTGCGGTTGGCGCAAGTGGTCGAGCGCTACCGCGAGGCCGGAGCGCGGATCGCCATTGATGACTTCGGCGCCGGGTATTCGCAACTGGACCGGGTGCTGGCACTGCAACCGGACATCCTCAAGTTGGACATGCGCCTGTTCCAAGCCGCCGCCCGTGGCGGCCCCAGTGGTGAAGTGGTGCGGGCGCTGGCTCAAATGGCAGAAAAGACTGGCTGCTGGATCATTGCCGAAGGCGTGGAAACCGAGGTGCAACTGAATTTCGCCCTGGAATGTGGTTCACGTTATGTCCAGGGCTACCTGTTCGCCCAGGCCCAACTGGAGTGGTTCGACACCGACGCGTTCGTGCCGCGCTTCGCCCAGTTGCGCACCGACTATGTCCAGCAGAAGCTCGCCGAGCGTGGGCGGATCATGCTGCTGCGCCGGCAACTGGCAGAACTGATGCAAATCCTGCAAACCTGGGCGCAAGCGCGGGCACCGTTGAGCCAACTGCCGCAATTGCCAGCGTTTCCCTGGCTGCTGCGCTTTTACCAGTGCGACCGGCATGGCACGCAATTGACGCCCAACTTCGAGTGGCACCAGGGTGCCTGGCAAGCCGACAGCCGCTACCTGGGACACAACTGGTCCTGGCGCCCGTATTTTTATCACTTGCTGGCCGAGGGCTGGGAGGAGCGGCGCCTGACACTGTCATCGACCTATCGCGATGCCACCACCAACCAATACTGCCTGACGGCCGGGCAATTCTTTGATAACGGCCAGCGCCTGCTGTTAATCGATATCGACGCCGCCGGCTTGTAGTTTTTCGCTTGCGAAGGCCCGGCCGAACCGGGAAGCTGGGAGGCGTCATTCACCGCACGGAGAGTACCCGCCTTGGATTGGCCCACCCTGCTTACCCGCGAACGCCTCGGAAAACCCCTGCACAGCCCGGAAGAACTTGGGCGCAGCCCGTTTCACAAAGACCATGACCGCATCATCTTTTCCGGTGCGTTTCGCCGCTTGGGCCGCAAGACCCAAGTGCACCCGGTGTCCAGCAACGATCACATCCACACCCGGCTGACCCATTCCCTGGAAGTCAGTTGCGTGGGGCGCTCGCTGGGCATGCGCGTGGGCGAAACGATCCGCAGCGCCCTGCCCGACTGGTGCGACCCCAGCGACCTGGGCATGGTGGTGCAATCGGCCTGCCTGGCCCACGACATCGGCAATCCGCCTTTTGGTCATTCGGGTGAAGACGCGATCCGGCACTGGTTCCAGCAGGCTGCGGGGCGTGGCTGGCTGGATGACATGAGCAGCGCCGAACGCAATGACTTCCTCAATTTCGAAGGCAACGCCCAGGGCTTCCGGGTACTCACCCAACTGGAATACCACCAGTTTGACGGTGGCACCCGCCTGACCTACGCCACCCTGGGCACCTACCTGAAATACCCCTGGACCGCCCGCCACGCCGACTCTTTGGGCTACAAGAAACACAAGTTCGGCTGCTACCAGAGCGAGCTGCCGATTCTGGAGCAGATCGCCCAGAAACTCGGCTTGCCGCAACTGGAAGAACAGCGTTGGGCGCGGCACCCGCTGGTGTACCTGATGGAGGCCGCCGACGACATCTGCTACGCGTTGATCGACCTCGAAGACGGCTTGGAAATGGAGCTGCTGGAATACGCCGAGGTCGAGTCACTGCTGCTGGACCTGGTGGGCGACGACTTGCCGCAAACCTACCGGCAGCTCGGCCCGCTGGACTCCCGGCGCCGCAAGTTGGCGATTCTGCGGGGCAAGGCCATCGAACACCTGACCAACGCCGCGGCCCGGGCGTTCGTCGAACAACAGCAAGCGCTGCTGGCCGGCACCCTGCCGGGCGACTTGGTGGAGCATATGCATGGCCCAGCCAAGCGCTGCGTACTGGACGCCAAGGACATGGCCCGCGAAAAAATCTTCCAGGACAAGCGCAAGACCCTGCATGAGATCGGCGCCTACACCACGCTGGAAATTCTCTTGAACGCTTTTTGTGGCGCTGCCCTGGAACAACATGGCGGGCGCACGCCTTCGTTCAAGAACCGGCGCATTCTCGACCTGCTGGGCAATAGCGCCCCAGACCCCTCGGGGTCATTGCACGCCTCGTTCCTGCGCATGATCGACTTCATCGCCGGCATGACCGACAGCTACGCCAGTGAGATGGCCCGGGAAATGACCGGGCGCTCCAACCCGCAATAACCCTTGGCCCTGCCGTGGCTGGCAGGGCTACTTTAAAGAATCGCCCTACGAACGGAACAGAGCGGCCTGATCGAGGTTCGACCCTCCCGTGATGAATAATCGCGCGCCCTGCTCGCAGCCTTTCGACACACTCCTGCGCCCGATAGCTGGCAGGCCCGTCAGCGCCTGACTGCACGTCGTGGTGGACCGCTTCCCGAGACATGCCATATCCATGGAAAAGCCCATGCTCAAACAACTTTGTATCCTGCTGGTGGAGGATCATCCCTTTCAATTGCTGGCCACCCGATGCCTGCTGCACAACTATGGCTACCACCACCTGGCCCTTGCTGAAAATGCCGAACAGGCACTGAGGCTGATGGCACAAACCGAAACGCCCTTCGATATCCTGCTCTGTGACCAATGTTTACCGGACTTGCCAGGGCTGGAGCTGATTGAAATAGCCAATCGGCGCGGCTTTATAAAAGCTGCCATCTTACTCAGCGGTTTACCCGTCAACGAACTGGAAAACCTGAAGGCCCAGGCCTTGCAACGCAACTTTCCATTACTCGGCTATTTGTCCAAGCCGTTGAACCGCGACGAACTGAATGCGCTTATAGACCCACCACCTTCGCACGCTTAACAAAAAGTAGGACATTAAACCCCAACCCCCTACGAAAACGGCGCATTGCAGAGCCGCTCTGGCGCTATCAACTACCGTGCAATCCCACCCACGCAAAATTCTTACACCCAAACAACAAAGACTCTATCGAGCGTAATCCATTGCTTTATTTTATGTAGGAACATTCTTGTTTTACGTTTGTTCCACGTTCAGTTCATCCTCCTTCACTGCCATGTGAGCTAATGTGCCGACTTTATTTGCGCTTGTATGGAATTTCATCATGAACTCAGTTTTTATTATCGACGACCACCCCGTTATCCGACTTGCCATTCGAATGTTGTTAGAACACGAAGGTTATAAAGTAGTGGGTGAAACCGACAACGGTTGTGACGCAATACAAATGGTCAAGGAGTGCCAGCCGGACCTCATCATTCTTGACATCGGAATTCCGAAACTCGACGGTTTGGAGGTCTTGTGCAGGTTCAACGCAATGAGCACACCGACCAAGACACTGATCCTGACCGCCCAGACCCCCAAACTCTTCGCCACACGGTGCATGCGCTCCGGCGCAGATGGCTACGTCTGCAAGGAGGGCGACTTGAGTGAATTGCTCAGTGCGATCAGGGCCGTGCTTTCGGGTTACAACTACTTTCCAAGCCAAGCCCTCAGCGGAAACTCCAATGAAGGAGACGTCAATGAAGAGCTTGAACTGTTCAAAGTCGTCAATGATCGCGAAC
Source organism: Pseudomonas sp. A125 (assembly GCF_055409485.1). NCBI lineage: Bacteria > Pseudomonadati > Pseudomonadota > Gammaproteobacteria > Pseudomonadales > Pseudomonadaceae > Pseudomonas > Pseudomonas sp. A125. The sequence goes on from NZ_JBUZVP010000001.1 coordinate 98,633, forward strand.
TCATGGTATTGCAACTGTTTGCACAAGGCCGGACAAACAAGGAAATAGCCAAAGGCATGTTTCTTAGTAACAAAACTGTCAGCACCTACAAAAAAAGGCTCATGCAAAAATTAAAAGCCAAATCCTTGGTAGAACTTATCGAGATGGCAAAACGTAACGCGCTAGTGTGAGAAATCGGATGCCCAGGCGTATAAAGGACTATCTAATCATATTAAGTATCGGTGTGTGTCTCAGCACTTCCGCACCGGCCGCACCCACTGCGCCGGAGCAATATGCACTGCTGGGGCGTGCCGGTGCTGTCCAACTGGACACTCCCCTGAACAAAACACAACGCCAGTGGCTGCAAAACAAGCGGGAATTGATACTCGGCACCTCGGCGCCAGACTACCCGCCGTTCGATATCACCTCCAGCGGTCGCGACTATGAAGGGCTGACGGCCGATTACGCAGGCCTGGTGGCCCGGACCCTGGCGCTGCCGCTGACGGTACTGCGGTATTCCACGCGAGAGGCGGCGATCCAGGCCCTTGAAAACGGCGAAATCGATTTTCTCGGATCATCCAATGGTTTTGAAGCGGTAAATCCCAAGCTCGTCCTGTCACTGCCCTACGCAGTGGACCAGCCCGTGCTGGTGACCCGTGAAGGGGAAACCCGCAAGCTTGGCGAAGGCCTCGCCGGCCTGCGCCTGAGCCTCGTCTACCACTACCTGCCCCTGGAAGAAGTACAGGCGCTCTATCCGAAAGCGACCATCCATGCCTACCCGTCCTATCAAAACGCGTTGAATGCGGTTGCATTTGACCAGGCGGATGTATTTCTCGGCGATACCATTTCAACTCACTACATGATCAACAAGGGCTATCTGAAGAACATCCGGATGGCCAATTTCGGCAAGCACGAGGCACATGGGTTCAGCTTCGCCCTGCGCAAGGATCAACCCCTGCTCTTGAGCATCGTCGACTCGGTGCTTGATGGCGTGTCGACCTATGAACGCGACAGCATCGCCAAACGCTGGAGCGCAGGCAGCGATATCCTGTTGAGCGACCGCAAGTTGCAGTTGACCCTGCGTGAAGAGCGCTGGCTGATGGACCACCCGGTGGTGAAGGTGGTCGTCAACGAAACCCTTGCGCCACTGACGTTCTTTGATACCGACGCAAACTTCCGCGGCATCACTGCCGACCTGCTGGAATTGATCCGCCTGCGAACGGGCCTGCGCTTCGAGATTCAACACGTGCGTGACGTTGCCAGCATGATCGACCAGATCAATACCGGCGCGGCCGATATCATCGGCGCAATCACCCCCAGCGCCGGCCGCGAGTCCCAACTGAACTTCAGCCGGCCCTACCTGGAAAACTCCTACGTACTGCTGACGCGTAAAGAAGCAGGCGCGCCTGCAAGCCTTCAGCAAATGGAAGGCAAGCGCCTGGCAATCACCCAGGGCAACCCGCAGGAAAAGTTCCTGCAGCAGGAGTTCCCCCAGATCAACCTGGTGCAAACCGGGGACACCTTCAAGGCATCGGAGTTGTTGACACAAGGCCAGGTAGACGGGGCGGTGAGCCCTTTGGTGGTCGCCAACTACTTCCTGTCCTCGCCGGTGTTCCAGGACAAACTGCAAATCAGCGCCAGTATCGGCACGCTGCCTGCTACATTTGCGTTGGCGACGTCCCGTCGGGCCACCGAGCTGAGTTCGATCATCGACAAGGCGCTGCTCAGCATCGCCCCGGATGAACTGGCGGCGATCAACAGCCGTTGGCGCGGCTACAACGCGGCCTCCGATGGCTACTGGCGCAATTACCACCGCCTGATTGCCCAGATCATCATCGGCACCGGGCTGCTGTTATTGATTTCCCTGGCCTGGAACGGGTACCTGCAACGCCAGATCAAGCACCGCAAGTTGGCCGAACGCGCCCTTGGCGACCAGTTCGAGTTCATGCGTGCCCTGGTCAACGAAACACCGCACCCGATCTACGTACGCGACCACAACGGCTTCCTGCAGACCTGCAACGACAGCTACCTGCAAACGTTCGACGTCAAGCGTGAAGACGTGATTGGTAAAAGCATCACCCAAATGAACATGGCCCTGGAAACGGAGGCAGCTCAATACCATGCCGACTATCAGCGGGTTGTGTCCGAAGGCCAACCGCTGATCCTTGACCGCACCCTGCATGTTCACGGGAAAAAACTCACGATTTACCATTGGATTCTTCCGTACCGCGACTCCATGGGCGAGGTCCAGGGCATCATTGGCGGCTGGATCGACATCAGCGAACGGCGCCAGCTGTTCGATGAGCTGCGTGCCGCCAAGGAGCGCGCCGATGAAGCCAACCGGGCGAAAAGCACCTTCCTGGCCACCATGAGCCACGAAATTCGCACACCGATGAACGCCGTGATTGGCATGCTGGAGTTGACACTCAAGCGCGCCGACCAAGGGCACCTGGATCGCCCTGCCATCGAGGTGGCCTACAATTCGGCCAAGGACCTGCTGGAACTGATCGGCGATATCCTGGACATCGCACGCATCGAATCCGGCCGATTGAGCCTGGCTCCGGAGCGGGTCAACCTGCGCGAGGTGATCGAGTCGGTGGTGCGTGTCTTCGATGGCCTCGCGCGCCAGAAAACCCTGAGCCTGGTGCTGGAGTTCACCCCTGAGGCCGACGATACCGACGTACTGATCGACCCGTTGCGGTTCAAGCAGGTGCTTTCGAACCTGGTGAGCAATGCGATCAAGTTCACTGAACGCGGGCAGGTAAAGATCAAGGTGCAACTGAAGGCTACCGGGCAACCGCAACAGATCGAGATGAAACTGGTGGTGGAGGACACCGGTATCGGAATAAATCGCGAAGACCAGGCTCGCCTGTTCGAACCCTTTGCCCAGGCCGATAACTCCGGGCACCTGGCAAGGAGCGGCGCGGGCCTGGGCCTGGTGATTTGCCGCAGCCTGTGCGCAATGATGGGCGGCCAGTTAAGCCTGAGCAGCGTGCCCATGGTGGGTACGCAGGTTCACGTCAGCCTGAAGATGGCCAGCCTGCTGCCAGTCAAGGCTGTTGGCAAGCTGGAGCCTGCCGCGGCCACGCCGGCGCCGGTGCTCAATGTACTGGTAGTGGACGACCATCCGGCCAACCGCTTGCTCATGTGCCAGCAACTGGGTTTCCTGGGGCATCAGTTCACGGCCGCCCATCATGGTGCTGCGGGGTTCCAGGCCTGGCGCCAGGAACACTTCGACCTGGTCATTGCCGACTGCAATATGCCGATCATGAACGGCTATGAGTTGAGTCGCTCGATTCGCGAGTATGAGCTGCGCGAGCAAAAAACACCGTGTGTGATACTGGGTTTCACCGCCAATGCCCAACCCGAGGAGAAGCAGCGCTGCTTCGATGCTGGCATGAACGATTGCCTGTTCAAACCCATCAGCCTCACCTCGCTGGAACAGCAACTGGCGCAAGTCGACCCGCTGCCGTCCCGCACGGTGTTCACCCTTCAGAGCCTGGACGCGATGACCGGCGGCGACCCTCAGTTGAGCCGACGCTTGCTTGAAGAGCTGTTGAGCAGCAGCCGGCATGATCGAGTCGAGCTCATGGACCTGCTGGCCCTCCAAGCCGCCCCCCAGTGCCTGGTAGAGCAGGCCCACAAGATCAAGGGCGCCGCACGGATCATCCAGGCGCAAACCTTGGCCGGGCAATGCGAAACACTGGAACAGGCCTGTGGCCAAGGCGAGCATCGGCACACGATCGAGGCGGGAATCAAGGCGATGGAGAAATCCATGCTTGAACTGGAAAGGATGCTACAGATGCAACTGGACGTCCTGGACCGCCGGTAACCTGGAGCGAGCTTGCTCGCGAAAATCGCCATCGATAACGCGGGCATTCTGGCTGCACGCGGTGTTCTTTGGTTTTTTGCGAGCAAGCCCGCTCCTACAACAAGAGGGTCAGTGCATCAGCAGTCGGTCAGCCGCAGGAAAATCGCCGCCAACTGCTCGATGCCGGCCTGATCCTGCGCGGTAAACCGCGACAGTGATGGGCTGTCCAGGTCCAACACACCAATCAAGCGCCCGTCCTTGACCAACGGAACGACCAACTCGCTGTTCGACGCACTGTCACAGGCGATATGCCCCGGAAATGCATGCACGTCTTCCACCCGCTGGGTTTGCAGCGAGGCCGCTGCCGCGCCGCACACACCGCGACCAAACGGAATGCGCACACAGGCAATCTGGCCCTGAAAAGGCCCGAGCACCAACTCTTCATTGCGGTTTAGGTAGAAACCCGCCCAGTTCAAATCGTCCAGCTGATTGAACAGGAATGCAGAAAACTGCGCCGCATTGGCAATGAAGTCCCGTTCATCCGCCAGCAACGACTCCAACTGCGCATGCAGCATGGCGTAACCATCAAGGCCGGCTGCGGACGGTTGCAAATCAATCATGGTTGACGCTCCAACAACTTGAGGCCCACCCAATAGCGGGCGAACTGATAGGCACAACGGCCGTTGCGATTGCCACGCCCGGTGGCCCAGCGCACTGCGAGGATGTCCAGTTCTTCATCGCGCTGCCACTGCAAACCAGCCTTGCTCGCCAACTCGCCGATCCAGTGCTCGACCACATCCAGGAAGTGTTCCTGATTGAACGGGTAAAACGACAGCCACAAACCGAAACGGTCAGACAAGGCAATCTTGTCCTCCACCGCTTCGTTGGGATGCAGTTCGCCGTCTACGGTCTTCCAGTTTTCGTTATCGCTCTGGTTCTCGGGCACCAGGTGGCGACGGTTGGAGGTGGCATACAACAAGACGTTTTCCGGTGCCTGCTCCAGGGAGCCGTCGAGCACGCTCTTGAGCACACGGTAATCACTCTCGCCGGCTTCAAAGGACAGGTCATCACAGAACAGCACAAAGCGCTGTGGCAATTTGACCAGTTGCTCGACCACTCGCGGCAGATCCGCCAGGTGATCGCGCTCGATCTCGATCAGGCGCAAACCGGCCTTGGCATGCTGGGCGAGCAAGGCGCGCACCATGGACGATTTACCCGTGCCGCGCGAGCCCCAGAGCAACGCATGGTTGGCCGGCAGGCCGTCGAGAAACTGTTGGGTGTTGCGGGCCAGTTGTTCGCGCTGTTTATCCACGCCGATCAAGTCAGACAGGCGCATGTCCAGGCTGACTTCCAGCGGCAGTAAAAAGCCGCTGCGTCCTTCGCGCTGCCAGCGGGCAGCCAGGCAATGGTTCCAGTCAACAGCCTCGCGCGGGGCGGGCAACAAGGGTTCCAGGCGAGCAAGTACCGCGTCGGCTCGCTCAAGAAAGGCATTCAATCGAGAATCCACGACTATTCCTCTGGCAAGTTCTTGTAAAAGATGGCGTATTGGCAACCCTGAGGCAGACCGTGCAGGGCTGCACCGAATAAAATCGATTCATGCCGGGCAAGTTTGACCTGTGGATGTTCAGCTATGCTTGCCGGGCGAAAGGAAACGTAAAGTGGTACAGCACCCGATGGATATCAAGTTCGCCCACCGCTTGTCTTATAAACAAGCCAGACTGACAGTGCTGGTCGGATTCGTCTTGGGAACCTTGCTCAGCCTGATACAGATCGGGATTGATTATGCCAGCGAAGACGCTTCCATCAACCGGGAAATACGTGCACTGATTGAAATCAGTCACAACCCGGCCTCGCGCATCGCCTATAACATCGACGCCGAACTGGCCCAGGAGCTGACCCTCGGCCTGCTGCACTCCCCCGCCATCACCCATGCACAACTGATCGACAACAACGGTTTGGTACTGGCCGATGTCCATCGACCGCGCAAGGAAAGCACCTACCGGCCCATCAGCGACTTCCTGTTTGGCGCCAACCGCCAATTCGAAGACCGGCTGTACCTCGCGCACATGCCCAATGACGCCCTCGGCGTGCTGCGCCTGGACGTCGACACCTACGCGTTCGGCAGCCGGTTCCTGCGCCGTGCCGAAATCACCCTGCTCAACGGTTTTGCCCGCAGCCTGCTCCTCACCGGCATTCTGCTGGCGCTGTTCTACGTAATGCTGACCAAGCCGCTGGTGCGCATTATTCGCGAGCTGAGTTCACGCAAGCACGCGCGACTGGACTGCCCACCGGGACACGAACACGATGAAATCGGCGTGTTGGTCGACGTCGCCAACCAACAGTTTGAAAACATGGAGACCGAAATCCAGCAGCGACGGCACGCCGAGAACCGCCTCACGGAATACCTCGGGCAACTGGAGAACATCGTTTCTGCGCGTACCACCGAGCTCAAGGCGATCAACCATCGGCTCAGTCTTTCAAACGACGAACTGGAAGCGGCGAAGATGACGGCCCTGGCCATGGCCCAGGCACGGGCGGCGTTCCTGGCCAACATGAGCCATGAAATCCGTACCCCGCTCAATGGCCTGCTGGGGATGATCGCTCTCTCCCTCGACAGCCCGCTGAACGCCGAGCAACGCCAGCAGCTGTCGATCGCCCATGACTCGGGCAAAGTACTGGTGGAACTACTTAACGATATCCTCGACCTGTCCAAGTTCGACGCCGGCCAACTGGAACTGGAAAACATCCCGTTCGACCTCGGCGCACTGGTGGAAGACACCGCCAACCTGCTCTCGCAAAATGCCGCGCCCAGTGTGGAGTTGACGTGCCTGATCGACCCGCAGTTTCCAGCCCAGGTGCTGGGCGACCCGACGCGGGTACGCCAAATCGTCAGCAACCTGCTGTCCAACGCCCTGAAGTTCACGCGGTTTGGCCGGGTGGACGTGCGCCTCAGTGCGCAAGCCGACCGGGTCAGGATCGAGGTGTGCGACACCGGTATCGGGATCGCCCAGGACGCCCAGGTGAAGATCTTCCAGCCGTTCACCCAGGCCGGCGCGGGCATCACTCGCCAGTTTGGCGGGACCGGCCTGGGTCTGGCGCTTACCCACAACCTGTGCGAAGCCATGCAGGGACGGTTAAGCATCAGTTCCGAGGCAGGCTTTGGCAGCCAGTTCTGCGCCGACCTGCCCTTAGCCACGCATTTACCGGCGGTGCGCCTGGCGCCGTTGTCCGGGGACGTAATTGCGATCACCAGCACCAGCAGTGGCCTGGCGGAATTGCTCAACGGCCTGCTGCCGAGCTGGGGGCTGACGCCGCGCTGTTACTCCATCGACGACGACTTGAGCGGGCAGAACCCCGACCTGCTGATCACCGACTGCCCCGAATGCCTGTTTCGCCTGCGCCCGACGATCACCGCGCCGATCTTGCTGGTGACCGCCTATGGCAACTTCATGCCCAGCGAAGAAGTCGCGGCCCTGGCGCCCCTGCAGCAGCAAGCCAGGCCCCTGAGCCGCACCGCGCTGTACCAGATTTTGCAACGCAACTTGCGCACCGATCCCGACCTGGTGCTGGACCTGATCCAACTGGAAACCGGCCCGCTCGCTCATCGGGCGCGCATCCTGCTGGTGGAAGACAACCCGGTTAACCAACTGGTGGCCAAGGGCATGCTCGGCAAACTCGGTTGCGAGGTAATCGTCGCCGCCCACGGTGGCGAAGCCCTCAAGTTGCTGGAAGAACAGAGCTTCGACATGGTGTTGATGGACTGCAACATGCCGGTGATGGATGGCTATGAAGCCAGCCGGCAGATTCGCCGCAGCGGGCGCTGGCCGGACCTGCCAATTGTCGCGCTGACCGCCAACGCCATGTCCGAGGAGCGTGAGCGCTGCCGGGCGGCCGGCATGAACGACTACCTGGCCAAGCCGTTTCGCCGGGAAGAACTCAAGGCTTTGCTCGACCTGTGGGTGCCGACTACGACAAGTCTTTGATCTGGCGCAACAGCTGATCCAGGCCATCACGCAGGGCATCGGCCTGGTTCAGGTCAACTCCGCTGTCACACAGCAGCCGGGCTTTGAGGGGTAGCACCCGGTTACGCAGGTGCCGGCCTTCCTCGGTCAGGCTCAGGTGCACTTCACGCTCATCCAGCGCGCTGCGCTGGCGCCTCACCAGGGCTAGCTGCTCCAGACGCTTGAGCAGCGGCGTCAGCGTGCCGGAATCCAGCAACAGGCGCTCGCCCAAGGCCTTGACCGTGGGTTGTGGCATGGCCGCACCGTGCCATTCCCACAGCACCAGCATCACCAGGTATTGCGGGTAGGTCAGGCCCAACTGCTCAAGCATCGGCTTGTAGGCCCGGGTGACCGCGCGCGAGGCCGCGTAGAGCTTGAAGCACAGTTGGTCGTCGAGAGCCAGGGACAGGTCGGTCATTTGAGCAGGGCTTCGATCTCTTGGGTCAGGTCCTGGGGCTTGGTGGTGGGGGCAAAACGCTTGACCACCTGGCCGTCGCGGCCGATCAGAAACTTGGTGAAGTTCCACTTGATGCCCTTGGAACCCAGTAAACCCGGGGCCTGCTTTTTAAGCTGCACGAACAACGGGTGAGCATCGCTGCCGTTGACGTCGATCTTCTTGAACAACGGGAAGCTGACACCGAAGTTCAACTCGCAAAATTCCGAAATGGCGCCTTCGTTGCCCGGCTCCTGCTTGCCGAACTGGTTGCAGGGAAAGCCCAGCACCACCAGGCCCTGGTCCTTGTAGTGCTGCCAGAGTTCCTCAAGCCCCTTGTATTGGGGGGTAAAGCCACATTTGCTGGCGGTATTGACCACCAGAATCGCCTTGCCGGCAAAATCGGCCAAGGTCTTTTGCTCACCCTTGATGGTGGTGCAAGGGATGTTCAGCAGGTTGTCGCTCATGGCAGTGCCTCGAAAGAGATAGGAAGAACCAAAAGATAGTAGGCAATTCAATTGTGTGCAATTTAATTGCCCGGGCTTATACCTGCCTATAACACCCCCTGCGGGCGCCAAGGCCCGCAGAAGGTCGACGGTCTAGCGTGGCACCAGATCCAAGCACACCGAATTGATGCAGTAACGCAAGCCGGTCGGCGGCGGGCCATCCGGGAACACATGACCCAAGTGCGCATCGCACTTGGCGCAGGTGACTTCGGTGCGGACCATGCCATGGCTGACGTCCCGAATCTCGACCATCGCCTGCTCGGCGATCGGCTCGTAGAAGCTGGGCCAGCCGCAGCCGGAGTCAAACTTGGCTTTGGAATCGAACAGCGGCTCATTGCAGCAGATGCAGTGGTAGACGCCATCGGTCTTGGTGGCGTTGTACTTGCCGCTGAACGGTCGCTCGGTGCCTTTGAGGCGGCACACGTTGTACTGCTCCGGGTCGAGCATGGCTTTCCATTCATCAACGGTTTTCTGCAACTTTTCCATCGGTACACCTCGGCAACTGAAAAAGCCTGATCTGTGTCTTTTCCATGGATCAGGCGGCACGTATGATTGCGCCTCGTCAAAGCGCCAGTCTGGCACCCGCGTTACCGGCATTCAAACGTATTTATGGGTCAGGCCAACGCAGGATTCTCAGCACGGTAGTCTTCACACCGTCTGGATCGTTCATTTTCAGGATCACATCGCCATGCAGGTCAGCAAATCGAACAAGCTCGCCAACGTCTGCTACGACATTCGCGGCCCGGTGCTCAAGCACGCCAAGCGCCTGGAAGAGGAAGGCCATCGCATCCTCAAGCTGAACATCGGCAACCCGGCACCCTTTGGCTTCGAAGCGCCGGAGGAAATCCTTCAGGACGTGATCCGCAACCTGCCTACCGCCCAAGGCTACAGCGACTCCAAAGGCCTGTTCAGTGCGCGCAAGGCGGTCATGCAGTACTACCAGCAAAAGCAGGTTGAAGGTGTCGGCATCGAAGACATCTACCTGGGCAACGGCGTGTCCGAGCTGATCGTCATGTCCATGCAGGCCCTGCTTAACAACGGCGACGAAGTACTCGTTCCGGCCCCCGATTATCCGCTGTGGACGGCCGCCGTCACACTGGCCGGCGGCCATCCAGTGCACTACCTGTGTGACGAGGGCGCCGACTGGTTCCCGGACCTGGCCGACATCAAGGCCAAGATCACCCCGAATACCAAGGCGCTGGTTATCATCAACCCGAACAACCCCACCGGCGCGGTGTACTCCAGGGAAGTGCTGCTGGGCATGCTCGAACTGGCACGCCAGCACAACCTGGTGGTGTTTTCCGACGAGATCTACGACAAGATCCTGTACGACGATGCCGTGCACATCTGCACGGCTTCCCTGGCGCCCGACCTGCTGTGCCTGACCTTCAACGGCCTGTCGAAGTCCTACCGGGTGGCGGGTTTCCGTTCCGGCTGGATCGCAATTTCCGGCCCCAAGCACAATGCCCAGAGCTACATCGAGGGTATCGACATGCTGGCCAACATGCGCCTGTGTGCCAACGTGCCGAGCCAGCATGCCATCCAGACCGCCTTGGGTGGCTACCAGAGCATCAACGACCTGGTACTGCCACAGGGCCGCCTGCTGGAGCAGCGCAACCGTACCTGGGAACTGCTGAACGCAATTCCGGGCGTCAGCTGCGTGAAGCCCATGGGCGCGCTGTATGCTTTCCCGCGGATCGACCCGAAAGTGTGCCCGATCTTCAACGACGAGAAGTTCGTGCTTGATTTGCTGCTGTCGGAAAAGCTGCTGGTCGTCCAGGGCACGGCGTTCAACTGGCCGTGGCCGGATCACTTCCGGGTGGTCACGCTGCCGCGGGTGGATGACCTGGAGATGGCCATTGGTCGTATCGGCAACTTCCTGAAGTCCTATCGCCAGTAACCGACATTGCGCTGTACGGCCCACCCCCGGTCGTACAGCGATTATCTGGCAACACTTCTCTACCCTGCGCGGCCCGCGCCACCTTTTACACTCGCCGGCTCTACCGTTGCTTGGGCATCACCCTATAATTACAGGGCCGCGAGCTAATGAGGCGAGGCTCTCGAACTGCATCTGGCGTCGGAAATTCCCTTCAAGGCTCTACATTCAGGCTGTAGGACACAGTTTGAAATAGTCCCTCGGTTGAATACCCCCATGCCGCACCTTATATACCCCGCAGTACGCGACATATTTAGCATGAGGAGAATTCTACAACCATGATGCGCATTCTGCTGTTCTTGGCCACTAACCTGGCGGTCGTGCTGATTGCCAGCATCACGCTGAGCCTTTTCGGCTTCAATGGGATCATGGCGGCCAACGGGGTTGATCTGAACCTCAATCAGCTGCTGATCTTCTGTGCGGTCTTTGGTTTTGCCGGGTCGATTTTCTCGCTGTTCATCTCCAAGTGGATGGCGAAGATGAGCACCAGCACCCAGATCATCACCCAGCCACGTACCCGGCATGAGCAATGGCTGCTGCAAACCGTCGAGCAATTGTCCCGCGAAGCCGGGATCAAGATGCCTGAAGTCGGGATCTTCCCGGCCTATGAAGCCAATGCCTTTGCCACCGGCTGGAACAAGAACGACGCCCTTGTGGCCGTCAGCCAAGGCTTGCTCGAGCGTTTTTCGCCCGACGAGATCAAGGCCGTGCTGGCCCACGAGATCGGCCACGTGGCCAATGGCGACATGGTCACTTTGGCGCTGGTGCAAGGCGTGGTGAACACCTTCGTGATGTTCTTTGCGCGGATCATCGGCAATTTCGTCGACAAGGTGATTTTCAAGAATGAACAGGGCCAGGGCATCGCCTACTACGTGGCGACCATTTTCGCCGAACTGGTACTGGGTTTCCTCGCCAGCTCGATCGTGATGTGGTTTTCACGCAAACGCGAATTCCGCGCAGACGAAGCCGGTGCACGCCTGGCCGGTACCGGCGCAATGATCAGCGCCCTGCAGCACCTGCGCTCCGAACAGGGCTTGCCGGTGCACATGCCGAACACCCTGACAGCCTTTGGCATCAACGGTGGTATCAAGCAAGGCATGGCTCGTCTGTTCATGAGCCATCCACCGCTGGAAGAGCGGATTGACGCACTGCGTCGCCGCGGCTGATAGAAACAAGAAGAAGGGGCGATTTGATCGCCCCTTTTTTGTGGGCGCGATTCAGTCTTTGGCCAGGCGATACACTCGCTCTTCCAGGCGTGTGACGCCCTCCTGAACGAACTTCCAGCTCTGGTCCAGAATGTCCTGCTCCTGCAGTACCTCCAAGCTCCAATGCGCGCCGAGCAGCAGCTTCACTTCCTCGTCGCTCACCGCAAACGGCGGGCCCGCCTTCTGCGACTGTTCATAGTCGAGGGTGATTAACAGGCCACGACTGCCTGCCGCCAGAATCCTGGTCAAGTGCGCGACGTACTTTTCTCGCATCAACGGCGGCAAGGCAATCAACGCCGCCCGGTCGTAAAGCGCCCGGCAATCTGCCACTGCGCCTGCATCCAGGGCGAAGAAATCCCCGCACCAGAGTTCGATGGAGCCCGCCTGGTAGACCTTGAAAGCACCGCGCTGACTGATCTGCGGCGTCAGTTCCTGCTCGCTGAAAAACTCCTCAACGGCCTTTTCCGACAGTTCGACCCCAATCACCCGATGCCCGACACTCGCCAGCCACACCAGGTCCAGGCTCTTGCCGCACAACGACACCAACACTTGCGCTGTGCGCTCCACGCCCAGCCCAGGCCAGTGGCGCAGCAGGTATGGATTCACCTCGGGCAGATGAAACCCCGTCTGATTGCGCGCCCACCGCTCATGCCAAAATCCAGGTTCCATGATTAACCCTAAAACTTGATCAAATAGCGCTAAAACTTATATTAGATTTAGATCAATGATCTGATTGAAGATGGCCCCATCTTAACCCTCAGGACCCGCTCATGCTCCCCAGCCTGTTTATCTCCCACGGTTCGCCCATGCTCGCCCTGCAACCAGGCGCCAGCGGCCCGGCACTCAAGCGCCTGGTGGCGGAGCTGCCACGGCCCAAGGCCATTGTGGTGGTCTCGGCGCACTGGGAAAGCCAAGGCCTGTTGGTGACCGGCAGCGCCGCACCCGAGACCTGGCACGACTTCGGCGGCTTCCCACGTGAACTGTTTGCCGTGCAGTACCCGGCGCCTGGTGACCCGCAATTGGCAGGCCAGATAGTCGAGCTGCTCAAGGCGGACGGCCTGGAGGCGCGGATTGATGACCAGCGCCCCTTCGACCACGGCACCTGGGTGCCCCTGTCACTGATGTACCCGGCCGCCGATATTCCGGTGGTGCAGGTATCGCTGCCAAGCCGCATGGGCCCTGCCCTGCAAACCCGTGTCGGCCACGCACTGGCGAGCCTGCGGGAACAAGGCGTGCTGTTGATCGGTTCCGGCAGCATCACCCATAACCTCGGCGAACTGGACTGGCACGCCGGGCCTGAAAGCATCGAGCCCTGGGCACGGGACTTTCGCGATTGGATGGTCAGCAAACTGGCAGCCAACGATGAAGCCGCCCTGCATGACTATCGCCGCCAGGCACCCCACGCCGTGCGCAGCCATCCCAGCGACGAGCATTTGCTGCCGCTGTATTTCGCCCGGGGCGCAGGCGGTGAATTCAGCGCGGCCCACCAAGGCTTCACCATGGGTGCGCTGGGCATGGACATCTATCGCTTCGCTTGATCGCAGGCAAAAAAAATCCCCGAACCAGTCGGGGATTTTTTATGTTCGATCAATCAGCCCAAAGGCGGATCAATCTTCGCGGTAGCGACGCAGCTTCAACTGCTTACCGGCAACGCGAGTGTCCTTCAGCTTGGTCAGGAGTTTCTCCAGGCCATCTTCCGGCAGCTCCACCAGGGAGAAGCTGTCACGCACCTGGATGCGACCGATCGCTTCACGTGCCAGGCCACCCTCGTTGAGGATAGCGCCCAGCAGGTTCTTGGCGGCGATGCCATCACGCGCGCCCAGCGCGGTACGGCAGCGAGCACGGCCTTCAGCCAATGGAACCGGAGCACGACGCTCGCGATCACCACGGTCTGGACGGTCGCCAGTACGTTCTGGACGATCACCGCGCGGAGCGTTGTTCGGCACCAGTGGACGTTCTTTCTCGATCGCCGCCAGGGTCAGGGCTTGACCATTGGTAGCCTTGCGCAGCAGGGCTGCAGCCAGGGCACGCGGGGTGCAACCGATATCGGCAGTCAGGCGGTCCAGCAGATCACCGTGGGTCGATTCAGCGTCAGCCACCAGCGGCGACAGGCTGTTGGTCAGTTTCTTGATGCGGGCATCGAGAACAGCCTGGGCATCCGGCAGGCGGACTTCGGCAACTTTCTGACCGGTTACACGCTCGATCACTTGCAGCATGCGGCGCTCACGTGGAGTCACCAGCAGCAGTGCACGACCTTCGCGACCGGCACGGCCGGTACGGCCGATACGGTGAACGTAGGACTCTGGATCGTAAGGCATGTCCACGTTGAACACGTGGGTGATACGTGGAACGTCGAGGCCACGGGCAGCAACGTCGGTCGCCACAACGATGTCCAGACGGCCATCCTTGAGGGAGTCGATCACGCGCTCACGTTGGTTCTGGGCAATGTCACCGTTCAGCGCAGCGGCTTTGTAGCCTTTGGCTTCCAGGGCACTGGCCAGGTCCAGGGTCGCTTGCTTGGTTCGCACGAACATGATCAGGGCGTCGAAGTCTTCGACTTCCAGCAGGCTCAATACAGCCGAGGTCTTCTGGTCAGCGTGAACCAACAGGTGAGCCTGTTCGATCGCGGTAACGGTCTGAGTCTTGGTCTGGATCTTCACGTGTTGCGGATCGCGCAGATGGCGTTCGGCAATGGCACGGATCGACTGTGGCAGGGTAGCCGAGAACAGTACGGTCTGACGGGTTGCTGGCAGCGCCTTGAAGATGACTTCCAGGTCGTCCATGAAGCCCAGCTTGAGCATTTCGTCAGCTTCGTCCAGAACCAGGTGGTTCACGGTCGACAGCACTTTTTCGTCGCGACGCAAGTGGTCGCACAGACGGCCCGGGGTGGCGACAACGATCTGTGCGCCGTTACGGATTGCTTTCAGTTGTGGGCCCATAGGCGCGCCGCCGTAAACGGCCACAACGGTAACGCCCGGCATTTGCTTGGCGTAGGTTTCGAAAGCGGTTGCTACTTGCAGCGCCAACTCACGGGTTGGCGCCAGGATCAGGGCTTGCGGCTCGCGCTTGGCAGGATCGATACAGTGCAGGATTGGCAGGGCGAACGCGGCGGTTTTACCGGTACCGGTTTGCGCTTGGCCAATCATGTCTTGGCCGGCCATGATGATCGGGATCGATTGCTGCTGAATAGCCGAAGGTTCTTCGTAGCCAGTCGCGATGACGGCAGCAAGAATATTCGGGTTAAGATTAAAAGCGGCGAAGCCGCCGGTTTCCTGGGTCATGGGTCTGCCTCTAAGTGCATCCGCAAAGACCCATGCTCCAAAGCTGCGCATGCCGTGTTGAGACTCAAGAGTCGCCCTGGCTGCTTTGTCGGCGGGGATTTGCGAAAACGAATGAATGAAAAAGATTCGTCAAGGAAGAGTCCGCTGTGCGGACGAGCAGCCGAAGCTGACTTCGGGGAATTGCGCTACCTAAACGCGGCCCGGTTAAAGGCCGGCGCGCACTATACCGGAAATCGCTGAAAAAGGGAGCTTTTTTTATCGAAAACCACAGGGGAACTGCTCTGCGTCAAAGGCTTTGCGCATCCAGGCAGCAGGGTCTATTTTTCAAAGGCCCGGCCCTGTTGGTCATGACGCTTAAACGGTTCACCCTTAACAGCGGGCCCTTCGGTCCGAAACCTCATTTTGCGCCCGAGGGCACACCCCATGAACCAAGCCACCAGCAGCCGCGTCAGCCGTGAACAGCAGGGCCATATCCTGTTGCTGGGCCTGGATCGCGTGGCCAAGCGCAATGCGTTCGACCTCGAGTTGCTCAATGAGTTGAGCCTGGCGTATGGCGAATTTGATCGCAATGAAGAGGCGCGGGTGGCCATTGTCTTTGGGCATGGCGATCATTTTACCGCAGGGCTGGACCTGGCCAATGTGGGGCCAACCATGGCGCAGGGCTGGCAGCCGCCGTTGGGTGGCTGTGATCCGTGGGGTGTTTTCGCCGGGCCCCGGGTGAGTAAACCGGTGATCGTTGCGGCCCAGGGGTACTGCCTGACGATTGGTATCGAGCTGATGCTGGCGGCGGATATCAATCTGTGTGCCAGTAATACTCGTTTTGCGCAGATGGAAGTGCAGCGTGGGATCTTTCCTTTTGGGGGCGCGACGTTGCGTTTTCATCAGATTGCCGGGTGGGGGAATGCCATGCGCTGGTTGCTCACTGGGGATGAGTTTGATGCCCACGAGGCGCTGCGGTTGGGGTTGGTGCAGGAGGTGATGGCCAGCGAGGATTTGCTGCCTCGGGCGGTGGCCTTGGCAAACCGCATTGCGCAGCAGGCGCCGTTGGGGGTGCAGGCCACGCTGATGTCAGCGCGCCAGGCGCGGATGGAGGGCGAGACAGCGGCGGCGGCCGGATTGCCTGTGTTGGTGGAGAAACTGCTGAACAGTGAAGATGCCAAGGAGGGTGTACGGGCGATGGTCGAGAAGCGGCCCGGGGTGTTTAAAGGCTGTTGATGGGGGGCTTGAGGGCGGGTACATATCCGTTATTTGGGTGATGGCTTGTATGGGTTCCGCCCTTACGGCGGGTCACTTTTGAAAGGAGCCCAAAAGTAACCAAAAGGCTCTTGCCCCACCACTCGGCACCTCGCTTAGGCTCGGTGTGCCCTCACTCCGGCATTACTCCGCGGGCCGCCGCGACGGCCCGTCCCTGGCCCGTCGCGGCTAAACCGGCGTCCTGCCGGTTTACCCGCTCCGTAATACCTGCGTTCGGCCAGCGTGGTTGACGGGGCGCCTAAGATCAAGATCACAAGCAGATCAAGAACACAGCGGCCTACAGGCCGGCTTGAGTGTTAAAAGCCAGATCAACAGCTAAAGCGGGCACGGTTCCAATGTAGGAGCTGGCTTGCCGGCGATGGCATCGCCTCTGTGTATCTGAAAGTCCGAGTTGCCTGCATCGCCGGCAAGCCAGCTCCTACAGCTTTTGCCTTGGCTTTTAACACTCAGGTCGGCTTTCAGGCCGCCGTGCACTTGATCTTGCTTGTGATCTTGATCTGACTGCCCCATTCAGCCCGAGGCCGAACGCAGGGATTGAGGAGCGGGTAAACCGGCAGGACGCCGGTTTAGCCGCGACGGGCCAGGGACGGGCCGTCGCGGCGGCCCGCGGAGCAATGCCGGAGTGAGGGCACACCGAGCCTAGGCGAGGTGCCGACAGGCGGGGCAGAGCGTTTTGGTTACTTTTGCGCTTTTCAAAAGTGACCGGCTGTAAGAGCGGAACCATAAGCCGCCGTTACCCCAATAACGGATAAACACACCCTCCAAAAACCTAAGTAGCAGCCCGAATCGCCTTGATCAACGCCTGCAACGAATACCCCAACCGCGGCGCCAACTCCTCAGCCCGTGCAGACAACGCAGGCATATCCAAAGCCTGGTCCAAATCCGCCGGCACCAAAAGAATCACATTCCCCTCCTTCACCGGCAACTCCCAGTAGTGCCGATGATACAACCCACGCAACAACGCCGCCCCCAGCGGTTTACCATCATCCGTAGCCCACTGATTAATCACCAGCCACCCCCCAGGATTCAGCTTCTTCTGGCAGTTCTCCAGGAACTTCCAGGCCAAATGCCCAACCCCCGGCCCCACATCGGTATACAAATCAACAAAAATCAAATCCGCCGACTCAGCAGTGGGCAGCAACTCCAGCGCATCCCCGACACGGATATACAGCCGAGGATCATCATCCAACCCCAAAAACTCGATAGCCAGGCGCGGCACATCAGGCCGCAGCTCGATGGCCTCAACATCTTCCAGAGGCAGAAACTTCAGGCAAGCCTGGGTCAACGTCCCAGCCCCCAACCCAAGAAACAACGCACTCTCCGGCTGATCATGGCACAACGCCCCAATCAGCATCGCCCGGGTATAGTCGTACTCCAGCCAACTTGGGTCAGCCGTAAACACACAACTCTGCTCAATGGCATCGCCAAATTCGAGAAAGCGATAATCGGCCACTTCCAGCACGCGGATCATGCCGAAGTCATCATGGACCTCGGCCAGCAGGCGCTCGACGCGCTCCTCAGACATTGCAACTCCTAACGGCGTGCCAACGGGAAAAGCGAGATTGTGGGCGAACCGGCGGCAGCAGGTCACGTACTAATTGCTGATAACATGGCGCCCCGACCGCAAATCACTCGAGTTCATGATGAGCCAACCCTGGAGCCCCGACAGCTGGCGCGCCCTGCCGATCCAGCAACAACCCCAGTACCCCGACGCTGCACATTTGTCACAGGTCGAGCAAAACCTGGCGAGTTACCCGCCACTGGTGTTTGCCGGTGAAGCCCGTGAGTTGCGCCGTCAGTTTGCCGAGGTCACCCAGGGTCGCGCCTTCCTGTTGCAAGGCGGTGATTGCGCCGAGAGTTTTGCCGAGTTCTCGGCGGCAAAAATCCGCGACACCTTCAAGGTGCTGCTGCAGATGGCGATCGTGATGACCTTCGCCGCCGGTTGCCCGGTGGTCAAGGTCGGCCGCATGGCCGGCCAGTTCGCCAAGCCGCGCTCGTCCAACGATGAAACCATCGACGGCATCACCCTGCCCGCCTACCGCGGCGATATCGTCAACGGCATTGGCTTCGATGAAAAAAGCCGCGTGCCCGACCCCGACCGCCTGCTGCAGTCCTACCACCAGTCCACCGCCACACTGAACCTGCTGCGGGCATTTGCCCAGGGCGGTTTTGCCGACCTGCACCAGGTGCACAAGTGGAACCTGGACTTTATCGCCAACTCGGCCCTGGCCGAAAAGTACAGCCAACTGGCCGACCGTATCGATGAAACCCTGGCCTTCATGCGCGCCTGCGGCATGGACAGCTCGCCGCAATTGCGCGAGACCAGCTTTTTCACCGCTCACGAGGCGCTGCTGCTCAACTACGAACAAGCGTTCGTACGCCGCGACAGCCTGACCAACGACTACTACGACTGCTCGGCGCACATGCTGTGGATCGGTGATCGCACCCGCCAGCTGGACGGTGCCCACGTCGAATTCCTGCGCGGGGTCAACAACCCGATCGGGGTCAAGGTTGGCCCAAGCATGAACCCCGACGACCTGATCCGCCTGATCGATATCCTCAACCCGGACAACGACCCCGGCCGCCTGAACCTGATTGCGCGCATGGGTGCGAACAAGGTTGGCGACCATCTGCCGAACCTGATTCGCGCGGTACAGCGTGAAGGCAAGCAGGTGCTGTGGAGTTCCGACCCGATGCACGGCAACACCATCAAGGCCAGCAGCGGCTACAAAACCCGGGACTTCGCGCAGATCCTCAGCGAGGTGAAGGAATTCTTCCAGGTGCATGAAGCCGAAGGCACTTACGCCGGCGGGATTCATATCGAGATGACCGGGCAGAACGTCACCGAGTGCATCGGCGGCGCACGGCCGATTACCGAGGATGGCCTGTCGGACCGCTACCACACCCACTGTGACCCACGGATGAATGCCGATCAGTCGCTGGAATTGGCGTTCCTGATTGCCGAGACGCTAAAACAGGTCAAGCGCTAAGAGCGCCACCCGCAACCGCGCCGCACTGGCCCGCTGGCAATTGAGCTGTATCTGCTCAAGCCCGAGCCAGTCGGCCATCTGCCGCAGATTCAGGGCCAGCGCCCGCATACCCTCCTCGTCCAGCCCCGGCTCTTCCTCGTGAACTGCATGCACCGCCAGCCGCCCTGCCGCCCGCTCCGCGCGTAAATCCACCCGCGCCGCGATCCGCTCATTGTGCAGGAACGGCAGTACGTAATAGCCGTACACCCGCTTGTGCTGGGGCGTGTAGATCTCCAGACGGTAGCGGAAATCGAACAACCGCTCGGTACGGCTGCGCTCCCAGATCAGTGAATCAAAAGGCGATAACAACGCACTGGCCGGCACCTTGCGCGGGATTTTCGGCTCGGGCAGGCAATAAGCCGGCTGCTTCCAGCCCTGCACTTCGCACGCTATCAATTGCCCGTCCTCGACCAACTCCGCCAGGCGCGCCCGGCTGTCGGCCGGGTCCAGGCGAAAGTAATCGCGCAGGTCTTTTTCGGTGCCCACCCCCAACGCCGTGGCGCTGTGCAACAGCAAGCCGCGTTGCGCCTCGGCCTCGCGCAAAGGTGTTTGCTGCAGAATGTCAGCCGGGATCACCCGCTCCGGCAAGTCATACAACCGCTCAAAACCGCGCCGCCCGGCGACGGTCACCAAGCCTGCGGCGAACAACCATTCCAGCGCATGCTTTTCATCACTCCAATCCCACCACGGGCCGGCGCGCCCCTCGCGGGTCGACAAACTGCCCGCGCCCACGGCGCCCTGTTGCTCGACGATGCCCAGCACCCGCGCGATGGTGGCCTGCTGCTCGCGACCAAACCGCGCCATTTGCTGATAGATGCCCTGCCCCTGAGCCGCCCGCTCCATGCGCCAGCGCATCAATGGGTACAGCGCCATCGGCAGCAACGAAGCCTCGTGCCCCCAATACTCGAACAGCGACCGCCGCCGGCCCGAGCTCCAGGCAGCCTGTTCAAGAATCAACGGGGAGTAATTACCCAGGCGGGAAAACAGCGGCAGGTAGTGCGAGCGCACCACCGCATTTACCGAATCAATCTGCAACACACCCAAACGCTCAACCAGGCGATTGACCTGTGCGGCCTTGATCAACGCAGGCGGCTGGCGCCCGGAAAAACCCTGGGCCGCCAGCGCCAGGCGTCGCGCCTGCTTGAGGGAAAAGGACAATTGTGCGGGCATGTGCATCTCCTTGTGTGCTCGCGAACCACCCTACTGCATCCCGAGTCATTTTCGCAGCGGGTCTTCCCAAAAATGCAGGCGGGCTTCCTGCTCGACATCGCCACGGTTGAGCCCGATGTCTTTGAGCGCCTCATCGCTCATGCTCATCAACAGTTGCCGTTCACGGTGCATGGCAAGCCAACGGAAACCCCATTGAAACAGCCCGGAAAACGGCCGCGTCGCCATCAGTACAAAGCCTCTTTGACCTTTCATCATCTTGCCCTCCAGTGGGGATGACTGAAGTCTGTACCTGGGGCTATGATCAATCCAACGAATGTTTCTTATGCTATACATCTCGGAGATTGATCGATTGTCCAGCTACCCGAGTATCGACACTGAAGTGCTGCGCACCTTCGTCGCCATCGCCGACCAGGGTGGTTTTACCCGTGCCGGCGAGCAGGTCAACCGCACCCAGTCGGCGGTGAGCATGCAAATGAAACGCCTCGAAGAAGACGTGTTGCAGCGCAAGCTGTTCGAGCGCGATGGCCGCCAGGTGCGGTTGACGCCCGAAGGCCAAGTGCTGTTGGGCTATGCCCGCAGAATCCTGAAGCTGCATAGCGAGGTGTTCAACACCCTGCGCGAGCCGCATATGGTGGGGCTGGTGCGCATCGGCACCCCAGACGATTACGTGATGCGTTTTCTGCCGGGCATCCTCAAGCGCTTTTCCAAGGCATACCCGCTGATCCAGATTGAAATGCACTGCGAGTCGTCAGTGGTGTTGATGCAGCGCCGGGACCTCGCCCTGACCGTAATCAGCCGCGAACCAGGCTACGAAATCGGCGAGTTGTTGCGCACTGAACGCTTGGTGTGGGCAGCGGCACCCTGCTTTTGCGTGAATGAACACGAGACGCTGCCCCTGGCGATTTCCGGCGTCGACAGTTTTTGCACCCAGTGGACCCGCGGTGCGCTGGATGCGGCCGGACTTGACTACCGCCTGGCGTACCACAGCTCCAACGGCGCGGCGATTCAGGCGGTGGTCGGTGCCGGGTTGGCGGTGATGGCCAGCATGGAAAGCCTGGTAACCGAAGACCTGCGCATACTGGGCTCGGCAGAAGGGCTCCCGCCGCTGCCGTCGATGAACCTGCGCTTGCTGCGCAACACGGCAATGACCTCACCGATCACCGAATGCCTGGCGGAGTACATCCTCGAAGGCTTCAAACTTTAAAGGTCAGCATCACCGCGCAAATCGCCAGGAACCCGCAGAACAGCCCGCGCAACATACGCTCCGGCATGGCGTGGGCGACTTTTACGCCCCAACTGATACTGAGCAGGCCACCAACGGCCAAGGGCATGCCGATCATCCAGTCCACTTCATGGTGCCAGGCGTAAGTCACCAGGGTCACGCTGGTGCTCGGCAGCGCCAGGGCCAGCGACAGCCCTTGGGCAACCACCTGGCTGGTGCCAAAGATGCTGGTCAGCACCGGGGTGGCCACTACCGCACCGCCTACCCCGAATAAGCCGCCCATCGACCCGGAAGCCGCGCCCAACACCCCCAGCCACGGCCAGGAATAACGCATCTGCGCCGAAGGCGGCGCGTTATGGGTAAACATTCGCAAAAGGTTGTAGGACGCCAGCACCAGCAGAAACGCGATAAAACCCACGCGCATCACATCTGCATCAATCCCCACCGCCCAGATCGAGCCCAGCCAGGCGAAGGAAAAGCCCATCACGCCCAGCGGCAATGCATGACGCAGTTCAATCCGGTTGCGCTGGTGATAACGCCACAACGCGAGCATCACATTGGGCACCACCATTACCAGGGCCGTGCCCTGGGCGATCTGCTGGTCCAGGCCGAAAAACACGCCCAATACCGGAATCGCGATCAGCCCACCGCCAATGCCGAACAAGCCGCCGACGGTGCCCAACGCCACGCCCATCACCAAATACAACGCTAAATCTGCCACCACTGCTCTCCCGCCAATCCCAGGCCTTGCATGCTACGCAGTCCGGTGTAGCGCGGAAACGCACAGCAACGCACAATGGCTGTGCCAATCTCGCATAAGCAGCCGCCGATGAACCCCAACACCCTGACCGATCAACTGAGCCTGTTTCTGGATGTGCTGCAGGCCGGCAGCTTTTCCGCCGCCGCACGCCGCCATCCGCTCACGCCCTCGGCTGTGGCGCGGCGCATCGACAGCCTGGAAAGCTCGGTAGGCAGCCGGCTGTTTCAACGCAGCACCCATGCGGTGGTGCCAACCCCGGCCGGCCTGGCGTTTGCCGAGCGCGCCCGCCGAATTGTCAGCGAGCTGCAACTGGCACGCGCCGAAGCGGTGTCGTTGAGCCACGCACCTGAAGGGTTGATCCGGGTGGACGCGCCGGCGGCCTTTGGTCGACGGCATTTGGCGCCTGCCATTGCCGACTTTCTTAACGTTTACCCGGGTCTTGACGTGCACCTGCACCTGATCGACAGCTTCGTCGACATGCAGGGCGAGCATTTGGGCAAAGTCGACCTGGTGCTGCGCGCCGGGCATATCGTCGACACCCGGCTGATTGCCACGCCCCTGGCCAGTATCGTGCGCATCGCCTGCGCCAGCCCGGCCTACCTGAAAAGTCGCGGCACCCCCACCCATCCCAGCCAGTTGAACGAACACGATGGCCTGGACTGGGAAGGCTTGGCGCCGATGTTCGCCTGGCGTTTTGAGCTGGACGGGCACAAAGCCACCTACCGCCCACAGCGCATTCGCATGAGCGCCAACAATGCCGAAGCCCTGCTGTCAGGCGCCCTGGCCGGGCTGGGCATCGCACACCTGCCCACTTGGCTCGCCAGCGAGTACCTGGTACGCGGCGAATTGGTGCCACTGTTCTGCGAGAACGGCCTGCCCAACCCGGAAACCGCCGGCATCTATGCCCTGCGCCTGGAACAGCATGCCAACGCCCGCAGCCGCTTATTGCTGGAATACCTCAAGGCCCGCTTCAGCCCGGCAGCGCCTTGGGATCTGGCGCTGCAAAGCTCCTTTGGCTGACCACACAGACAAAATTATCTGGCGCGTTAAAGATTTGCCCGCTAGATTCAAAACCAGACACGTTTTAAGGCACTGCCATGACCAAGCCCCTCGAACCCTGCGAATCCCTGTTGCTCGACAACCAGCTGTGCTTTGCCCTGCATTCCACCTCGTTGTTGATGACCAAAGTCTACAAACCCCTGCTGCAAGCGCTCGGCCTGACCTACCCGCAGTACCTGGCCATGATGGTGCTGTGGGAAGAAGACGGCTTGACCGTAGGTGAAATCAGCAACCGCCTGCTGACGGACCCCGGCTCCCTGACGCCGCTGCTCAAGCGCCTGGAGGCCGAAGGCATGCTCAGTCGAACCCGCAGCCGAGAAGACGAGCGCGTGGTAGTAGTTGAGTTGACCAATGCCGGCCGCGCGCTGCGGGACAAGGCGATGGACATTCCGCAGTGCATCCTGGGCGCCAGCGGGCTGGACATCGAACAACTGCGCAAGCTGCAGGGGGAGTTACTGGCGCTGCGAGGGAATTTGCAGCGTAGCGTGTAACCAAGATCCGCGTGCCAGAAGGGCCCAACCCTCACACGCGGATTTTTTTGTAAATATATCTTGCGCACTAACTATTAGCGCGATACATTCATCTCGCCACTTACTTAGCGCGCAAATAATTAGCGCGAAACTGACGAGGAAATCACCATGCAAACTCTCTACACCGCAGTAGCTACCGCCACCGGCGGCCGTGATGGTCGCGCTGTTTCGAGCGATAACATCCTCGATGTAAAACTCTCTACGCCCAAAGAGCTGGGCGGCGCGGGCGGCCAGGCCACCAATCCTGAGCAACTGTTCGCTGCCGGTTATTCGGCCTGCTTCATCGGCGCCCTGAAATTCGTTGCCAGCCAGACCAAACGCAAAATCCCGGATGACGCTTCGATCACTGCCCACGTCGGCATCGGTCAAATCCCCGGCGGTTTCGGCCTGGATATCGACCTGCACGTCAGCCTGCCCGGCCTGGCCCAGGACGATGCCCAAAGCCTGGTCGACGCGGCCCACCAGGTCTGCCCGTACTCCAACGCCACCCGTGGCAACGTCGATGTGCGTCTGCACGTAACCGTCTAACCCACGCGTTTTTTTGGAGAAGAACATGAACACATTTGGCAAAGTACTCACCGGCACCCTGCTCGCCCTGTCCATCACCAATGCCTTCGCCGCCTCCGGCGATGTCGAGCACACCACCCAGGCTTTTCTGGATGTGCTGAACGCCGGTACCGGCAAGCCGATTGAACAACTGACACCGAAGGAAGCCCGTGCGGTGTTGACCGGCGCCCAGGCCGGCGTCAAGTTGACCCTGCCCAAGGCCGACGTCAGCCAGAAAACCATTCAGGTCGACGGCAAGCCACTGGACTTGACGATCGTTCGCCCGGCCGGGGTCAAGGGCACCTTGCCTGTGTTCATGTTCTTCCACGGTGGTGGTTGGGTGCTGGGGGATTACCCGACCCATGAACGCCTGGTGCGAGACCTGGTGGTTGGCTCGGGGGCCGTAGCGGTGTTCGTCAACTACACGCCTTCCCCTGAAGCGCACTATCCGGTGGCGATCAACCAAGCCTACGGCGCGACCAAATGGGTGGCCGAACACGGCAAAGAGATCAACGTTGATAGCAAGCGCCTGGCCGTTGCCGGCAACAGTGTCGGCGGCAACATGGCGGCCGTGGTCAGCTTGATGGCCAAGGACAAGGGCACCCCGGCGATCAAGTTCCAACTGCTGCTGTGGCCGGTGACTGACGCCAACTTCGACACGGGTTCCTACAACCAGTTTGCCGAAGGGCACTTCCTCACCCGGAACATGATGAAGTGGTTCTGGGACGAATACGCCCCCGATGCCAGCCAGCGTGCCGAGATCTACGCCTCGCCGCTACGAGCTACCACCGCCCAACTGAAGGGCTTGCCACCTGCGCTGATCCAGACCGCAGGCTCCGATGTGTTGCGTGACGAAGGCGAGGCGTATGCCCGCAAACTGGATGAAGCCAGCGTGCCGGTGACCACCGTGCGCTACAACGGCATGATCCACGACTACGGCCTGCTCAACGTGGTCAGCCAGGTACCGGAAGTACGCTCGGCACTGCTGCAGGCATCCGAAGAACTGAAGCAACACTTGAAGTAAAAAGCGCCCACAAAAAAACCCGACTCATGGTCGGGCTTTTTCTTGTCGTACCGGAAGGCAAGAATTACTTCTTGGCGCGACCTTTGTACGAACCACCTTCACGGGTGTCGATCTCGATGTCGTCACCGATTTCGATGAAATCTGCAACTTGCAGTTCGGTACCGTTCTTCAGTTTGGCAGGCTTCATCACCTTGCCCGAAGTGTCACCGCGAGCGGAGCCTTCGGTGTAGTCAACCGTACGCACGATGGTGGTCGGCAGCTCTACGGATACCAGACGCTCTTCGAAGAAGATAGCTTCGCAAACGTCGGTCATGCCTTCTTCCACGAACGGCAGAACAGCTTCGATGTCTTCGGCGTTCAGCTCGTACATGGTGTAGTCGGTGGTGTCCATGAACGTGTAAGTGTCGCCGCTGATGAAGGACAGGGTCGCTTCTTTGCGGTCGAGGATCACGTCGTCCAGTTTGTCGTCGGCGCTGTAGACGATCTCGGTCTTGTAACCGGTCAGCAGGTTCTTCAGCTTGGTCTTCATGATTGCGCTGTTACGACCAGACTTGGTGAACTCAGCTTTCTGAACCAGCCAAGGGTCGTTTTCGAGACGGATCACTGTACCGGG
This sequence comes from Pseudomonas sp. A125, assembly GCF_055409485.1. Lineage (NCBI taxonomy): Bacteria > Pseudomonadati > Pseudomonadota > Gammaproteobacteria > Pseudomonadales > Pseudomonadaceae > Pseudomonas > Pseudomonas sp. A125. The sequence goes on from NZ_JBUZVP010000001.1 coordinate 124,992, forward strand.
TTTCAGTTCTTTACCAGTTTTCATTGCGAATATCCGAAATTTGGATGGGATTTACAAAAATCAAGGTCGCGTATCATATCCAATTTACATAAAACTGTACCAGCGCCGTCGCAAGATCGGGCCGCGAGCCTTGTTCCAGAGCCCATTTTTCGGCGTTCGCGGTGACTTCCGGCCAGTGTTCAAGCAGCATTTTCCAACTTTGTGCCATATCGCCATCAGCATTCCAGGCTTGCCAAAGGGTGACCAACGCGGCTTTCGCGGCCGGCGACAAGCCTTCGGTGTACAGCTCGAGGAAGGCGTCCAGCTTGTCCAGGTGAATGTCTTCGTCCTGGCGATAGATGTGCCACAACAGCGGCCGCCCTGCCCATTGCGCCCGCACAAACGAGTCTTCGCCGCGCACCGCGTTGAAGTCGCAGCACCACAACAGGCGGTCGTATTGCTCCTGGCGCACGAACGGCAGCACTTGTACGGTCAAGGCATCGCGCCGGTGCACATCGCCCACACTTAACGACTCGACACCCAGCCAACGCTGCACGTCACCGAGGATTCGCCCTTCCGGCACCAGCAGGTGAGTGGCGCGCCCATCGGCCGCCAGCACGTCGAGCCAACTGGCCAAACCGGTGTTTTCATAGGCAAACAACGACATCATCCGCGCGCCGGAGGCAGGCAAAACCCCAAGCGCCTGCAAAAAGTGTTGCCGGGCGCTGGCGTCTTGCTGGAAGGCATCGCGCTGTTCCAACAGCCCGTCCTCGCGCAGCAAGCCGCCGGTACCGGGACGGAATCCAGGAAAGAAGAAGTACTTTTGCACGCCCTTGAATTTCACCGATGGCAGGCCGTGACAGCCGACCACCCAGTCCTCGGCGCTCAGGTAATCCAGGTTCATCCACAGCGGCGTGCGTTCGCGCGCGGCCATCGCTTCCATATAGTCCGGCGGCAGTTGGCAGGCGAACGCAGCAATCACCACGTCTGCCGCCTCGGTCGCCGGCCAATCGCGAGGCCAGCGGCGCACGTCAACGCCCTCTTGCCACTGCTGGGGCAGCTGCACATCGATCTCTGGGCACATGCGTTCGAACGCCCGCAGGTCATCGACCCACAGGCGCACTGCGCAACCTTGTTCGGCCACCAATTGCCGGGCCAGGCGCCAGGTCACGCCGATGTCGCCGTAGTTATCGACGACGCTGCAAAAAATATCCCAGCGGGCTTTCATTCCGGGCTCCTACGCTCAAAGGCTCGATTGTCCGTATAAATGCCTCGATTGCGAAGGCTTGATCGCGATTATTCTGCACGCGGCTGTGGGACAATCGGCGCCATCCTGCCCCGTAGCAGCTGTCGAGCCTCGGCGAGGCTGCGTGACGGTGGTGAATCTGACGATTTACTTTGGCTGGAACACCGCTACGCAGCCTCGCCAGGGCTCGACAGCTGCTACGTCGCTACGTCGCTACGTTGTTCATTTAAGGGGATGTTCATAATGGCCACCAGCGCACCGTTCTCGCTGTTCAAACTCAGTATCGCCGTGGCTTTTGGCCTATGGCTGGGGTTTATCGCCATTGTGTTGAGCGTGTGGCTGGCCTCCCGCTATTTGCCCGAACAAACCGTGGCGCCCGTGGCCCGGGTGGTGCAGCAGTTGGGCACACCGGCGGCGGTTGCACCGGAACCGCCGAACCGCATGTTTGAGCAGTATCAAGAGAACCTGCGCAAGCAGGAGCAACAGCAGACCCTGGACCAGGCCCGCAATAACCCGCGCAACCTGTCCAACCCCAAATGCCAGTTCTGGCTGCAACAGGACCAGAACGCCCCCAACGACAAGAGCCGGGCGAATGTCCTGCAATTTTGCGATTGATCACAAAAAGCCGCCCATGAATAAGCACGCCGTTCACCAATTGGTCCTGGATAAGCTTGCGGTCGATCTCGATATCGCCCAGCGCGCCGCGCAAACCGCTTACGAAACCGCAACCCACGAAGAAAACATCGCCGAGAACAAGTACGACACCCTGGGCCTGGAGGCGTCCTACCTGGCTGCCGGCCAGGCCCGGCGCGTCGAGGAAATCAAGCAGGCGCTGGCGCTCTGCCAGAACATGCAGCTGCGCGCCTACGACGAGCAGCGCGGTATCGAGGTGGGCGCATTGCTGGGACTGGTGGATGAAAACGATCGCCAGCAGTGGCTATTCCTGGCGCCGGACGGTGCAGGTTTGAAGGTCGATGTGGTGGGGCAACCGGTGACCGTCATCACTCCGCGCTCGCCCCTGGGCAAAAGCCTGCTGGGCAAGTTCGAAGGGGATGAGGTGGAGATTCAGGTGGGAGGCGCTCGGCAACAGTTTGCTGTTACCGAGGTAAAGTAAACCGATCAGTGAACCGGTAGTTCAACGCCGTCGAACAGTTCTTCCAGTTCCTGCTTGTTGTGGCACTGGATGGCTTTGGCCATCACTTCACGCGTCAGGTGCGGGGCGAACTTCTCGATGAAGTCGCACATGAAGCCGCGCAGGAAGGTGCCACGCCGGAAACCGATCTTGGTCACGCTGGACTCAAACAGCTCGCTGGCATCAAGCACCACCAGGTCGCTGTCGAGCTTGGTGTCGACCGCCATCTTGGCGACGATGCCGACGCCCAGGCCCAGGCGTACGTAGGTTTTGATCACGTCGGCGTCGGCGGCGGTGAACACCACTTTTGGCGTCAGGCCGCGATGACTGAAGGCTTCGTCCAACTTCGAACGGCCGGTGAAACCAAATACGTAAGTCACAATCGGGTATTCAGCCAGGGCTTCGAGTGTCAGCTTCGACAGCTTGGCCAATGGGTGACCCTGCGGGACCACGACGCAGCGGTTCCAGCGGTAGCACGGCATCATCACCAGGTCGCCGAACAATTCCAGGGCTTCGGTGGCAATCGCGAAATCGACGGTGCCGTCGGCGGCCATCTCGGCGATCTGCATTGGTGAACCCTGGTGCATGTGCAACGCTACGTCCGGGTATTGCTTGATGAAACTGCTGATCACCGGCGGCAACGCATAACGTGCCTGGGTGTGGGTGGTGGCGATCGACAGGGTGCCCTTTTTCTCGTTGGAGAATTCCTGGGCGATCTGCTTGATGCTTTCGACCTTGCGCAGGATCTCGCCGGCGGTGGTGATGATGCGCTCACCGGCCGGGGTGACACGGGTCAGGTGTTTACCGCTGCGCGCGAACACTTCAACGCCCAGCTCGTCTTCGAGCAGGCGGATCTGCTTGCTGATACCGGGTTGCGAGGTGTAAAGGCTTTGAGCGGTAGCGGAAACGTTGAGGTCGTGGTGCGCCACTTCCCAGATGTAGCGCAGTTGTTGAAGCTTCATATGTGTCCCTCAAAGCGGATAGACGCCACGGGTATCAGCGACGGTATATAACTATATTAAAGGTTAGACATAGAAATCTAGAACTTTTTATCGTTTTTACCCATCACAGGTCATCACTGCGACGACGCTGCAACAGCGGCACCAGGTAAACCGGCACCTGAGACAGTTGCAACACCCGTGCAGCGGTTCTCCCCAGGGGCGTCGCCACCCCGACCGCCTGACTGTGACTACCTACGATCAACAAATCCACAGAGAGTTTCTGCGACTGCTCGAGAATCACTTCACAGGGGTCGCCCTGGATCACCCGCACCGAACGGATCAACTTGAGATCCTGCTCCCCGTCCCCCAGCTCCTCGCGAAAACTGTCGAGCACCCGTTGCTCGATGGTTGCCATCACCGTCGTCAGGCCCTGGCTCTGCCATTCGCTCAAGGCCTTCTCATCAAGGTAGCTCTGCAACACCGATTCGGCGAACAGCCCGATGGGCTCGACCACGTGAATCACATACAGATCAGCCTTGAACGTCCGCGCCAGCGCCAGGGCATGTTGCATCACATAAGGTGCATACAGGCCCAAGTCAGTGGCGTACAGCATCGAACGAATCATAGAACCTCCTGGACAGCCAGGATGGCGGAGATTGATTCAGCTTAGCAGCGCCTTTGGCACTGCTCAGCCCTCGGTCTGAATTTTCAACTCGTTACTGATGCCATGGGGGACGTGCCCGGTGGCCACGAACTCCCGCGCCTTCTCGCAATGCCCTTCCTGATCATCGAAAAACACATCGGCGGCGAAGGCTTCAAGGAATGCCGACTTTTCCAGGCCACCGAGAAACAACGACTCGTCGAGGCGGATATCCCATTCACGCAGCGTGCGAATCACCCGCTCGTGGGACGGCGCCGAACGCGCGGTCACCAGCGCGGTGCGGATCGGGCAGGACTCGTCGGGGAACTCACGCTGCAACAGGTTGAGCGCCGCGAGGAAGCCCTTGAACGGGCCACCGCGCAACGGCTCGCGTGCCGACTCCCGCTCACTGGCCTGGAAGGCCTCAAGCCCTCCCGACTGGTAGATACGCTCGGACTCGTCGGAAAACAGCACCGCATCGCCGTCAAAGGCGATGCGCAATTCGGCGCTGGACGCCCGACGTGCCCCACCCGACAAAATGGTGGCCGCGGCAAACCCGGCATCCAGGGCGCTGCGCACGTCCTCGGCATGCGTGGACAGGAACAGATGGCAGCCAAACGCTGCCAGATAAGGATAAGGACTACGCCCACCGACGAACGCGGCGCGGGAAATATCCAAGCCGTAATGCTGGATCGAATTGAATACGCGCAAGCCCGTGTCGGCACTGTTACGCGACACCAGCACCACCTCGACCCGGGCACGCCCGAGGCTGGCGTTGAGGCTCAGGAGTTTCTTGACCAGCGGGAAGGCGTCACCGGGCTCGAGGATTTCCTCCTCGTGGTCGATCTGGTACTTGCGGTACGCCTCGACGCCTTGGGCCAGGTAGACCTTGTGGCTTTCGCTCAGGTCGAACAGCGCTCGCGAGGAAATCGCCAGCACCAGTTTGTCGCCCAATCCCTTTGCCATGGTGTCCCCCTCCAATCAGCGGTTATGCCGGTCCATAAAACTCAAGGCCTGGTAGAGCGCCTGCATTCGTGGCAATTCGCAACCGGCCGCCTTCGCCGCCGCCAAGGGGCGCGCATAAATCGCCGCCAGCTCCAGCGGGCGCTTGTGGGTGTAATCGTGATACATGCTGGGCAGGTAGTCATCCATGCTTTCGGTCATGGTGAACATTTGCCCGGCGTAGCTGGCGGGAATTTCATGCCCGCAGGCGTGGGCGCCCTGCACCACTTCAGCCATCAGCGCCTGGATCAGTTCGCGGCTGGATTCATCCGCCATCATCGCCGTGGTGCCGGTGCCGAACACTACCGAGAGACCGTTGTATGGCACATTCCACACCAGTTTATGCCAGCGGGCCTGATGCACATTGGCCATGGCCTGGGAATCGATACCGGCCTGGTGAAACAGCGCGGCGCCTTCCTCGACAATCGCCTGGCGACTGGCGTCATCGCTGGCCGCAGGGCCACTGTGGTAACCCAGGTTGACCCGGCCCAGCGCCTGATGCTCGATAACCCCGGGGCCGGAACGGTGCACGCCGATATAGCACAGGCCACCGAGCAGGTGCAGCGACGGCGGCAGGTGTTCGCGCAGGCTGTCTTCGACGTCGAGGCCGTTTTGCAGCAGCACCACCCTGGCGCCCGGGGCCGCTATCTGAGCGATGGTGGGCGCCAACTCGACATTCCCCGTCGACTTGGTGCCCACCAGCAGCCAGTCGCACGGCGGCATATCAGCGGCGCTGGCATAAGCCTGCACCGGGTGCAGGTGCAAGGTCCCGTGGAGGGTGCTGTTGAGTTGCAGGCCGCGCTTGCTGACCGCCGCGTACTCGCTGCGCAGCAGAAAATGCACATCGAAGCCGGCCCGCGCGAGCATCAGGCCGTAGTAACCACCAATGGCCCCGGTGCCGATGATCCCGATTCGGGTCGACGGCTTTTTTGCAACTTCGGTCATGGCAATTCCTCTGGTGTTCGTTTGAGCGCCTGCTGCACACCCTGAGTCAGGTCGCTGGCGGTCAGACGCGTCAGTGACGCTAATATTCCATGGAATTTCCCGTCGCACACCACAAACAACGCCGGCAGATGAAAGATCTCGTAGCGTTCCACCGCCCCACCATTGTGGCCCGCATCCACCCAGCAGACCCGGTCCACCGGCAAGTCCCAGCCCGGCAGTTGCTGGTGCAGGAAGCGGCAGCGCGAGCATCCGTCACCTGTAAACACCACCAACGAGGTGCCGGGAAGCCCCAATAATTGCTGGTCGATATCCAGGTCGGTAAGGTGCAATTCTTTCACTATACTGCTGCCACCGCCGTCAATTGGACGGTGCTCGGAGTCCGTGTGCATGGGTCGTTTTTTTCCTCACCCTGATGATGTCGCTGTCGAATTAACCCAACGTCCCATTTCCGGCATTTCCCGCCAACGGCTGCACACTATCGGCCTGGGCGGCGTCGCATGCAATTACCCTCGCGCCTGGCGCCAGGGCTCGGCCATCGAGCTGCACATCCCTTCACTGGGCCTGACCGCCCGCTATCCGGGCTATGTGGCATGGTGCCGCAAGGCTGGAAACGCCTACCGCATCGGCATTGCCTTTACCGATGAGCAGGCCTTGTTCGGTGCGCGGATGGGCGAGCAAGTGTGCCAGATCGAACGCTACTGCCGCCTGCACGAAGGCACCCAGCCGACACCCAGGCAGAGCGAAGCCCTGGCCCGCGAATGGGTCACGCACCACGCCGGCGAGTTCTCCCATGAGGCTTTTGTGCAGCCAGCGCTGGATTAAAGCGGCCTTTGCCCATTGTCTCCCAACCTTGTAACGCGCTAAGGTTCGGCTCCCCGCTGCACTTAAATCATGCTGTGCTCCGCCGCACGGGGATCGCTGGCGGCCGGCACCCGTGACCCTGACGAGTAACACGATGGCTGATTTACCGATCAACGACCTTAACGTCGAATCCAACGAGACCCTGATCACGCCCGATCAGCTCAAGCGCGAAATCCCCCTGAGCGACGCTGCCCTGCAGACCGTCACCAAGGGCCGCGAAGTCATCCGTGAGATTCTCGACGGCACCGACCACCGCCTGTTCGTGGTCATCGGGCCATGCTCGATCCACGACCTCAAGGCTGCCCACGAATACGCCGAGCGCCTGAAGGTGCTGGCGGCGGAAGTGTCCGACACCTTGTACCTGGTGATGCGCGTCTATTTCGAGAAGCCGCGTACTACCGTCGGCTGGAAAGGCTTGATCAACGACCCGTACCTGGACGACTCCTTCAAGATCCAGGATGGCCTGCACATCGGTCGGCAGTTGCTGCTGGACCTCGCGGAAATGGGCCTGCCAACGGCAACCGAAGCCCTGGACCCGATTTCCCCGCAGTACCTGCAAGACCTGATCAGCTGGTCGGCGATTGGTGCGCGTACCACCGAGTCCCAGACCCACCGGGAAATGGCTTCCGGCCTGTCCTCGGCCGTGGGCTTCAAGAACGGTACCGATGGCGGCCTGACTGTGGCGATCAACGCCCTGCAGTCGGTCTCCAGCCCGCACCGTTTCCTGGGCATCAACCAGGAAGGTGGCGTGTCCATCGTCACCACCAAGGGCAACGCCTACGGTCACGTGGTGCTGCGTGGCGGCAACGGCAAGCCCAACTATGACTCGGTCAGCGTGGCCCTGTGCGAACAGGCGCTGAACAAGGCGAAGATCAAGCCGAACATCATGGTCGATTGCAGCCACGCCAACTCCAACAAGGACCCGGCCCTGCAACCGCTGGTGATGGAGAACGTGGCCAACCAGATTCTGGAAGGCAACCAGTCGATCATCGGCCTGATGGTCGAAAGCCACTTGAACTGGGGTTGCCAGGCGATTCCAAAAGACCTGGCCGACCTGCAATACGGTGTGTCGATCACCGATGCCTGCATCGACTGGTCTGCTACCGAGACCACCTTGCGCAGCATGCATGCCAAGCTCAAGGACGTCTTGCCCAAGCGCCAACGCGGCTGAACAAAGACTGCGGACACAAAAACGCCGGGCTAAACCCGGCGTTTTTTTATGCCTGCTGTTCGGTGCTCAGAGCTTCGCCGCGTGGCGCTGGTGGCGCTCCATATAACGCTCCACGTAGGAGCAGGACGGAATCACCGTATACCCTGCCTCTTCAGCGAACTTCAACGCTTCCTCGGTGAGCGCGGCAGCAATGCCACGGCCCCGCAACGCGTTGGGCACGAAGGTGCGATAGATATCCAGGGTCTGCTTCCCAAGGTCCATATAGGTCAGATAGGCACGATGACCGTCCACATTGGTCTCGAACTGATGACCAGCCTGGTCATGGTGGATGGACAACGCCTCGCTCATCACTACTCCTCGCGGGTCTTGGTTTCTGACCCCTACCTTACCGATGTTTTTCCGGCGAAGGAACATCTACGCCACCCGGTGCCGGTTTCGACAACGAGAAAAGCCGCCAGTGCCTCGCACTCGCGCTCACAACCAGCACAGGGAAATAGTAGGCGCCAATCGCACAATTGCTCAAGACACGCTCGTCTTCCGTTGCGCTGGCGGACATAGAAAGGGCCATTAGGTGGATGGCCTGAACATTGCCGGCAGTTGAAGCTTGAGACGAACACGCGCTCTTAAAGTCACCTCAACATGCACAAAAGATACCGAATGAAGAAAAGACAATCTGAACAATAGTGTCACGTACGATATATAAATTGGCTTATGTTTACATGGCTTAACACTTGCCAGCCGGCCCTTTCAGGCTGGATCCAATCCGCGGCAGAGTGCAGAAATCTGGATAATTTTTATACAGACTCTCAAAAGATTAGCCAAAATAGATTGGCGGCGAGAATTTTTTTTGCTTCTTGCGCTACGTCAGTTTACTTACTACAAGTAATGGGTAGTATGTACGCCGGCTATTAGCTCACTCTGAGAAAGTAGCCATTTAATAGAAAGTCCTTGAAGGGGAACACGATGAACAACGTTCTGAAATTCTCTGCTCTGGCTCTGGCCGCAGTTCTGGCTACCGGTTGCAGCAGCGTCTCCAAAGAAACCGAAGCTCGTCTGACTGCAACTGAAGACGCAGCAGCTCGCTCCCAGGCTCGTGCAGACGAAGCCTATCGTAAAGCTGATGAAGCTCTGGCTGCTGCTCAAAAAGCACAACAGACTGCTGACGAAGCTAACGAGCGCGCTCTGCGCATGCTTGAAAAAGCAAGCCGCAAGTAATAATCCTTCGGGGTTGTTATCAAGCCGATCCATTCTTGGATCGGCTTTTTTTTGCCTGTGATTTTGTAAGAGCGGGCTTGCTCGCGAAGATCGTTAACGATGACGCGCGCAGCCTGAAGGAACGCGACGCTCGCGAGTTTTTCGCGAGCAAGCTTGCTCCTACTGATCGATCGGCGTACTCGACACCATCGGCGCCACGCCCGTCACACCGATTTCCGTTGGTATACCGTCTTCAGCCGCCACGACATCACGCACCTGGTCCCAATTGACGCGCAGGTTGCTCGACAGGTCTTCACGCTTGAGCAAGGCGTTGATCACCGCGGTGTGCTTGTCGACTACCGACGGGGTGCCATCGTCGTTCAACGGCGTGTGGGCTTCCAGGTACACCTTGCCACCGGCTGCGCCAAACTTGTAGGCATCGCTGATGATCCGCACCGACGTGCCTACCGGCACCATGTCGGCCATTTCCAGCACGTTATTGTTAAACATGCGGAAGCAACCGTGGCTGGTGCGGGTGCCGATGCCGAACTTCATGTTGGAACCGTGGATCAGGTAGCCGGGCGTGCCCAAGGTGAACTTGAACGGGCCCAGAGGGTTATCCGGGCCGGCGGGCACCACGTTAGGCAACGGGTCGCCGTTGGCGGCGTGTTCGGCCTTGATCGAGGCTGGCGGGGTCCAGGTCGGATTCGGGATCTTGCCGGTGATGGTGGTGTGGGCCACTGGCGACCCCCAGCCCTCACGGCCAATCCCCAACGGGAACGTGTACACCACGTTCTGGCCCTTGGGGTAGTAATAGAGCCGATATTCCGCCAGGTTGATCACGATGCCTTCACGCGGGCCGGGCGGCAGGATGAAGCGCGTCGGCAGCACGATCTCGGTACCCGCGCCCGGCAACCAGGCATCGACGCCCGGGTTGGCCGCGACCATTTCCGAATAACCCAGGTCGTAGGTGGTGCCAAGGTCTGCGAAGGTATCTTCGTACTTGGCCTTGATCACCTGGACCTGGCCAACGATATCTTCACCCGGTGGCGGCAAAGGCAACTGCAAGGCTGCAGCGGAACCGGCTGCGCACAGAGCAGCGAGAGACAGGCAGCAGGTGACGGCGGAGAGGCGCGACAACATCCGGGAATTCCTTCGCAGATCGACGGGTAGTAAAAAATCGATTGTACACGGCTGCCCGGCGGGCACCGCTATTCAAAGTTCGAAGCGCAGCTCTGGCCAGATCGGCGGTGTGCCGCGTTTTTGCGACTCAAGGATCGCCCGGCAAAGGGGGCACAAGCGCTGGTCCTGGAAGATCGAGCGATCCACCGAAGACCAGCGCGGCTGGGCAGGCAATAACGTACCGCAGAGGGTACGGTCGATAGACCCGCCCAACTCCAATTGACGCGTCACCAGATGCACCCGGACTTCCTGGCAGGCGAACAGATCCAGCTGTTCGTCAGGCTCGATCAGTTGGTAGGCAAACAGGGACCAGGCAAGACGCGACATCGGGGGCTCCAGATCGGGGGGGCGCCACCTTAGCCGAAAGACCGCTGCTAGAAAAGCGTCACAGCAGTGGTTTTAGCGTTGGCCAGACATTTTCCAGCAACTTGCCCTGTGCGCCAACCGCCGGGTGCAATTGGTCCGCCTGCATCAGCTCGGGATGGCCGCCGATGCCTTCAAGGAAAAACGCTACCAGCGGGACGCTTTTTTCCTTGGCCAGGGCTCCGTATACCTCGGCAAACGCGGTGGTGTATTTCGGACCGTAATTAGGCGGCAACTGCATACCCAACAGCAGCACCCTGGCACCACTGGCCTTGGACTGGTCAATCATCGATGCAAGATTTTGTTTCAATTGCGCAGGTGGCTGCCCACGCAACCCATCATTGCCACCCAGCTCAATGATCACCACGTCCGGCTTATGCTCTGCAAGCGCCGCCGGCAGGCGCGCAAGGCCTCCGGCACTGGTGTCGCCGCTGATGGAGGCGTTGACCACTTTATCGTCGAAACCTTCACTCTTGAGCCGTTGTCCCAACAACGCTACCCACCCTTTGCTGGTATCCAGTCCGAAACCGGCACTGATACTATCGCCAACGATCAGGACTGTACCCGCCGCTGCGTTCTGGGCCATGCACATCAAGGCCAGGCCAGCACTCAAAAACCACATTCGCATTGGATTCTCCATGGGCGCAAGCATTCTCACCGCGCGAAACCTTAGCAAAGTGGTTCCCAGCGCGGAAGGTGAACTGACTATCCTGCACGAACTGAGCCTGGAACTGAACAAGGGCGATAGCCTGGCTATCGTCGGCGCCTCCGGTTCCGGCAAATCCACCCTCCTGGGCCTGCTGGCCGGCCTCGACCTGCCCAGCAGCGGCGAAGTCACCCTCGCCGGCCAAGCCCTGAGTACCCTCGACGAAGACCAGCGGGCGCGTATCCGCGCCGAACACGTAGGTTTTGTGTTCCAGTCCTTCCAGTTGCTCGACAGCCTCAATGCGCTGGAAAACGTGATGCTGCCGCTGGAACTGGACGGCCGCAAGGACGCCCGCGAGCGTGCCAGGCACCTGCTGGAGCGCGTCGGCCTGGGCCAGCGCCTCACGCATTCGCCGCGCCAACTTTCAGGTGGCGAGCAGCAACGGGTGGCGATTGCCCGGGCGTTTGCCGCCGAACCGGATGTGCTGTTTGCCGATGAACCCACCGGCAACCTCGACAGCCACACCGGCGAGCGCATCAGCGACCTGCTGTTCGAGCTCAACAAAGAGAACGGCACGACCCTGGTGCTGGTGACCCATGACGAGCGCCTGGCCCACCGTTGCCGCCGCCTGATCCGTCTTGAAGCCGGCCTGATGGTCGCGCCCCTGGAGCCTTGATGGCACGCTTGCCCTTGTTGCGCCTGTTCAGCCTTGCCCTTCGCCAGTTGCTGCGCGATGCCCGCGCCGGCGAACTGCGTGTGCTGTTCTTCGCCCTGCTGGTGGCCGTCGCCGCCAGCACCGCCATCGGTTACTTCGGTGCACGCCTGAACGGCGCCATGATGTTGCGCGCCACGGAGTTTTTGGCAGCCGACCTGGTGCTGGAAGGCAGTTCCTCCGCCCGCACCGAACAAATCCAGAGCGGCACCGAGCTGGGTTTGCAGCACGCCAGGGTCGTGGAGTTCTCCAGCGTGATTGCCACCGACAATGGCATCCAGCTGTCCAGCATCAAGGCGGTCAACGACGAGTACCCATTGCGTGGCGAGCTGAAGAGCGCTGCCGAGCCCTTCGGCGAGGAAACCGCAGGCGGTGGGCCAAAACCCGGTGAAGCCTGGGTGGAAGCGCGCCTGCTGACGGCCCTGGGCCTGAAGATCGGCGACAGCATCGACGTTGGCATGAAGACCCTGCGCCTGGCACGGGTACTGACCTACGAGCCCGACCGCGCTGGCAACTTCTATAGCCTGACGCCCAGGGTAATGATCAACCTGGCCGACCTCGATGCCACCGGCGTGGTGCAGCCCGGCAGCCGCGTGAGTTACCGCGACCTGTGGCGCGCGCCGCAAGGCGGTACCGTGCTGCAAACCTATCGCGACCTGGTCAAGCCAGGCCTGGCTGCCAACCAGCGGCTGCAGGATGCCCGCGACGGCAACCAACAGATTGGGGGGGCACTGGGCAAAGCCGAGCGTTACTTGAACATGGCCAGCCTGGTGGCGGTGCTGCTCTCCGGCGTGGCGGTGGCGCTCTCGGCGAACCGTTTCGCCAGCCGACGCTTTGATGCCAGCGCCTTGCTGCGCTGCCTCGGGTTGTCACGGCGCGAGACCATGTTGCTGTTCAGCCTGCAATTGACCGTGCTCGGACTGCTGGCCAGCTTCACCGGCGCCCTGCTCGGCTGGCTGGCACAACTGGGGTTGTTTGCGCTGTTGCATGACCTGCTGCCGGCGGACGTTCCACCTGGTGGGCTGCTGCCGGCCATTGCCGGGATCGGCACCGGGTTGGTCGCCCTCGCCGGTTTCGCCCTGCCGCCGCTGGCCGCGCTGGGGCGCGTGCCACCGCTGCGGGTATTGCGACGCGACTTGCTTCCAATCCCCTCCAGCACCTGGATGGTCTACGGTGCCGCGCTGTTCGCGCTGGGCCTGATCATGTGGCGCCTGAGTCTCGACCTGGTGCTGACCTTCGCCCTGCTGGGCGGGGGCGTGATTGCCGCGCTGATCCTCGGCGGCCTGCTCCTGCTGCTGTTGCAAAGCCTGCGGCGCCTGCTGGCGCGTGCCTCGCTGCCCTGGCGCCTGGGGCTGGGCCAGTTGTTGCGTCATCCACTGGCGGCGGCGGGCCAATCCCTGGCGTTCGGGCTGATCCTGTTGTCCATGGGCTTGATCGCGCTGCTGCGTGGCGAATTGCTCGACACCTGGCAAAACCAGCTACCTAAGGACGCCCCCAATTATTTCGCCTTGAACATCCTGCCCGCCGACAAAGACACCTTCGGCGCGCGCCTGCTGGAATTGCAGGCGCAGTCTGCGCCCTTGTATCCAGTGGTGCCGGGACGCTTGATCAGCATCAATGGCGCCCCGGTGCAGGAAATTGTCAGCAAGGACTCCAGTGGTGATCGCGCCGTACAGCGGGACTTGAGCCTGACCTGGGCCGCTGACCTGCCACCGGGTAACAAGCTGACAGCCGGCTCTTGGTGGACAGCGCAACCGACCGACGAGATTCCAGGCGTTTCGGTAGAGGCCAAGGTCGCTGACAGCTTGAAACTCAAGCTCAACGATCACCTGGTATTCACCGTCGGCGGGGAAAATCGTGAAGCGCGGGTCACCAGCCTGCGGGAAATCAATTGGGACAACTTCCAGCCCAACTTCTTCATGATCTTCCAGCCGGGGACCTTGAAGGACCTGCCGGCCACTTACCTGACCAGCTTCTACCTGGCGCCCGGCCATGACCAGCAGATCGTCGACCTGTCCCGGGCCTTTCCGGCAGTGACTATCCTGCAAGTGGAGGCGCTGCTGGAACAACTGCGCAGCATCCTCGCCCAGGTCACCCTGGCGGTGGAGTACGTGCTGTTGTTTGTGCTGGCGGCGGGGATGGCGGTGTTGTTCTCCGGGCTTCAGGCCACCCTCGACGAGCGGATTCGCCAAGGCGCCCTGCTCCGGGCGCTGGGTGCGGAGCGCAAGTTGCTGGTCAAGGCCCGGCGTATCGAGTTCGGGTTACTGGGGGCCGTGAGCGGCCTGCTGGCGGCGTTGGGTACGGAACTGGTGACGCTGGTGCTGTACCGCTACGCGTTCGACCTGACCTGGCACCCACATCCGTGGCTGTTGCTGCTGCCAGTGATTGGCGCGATCTTGATCGGCGGTGCGGGCGTGTTCGGCACTCGCCGCGCGCTGAATGCCAGCCCGTTAACGGTGCTGCGCGAGGGCTGAAAACGTAAATGGCCCACCCTCTGCAATGAGGGCGGGCCAGCTGTTGTTACTTCACGTACTCGATCGCGGTGATCCACCAGCACACTTCGCCGCCCGGGGTTTGCACCAGCGCTTCGTCATCCACCTCTTTGCGTAACAAGGCACGAGCCATGGGCGAGTCGATGGAGATGTAGTCCATGCGCTCATAGATCTCATCGTAACCGACGATGCGAAACCGCTTGGTCTCGCCCTGTTCGTTTTCAATCCCTACCCAGGCGCCGAAAAACACCTTCCCTTCCTGCTCCGGCATGTATTCGACCACGCGCATGTCTTCCAGGCGCTTGCGCAGGTAACGCACCCGGCGATCGATTTCCCGCAGCAGTTTTTTGTTGTACTGGTAGTCGGCGTTTTCGCTCCTGTCTCCAAGGGACGCAGCCCACGTCACCTTACGGGTGGTATCAGGGCGCTTTTCTCGCCACAGGTAATCAAGCTCTTTTTTCAGGGCTTCATGACCTTCTTTGGTAATCAGCTTGGTGCTCAAAAGCGCTACATCCCCTGGAAGTTTCCATTTTTCAGACTCGCCGCCGCATCAGGCACAGCGTATCGAACGCCCGACTTCGGCTGATGGGGCTCGATAATAAATGAACGCAGCAAAGTAGCCAGACCCGCGGGTGCATTCAAGCAACCTGCACCGCCTCAGTCCACATCCGCCTGGCGAGGGCGACTTTCAGGCTGGCTGCGCGCGGACTCAGGTAACCATGCAAGCGATTCATCCAGGGTTTGAAGTGCCAGCCTCAGGTTATCCCGCAGGCCGGGCAGTTGAAACAGTGCCGTCGTCAGCTGTTGTTCCTTCTCGCGAACAGCCAGGTCACGGTTGTGCAGCAAGGCTTCCTGCCCCTCCAGATTGCGCACACGCTCATCCATTCGACGCTGCTCTGCCTGGTTTAACGCAGAGCTCCCGGCCAGATGCTCTTCACGGCCTGCCAGTGTGTGCGCCAACGCCTCAAGGGATGCCTCTTTTTCAGTGATCCGTTGGCGCTCGTTCACAAGCTCGGTTTGTTCCTGGCGCAGTTCCTGCCGTAACTGCTCGAGCGCATCTTCGTGCTTGAGCACGGCGAGCTTTTGCTGCGTCAATTCCTGAGCCACGCGCGCAAGATTGGTCAGCGTGTCGTCGACTTCGAACAATGAAGGCGGCTCTTGGGACGCAGGTGGCGACGGCGGCAGTTGCGGCGCAGTGGCGAGCACTGGCGTCTGCACAGGCACTTGAGGCGGTGGCTCGGCGAATGTCTCAGTTACCTGGAGCACCTCCAGGGGTTCCTGGGCAATGGGCTCGGGCAATGGCGGCGAAGGCTCTGGACGCTCCTGGGACCTGGGAGGAGAAACCATTCGCGAGGAAAAACGAATCGATGGCACGATCAGCGAACTGCTTTCGATAGCGGGCAACCCGGGTGCCGAAGTGCCCAGGGTAATCACTTTCATCACCAATGACTTCTTGATCGTCAGTGAATGATGATCCTCAGGCCTGGCGGGGGGAAGCTTGCAGCCTTTCAGGTCGACAAAATGATAGGGAATTTGAGCCTCGCCTGCGCTGCCGGCCCTGGCCCCCGGTGCAGCGGCGAGTGTAAGAATTTGCTTGAAGACGTGGGTCGCTGTTTGCAGGTCGTCCTTGGAGTCTATTGCGCCCAGGAAGTACCTCTCGGACTTTTTACGCAATGCGGCGATATATACCCGTGAGCTACCAGGTTCTGTCTCTTCATCGAGGCTGTAGGCCAGGAAGTTGGATGCGATCTGCGCCACCGCGAAACTACACAGCAGTGCACCGTTGACGGGCGCATCCTGCGCCGACTGTTCAAGAACAATTGTACGTAGAAGCAACATGATATTCAGGCTCCATTTAAATTGGCCGTTTTACAAACACACACCGAACACAAAGACGACCTCGATTAAAGCACCGATAACACAATAATTGTTTCAGCGAGCCGAAGTCTTACATGTAGGATTTATCTTATTCATCTACCTTTACGTTTCCAAGCTACGCCATTGAACGTACCATTTTTAATAGTGTGATTCCGGGCGCGATAAATAAGCGCTTTATATTTTAATGTTTCGAACATTCACCCCCTGCTGCTCATGCAGGCTATTCGAGCCCTCGACCTTATCGAGCCTTGCCAAACCTATTCAGTAGAAACGCCCAATGATCGAGATAACAAGTCTGACAAAAAAAATAGGTAAAAATAACCTTGTCCGCGACATCTCATTCAGCGCTCACCATCGAGAGTGCCTGGGACTGGTTGGAAATCATGGTGCGGGGAAAACCACGATCATCAAGATGATCTCGGGCGCAACTGCCCCCACTTCGGGGCGTATACAAATATTCAGTAACGATATTGCGCTGACTGCGTTACAGGCCAAAACAGTCGTCGGCTATCAGCCGGAACTGCCAATGAGCCATGGCAAAATGAGCGTGAAGGGATTTCTCGGCTTTATCGCTGAAATACGCGGATTTCGCGGCGCGCAAAAACACAAGATGATTGACCGGGCGGTTGCGCGCCTGGAACTTTGGCAGATACTCAAATGCCCCATTGAAGGCCTTCCTACGGGTTTGAAACGCCGGGTCGCCATCGCCCAGGCGATCCTGCATGACCCCGACCTGCTGTTACTCGATGAGCCAACGGAAGGGCTGGGCGCCGATCAAAAACAAAAAATAAGACTGCTCATCAAGTCGCTGAACGATGAAATGACGATCATTGTCGCCTCCCGTACCCCTGAAGAACTCACAGGCATTTGCGACCGCGCAGTAGTGATAGCCGACGGGCGCCTCGTGGCAGACACCTCATTACGCGACATGCAGCTTAACTCTCGTCACTACCAGGCGGTAACCCTTGCCGCCGATGTACCGCTGGATTTATTGGCCCTGGCGGTACTGCCCGGAGTCGCCGGCATCGAGGAAGACCGGGAAACCCCCGGAACAGTGACGGTGCTCGCCATGCCCGGCCAAACTATTTATTCACATATCGCGGCACTGATCGCGAACCGGCGGTGGAAAATCAATGCCCTGAAGCTGGAGCCCGGCCGCCTGGATGAAGTGGTCCATCACATGAGCCGGGAGGCATCGAATTGAAACTTCTACGGGTGATTCTCAAGCGCCAACTCGTCAGCTACCTTTCAGCACCCGTCACGTATCTAAGCACCGCAGTGTTCCTGATAGCCTCTACCGCACTGGGTTTGCATACAAGCCAACTAGTGGAACAGAGCAGCGCAGACTTACATGGCTTCTTCCAGTTGCATCCCTGGACTTACCTGTTGTTGACGCCAGTGCTTTGCGCCCAACTGTGGACCGATGAATATAAAACCGGCGCCATCGGCTTTTTAAGAACACTGCCCATCAGCAACTTTGAAATAGTCATGGGCAAATACCTGGCCGCATGGATCATTGCGGGCATTGCCCTGCTCATGACCTTTCCCCTGGTCATCACTGTCAACTATCTGGGCAATCCAGACAATAGTGTTATTGCCTCCCAGTACCTGGCCAGCTGGTTACTGGCCGGAAGTTACCTGTCTGCGGGGTGTTTTATTTCCACACTGACCCACCACCGTACGGCTATCTTCACCGCGACCCTCGGACTGTTGGTTATCGTAAGCGGACTGTCTTCGATTATTGATGCCCTGGAATATCAGGCGCCGGTCTGGCTCATTGACCGCATCCTTTCCCTGAGCCCATCCGTACGCTTTGACGCCATCGATCATGGCGTTCTGGCACTTCATGACAGTTTGTATTTTGCCAGCGTGATTATTGCCTTCCTCGCCACAACTACTATCACTCTAAATATCAGAAACAGCTGAGGAGGACATTCCAAAATGAAAACACCACTCAGCGCCGGCATGACGATTATCACCTTACTCTTACTCTTTTTTGCGTTTAACTGGGTATGGGTGTTCAAACTTCCTGATACACGGATCGACTTCTCGGAACAGAAAATCCATACCCTGTCCGATTCCGTACAGCATCAACTCGCGTCACTTGAGGGGCCGATTGACCTGTACTTTTTCCACTCAAGCACACACCCCAACCAAAGCAATAGCGTGAAGACCTACGGGAAACGTGTCGAATTATTGCTCAGAGAGTATGAGAAAGCGTCAAAAGGCAAGATCAACCTGCACTTGATCGATCCCACGCCTTTTTCCGAAGATGAGTACAAAGCGCGGCTAATGGGGCTCGACGATCAACATGGGTTCTTCGGCCTCGTTGGTACCCGCGCAGGCCATGCCCCCCATAGCATTGCGTCATTCAGCCCGGACCGGGCGTCGTTGCTGGAGTATGAAATCAGCCATTTGATCCACAAGGTGATCCATCCGGAGCAGCCCGTTGTCGGCCTGATATCTCGGCTGCCCATGGACGGCAAAAAGGATGAACACAACGGCGATGCGCCTCCCTTGCAATTACTGCAGGAGATTCGCCGGCAATTCAACCTCGTGAGCCTCGAGCCGGGTATCGCCCAGATTCCCGACCATGTCAGAACCTTGATGGTGGTTAATCCCGGGACACTGCCCGATCAAACCCTGTACGCCATTGATCAATTTGTGTTGGGCGCGGGCAAACTGATGATGTTTATCGACCCACTGTGCGGGCTGGATGCTGGAGGCATCGCCACGGAAAACCCCAGGCTGGACGCATTACTGGCAGCCTGGGGCGTACAGATGCCCGCCAATAAAATACTCGCCGATCGCGACTATGCCACCTCAGTGGTCATGACCACAGGCCAACCGCCCGTGCGCCATCCCGCTGCGCTGACCCTGCCCCGCCAGGCAATGGCACGGAATGACCTCAGCACCTGGAAGCTCAAGAGCGTCAATACCTTGAGCACCGGCGTGCTGGCTCCCCTCAAGAGAAGCCGCATGACCTTCACGCCATTGCTGCAAAGCTCCGGGCAAGCGGCGCTGTTTGACGCGGACCGTTTCGCGTTGCCCGCCCAGTTTGACTCACTGATCAACGAGATAACCGCTCGCGGGCAGCCCTATGTGATTGCCGCCCGCGTCGAAGGGCCGGCGCACTCCGCCTTTGCTGATGGCGTCAACGCAGGTAAGGCCGGCCTGCAGAAGGCTGCGCAGATCCATATTGTCATCGTCGCCGACACCGACCTGCTCAGTGATCGAGTGGCGGGGAGCGCCCACCTCAACCCCGCGCAAAGCGGCCCTTCTTCAGATAACGCACTGTTCGTGTTGAATACACTGGATAACCTGGCAGCACCCGACGCATTGATGAACATTCGCCCCCGTGAAGGGGGCAATCGGGCTCTTCATGTGTTGCAGGCATTGCGCAACGACGCGGCACAGGCCTACCAGGAAAAATCCACCGAAATGGCACAGCGCCTGGCGCGAACGGAAAAGGAATGGCAGTTGCTCAACCCCCGGATGATCTCCCAGGGCACGCAAGCGGTAACCTCCAACACGCTACTGCAGGCGCTTAACAAGGAGCGTTTGCGCGTGCCCGTGGAAATGCACGCATTGAAAGTCCAGTCATACGCGCAGGTGCATGCGTTGGAACGCAACATGAAGCTGCTGAATACCTTTGCGTTGCCGCTGATACTGTGCATGGTTGCGTGGTGTATTTTCCTGTTTCGCCGCCGCCGGCAGCACCTGCCTTGCGCGGCCTTCCACTAGTTTTCAGCGTCGGGCAATCAACCCTTGCCGGGCAATGCGGGTCAACTGGTGAATCACTTCCTGAGCATCACTTGCACTGGGCGCTTGAATCACGGCCAGGTCAAAGCTGTTCGACGCAAAGCGGGCAAGAGAGTCGCCATCCTCTACAAACTGGATCAGGAAGGCCGAAGGCCGCCCCGTGCGGCGCGGCCAGCCGTCCAGATAACGCAGCAGCGTCGGCTGGTGCTTGCCGCCCAGTAGGATTTTTGGATTGCGTTGAGTGAGGTCCGCGGTGATCGGGGCCAGGCGTATAAGGGGGCGTAGTGCATTCATCGTGTCGTGTCTCTGCCTCAAAAGTCTGCGGGCAGGTGAGAGGCAACACCGAACCAGCGCTTTAGCGGAATTTCGAAGCAGGCCTTTGGCCCTGGCTTCTGTCGGGACTGTGAACAGTCACCGGTGGCGCCCCGCAATTAGCTGTTTAAATCGGCGCATGGGCAACATCCTAGAGAAGCCTGTAGGGCGGTGTCAAGAATCCCTAGCAACGAAAAGGCCCGCACAGTGCGGGCCTTAAAGGGGTTTGCGCGGTATCAGTGAGTGATGGCGCGGTCGGCAGACAATTTGCCGGCGCCTTCCAGCAACACCGCCACCGTACCGCCCAGCAACGCCAGGGCGAACTCGTAACCATTGTTGGCCATGAACAGACCGTTATGGATATGCACCGAGAAAATCGCCACCAGAGAGATGATCGACAGGCCCAAGGCCGCAGGCCGCGCCAACAAACCGATGATCAATGCAAGCCCGGCGAAGAACTCGGTACCGCCAGACAACAGCGCCATCAAGGTGCCCGGCGCCAGGCCGATACTTTCCATCCACTGAGCAGTGCCCGCCAGGCCACCACCGCCAAACCAGCCAAAGAGTTTTTGCGAACCGTGAGCGGCGAAGATGATCCCGACAAAAACCCTCAGGACAGTCAGGCCATAGCCTGCGCGGGTGGAGAGGATGCGGTTGATCAATGGGCTCATGCTGATAATCCTTTTCATCGTGGGGGTTGGTTGGCCGCTATATTAATCAGTTTAAGGAATGATAAAAGCCGATAAAGCGGCTAATAAACATCTAATAAATCGATCACTTCCGTGAGGCCACTCTCGGTGCAGACGGCTCCAAAGACTCCCGTTCCCGATCGAACGCCAAGTAATACTTGTTCACGCTATTAACATAGCTGACGCCGCTCATTCCCACCTGCTCCATGGCAATGCGCTCGACCTGGAAAAACCATTGGTTGGGATTCAACCCCCGGCGCCGCGCTTCGGCGCGCATTCCCTGGACCCGCTCCGGCCCCATGTTGTAGG
Organism: Pseudomonas sp. A125; assembly: GCF_055409485.1. Classification (NCBI taxonomy): domain Bacteria; kingdom Pseudomonadati; phylum Pseudomonadota; class Gammaproteobacteria; order Pseudomonadales; family Pseudomonadaceae; genus Pseudomonas; species Pseudomonas sp. A125. Next base: position 146,448 of record NZ_JBUZVP010000001.1, read on the forward strand.
CCGCCAGTACAAAGGCCATGCGCTCGCGCTCGTTGAGCTTGGGGCTGGAGAAGAACTTGCGCCGGATCATCGCCAGGTACCGCGCGCCCGCCTGCACGTTGTTGTCCAGGCTCTCGATGTTATTGACCCCGACCCGCTGCGCCGCCGATGGCGTGATCTGCATCAGCCCGGTAGGGCCGCCACTGCTTCGGGCCCCCGGGTCGAGCGCTGATTCCTTGAATGCCAGGGCGGCCAGGTTCAGCCAGTCCATGCCCTGTTCACGGGCGTGTTTTTGCAACACAGGACGCAGTTTTTCCAGGCGTTGGCGGTCGGCGCGGGCCAGTGGGTAGCGCACTTGATACAAGCGGCGGTAGATGCGCTGGAACGCCACATCCTGGTCGGACGGCGTGTGGTAGGTCTTGAGAAAACGATCAATGCTGGCCCGCAGCATCGAGGCGTCCTGGCGTACGAACCAATATTCCTCGCCCGGCTCGCTGATCGTCACTTGCCGGTCGAACCGCAACTTGGGCAGGATCTTCGCCCAGCGCTCGGCAATCGGCCGTTCGACAATGGTCAAGTGGAAAATCCCGGCCTGGACCATCTCCAGTACGTCTTCCACCGCCAGGCTGGGGTCTACCCACTCCACCTTCACCGGCGGCAACTTGTGCAGGGCCAGTTTCTGGTTGACCTGGTTGATCGCGTCCGACGCCGCGCTGCCCGTGGTCAGGGCCAGGGTACGTCCAGACAGTTGTTCCAACCGGGTAAACCGCCGCTCGCCTTTGAGCCCTACCAGCCATAACGGCACGTCGCTGGCGATTGGGTCACTGGTGGCAATCTTGTGGGCCGCCTTCACGTCCAGCAATTCGCCGGGTGCCACCAGGTCGCCTTCGCCACGGGCCAGCGCACCGATCAGTTGATCCTTGGCCTTGGGAATGATCGTCAGGGTGATTTCCTCACCGTCACGGGCGTGGCCGTTGAGGTATTGCTCGAAGGCGCGCAGGCGATGATATTCCACACCGATGGCCTGGCCCTGGACTTCGCCGGAACTGTTGCGACTCTGGTTGACCAGCACCCGCAAGGTGCGACTGCTGCGAATTTGCGCAAGGTCGCGGACCTTTCCGGGCCGGGTCACTTCCAGCGGCCCGTCCAGACGCGCAACCGCCGGCATGGGCAGCAATAACGCCAGGCACAACACAAGCAACGCCGAGGGTCGGATCATCCGCTCTCCGGAAGAAAGAATACTGCCCATTGCGTCGCGAAAAACGAGGCGTTGGGGGACAGAAACAGAGCGCCATGAGCGCAGGCTTTGGGCGCAAGGGTGGCACGGCAGATGGCGACAAACCAAACACGGTGTTACTTGCGACTTTCAAAGACAGCTTTAACTCGTTGTAGTTCTTGGCTTTTCTTATAAATCTACAGCTCTGATATGCTTTCCGACCGCAGGCGGAGGTAGCACCATGCAACTCATTGATATCGGCGTCAACCTGACCAACCCAAGTTTCGACGAAAAGCACCAGGCCGTTCTCGACCGTGCCTACGCCGCCGGGGTGAGCCAATTGGTGCTCACCGGTACCAGTGTCGACGGCAGCGAGCAGGCCCTGGAGCTGTGCCAGCAATTAGACGAAAGCGGCCAGCGGTTGTTCGCCACCGCTGGTATCCACCCTCACTCCGCCAGCGACTGGAACGCCGACAGCGCCACGCGGCTGCGCGGTCTGCTCAAGGAAAGCCGTGTACGTGCCGTGGGTGAATGCGGGCTGGATTTCAACCGGGATTTCTCGCCACGCCCCCAACAGGAAAAAGTTCTCGAAGAACACTTGGCCCTGGCCGTGGAGCTGAAACTCCCGGTATTCCTCCACGAGCGCGACGCCAACCAGCGCCTGCTGGAAATCTTGCGGGACTACCGTGATCACCTGTCAGCCGCCGTGGTGCATTGCTTCACCGGCGAGCAGCGCGCGCTGTTCAGCTACCTCGACCTGGACCTGCATATCGGCATCACTGGCTGGATCTGCGACGAGCGCCGTGGGACGCACTTGCACCCATTGGTCAGGGAAATTCCCCGCGGCCGTCTGATGCTGGAAAGCGATGCGCCCTACCTGCTGCCGCGAACCCTGCGGCCCAAGCCGAAAAACGGTCGCAACGAACCCGCCTATTTGCCGGAAGTCCTGCGGGAAGTCGCCTTGCACCGCGAAGAAACCGTCGAAGACCTGGCGCAACACAGTACCGCGTGCGCCCGTGCCTTTTTTGGGTTGCCTGTGCCGGATTGACGCGGCGCATTGACCCATATCAAAACCTGTTGGCTCGATAGCGGCACAATAATGGCACCTTGCCAATGCTGTTTCCGCTATCAGAGAAAACCTTCCATGGGTGCCTGGCTTAGCAACATCTCGCTGAAGTATAAATTCTGGGCCGTGAACGCGGTGGCCTTCATCACCACCCTGCTGCTGGTGTTGTACGCCGTGCAGCTCGAACAACAGGCACGCAGCCAAGCCTCCCAAGCTTCAGCGCAAGCCCAGGCGAACTTACTCAGCGCCTGGCCCGCCGGCCAGCCACTGCCCAAGGCCGAGCATTGGCTGACCTACACCAAAGGCAAAATCCCACAGCTGGGCGACCAGGATCTGTCGGTCCTGGCCACCGCCACTGGCTGGGTGGATTTCAACCCCATGCCCTTGTTCGGCGAAAACCCGCTGATGGGCGCCGAGGTGATCGGCCGTGCCGACGGCCAGCAGGTCGCCGTGCTGGCCTATGGACCGAGCTTGAGCCAAGTCTTCGAAGAGCGTTTCGCCAACTATGCGGTGGCAGTGATGATACTGATGCTGGCCATGCTCGGTGCCTCACAGCTGCTGATCCGCTTTCTGCTCAGTCAGCTCAACACCCTGAAAGACGTGATGCTGCATGTCGAAAAAACCGGCGATCTTTCAGCCCGCGTCCCCCTTGCGTGCAAGGATGAGGTCGGGCAGATGGCTACAGCCTTTAACGCCATGCAGGCGGGCTACCAACGCGTGGTCAATACCGTTGCGCGCACCGCCAGGCAACTGGACGACGGTGCCGCCCGCCTGGCCAGCAGCATGAACGAGGTACAGCACGGCATGCTCGGCCAACAAAGCGAAACCGACCAGGCCGCCACCGCGATCAACGAGATGACGGCCACCGTCTACCATATCGCCCAACACGCCGGCGCCACCCGTGACCTGTCCCAGACCGCCGACACCCTTGCCGGCAGTGGACGGGAAGTGGTCAGCCGGGTGCAACGCTCGATTGCCGGGCTGTCTACCGGCGTGCAGCAGACCGCCGAAATGATCCAGAAACTCGCCGAGGACAGCCAGAAAATCAACAGCGTGGTCGGGGTGATTCACAGCATCGCCGAGCAGACCAATTTACTGGCCCTTAACGCCGCCATCGAAGCTGCCCGCGCCGGCGAGATGGGCCGCGGCTTTGCCGTGGTCGCCGATGAAGTGCGCAACCTGGCCAAGCGGGTGCAAAGCTCCACCGATGAAATCACCCGCATGGTGTCTGCCCTGCAAGCCGGCACCCGGGACGCGGTGGACTTTATGCAAGAAAGCTCGTTCAAGGCCGATGATTGCGTGCAACAGGCTCAGGAAGCCGGAATTGCCCTCGCCGAAATCACCGGCGCCGTGGCCCAGATGCGTGAGAGCAACACGCAGATTGCCGTCGCGGCCGAACAGCAAAGCCATGTGGCCGAGGAAATGAATCGGGCGGTGGTGAGCATTCGTGACGTCACCGAGAACACCGTACAACAGACGGTAGAATCGGCAACCACCAGCAACGAGCTGGCAACCTTGGCTGGGGAACTGAGCAAGGCAATCGGCCAGTTGAAGCTGTAAACCCTAGAGGGATGGCTATGGCCTCCATAGCCATCCTTGATTCGCCGCCCCGCCCTGCCCGGCCTACACTCTGTTCAAGATGTTTCAACGGACAGAGGAATCACGATCATGGGCAAACGTCATCCAAACCTTCCCGCCTGGCAATGGCGCACCCAGCCGCAGAGTCACCAGCATGCAACCAATCAAGTGCTGGCGCTGCTTGCGCTGCCGCTGTTGGTGATCGGCTTTTTGCTGATGGTCTCTGGAGTGTTCAGCGAAAACTATGCGAGCGTCGCAATCGGCGTTGTCGGCATCCTGGCCGCACTGGCGCTGCAGCATCACGGTCGGGGCCTGGAGGCGCGCACCAGCGATGCCTCCAACGATCAACACCTGTTGGTCTGAGGGCTCAGGCGAACACCACCACCGACTGGCGACTGATAGCGATCAACTGGCCGTCGGGGCTCCACAGCTGCGCCGCAGCATGGCCGTAGCCGTCACGGGCATGTTCGATGTGGACCAGGTACTGGCACCAGTCCAGGGTGCTGAGGGTTTGCAACGGCTGCACGAATTCGATTGTCCAGGTCAGCGTGCTGCCCGCCGCCGGTTGGGTCAGGTGGGGTAACACTGACGGTGGCCATGCATCTACCAGCGCGAGGATGTGCGCTTCGGTCAACGGCTCTTCTTTGACGTCGCCACGCAAGCGGACCCAGCCGCCCATCTCACGCGATTTATTGCCGGTGAACGGCAGGCCGCCCACGCTCCAGCGCATCGCCAGATGCCGCATGAACTCCGGCGTCACTCCTTTGATGTAAGGCAGCTCCTGGCATTCATCCCAGTGTTTGAAGGTGGGCGCCGGTTCGGCCGCGACGTCGATTTGCGACGCCCGCGAAGCGCCAAAACTGGCCTGCACCAAGGTCATCGTTTCACCGTTTTGCACCACACGGCCCAGCAGTTGGCTGACGGCCTTGCCTTCACGCAGCACTTCGACCTGGTAGCTGGCAGACACGTCCGGCGCTACCGGGCCAACAAAGGTAATTGCCAGCGAGCGCAGCGGGCGATCCGCCGGGACCTGTGCACGCAACGCTTCGTATTCCAACGCCACGACCAGGCCGCCAAAGGTGGCGCGGCCCTGGGCCCATTCGGCGGGGACCGAAACGTCCAGCGGGTGGCTGCGGGCAGCGTCGAGCAAATCACTAAAGCGCATGGCGGTCTCAACTTGAAAAAGGATTGAGGGATCTTAACCAGCCAGCCTGCGCCGTACAGCACCTATTCCAGCCAAAAGTCCGGACAGATAGGCCGTGGGCTCAAGCGAAGCAGTCGGCGCTCAACTTGTCCAACACGCGATCCGCTTTCCCTTCGGCCCTGGCCATAGTGCGGTGCCAGCCGGTCACGCAGGGCTGCAAATCGGGTTCGTGCCCGGCTTGCGCCAGCCATTGCCAGCAATCGTGCCAATCGCCGAGGGCGCCCTGGGCTGCCTTGAGACGAGACACGGCTTTGGGTGGCAACTTGTCCAACTCGGGATAAGCCTCGGCCGCATAGCGCACACGCTTGATCAACAGACGCAGGCGATGACGGTCATGGTTGGGATCGTGCAAGGCCTGGCCAAGCTTTTTCCATTGCTTGGCCAGGCGTTTTTCAATGCGTGCGCGCAAGCCCTTGAGCAGTTTCTGCCGTTGGGAGGCGCGAATAAAACGCGGGAATGCATCGAGGATCAGCAGCAACTGCGCCAGCTGCGGCCCTTGGGCAACCGAGCGGTAGGTGGCTGGCTGCTGCTGTATTCGCCGCTCTGCCGCCTCGTGATGACCATGCTGGTGGAGGTATGCCGCCAACACTTCACGGTCGCGAAACGGCGTGGTCAATTGGCCCACTGCACTGGCGGCCGCTTCAAGTTGCTCCACGCCAGGCAACCCGCGCAATGGCCGCAGCAGGCTGCGCAAGCGCCGCACTGTGGTGCGCAAATCATGCAGGGCCTCGTCGTCCGTGACGGCGGCGAGGCGCGCCTGGCAGTTCAGTAACCCAACTTCCAGGCCGATGACCTGAGCGACAAGCTGATCGACCAAGGCTGACATCCTTTCCTCCTCAATGATTAAACCTTCGGGCTTGAGGCCGCCGACGCAGCCTCATTGCACTCGACAGCTGCTACGCGGGGTTAGCGCCCAGCGCGCGATTCACGAATATAGAAACGGGCTTTCTCAGCCTTGTTCGAGCAGCCTTCGAAGGCTTCGAACTGCTGTTGGGTCTTGGCGCCAGTCAACAACGACAGAGCCTTGGAGTAACTCACGGTGCCGGCAAAACCTTCGGCCTTGGCCAGGTCCAGCTCGTGCCAGGCGGCATCCAGTTGCGTGCCGCAGCTATCGCGATAAGCAGTTTTGCCGGCACAACCGGCCAGGGCCAACACGATCACAGGCACACACATCCAGGCTTTCATCAAATGACACCTCAAGAAAAGAAAAAACAGTCACAGCTGTAGACGTTGCCCACACCGAAAAGTGCCTTATCCGACTGCCTGAATCCGCAGTGCCGATTGCCAGAGCATACCCGAGCACAGTGGCCCGCTCGCGAAAATAATCGGTTGTGGCACTGGTGATTGAAGCACGCCCCTCGATGGGTGCATTGTGGTCACCTGTTTTGCGAAGGATCAGGTCATGAACAAACGTGTTGCATTGGTGCTGGGCTCCGGTGGCGCCCGGGGCTACGCCCATATCGGCGTGATCGAGGAAATCGAAAAACGTGGCTATGACATTGCCTGCATCGCCGGCTGCTCCATGGGCGCGGTGGTGGGCGGGATCTATGCCGCGGGCAAGCTGGAGGCGTATCGAAACTGGATCGAAAGCCTCGACTACCTGGACGTGCTGCGCCTGGTCGACGTGAGCTTTCGCCTGGGGGCGATCCGTGGCGAAAAGGTCTTCGGGCAGATCCGCAAAATCGTCGGCGAGATCAACATCGAAGACCTGCGCATTCCCTACACCGCCGTAGCCACCGACCTGACCAACCAGCAGGAAATCTGGTTCCAGGAAGGTTGCCTGCACCAGGCCATGCGCGCTTCGGCGGCGATTCCCAGCCTCTTCACCCCGGTGATGCAGGGCAATCGCATGCTGGTGGACGGCGGCCTGCTGAATCCGCTGCCAATCGTGCCGGTGGTGTCGAGCCACTGCGACCTGATCATTGCGGTCAACCTCAACTCCACCAACCAGAAGCACTACACCCTTCCGGTGATCCAGCGCCCGCCGGCCTTCAGGAGTCGCTTCGACAACCTGGTGCGTTCACTTGGTTCCCACTTGCCGTTTCGCCGCAAGCAGGCGGAGCAGTTGTTGATGCTGGAACAGGAAGCGCTGCTGGCCCAGGCCGCCGATATCAATCCGTGGCTGGAGTCTGCCGAACCGGAGGCCCAGCAACCGGCGGCCGCCCCGGAAAAGGCCGGGGCGCCGAAGTCGGCGACCGGCTCGTTCATCATCGATAACGTGGGGCCGGCGTCGTTGCTGGACTTGATCAACCAGAGTTTCGAGGTGATGCAGACGTCATTGGCGCAGTACAAGATCGCCGGGTATCCGCCGGATATCCTGATCAACGTGCCAAAGCGGGTGTGCCGGTTTTTCGAGTTCTACAAGGCGCCGGAGTTGATCGCGCTGGGGCGGGAGATTGCGAGCGATACGCTGGACCGGTATGAGAGTGAGCAGCACTGAGAGTGCCCGTGGCAGCTGTCGAGCGCCAGCGAGGCTGCGTTGGCCTCACCACCGATTCGAGACTGGCACAACACCGGGTTGCGTCCAACGCAGCCTCGCTGGCGCTCGACAGCTGCTACGGACAATCAGGACTCGTTATTTAACAATCGATAGCCCACCCCGGCCTCAGTCACGATAAACCTCGGCTGAGTCGGGTCATCTGCCAGCTTCTGGCGCAGGTGCCCGACCACAATCCGCAGGTAATGGCTGTCTTCGGTATGGGTCGGCCCCCAGATGTCCTTGAGCAATTGCTGCTGGGTAATCACCCGCCCGGGGTGGCGCGCCAGTTGTGCCAGCACCGCGTATTCCTTGCGGGTCAGCGCCACTTCAACACCGTCCAGCAGCACGCGGCGGTAGGCCAGGTCGACCGTCAGCGGGCCGAAGCACAACGCGGCCTCCTGGGCTTCTCCCGTCGGAGCCTGGCGCAGCAACGCCCGCACCCGCGCCAGAAACTCCTGGATGCCAAACGGCTTGGTCACATAGTCATTGGCGCCGTTATCCAGCGCCTCGACCTTTTGCACTTCGCTGGCCCGCACCGACAGCACCAGCACCGGCACCGTGGACCACTCACGAAACTCGCGCAGCACCTGCTGGCCGTCCATGTCCGGCAGGCCGAGGTCGAGCACCAGCAGGTCCGGTTTACTCAAGGCTGCCTGGGCCAGGCCTTCGTTGCCGGTGCCGGCCTCGATCACTTTGTAGCCCTGGGAGGCCAGGCTGATACGCAAGAACTTGCGGATCTGCGGTTCGTCGTCAATGACCAAAATCGTCGCAGTCTGGCTCATGGTGTCCAATCAAAATCCGTGAAGAAAAGAGGGTAGCTCAAGGTTCGCTTTCCAGGCCAGGTTGGGCCTGCAATGGCAGGAATAAAGTGATGCAGGTGCCGCGGCCTTCAATGCCATCGGCCACGCTGATATGCCCGCCGTGCGCCCCGACCATGCCCTGGCAGATCGCCAGGCCGAGCCCGGTGCCCTGCCCGCCGCGATCACCTCTGGCGGCGGTGTAGAACATGTCAAAAATCTTCGCCCGCTCCTCCTCGGGAATGCCCGGGCCTTCATCGGCGACGGCAAAAAACAACTGGTTATCCAGCACGCCGGCACTGAGTTTCAGGCGGCCTTGGGGCGGCGAGAAGCGTGCGGCGTTTTCCAGTACGTTGACCAGCGCTTGCTCGATCAAGGCTGCGTGCACGTACAGCAACGGCAACTCGGGCGGCACGTCGGTGGTCACTTGCAGCGGCGCCAGCACTGCGCGCAGACGGCCAAGGGAACTGCCGACGATGTCGCCGGGTGAGACCCAATCCCGTGCCAGTTTCAGCGCGCCGTGGCCCAGGCGAGTCATGTCCAGCAGGTTCTGGATGTAGCGATCCAGGCGTTCGGCTTCATCGCGGGTGCCTTCGAGCAACTCCCGGCGATCCTCCAGCGCAATCGCCTCGCCGAGGGCCAGCAGGCTGTCGATGCTGCCGCGCATGGAAGTCAGCGGCGTGCGTAAATCATGGGACACAGAGGCCAGCAAGGCGCTGCGCAATTGCTCGGTTTCGCCGTGCAGGCGGGCCGCTTCCAGTTCCTGGCCCAGTTGCGCACGGGCCAGGGCCTGGGCCAAGGGCTGGCTCAAGGCCGTGAGCAGGCGACGGCGTTGGCCGCTTAGTTCGAGCCCGGGTTTCGGGCTGACGCCCAGCAGGCCCAGCGGGCCTTCTTCGCCGGACAACGGCCACCACCACCAGCGCCCGAACGGCAAGGTGCCGGTGCCCATGCCCGCCGGTTGATCGTGCTGCCAGGCCCAGTCGGCGGCGGCGCGTTCGGCTTCGGTGAAGGTGATCGGCCCGCCGGTCTCGACCTTCCAGTCGCCCTGCCCGTCGCGGTTGAGCAGGCACAACTGCAGGTCGCTCCAGCCTTCCAGGTGATGCGCGGCCGCGCTGATTACCGCCTGGCGATCCGTCGCGGCGGTGAGCTTGCGGGACAGGTCGAGCAACTCGCTGGTTTCTTCCTGGGTGTCGCGCAATGCCTGCAACTGCCGACGCTGGCGCGCGGCCAGGTTGCCGGTGAGCGCGGCCATCAGCAGGAAGAACAACAGCGTCAGCACGTCTTCTTCACGCTGGATCGCGAAGGAAAAATTCGGCGGGATAAACAGGAAGTCGTAGCTCAAGAACGATAACGCCGCACACGCCAGCGCCGGGCCCAAACTGCTGCGCACCGCCACCAGCAATACGGCGGCAAGGAACACCAGCGAGATATTCGGCAACGGTAAAACACTGGCAACCCCCCAGGCGACCGCCGCCGCAATCACGGTCGCCACCACTGCCAGGGCATAGTCAAACCACACCAGCCCTCGCACATCCGGCAAGCGGGGCGGGGCCGGCACTTCATCGCTGTCGAGGACGTTGATTTCCAGGCCACGGGCATTGCGCAGCAAACGTGACGCCAAGCCACCACCCAACACCGTGCGATGCCAACGCGGCCGCGACTGCCCCACCAGGATCAAGCTGGCACGACGCTCGGCGGCGTGCTGGATCAGCGTCTTCGCCACCTCTCCCGCCCGCAGCAGCACCACTTCACCGCCAAGGCGTTCGGCCAGTTGCTGGGCATTTTGCAGGCGCAGGCGCGAGTGTTCATCGCGCACCCGGCCGTTATCCACATGCACCAGGCTCCACGGCAAATGCCGGCGCTGGGCCACGCGGCTGGCATGGCGCACCAGGCGTTCGGCCTGGGCATCACCGTCCACACCGACCAGCAATCGGCCACGCACAGCCGGCGCGGCCTGGCCCAATTGGCGATAACCCTGGGCAAGGTCATCGTCGACGTGGGCCGCAGCGGTTTGCATCGCCAACTCGCGCAGGGCCATGAGGTTGGTCTGGGTGAAGAACGCATCGATGGCGGCGCGGGCCTGCTCCGGCACATAGACCTTGCCGTCGCGCAGGCGCTCCAGCAATTCGCGGGATGGCAGGTCGATCAGCAGCAGCTCATCGGCTTCCTGCAAGACCCAGTCGGGCAAGGTCTCACGCACTTGCACGCCAGTGATGCCGCGCACTTGGTCGTTGAGGCTTTCCAGGTGCTGCACATTGACTGTGGTGAAGACGTTGATGCCGGCAGACAGCAGTTCCTGAATGTCTTGCCAGCGTTTTTCGTGGCGGCTGCCGGGGGCGTTGCTGTGGGCCAGTTCGTCTACCAGCACCAGCTTGGGCCTGGCGGCAAGCAGGCCGTCGAGGTCCATTTCCTCGAGCATCACGCCACGGTATTCGCAGCGCAACAGCGGCTGTTGCGGCAGGCCACTGAGCAAGGCTTCGGTCTCGGCGCGGCCATGGGTTTCCACCACGCCTGCGATCAGCCGCACGCCCTGGCGCAGTTGAGTGTGGGCGGCCTGGAGCATGGCGTAGGTCTTGCCCACGCCGGGGGCGGCGCCGAGGAAGACTTTGAGCCGGCCACGGCCGTCCCGGGGTAGATCGGCTAATAGGGCATCGGCGCGGCCGGAGTCGCTCATGCGGGCAGTCTTCCTTCAGGTGTTGATGTGGTGATAGTGATGCCGTCATCGCGGGCAAGCCCGGCTCCCACAGTTGATCTTCAGTGAATCCAGACTTTGTGCTCAACAAAGATCAACTGTGGGAGCGGGCTTGCCCGCGATTGGCGGCGCCACTGCTTACAACTTTTCCAAGGCCATGTTCAACGCCAAAACGTTCACCACCGGCGGCCCTACCAACGGGCTTTCGATGTGCTCGTCCATCAAGCGCTCCAGGGTCGCCACCGGCAGGTTACGTGCAGCGGCCACCCGAGCCAGTTGATAGGCAATCGCCTGTGGTGGCAAGTGTGGATCAAGACCGCTGCCGGAGGTAGTCAGCAATGCCATCGGCACCGGCCCCTGGCCAGGTACCAGCAGCTTGTTGGCATCGTCAAATACACGCGTAGCCAACGCCGGGTTGCTTGGGCCGAGGTTGCTGGCACTGCTGGAAACGGTAGCAAACGCACCGGCAGATGGCCGCGGGTGGAACCAGCCGTCGCCGGTGAAATCCTGGGCGATCAGGCTCGAACCACGCACCTTGCCACTGGCATCGCGCACCAGGCTGCCGTTGGCTTGATCAGGAAACGCGACTTGCGCCACGCCGGTGACAACCAGGGGATAAGCCACGCCGGTGATCAGGGTCATCAACACCAGCAGGCTCAGGGCCGGACGGATTATGTTGGACATATCAAATTCCTCAATTCGGTCATTGCAACCTGCAGGCACCGGTTTGCCGGCACCCACAGGCATCGGTTCAAACCAGGTGCAGCGCGGTCAGCAGCATGTCGATCGCCTTGATGCCCACGAACGGCACCAGAATCCCGCCCAGGCCGTAGATCAGCAGGTTGCGACGCAGTAACGCTGCGGCACTCGCCGCCTGCACCCGCACACCGCGCAGCGCCAGCGGGATCAGCACCACGATGATCAACGCGTTGAACACGATGGCCGAGAGGATCGCGCTCTGCGGGCTTTGCAGGTGCATCACGTTGAGCACGCCCAGTTGCGGGTAGATCGAGGCGAACAGCGCCGGCAGAATCGCGAAGTACTTGGCCACGTCGTTGGCGATCGAAAAGGTCGTCAGCGCGCCGCGCGTCACCAGCAATTCCTTGCCGATCTGCACCACGTCCAGCAGCTTGGTGGGGTCGCTGTCGAGGTCGACCATGTTGGCCGCTTCACGGGCGGCTTGCGTGCCGTCGTTCATCGCCATGCCGACGTCGGCCTGGGCCAGCGCCGGGGCGTCGTTGGCACCGTCGCCGCACATTGCAACCAGGCGGCCGTCGTTCTGTTCGTGACGAATACGCGCGAGTTTTTTCTCCGGAGTGGCCTCGGCAAGCACGTCATCCACACCGGCTTCAGCGGCAATCGCAGCAGCGGTCAGCGGGTTGTCGCCGGTGACCATCACGGTGCGGATCCCCAGCTTGCGCAGCTCTGCGAAACGCTCGCGAATGCCGGGTTTGACCACGTCCTTGAGGTGGATCGCGCCGAGCAATTTGCCGTCGGCACACACCAGCAACGGGGTGCCGCCGCTCTGGGCGATCTTGTCGATTTCCCGGGACAGCGCCGGTTGCAGGTCGCGGCGTTGCAGGCCGATGAACGCCAGCAGAGAATCCACGGCGCCTTTACGGAACACACGGCCCTGGTAGTCGACGCCGGAAAGGCGGGTTTCCGCGCTGAACGGTACGCAGGTCAGTTCATCCGCCGACGGCTCGGCTTGCGGATGCAGGCCACGCAGGTACTCGACGATGGATTTGCCTTCGGCCGTGTCGTCCGCCAGGGACGCCAGCAGCGCGCCCTCGGCAAGGTCCTTGCCGCTGACGCCGGGCGCAGCGATCACGTTGGTGCACCGACGGTTACCGAAGGTGATGGTGCCGGTCTTGTCCAGCAACAGCACGTGCACGTCCCCTGCCGCTTCCACCGCGCGCCCGGATTTGGCGATCACGTTGAGGCGCACCAGGCGGTCCATACCGGCAATACCAATCGCGGATAACAGGCCGCCGATGGTGGTCGGAATCAGCGTGACCAGCAGCGCCACCAGGAACACCAGCGGCAGGCTGCCATTGGCGAAGTGGGCGAACGGTTGCAGGGTCACCACCACCAGCAGGAAGATCAGCGTCAGGCCGATCAGCAGGATGTCCAGCGCCACTTCGTTGGGGGTTTTCTGGCGCTTGGCGCCTTCCACCAGGGCGATCATGCGGTCCAGGGTCGACTCGCCCGGGTTGGCGGTGATGCGGATCATCAACCAGTCCGAAACCAGGCGGGTGTTGCCGGTGACCGCCGAGCGGTCGCCGCCGGACTCACGAATGACCGGCGCGGATTCGCCGGTAATCGCCGCTTCGTTGACTGCGGCAATACCTTCGATCACTTCGCCGTCACCCGGGATCATTTCCCCGGCGGCCACACGCACCACATCACCTTTGCGCAGGCTGGTGGCCGGCACGACCTTGAAGCTGCCGTCCCCTTCCTTGCGGCGCGCACTGAGGCCTTCGCTGCCGGCCTTGAGGCTGTCGGCGCGGGCCTTGCCGCGACCTTCGGCCAAGGCTTCGGCGAAGTTGGCGAACAGCACGGTGAACCACAGCCATACCGCGATTTGCACCGAGACGTAGGTGGGTACGGCGACGTCCGGCACAAAGCACAGAACGGTGGTGAGGATGGCGGTCAGTTCGACCACCAACATCACCGGCGAGCGTTGCAGCTGGCGTGGATCCAGCTTGACGAACGCCTGGACCAGCGCCGGGCGCCACAGGGCCGACATCGCGGTTTTGGCAGGCTCCTGGGTTTTCACGGGAGCCGTGTTTTTTGCAGGCAAGTTCATTTTCATATCCCCTAGGCTCTTCATTTAAAAAGCAGCCATGCTCAGATGTTCAGCAATCGGGCCCAGTGCCAGCGTCGGCAGGAAGGTCAGGCCGCCCACCAGCAAAATGGTCACGGTCAACAGGGTCACGAACAGCACACCGTGGGTCGGGAAGCTGTTCTGGCCAATCGGTGCGGTTTTCTTCATCGCCAGGCTGCCGGCCAGGGCCAGTACCGGGAAGATGTAGCCGAAGCGGCCAAGCAACATCGACAGGCTCATCATCAAGTTGTGGAACGTGGTGTTGGCGCTGAAACCGCCGAACGCCGAACCGTTGTTGGCACTGGCCGAGGTGTAGGCGTACAGCAACTGGCTGAAACCGTGGGGGCCAGGGTTGCTGATAGCACCGGCCGGGCCAGGCAGGGTGGCGGCGATGGCGCCCAGCACCAGGGTGCCAACCGGCATTACCAACAGGGTCACGACCAGCAGTTGCACTTCCTTGGCCTGGAGTTTCTTACCGAGGTATTCCGGTGTGCGGCCAATCATCAAGCCGGCGAGGAACACCGCGATCAACACGTTGAGCAACATGCCGTACATACCGGCACCGACGCCGCCGAAGATCACTTCACCGACCATCATGTTGACCAGCGAGACCATCCCGGTCAGGGGGTTGAGGCTGTCTTGCATGCCGTTGACCGAACCGTTGGACGCAGCGGTGGTAGCCACCGACCACAACACGGTGCCGGTGGTGCCAAAGCGCGCCTCTTTACCTTCCTGCGGTGCGGCCTGTTCAACCGCCGGGTTGTTCAGCGACGGGTTGGGCTGATATTCGGCCCACATCGCAGTCGCACCGCCGATCAGGAACAAGGCAAACATGCAACCGAGGATCGCCCGGCTCTGACGCAGGTCTTTCACGTAGTGGCCAAAGGTGAACACCAGCGCGACCGGAATCAGGATGATCGCGCCCAGTTCAAACAGGTTGGCCCAGGCCGTCGGGTCTTCGAACGGATGCGCCGAGTTGACACCGAAGAAACCGCCGCCGTTGGTGCCCAATTGCTTGATCGCAATCTGGCTGGCCGCCGGGCCCAGTGGAATCACCTGGTCAACGCCCTGCAGGGTCACCGCGTTCACGTAGTGAGCGAAGGTTTGTGGCACGCCCTGCCAGACCAGGAACAGCGCAAATACCAGGCACATCGGCAGCAGGCCGTAGAGGGTGGCGCGGGTCATGTCGACCCAGAAGTTGCCCAGGGTCTTGGTGGATTTGCGACCGATCCCACGGCAAAAGGCGACAAGCACCGCAAGGCCGGTGGCGGCACTGACAAAGTTCTGCACGGTGAGGCCTGCCATCTGACTGAGGTAGCTCAGGGAGGCTTCACCGCTGTAGTTCTGCCAGTTGGTGTTGGTCATGAAACTGATAGCGGTGTTGAACGCCAGGGTCCATTCCAGGCCCGGTAGTTTCTGCGGATTCAGCGGCAGGTATTGCTGGAACAGCAAAAACGCGAACAGCAGCACGAAACCTGCGACGTTGAAGGCAAGCAAGGCCAGTGCATACTTCTGCCAGCTTTGCTCCTGATCGGCGTCGACACCCGAAAGGCGATAGCAAACGCGCTCGACCGGGCCGAACACCGGCGTGAGCCAGGTGCGCTGCCCTTCCATTACCTTGTAGTAAAACCGCCCCAGGGCCGGTGCCGGAATCAGCACCAAGGCAAAGAAGGCGATGATCAGCCAATAGTCATAACTGTGCATAGCCTGCTCCTAGTTCCGATCCGCGCGTAACAGCGCAACCAGCAGATAAATGAACAGCGCCACAGCCAACAGCAGTGACACCCCGTCCAGAACGCTCATGGAAGTTTCTCCGTCGTGCGGCGGCTGCCGCGTGTAGGGGGATTGTCCGCAGGAGTGGCGTAAAGGAACGAGAGCGACGGTATGGGTGGGGCGTAAAGAGCGCGTAAAGAGTGGGTTTACGCGGGATTTACAGAGGGATTTTCAGTGGCTGGCGGGGCCTCATCGCGGGCAAGCCCGGCTCCCACATTGATTGAAGTTAGCCGTGGCAACTCGGTTGAGTGTGGGAGCCGGGCTTGCCCGCGATGGCGTCAGACCAGGCACTACCGCCCTTATCTGGTGCGTAGCCGCATAAATTCAAACGCCAAACCATCCCCCATACGACAGTTCAGCGCCTTTACGACACCACCCTGCGTGCTGGCATGGCCGCTGCAACACCTTGAATCATTCCAAACCGTTCAGGGAGAGCAATACGATGAACACACAACTCAAACCCACCTTGGGCACCCTGCATTTGTGGGGTATCGCCGTCGGGCTGGTGATTTCCGGGGAATATTTCGGCTGGAGCTATGGCTGGGGCGTGGCGGGAACGCTGGGCTTTCTGGTGACCTCATTGATGGTCGCCGCTATGTACACCTGCTTTATATTCAGTTTCACCGAACTGACCACCGCGATTCCTCACGCTGGCGGCCCGTTTGCCTACAGCCGCCGGGCGTTTGGTGAAAAAGGCGGCTTGATTGCCGGGCTGGCGACATTGATTGAATTCGTGTTCGCTCCGCCCGCCATCGCACTGGCCATCGGTGCGTATTTAAATGTGCAATTCCCGGCACTGGACCCCAAACATGCAGCGGTCGGCGCCTACATCGTCTTCATGGGCCTGAACATTCTTGGCGTGAAGCTGGCCGCCACCTTCGAATTGGTGGTGTGTGTGCTCGCCGTCGCCGAACTGCTGGTGTTCATGGGCGTGGTCGCCCCCGCCTTCAGCTTCAGCAACTTCGCCCTGAATGGCTGGGCCGGTTCCGACACCTTTGGCGCGCCAGCGATTGCCGGCATGTTTGCTGCGATCCCGTTCGCCATCTGGTTTTTTCTTGCCATTGAAGGCGCCGCCATGGCCGCCGAAGAAGCGATAGATCCCAAGCGCACCATTCCGAAGGCCTACATCAGCGGCATCCTGACCCTGGTGATACTGGCCATGGGCGTGATGTTCTTTGCTGGCGGCGTGGGCGATTGGCGCACCCTGTCGAACATCAACGACCCGCTGCCCCAAGCCATGAAAACCGTGGTCGGTGACAGCTCGGGCTGGCTGCACATGCTGGTATGGATCGGCCTGTTCGGCCTGGTGGCCAGCTTCCACGGGATCATCCTGGGCTACTCCCGCCAGTTCTTTGCCCTGGCTCGCGCGGGCTACCTGCCCTCCTTTCTCGCCAAACTCTCACGTTTCCAGACGCCGCACCGCGCAATTATCGCCGGCGGCATCGTCGGTATCGCGGCCATCTACAGCGACGGGCTGATCAACCTGGGCGGCATGACCCTGACCGCGGCAATGATCACCATGGCGGTGTTCGGTGCCATCGTCATGTACATCATGAGTATGCTCAGCTTGTTCAAACTGCGCAAAACCGAGCCGCTGCTGGAGCGCACCTTCCGCGCACCGGGCTATCCGATTGTGCCTGGGATTGCACTGGTACTGGCGGTGGTGTGCCTGGTAGCGATGGCGTGGTTCAACGCGTTGATCGGCCTGATTTTCCTGGGCTTCATGCTGGTGGGATTCGTGTACTTCCAACTGACGGCGCAAGACCGCGCCAATGCGCCGGCGGATGCAATGTTGACCGGGCTCTGAGTGACCGAGGCAGAACGGGCCTACAATGAACTACTAAGAAAGCCCGTTACTCAAAGCAGTCATTACCGTGGGAAATTTACCCACGGTTTGCTGCCTCAAGGAGAGCCCTATGCCGTGGTATGCCTGGTTGATTTTAGTGGTCGCGATCGGTTCGATCGTCGGTGGTTTGTTGATGCTGCGAGACAGCGCCAACAAGGTTGAATTGACTGAAGAACAACGCCAGCGCGTGGCAGAGCGCAATGCGCAAGCGGACTCCAAGGATGCGCAGGATCGTTGAGTTTCATGCGGCTGCGGATCGTTGAGTACTACAATTTTGTAAACGGCCGCCTACGCGCGGGAAAGCTTGGTTAATATGGCCTTATGTTTCGGAGGCCTTTGCATGCGCTACTCACAAGACCACAAAGCACAGACCCACTTGCGCATCATCAAGGAGGCTTCGGTGCGCTTTCGCCGCGACGGCATTGGCGCTACCGGCCTGCAGCCACTGATGAAGTCATTGAACCTGACGCATGGCGGGTTCTACGCACACTTCAAGTCCAAGGACGAATTGGTGGAAAAGGCTCTGCAAGAGGCCGCCGCGCAGCTGGATAAGCATTGTGAAAAGCTGTTCAGCCAGGAACGGCCACTGGATGCGTTTATTGACAGCTATCTTTCTGAATGGCACCAGACCTCGCCGCACGAGGGATGCCCGCTGACGACCATGTCTTCGGAGCTGGGGTTGCGAGGGCAGAACAGCCGGACGACTGACGAAGTACTCAATGCTCGGCTCAAGCAAGTTGAAGATGCGCTTGGGAGTTCCAATGCCGGGGAGCAGAGTTTGGTGTTGATGTCGACGCTGGTAGGGGCATTGATGTTGGCCCGGAGCGTGGAAAGCGCCGAGTTGGCCAGCCGAATTCTGGATGTTGTGCGCGCTCATCTGAAAAAACGAATCACGCAAAATTGAAAAGACCGGCCAAAGACCGGTCTCTTGTTTATTGCTGTAACGTCTTAGTTGACCTCCAACCGATCGCGGTTCTTATCCAACAATGCCTTTCCGATCCCTTTTACTTCCAGCAACTCATCGACTGCGGTAAATGGTCCATTGCTTTCTCGATAAGCAATGATCGCCTTAGCCTTGGCTGCACCGATACCGAACAGGTCGCGGCGCAGGGTTTCAGCGTCAGCGGAGTTGAGGGCAACCTTGCTGGACTGTTGGACCTTGGTCGTTTGCGCGCTGATAGGCGCCGGCGATTCAGGCTTGGTGGAAGACGGCGCTGCGGTGGCAACCATCGAAACACTGGCAAGGAAAGCAAAAACGAGGGATGAGATATACGCTCTACGCATAGGTGACGCTCCATAGTACCAAGTAAGAGAAAGCAGCTTTTCCCAAGCTGCCTTTCAAACTTAGATGATTTCCAGAAGCTGTCAAAAACCAAAAAGTTACCACATATTATTCAACCCAATCATGTAACAATACCATTCAGCAGGTAGCGATTTAAACGCCGCCCCAATAAACGTAAGCCGATTTAATACCCATGATCATTCCAGGCATCAGTATCGCCAGTAACAACACTCGAATGAAGGATTTCGACTTATTAAGAAATATCATATAGACCATCGGCAGAATGACGAATGCAGGCTGCATGATCCTCATCAAATCCTGGTGAGAGTTAACGCTGGTCGCAGCAAGACCCAGGAAAAACAGAACAACACAAAACAGGCGACTGAGCATCGCAAGTTCATCAGGTGACAAGTCAATGTCCAGCACCCGTCTTTGATTGAAGAGAAATAAAAGTACAACCACAAACAAGAACACATAGATGTAAACGAAAAACCCTGCATTTGTATCACTTTCCCACACACCATCACCCGTGGCCACGGCCTGTTTTAGAAACCCGACCAATAAGGATGCGCCCAGCCCGACCACCAATGAAACGAAAAATTTAGTGCCGACACTTATGGTGTAAAATCGATTACTGAACAGGAAAATAGCGCCGACTACGACCGCCAAAATAGCGCTGGAATAGTGAAAAACGACCGAAGCAATGATCAAAATAAAACAGACAAAGAAGCGCCCACTCAGCATCCCGATAAATAATAACGTAAACGCTATATGAGAACGCCACACCCAAAGCACCGATGCGTATGAGGGATACCAAAGGGTAAAGATAAAGACTGAGATACCCACCAGCCACAAGGAGCGCAGAGGGGGAATATCAACCTTGCGCGCGGAGCAATATACAAAAACAGCTAATAATGATAGTACGACAAAAATACAAGAGAACGCAAAGTCCTGCAGATCCGTAATAAAGTAGCTAAAAAAAGCATACACCGTGAGGTAGATACCCAGCTCCATCTTTCCCGTTTGCAATGTCAATAAATCTGCAAACGCTTGTGCCCCTTCAGACACGAGCAAATTATAAAAAAAATAATACGTACGGGCATCGGTGATTGTAGAATTTTCGTCAACAATGGTAGAAAAAACAAATGAAAAGAATGCGACAAAAGAAATGCAAAGCAACGCCGCGAATGCATTCTTAACAGATAACGTTCGAATAGTTAGCATGACTACCACTTCAGGAACAGGTGAACAATACCTTGATAGAAACGAATCTCCTTGTAAGCGGATGGTTTAGTCATCAAGCTTAAAAACAGGCTCAGGGCCTGCGCCTTTCTGTTGGTGGCGATGTTTCTAAAGCGGACGCAGCGAAGTGCAACTTCAGCTTCTGAAAACTCCGCAGTTCCCGAGTAATTTTCGAGTATCTTCACCTGCTGGTCGTACATCAGGTCTAACTGCTTTAACGTATTGTCAGGATGTTGCCTATACTCTGCAACCACCTCAGGAAGAGCTTCTAAATATTCACCCGAAGCACAGGTCAGTTTTAACCACATGTCCCAATCTTCTACTCGGGTATTGACGTTAAACCCGCCAACCGCCAATAGTTTGTCAGGCCGCAGCATGCCAGAGACTGCGGGCAGTTCGGCCTTGAGGGTAATCACCTCTTTAAATCCATATTTCCCTGAGCGAATTCGCGCAGCGCCACGTACACCATCGTCGTCGATAAGGTAAATAGACCCAAAGGCCGCCACGCACTCGGGTTGCTTCTCCAGATAGCTAACCAGGAACGCAGTTTTTTCGGGCAAGATGCGGTCATCTGAAGCCAGGGCAGAGAAGAATTTACCCTTGGACCACTCCAGCGCCTGATTCAAAGTCCTGGACAGCCCTCTGTTCTCCCGAGCTATATAGCAGAACCGCACGAAGCGACGCTCGCACGCATCCAGAAGCCCTTCGATTACTCTAGTCGAAGCATCAGAGGAACCGTCGTCAATAATAATCAACTCAATGTTCTGGTAAGTTTGCTGGATAATACTTTTGATGCTGTGTTCAACAAACCTCTCGTGATTGAATACTGGAATACACATACTGACCAGCGGCTGATCAAGTCCCGACTTATTCAACACGTGCATCTCCCAAATAGCGCCTGAAAACAAAAAAATACATGACGAGCAAGTAAATAAAATAATTCACCGCGTGAGCGATCGCGACACCTTCAAAGTCAAACACTTTGACAAATAATACCGTGAGCAAATAAAAACTCAGAGAAAATATTATTTCAGTGACCACGTAGAGTTTTACAAGTGGCCTGCTCAACATGATATAGGCAAGCATCCAGCCGCACGTCTTGAACAGGTCTCCCACCAATTGCCAGAAAAACAAATCACGCATTGGCGAAAAATTTTCTGTGAAGAGAAGAGAAATAACCAGGTCGCGCAATCCAAATACGACTGCGCCCCCCACCATGACCAAAGGCACCAACAACTTAAGACCTGACAGCACTTCTTTTTTTAGAATTGCTTTATCGCTCTCCGCTGAAAGCCTCGGTAAAAAATAGACACTCAGGGTCGTGGTAATCAACAAGAGGTACGCAGCACTCAAACGCCACATGGCCTCCCAATACCCTGCTTCGTCCCAACTCAGGTTTTCACCGAGGTAGTTACGAACCAGAATATGACTGACCGGCACGCACAGCGCAGAGGTCAAGGCCATGAGTGTGTACTTCGATAAATTAATCGCCGTGGCAGCGTCTATTCGCCCTATAAACAGATCAAGCTTGAACCATTCCAACCGGATGCAGAATATAAACGTCGCCAGAAAACTCAGCGACTGATAAACCGCAAGCCCAACAAGCGCGCCATACAAGCCTAGTTTTATCGCCAGCACCGCGGTGATCACCAGCGAAAATATGCTACCTGTTATATTGGCGAGCACATATCGAACGATTTCCCTTTTTCCGTTCAGGATCGCCAGTAGCAGCGAATTCAACGAGAAAAAAACCAAAGCCAAAGAAAACCATACGAAGACACTGGCAAACTTGACGTCCTTCAGAAACCAGCGGGACAGATCGTTCGCGAAAATAAATATCACCGCGCTCAGTAACACTGACGCCCCGATGGAGATAGTGCCAGCGGTACGCCAGACTGTCCGTTGCTTCCCTACGTCACCTTCGTACTCGGCGGTATACTTGGTAACCCCGGTATTGATAGCCCCGCTTGCGAATGTCGTTATCATCTGGACAGCGTTCTGAAACTGCCCGACGGCAGCGTAGCCGGCGGGCCCTACATAGACAGCGAGAACTTTATTGATACCCAGCAACGCTATCATCTTTATGATGACAGCTACGCCGTTCAACAAGCTCGTCCGAATCAGGTTCATCTTACGAGTCGCTGACAGAAAAACGATTGCACGCTTCTATTACCGCGCTCACTTCAGCATCTGTCATGACGGGGCTAATGGGCAAACTTAACACTTCCTTATGCATCGACTCAGAAATCGGGTAGCTCTCGTCATGAAACTGGGGATACGCCTGCTGCTTGCTTGGGGGTATTGGATAGTGGATCAGCGTTTGAACGCCGCTGGCTGTCAAATGTGCCTGAAGGGCATCACGGTACTTGGAGCGAATTACAAACAAGTGCCAGACATGCGACTCAAATTTCTCAGCATCCATTGACGCAGACAACGGCAAAACAATAGCTTTATTAACGATACCCTTAAGGTAAGCGTTCGCAATCACTTTACGGCGCTGGGTATGTTCATCGAGATAACGAAGTTTGACGCTCAGGACTGCCGCTTGAATTTCATCCAGCCGACTATTCACACCTTGGTATAGATTTTTGTACCTTTCGTGAGAACCATAGTTGCGTAACGCACGTAGCGTTTCCGCAAGCTCATCATCATTGGTGGTAATTGCTCCGCCATCTCCCAGTGCACCCAGGTTTTTCCCTGGATAAAAACTGAAGCCGGACGCATTGCCCCAGCTTCCTGCTTTACGCCCCCCAATACTGGCGCCATGGGATTGCGCAGAGTCTTCAAGGACCAATAAACCGTGTTCTTCGGCAATCGCAAGGATAGCCGGCATATCGGCCAGCTGGCCGTACAGGTGAACAGGCAAGATTGCCCTTGTCTTGGAGGTGATCGACTCGCGTATAGCCTGCGGGGAAAGGTTATAGCTAAACGCGTCAGGCTCCACCAATACAGGCACCAAGCGATTTTCGGTAATCGCGAGGACGCTCGCTATATAGGTGTTGGCCGGGACAATAACCTCATCGCCCTCTTTCAGCTTGCCCAGCTCCTTCCAGGCGCGCAATGTCAGCGTGAGCGCGTCAAGGCCATTGGCAACGCCAATGCAGTGCTGGGTACCGCAATAATCGGCAAACGCCTTTTCAAACTCAACCAGTTCATTACCCGCAATATACCAACCTGACTCAATGACACGCTTGCAGGCGGAGAGAAGTTCTTCATTCATTACTGAATTCAAGCTCTTCAAGTTGAGAAAACTGATCATTTACAACTCCATCCGATAAAAATCATGGACCACAGCTCTTGCGCCAAAGCCTTCTTTTTGTGATACCAGCCCCTCGTTCAGGACAGTGCCACTGTCTTCGGTAGATATTCCGAAGCTAAAATACTTTCTTGAACCATAAACATCCGTTATGAGATTGTTCAATACAAAATCCAACGCGCCTACCTGCCTGCCGCTATCACTGGCAGCCAGATACTGGGTATGTACAATATGCCCAAAGTCAAATACCAGGGCACCGGCCAGTAGGGAATTATCTTTCACCGCACCGTACAGCTTTATTTCGTCAGGAAATCGTGACATCAACAACTCTAACTCAGCCAACGAATGCACGGGTTTGGAGTCAAATCGTTCAAGCACTTTTGATAGCAACCCATGAAAATCGGACGCGCTCACTTCTGCACTGAATGACACGTCATTTTTTTCAGCCTTTCTGATGACGCACTTTCTGGAGTCGGATAGCTTAGGTGCTTTTGCAATCTCGATAACCGATGACACATCTCGACGAAACAGCTTCGCGTCGTTTCTAAACAACGCATACAGGTCTTCCTCGGCTGGATAGCTGGTAAACACCGAAGGAATACATTTATATACTAAACTTGACGCGCCAACTTCCTTATAATACGTTTTCAGCGCATCAAAAATAGACAATATTGCGCTGCAGCCAATGTCCTTGGAAAAGATCAGCCCTGCATAGGTCAACCCGGAATGGCTATACACGGTATCGCCGATAAGGTTGGCCGGAAAAATTGCAACTGGGCGATTTTTTTTGTAAACAATTATCGAAACGTCCTCAAAACGTTCTTCGTGATAACGAAAATACTGAGACATATGTAAAAAGTTGCCGTTCTTTGAGTTTTCGACAACCTGGTCCCACTCGACACTCAAGGAAGCGTGATACTTTTTAATTTCAAACATTAAGGTTACCGCCTATGTCAATTTTCATTAGGCGGAGCCCTTCAACGTCGCCATTTGCCTTAAATCCAATTTTTTCGTACAGCTTTATAGCGCGGATGTTCTCGGGGCTTACCTTAAGAACAACGCACGTCACACCGATTGAACGCGCAAAAACAAAAACCTCACCGATAATTAACTGACCGAGGCCTTTGCCCCACAGCTCTTTTTCACCAATATACCCCCAATACTCACCCACTCCGGCTTCGATATTTTTCAGCCCGGCAGCACCAATCTTTCGGCCCTGGTAATCAATACCGAAGATCCGGTAATCTTTTCTCGAGGGTAGGGAGGAGAAAAAATCACGTTGTTGCTGATCAGTAAAATCGGGGGTATGGGTTAGATTTTTTATTTCGCTATCACGAAGCCACTTACTGCTAAGCGCAAGATAACTTTCATCATAATCGACTAGCTGGATCATCAATTACTCTCTTACCAGCTTTACAAATTCATTGTAATCTCGAATATAGTCACTTTCTTCATACGGCTCACTGGCAAGCACCAAAAGTACACAGTTTTCGCTGAAGTCGTGCATTTCACGCCATGTAAGGCCTTCAATAAGAATCCCCTTGGTAGGGCAATCAAGGATTACTTCTTCTCGACTGAATCCATTATCGAGCACCATGCGGCATTGGCCCGCCATACAGATGGCGACCTGCTTTAACTGGTGATGTGCATGAAAACCACGGCTCACGCCTTCGCTAGTTCGGTATATGTAGTAAACCCGCTTTATCTCAAAAGGGATAAGCTTCCCTTGCTCGATTGAAACCAGGCTTCCTCGGTGATCACCAAGGATTTGAAAATCTATCCACTTTACCAGACTCACCACTCACCCTCCGTGTCATATCAGTGATAACGTAATTAACATACTTATCTAAAAACCGCGTATCCACGCATTCTTGTTATTGTACTGATGGACTTCATATTTCGCTCAGGCGCCCGGATTGGCTTCATCTGCTCCAGGGACGGCGACACATGCCTAACCGCATCCGAGCTCGCCGCCCCAGGGCGCTGCAAAATTCTCAGGCCGTGGTTGGGCTCCACAGTGCTTCAGAGCCTCAAACGGCTAACGCGCACGCGCGTTTTTGAAAATTAGTGTCCGCATGGGAGCTTGGAATTCTATCACCTGCGTGGCACCAAGACATCCCTGCTGCCACTCTTTCCCAAGCATAAGCTCGACGGAGCGCCTCAGCGCTGCCGTTCCAAGCAAAGGTTTTCTTCGATAAGGCGCATTTTGGGAGGGCCCGTGGATATCCGATGCTGAGGCCAAAAAAAACCCGCCGGAGCGGGTTTTTTTATTAACGCAATGTCATACGCGATAGTGCGGGCTCACCATAAAATTTGAGTTCACCCTCCTCCCACCAGGTGGCGAAGTTCTGTCCAATGCCACCGGGAACAACTGCTTGAGTGGTGTCTACCGCAAAAGGCAAGCCCTGGCTCGACACCTCAGGCAACGACAGGAACCCGGTTACAACACAGCCCTTTGGCGAAACGTCCGGTGCAGCATTGCGTCGCTCCAGCACCACAGAGCCAAGTGCTGATGTGCCTGTTTGCTGGACGAAAACATTTGATACCCGAACATAATCCACGTCGGTTACCAATACTGCTGCGTCGCCACAGTCTCCGTAAACGCCATCGATCTCTACGTCGAAGCTACCAACCCCAAAAATATCGACCAACTGGCCGGTTACGTTATCACCAACGTTGTCAATAAACTTGTTGTTGCCGTAGGAAGTAACAAGCTCGTAGCAGTCTTCCGGCGCCCCATCTGCCCAGCACTCTCGGACCAAGAGCCCGGAGGTTTCCCAAAACTCACACACTTCGTTGCCCGCATTATTAGTTCCATCGACCTTGTGGAAGTAACACTGGCGCAGAGTGACATTTGTAGTCCGGCGCCATTCAAAAAGGCGGCGTTCAGCGACGTTACCTTCGAACGAGCAATTTTCAAATACGCAGTTATCCGCACCATTACCATACGCCGCAGTTTGGGTAACCTCTGGCGTATAGGTGAAGCGCACATTCTTGAAGGTGCTGTTTTTGATCATGTTGGGGATCTGGCTATAAATATTGCCCCCGGGCTTCAGATAATTGAGATCACCGATGCCAACCGCACAACCGCTGATAACCGAATCGCGAACCATCGCGTACTCAATTGTCCAGCCATTGCCGATGTGCCAATGGAAATGGCTGGACGCAAACAGGCATCGGTAGACCTCGACATGGAATTCACCTGCACCGTAGGCATAGAAAACCCCATTGGTCGCCGTACTCTTCGCTGTCCCCGACACAATACAATCGGTCAGCTTGACGCTCTTCGCAGCCAAACCGTTGCCAAAGAAGCAGTAGTTCGACACGCCTGCAATTTCACAGCCGTACATCTCGAGCGAGCCGCTGGTGAGGTAAGCGAGCAACTCATCAGCCGTACCGTTCGCACCTTGGAACTTGCAGCGCTCAAACACTACCGGTGTACCGAAACCAACCAGATTGATGATCGAGGAACCATTCGAAGATCCCGAAGCAAGGACGTTATAAAAACGAATGTAATAGGTTGCCTGGGGATCATTCAAAACGAAACTTGGGTTACCACTCGAAAAGACAATGTTCTTGTCCTTGATAATGTAAGGGTCAGCTTGTGTCCCCGTTCCCGTTGCCGCCAAGGCAGCAGCGCTCGCTTGAGAGGTAATCGTAATGATTGCGGCATCTGCACGGGCATCGCCAGTAATGCCAACTTTTGTGATATCCGCAGGGCCAAGAGTAACCCACGGCTGACAGCCGGCATTACGGCGAATGGCCTCCGCCTTGAACATTGCTTGTGTCCTTACAAGTTCAGAGAGGGACGCAGTGCCTACGGTTGTCGAGATAAAGGAATCCCCGGCGAGCTCTTGGCCCAGATCGAGGGTGTTATTGGTGTTAGAAATCATACATTTATCCTTTTATAGCAGGTCATATTGTAGGTCGACTGGCAATGCACGCCTTGGAGTTCAGCAACTCAGATGAACCACTCGGTGCCAGCACACGAGGAACCAATCTCACTCCGACGCTAACTCACGGCTATTACCGTCATTTCGCAGCCTTTCTGAGTGGCTCGCAGCCATAATATGCACAAATGCAAAATCATTCAATGCAAAAATGCATTTATGCGAAAATATTTGCACTTGTGCATTTTTCCGAAAAAAGATGCCCAAGGTAGGCCAAGGGTAAACGTTAAGGTCATTGCGGGATGAAACGCATGGAGGGAGATGTGGCTACGGCGGGATGCGCGGGGAATGGTGTGCGAGCAGTCTGAGACGTCTTTATTCTAGACAGATGTAACCGGCTGGCCAGGGTACCAGCCGGTTCAAAACATTGAAGCAAATGAGTTGACTTGAACCAGCGCAACTCTCCAAGTTTATCTGTGCGAAAAACCCTAGGCGCAGCTTCGGGACCTTACGACTCTAGTCGACGCTGCTGGTAAATCCAGTCGACAATTTCACCATCCGGTGTGTACCCGCTGACTGTCTCACGCAGCAATTGGCGTACACGACTGTAGTCGTCCCGGTCCACCGCTGCGAGCAATTCGGTCAGTTTGGCCTTGAGCACATCCCAATGCAGATGATCTTCATTGGCGCTCATGATCATCGGATGCTGAGTGGCGACAACATTGTCCCCGATCAGCAATTCTTCATAGAGTTTTTCGCCAGGGCGAAGGCCAGAAAACTCGATGGAGATATCGCCATTAGGATTTTTTTCAGATCGAACGCTCAGGCCTGAAAGATGGATCATTTTCTCCGCCAATTCGACAATTTTCACCGGTTCTCCCATGTCTAGGACGAAGACATCCCCCCCCAACCCCATGGAACCCGCCTGAATTACAAGCTGTGCCGCCTCAGGAATCGTCATGAAATAACGTGTGATTTTCGGGTGCGTGACCGTCAATGGTCCACCGGACTTGATCTGCTTGTGAAACAACGGAATCACCGAACCGGATGAGCCCAAAACATTTCCGAAGCGCACCATGGTGAAGCGGGTCTTATTGACCCGCGAAACGTTTGAGCTATCACCAAACAATACGGGCGCCAACTCACGGCTCAAAGCCTGAAGAGTCAGTTCAGCCAGGCGCTTGGTGCTACCCATCACATTGGTTGGACGGACAGCCTTGTCTGTAGAAATGAGCACGAAATTCGCCACGCAACACTGAAGTGCAGCTTGGGCCGTATTCAGCGTACCTATCACGTTGTTCAACACACCTTCGGCAATATTGTGCTCGACCATTGGTACGTGCTTATAGGCGGCTGCGTGATAAACCGTGTTGACTCGCCACGTCTTCATAACATCCAGCAGCTTGGGCTGGCTACGTACGGAGCCAAGAATAGGCAGCAGCTTTATTGGCAGCGATTCGCGGGTTATCCGTTGTTCAAGCTCCGACAGGATACTGTAAAGATTGAATTCGCTGTGTTCGAACAGCAACAAAGTCGTTGGACGTAACGACAGGATCTGGCGGCAAAGCTCTGAACCAATCGAGCCACCAGCGCCGGTCACCAATACGCACTGACCTTTTATACAATGCTCCAGCAACTCTTCCTGCGCGGGTACCGCGTCACGCCCCAGCAAGTCAGCAATATCGACTTCCTGGATATCGTCGACCTTGACCCGCCCGCTGGCTAAATCCATAAAGCCGGGCACACTGCGCACATGCAGCGGAAGCCCTTCGAGGAAGCCCAGGATTTCACGGCGGCGACCCCGATTGGACGACGGGATTGCCAGCAGTATTTCCTGCGCACCGGTAGCTTCGATCATGCGCTGAATATGCTTGGGCTTATAGACCTGCAACCCAGCGATAACCCGATCCGAGATGCTTGTATCATCGTCGATAAAGGCAACAGGGCGCATCACGCGCCCCATCCGCAACGCTGCAACTAATTGGTTTCCCGCAGCACCGGCGCCATAAATGGCAACGCGCGGAAGACCGTCTTCACGGTTGGTGAATGGAACATGCTGCGCCGCCGTGAACCAGTCGCCGAGGAAGTATTGGCGCATGGCCAGGCGCAAGCCGCCAACCATGATCAGGCTCAACCACCAGTAGTTGAAGATGATAGAGCGCGGCACGACGTTCTGGTGATCGCTATACCAATAGACGACAACCCCAAGGATCAAGGATGAAAGACTAACCGCCTTGATAATAGCGATCAGCGCGTCGTTCCCAAAGTAGCGCATGACAGCGCGGTACATTCCGAAACGGATAAATAACGGGATGGCTATAACAGGCGCGCTCAGAAACAGCCATCGATGCAGGCTTAGTGGATTGATCATTTCATCCACGCCCAAACGGACGACAAAAGCCATCCACAGCGCCACCCACACCAGGATAACGTCAGCCACGACTTGCAGAATCCGCTTTTTACGGCGGGGTAGGCCTAACAAAAATGACCGCATCGTATCCATAAACCCGTTCAACACCTCTTGAAACTCCTGACGCCACGACCACCTTATGCCGATTGAGCACTAGAGTGAGTCAATAGCCCTTAAATCGACCGGCCCGAGGAGCTAGACAACCTTTTCCAATTCGCCTGCCTTGTATTTTATAGCCAGCAAGACGAGTGGTAGATAAGCGATAACCAGCCCAAGCAGGCCGTTCAACCCGTACAGCGCGACACACATTGCGATGGGCAATAGCCAAAACACGTTAATAGCTACCACCGAAAGTGTCACTGGCAAATGCTTCCCGAACTGGCGCGATGCAAATTGGTAAGCATGGCTGCGGTGAGCTTCGTAAACCTTGTCTCCTCTTGCCAAGCGACGTATCAGCGTAAACGTTGCATCAACAATAAATACGCCCAGCAAGATTAGCCAGACCCAAAATAAATCAGCGGAACGCCATGCCGCCTGCAGCGAGAGCAGCCCCACCAGAATCCCCAGGAAACCACTGCCCGCGTCCCCCATGAATATCTTTGCCGGCGGAAAATTCCAGAACAAGAAACCTGCAACCGCCATGCTTAACAGGAGAGGCAGTGAAATCAGATCCTGATAACCCACCAGCCAATAAATCAGGCAAGCCCCCATGCAAACACAAATCGCTTCTGCACTGGCAAGACCGTCGATACCATCCATGAAGTTATAAAGGTTGAGCATCCACACCAGATAAAGGGCCGCAAGGACATGACCCAGCCATCCTAAATCGATAGTCAGGCCAGGCAAACTGATGGGCGGGAGGCCATTAAGCCAAAACAATGCCCAGGCAGCAGCACTGAAATGCCCCAGTAAGCGCCATCGCGCAGCAATATGCCCATGATCGTCGAGGAAGCCCAGTATGGCTATCGTTGCGCCAGACCCCAGCAAAGCCAGCATGACAGAACGGGTAATCTCGTCGTTGACCCAAAGTAACGGAACCGCGATCAAAAAGCTGACAACAATCGAAACCCCTCCCCCCCTGGGGGTCGGGACAGAGTGTGAACTGCGCGCATTAGGGATATCGATCAGGCTACGTGCAAGCGCGTAACGACGTAAGAGCCACGTAAAAACCAACGCCAGAATTGCAATGAGAGGCGCAAGCCACAGTAAATCGTTCATCAACAGCTCCAATTTCAGCTCCATGTAGGGACCACTTCTATTTCAGGCTTCCCTGGAAACTCTTGGCCGTTTTGCTTAATGCTTGCTTGACTGTTGAAGGCGGTTTCCAACTCAGCAACTCGCGAGTTTTGCGAATATCAACCTGCAAGGAACCGCACAGACGCTGGGCAACCGCTTTGCGCCCGAGCATTGATGCGCCCTTGAGCAGCAGCGCCGCAGAAACAGGAATCAGCCGAGCCGGCTTATCTAGCGCTACGCCCATGCGAGTCAGTAGTTCAGTCGTCGACATGTCGTCACCGTCACTGACCATAAAGGTTTGGTTGGCAGCGGCCGGGTGATCCAGGCAGGTCACTATCAGATCTACAAGGTTATCCAAAGCAACCAGGCTGCGCTGATTGTGAATAGCACCCAGCGGAAGAGGGATACCTTTGTTCAACCAACTCATCATGCTGCGAAAGTTGGCCTTGACGCCCGGCCCGTAGACCAGCACAGGCCGAATGATGACAATCTCCATACCTGTTCTTTGCCCCAACAAGATGAGTTGTTGCTCCGCTTCCATTTTGGAGATGCCGTAAGCATCCACAGGAGCGGGTACATCATCTGCAGTGTAGGCTTTGCCCCTAGGCGTTCCTTCTCCGTTGACCTTGACAGAGCTGATGAAGATAAATCGTCGAACACCAGCACGAGCCGCCTGCTCGGCCAATCTCAACGTGCCAACAACGTTAACTTTACGGAACTCAGCCAACGGATCGCTGGAGCGGTCGGCCATCACGTGCACTCTCGCGGCGCAGTGGATCAATACCTGGACTGCTGAAATGGGCAGGTCGCCATCGGCAAGGTAGTCTGCATCGACACGTATGGGCACTACATGCTCGGGAAGCGCCACACGGTCCTGTCGCACAAGCGCCATGACCCGGGAGTTCGTCTGTCTGGCCAAGCGCTCAATAAGCGCACTGCCTATGAAGCCTGTTGCACCAGTAACAAGAAAGGTCTGCTGCCGACTCAAACTGCACGCTCCAACTGCTTGTATACGTCCAAATGCTGATCCACGATCTGCTCGATTGCAAAAGCCTGCTTCGCCAGTTCCCGGCCCGCCTGACCCATTTTCCGACGCAGCACCGGATCCTCAATGAACACCTGAAGACTGTCTGCCAATGCGCGACTGTCACGTACTGGTACGAGAAATCCGGTTACATCCGGGTCTATGGCGTCTCGACAGCCTGGCACGTTGGTAGTGACCACTGCTCGACCGCAAGCGGCAGCCTCCACCAATACCTTGGGCAGACCTTCTCGATAAGAAGGCAACGTCACGATATTCGCCTGAGCGAACAGCGCTGCAATATCGTTGCGATAGCCGAACATTTCCAACAAGCCTTCATTACGCCACTCTTCAAGTTGCGCCGTGGTGACTGTTGCCGGGTTGCCCGGATCGATATCTCCAATCAATTGGAAGCGAGCATCCACGCCACGCCCTTTGAGGATCCTCGCAGCCTCGACAAACTCGACCACGCCTTTATCCAACAGCAGCCGCGCGGCCAGACATACGACCGGCGAGCCTACTGGTTCAGGAACGGCAGCATACTTTGAAAGATCAACGCCTGACCCTCGAATCATTACCACTTTGGAAGGTTCAAGGCCTCCCTTATCCAGCAGCAAATCACGGTCATCCGGGTTTTGAAATATCGCACGCAAGTTACGTTTGCCCAGCGCAAGACGGTAAAAAGTACTAACGACACACCTAGTCAATACAGCTTTGAACCCTCTGGACAGGAACACAAAGCCCAAACCGGAGATTGCCGCGACCACACCTTTGACCGGAGCAAGACGAGCTGCAACACCGCCATACAGAACCGGCTTTAGTGTGACCAAATGCAACAAGTCTGGCTTGAGTCGCCAAAGCAGCTTCCAGATCGAAAAGATCAACCCAATTTCTGCCACCGGGTTTGTACCGCTACGTGACAGCGGTAACGCATGAAATTCGAAGCCCTCTTTAACGATGGCGTCGACTGCGGAACCAGGCATGCAGGCAACATGGACCTCGTAACCTGCAGCCCGTGCCCCTTTAGCCACGGGCAGTCGGTGCGAGATAAAAAAACCAGGATCGTTGACTATGAATAACAGGACACGACTCATGCTTGTTCATCCAACCATGCTTGAAACATCAGAATCGTCCATAGATGTGACTGCCAACTTCCTCTACCCGCAAGGTGCTCTTCCCACATACGTCTGATTGGTCCGGGATGGAAATAGGCCTCCTGGCGTAACCGCGTTTCGTTTAGCAGCGATTCAGCCCAGTCGCGCAGGGGGCCGCGTAGCCAGTCACCCAACGGAATACCGAAACCTTGTTTCGGTCGCTCAATCAGTTCTTTTGGCACATGGCGGTAAAGAACTTCACGCAACAGCCACTTACCCTGGCCGTCACGAATTTTCAAATTGAGCGGCATTCGCCACGCCAACTCTACGATACGGTGATCCAATAACGGGACCCGCCCCTCGATACTGGCGGCCATCGCCGCCCGATCCAGCTTGACCATGATGTCGTCAGACATGTAGGTCTGGGCATCCATCGCCATCATCCAATGTTCGAAACTGTCGGTGTCTGGCCAACGAGCACTGTCAGTGAAAATGGTTGGGGGCTCCTCGCCACCAATTACGACGCTACCCGGGTCACTCCAATGGCTGTTGAGTTGCAGGTAGAACTCATGCCCATCGGCGAGCGCCAGTACGTTCGCCAACTTATGAGCCTTATCACCTGGCGTACTGACGTGCATACGTTGCGGCAGAAGCGGCTTGGCCAATCGAAACAGACTATCCCACGTGGAGGGTGACACTGATTTCAAAACCCGAGCGGCCGTATGCCGCGCCACGGGGGGCAACGACTGCATTTTCGACCAAACCTTTTTCGCACTCAGGTAACGGTTATAACCGCCAAAAAGTTCGTCACCACCGTCACCACTTAGAACCACTTTCAACTGACGGCTCGCCAATTGACTCACCAAGAAGGTCGGAATTTGCGAGCTGTCACTAAAAGGCTCGCAGTACATCGAGGGTAACCGCGGAATAACATCCAGGGCGTCCTGGGAACTCACATAAAGCTCGGTATGTTGAGTCCCCAGGTGCTGGGAGACCGCTTTGGCATGAACGGCCTCGTCATAACCACCTTCTTCGAAACCGATGGTAAAGGTACGAATTGCCTGGGTGCTCTGGGCCTGCATCAACGCAACGATGGTACTGCTATCAACGCCACCACTCAGGAACGCGCCCAACGGCACATCCGCCACCATTTGCTGGCCGATGCTAGAAAGCAGGCTCGACTCCAACAAGTCGGTTGCTTCAACTGATGTACCTACAAACGGATCTGCAATACCGTTGGCCACTGCGTCGTTAAGTCGCCAGTAGGCTTGGGAAGTAGCATTTTTCGCAGCAGGAATATCGCCTAGCGGCAGCGAAACGTAACGCCCCGGCTCAAGCTTCGATATGCCCTTGTAAATGCTGTAAGGAGCAGGAATGCAGTTGTGACGTAGCAATAACGTCAATGCGTTACGATCGATCTCGGCTTTAAAACCGGAGAATGTCTTTATTGCCTTGAGTTCCGAGCCAAACAGTAACGTGTCACCCTGCCAGCCGTAATAGAAGGGTTTTTCGCCCATCCGATCCCGAGCAAAGGTCAACATCTGCTCCTGCTTGTCCCATAGCGCGAACGCAAACATGCCGACGCAGGCCTGCAAGGTTTTCTCGATTCCCCAATTCGCAAGGCCGCACAGCAAGACCTCTGTGTCCGAATGACCATGCCAACCCTGCGAGGCCAGTCCTTGATTCTCCAATTCGTGGCGAATTTCGGCGTGGTTGTAAATTTCACCGTTAAATACGATGACAAAACGCCCGGAATCGGACTGCATCGGTTGATGGCCTGCTGCCGACAAATCGACAATTGCCAAACGTTGATGCCCTAACCCCAGGCCAGCGTGTTCATCCTCCCAAATGCCACTGCCATCGGGCCCTCGGTGGTGGATGGCTGCATTCATGCGGGCTACGATTTCCGCTACGCTGCCATCTTTAACATTGAAAATACCGCTGATTCCACACATTAATCAGTATCCCTACAAGAAGCTATTTGCTAACGACCTTTAGCTATGCCGTGACGTGGGCAATAGTAAAATCAGTCGCAACGTGCCTCATCGACGCAAAACAACAATTTCAAACAGGTAGCTGCATGGGTAGAAAGTTAACGCCCTATTCCAGCCAACGAAATCACTTTAAGAACGCTGCGTACCACGGCATGGCCACTTCAATGCCTTGTTGAATACTAAACTTGGGGGCATACCCCAACAACTGTTGTACCTTTGAGATATCCGCTTGTGAATGCCGGACATCGCCCGCACGAAACTCACGATAAATCGGGTCTTTCTCGTAGACAACACCACTGTTGAGCAGCGCTTGACGAAGCGTCGAGAACAAAAGGTTCAAATCCGTACGACCACTGACCGCGACGTTATAGACCTGATTGCGCACAGCAGGATCAGTAGCCGTAGCAGCCAACAGGTTTGCTTGCACCGTATTTTCTATGAAACAAAAGTCTCGACTGGTCTCGCCATCGCCGTTAATAAAAATATCTTCATTTTTTATCATCGACGCCGCCCACTTCGGGATAACAGCCGCATAGGCGCCGTCCGGATCCTGGCGTTTACCGAACACATTAAAATAACGCAAGCCAATCGTCTCAAAGCCATAGCAACGTGCAAAAACTTCTGCATAAAGCTCATTAACGTATTTGGTGACCGCATAGGGAGAGAGAGGCTTGCCAATGGTGTCTTCCACCTTCGGAAGACCAGGGTGGTCACCGTAGGTGGAACTACTCGCCGCGTAAGTAAAACTCTTTACGTTCGCATCTCTGGCGGCAACCAATATATTCAGGAAACCGTCAATATTAGTAGCGTTAGTAGTAATCGGATCATTTAACGATCGAGGTACAGACCCCAGGGCGGCTTGATGAAGAACGTAATCTACGCCTTCACAGGCTTGATGGCAGTCATTCAAGTCGCGTATATCGCCTTTCAGAAAACGGAAACGCGCCCATTGTTCAGCCGAAACAGTATCGCGTACTTCATCAAGGTTACGCTGGTGCCCCGTGACGAAGCTATCCAACCCAACCACGTCCTGACCAAGACCTAGCAATGTTTCCAACAAATTTGAGCCAATGAAACCCGCTACCCCGGTAATCAACCATGTTTTTGGCGAGGATGGGAGTGTGTGTAGTAACGCTTCGTAGCGGGTCATCAATTCAGCTCACTGTCAGTTAAATTTAAATCATTCTGAAATGGTTTTTTCAATAATTAAAGACGAATATCCGACTCTTCACGGCTCAACAGATACTTCAGATCGTAAAGAATATGCTCTGCCTTACCGAACTTCCGAATATTTTTAGCGCCCAAATTCCTGAACTCATCATGAGCAACGGCAAGCACCACGCCATCGTAAGCGTTGATACCCGGTTCAGTCACCGGCGTAATGCCATATTCATGCTCTGCCTCAGCAACACTTACCCACGGATCGTAGACATCAACCGCAATATTATATTCAGCCAACTCTCGAACTATATCCACAATCCGGGTATTACGAAGATCAGGGCAGTTTTCTTTAAACGTAAGCCCCATAATCAGAACCCGTGCACCATCGACATGTATGCGTTGTTTCAACATAGCCTTCACAAGCTGGGAAACAACATACGCCCCCATTCCATCATTCAGCCGGCGACCCGCAAGAATAATTTCAGGATGATAACCGATTGATTGGGCCTTGTGAGTCAGGTAATAAGGGTCGACACCGATACAGTGTCCACCTACCAACCCGGGACGGAACGGTAAGAAGTTCCACTTTGTGCCAGCAGCCTCAAGTACGGCCTCAGTATCAATTCCCATCTTATTGAAGATGATGGCCAACTCGTTAATGAGGGCAATATTGAGGTCGCGTTGGGTGTTTTCAATAACCTTGGCTGCCTCTGCCACTTTGATGCTACTGGCTTTGTGCGTACCGGCAGTAATGATCTGGTTATAGAGAGCATCTACAAGATCGGCGACTTCTGGCGTAGAGCCGGATGTTACTTTTTTGATCGTTGTAACTCGATGCTCTTTATCACCTGGATTGATCCGTTCCGGACTGTATCCCGCAAAAAAATCGACATTAAATTTAAGACCGGAGACTTTCTCAAGGACAGGAACACAATCTTCCTCGGTTGCACCGGGGTAAACCGTCGACTCATAAATAACGAGATCGCCTTTTTTCAGTACCTTGCCAATGCTTTCAGACGCCTTGATGAGAGGAGTAAGGTCAGGCTGATTGTATTCATCTATGGGTGTTGGCACGGTCACTACAAATGTATTACAACTTCCCAACTCTTCGAGGTTACAGCTGAAGCTTAGAAGATTTGCCTGCTTCAGCTCCTTATCACTCACTTCCAGCGTAGAGTCATGCCCATCCTTTAGTGCCTGGATGCGAGGCTGGTTAATGTCAAACCCAATCACCGTCCGGTGCTTGCCAAACTCGACTGCGAGCGGCAGGCCAACATAACCAAGGCCGATAATGGCGAGCTTAATATCTTCCAGTTTTTGCATATTCAACGCCTACGTAATCAAAGAATTCAGAATTTCACTGAGCGGTTCCCAGCGTAAAATGCTTAAAACGCGCTGTTCCCGCAGAATTTTGTGACAAATCTTAACAAGCAATCTGAGAACTAGCCCAGCTCCGCAATATGGGCGTCTCCTGGTAAATCGACGCCGCGACCACTGGTGTGGAATGCTCGCCCTTGGCGACCCACAAGAGGTGGACCGCCATTACGCCCGGTACGTCCTTGCATCCAGGTACACCGATCAGAAATACCAATACGTCTTCGCTTGGCTACGTCGCCTCAGAATTCACACGGGATAAAAGGTGGTGACCCAAGGGCGACAATCATACTACGCGAGGTGAATCACACAACCCGCGACTAGCCCTATCATCAGCGGCCTCGCGTAAATGAAAGAGGACAAGAAAGAAAACATTAGGGCGAATACGAGGATGGCCATTTACCAGCACCACCCAAAACGGCCTAAGCCTGCTCCAACTCGGCTAGGCGGACTCAGTACTACCTTCTTTCTGCGTAAGGGCAGCAGTAGCAGAAACAGGAAACACTACCCGTATTGCCTGCTCTCTACGCCGACTGTCAAGAGCCACGCGGATTATCGCTATCGCTATACCGAGCAAACAACCAAGGACTAAACCCAATGCAATAACCAGTGACTTTTTTGGATAGACAGGACTCAGCGGCTCAAGCGCCTGCTGGTCGATGGTTACGAGCTTCAGACGACTCATATCAAGGTTGAGGTTTTTGAGACGAGCCTGCTCCGTCCGCAGCGGCTCAACACCGCCCAGGAAAATATCTTCATTCTCACGACTATTGAGGACTTCAATCTGACGGTTCGACTGTAGTAACTGAAGCTCTTTGGCAATCTCAGCGATTCGAGCCTCGGTAAAATCATCTGACTTGCGCCGCACCAGAGCGGCACGTTCAGCCTCCAGTGCTTCGACTCCCATAAAATACAACGGGATAGCCTGATTATTGATTTCGGTGCGAATCATATTTGGCGAGCCGCCACGATCAGATTCGCCAAGAGACGCAGGTGTAGCCGGCTTCCTGATTCCCAGCGATTTGGCGATACCGATGGACTCATCCAACTGTGTTATGCGATCCGCACGCTGGACCTTAAGGCGAGACCTCAGCGCCTTTAGTTCATCCTGAAGCAAGGCGCGATTCAAGACGTCCTTCTCGGTTAGAGTCGCAATTTTTGCCTCTTTATCATTTTCATAATTAGCACGCGCGGCGTCCATCTTTCCGTTAAGTTCATTTAATCTATTTTTGACAATGACTTCCAGGTCGGCGGAAATTTGCAGACGCTCCATCGAAATAGCGTAATCAACAAAGCTGTTTAGGATTTCCGGACCATTCACCCCTTGCGGGTAATTCATTTCGAGCTTGATATACGCACTCAATGAATCAGCCTTATTTGGATCAGGAAGTATTAGGTTGATAGACTTTCGATTGAACTCCTCAAAGCTTTGCTCAAGCGTTCGCCCAGGACGCTCAAACACCTTGAAAAGTCTTTGATTAGCCCGAAAAAAACCTAAACGAGTTTCATATGATTCCAGTGAGGCACCCACTTTAACGAGTGCATCTCCCGGTGGTAATTTGTAAACATCAGACCGATTTAACGCATCTAATTCATTAATCGCAGCCGGGCGCAACACACTACTGACTTTATATTCCGGGACAACCCAAAATACATAAGCTGTCGCGATCAACCCCACAATAAGTGCGGTGACTATGATGAGTGCCTTCTGCTGCCATAGCGCACGAAAAAGCGCGACAAGATCAATTTCATCGGACGGCGGTACCGGAGGGGCATCGAAACTACGACTCACAACAAAAACCTGCCTTCAAAGAGAAACTGCGGGCTCGTTATGCAGGCATTTTGCGGTGCTTTTAGAATTATATCCGCCAACAGCCCCGGCTTCTCTGCTGGGGGTAAGGCTCACAAAATACCTGTTCTCGAGAACAGAAAGCATTTTGCCATCTAATGACTACATTACAAGCCTTGACATTCCGTAGGACCTTTCCTAAAAGGTTAAAAAACCCTACAAAAAGTCTTTAAAGTGACAGCTTTTCATACGAGGCACTCAGTTTTTGAGCACGACAGGTTTCACGCCGGCCCTATGGCCCACCCTCAACGCCGCCCCAACCAATGGGCCGATGATCATCCCGACAATCAAAGAAATCGTCACGAAAATAGAAACAGGTGCCTGTGGCGTAGACCACCCCAAAAATGACAACGTGGCAGTCTGCTGATTCTCTAAAACGAACGTCAGCACACCCAGCACGATGACCAAGATGATCAGTACCAATAAAACGCGTTTAGCCCCACGCATATTCTTCTCCTACCGCCAAAACACTCAGACGCCCTCTTCCTCGTCTTCGTTCACCCGATCACGCAATTCTTTGCCCGGCTTGAAATGCGGCACGAATTTGCCGTCTAGGCTAACGGACTGACCAGTCTTCGGGTTGCGCCCCACGCGAGGTGCGCGATAGTGCAGCGAAAAACTGCCAAACCCACGAATCTCAATCCGATCCCCAGTCGCCAGGCACTGTGACATCTGTTCAAGCATGGTCTTGATGGCCAGCTCAACATCCTTGGATGAGAGCAGCCCTTGATGGGTGACAATTCGTTCGATCAACTCCGACTTCGTCATATTTTTCCCTTCTTTTTCAAGCAGCTAGGAAAAGCGCTTCGAAGGTTTTAGCATGACCCGACGCTTTTGAACAGCCCACGCATTAACTTATCTGCGTGACGGACATATCCCCACAAAGGGCTTCTACCCGATCAATTGCAGGTCACCAGCATCGTGCGAGTAACGGCACCCGCCGGATTCCACCCGAAGAGATAATCACCCTCCTCGTCCTTGGCATCGCTGGACCGGGCCACGACCTTGTAACCCCGGCCATTGCACTCGCGCTCTGCGCGCTTCTCGCACCGGCCCCAGTTGCCCCCCAACCCCGAACAGTCAATTTCAACACCGCTTACACCATGCCGAGCATGCGTCTTGGCCCCAGCGGCGCACCCGGCCAGCATTGCCAAGGCGACAACCAAGATAAGCTTGTTCATTGCGCCCCCTATTACCGGAGAGCCTGGGAACAGGCCTCCAAGACCTATATACGGTTCTGACATCTATAAACCCTTCGAGGTTCTGGATCGCCAAGCTATTAAATTACAGGCACAAAAAAGGGCGACCGAAGTCGCCCTTTTTCTATGGTCTAGCAGAACTTAGTTCTGTTTTTCCATTTGTGCGCGCAGCAGAGCACCAAGAGTGGTGTCAACTGGAGCATCAGCAGCAGCTGGCTTATCGCGCAGGCTCTGGATTGCTTCTTTCTCTTCAGCATCATCTTTCGACTTGATGGAGAGTTGGATTACGCGGCTCTTGCGGTCAACGCTGATGATCTTGGCTTCTACTTCTTCGCCTTCTTTCAGAACGTTACGCGCGTCTTCAACGCGGTCACGGCTGATTTCGGAGGCTTTCAGAGTCGCTTCGATATCGTCGGCCAAAGTGATGATGGCGCCTTTAGCGTCAACTTCCTTCACGATGCCCTTAACGATTGCGCCTTTGTCGTTCTCTTGTACGTACTCGGAGAACGGATCGCTTTCCAGTTGCTTGATACCCAGGGAGATGCGCTCACGCTCTGGGTCAACCGACAGGATAACGGTGTCCAGCTCGTCGCCCTTCTTGAAACGACGAACAGCTTCTTCGCCTACTTCGTTCCAGGAGATGTCGGACAGGTGAACCAGGCCGTCGATGCCGCCGTCCAGACCAATGAAGATACCGAAATCGGTGATCGACTTGATGGTGCCGGAGATTTTATCGCCCTTGTTGAACTGGCCAGAGAAATCTTCCCATGGGTTAGATTTGCACTGCTTGATGCCCAGGGAGATACGACGACGCTCTTCGTCGATGTCCAGAACCATAACTTCCACTTCGTCGCCGACTTGTACGACTTTCGAAGGGTGGATGTTCTTGTTGGTCCAGTCCATTTCGGAAACGTGTACCAGGCCTTCCACGCCTTCTTCCAGCTCTGCGAAGCAGCCGTAGTCGGTCAGGTTGGTAACACGCGCGGTAACGCGAGTGCTTTCTGGGTAACGAGCCTTGATAGCGACCCATGGATCTTCGCCCAGCTGCTTCAAGCCCAGGGAGACACGGTTGCGCTCACGATCGTACTTCAGAACCTTGACATCGATCTCGTCGCCAACGTTGACGATTTCCGATGGATGCTTGATACGCTTCCAAGCCATGTCGGTAATGTGCAGCAGGCCATCGACGCCACCCAGATCGACGAATGCGCCGTAATCGGTGAGGTTCTTGACGATACCTTTGACTTGTTGGCCTTCCTGCAGGGATTCCAGCAGAGCTTCACGCTCGGCGGAGTTCTCTGCTTCCAGGACGCTGCGACGGGAAACGACAACGTTGTTGCGCTTCTGGTCGAGCTTGATGACCTTGAATTCGAGTTCTTTGCCTTCCAGGTGCGTGGTGTCGCGCACAGGACGAACGTCGACCAAAGAACCTGGCAGGAACGCACGGATGCCGTTAACGTCGACAGTGAAGCCGCCTTTAACCTTACCGTTGATAACGCCCTTGACCACTTCTTCAGCTGCGAAGGCTGCTTCGAGAACAATCCAGCATTCAGCGCGCTTGGCTTTTTCACGGGACAGCTTGGTTTCACCGAAACCGTCTTCAACCGAGTCCAGAGCAACGTGAACTTCGTCACCGACATTGATAGTCAGGTCACCAGCATCGTTGTAGAACTGTTCCAGCGGGATCAGAGCTTCAGACTTCAGACCAGCGTGAACGGTTACCCAGCGAGCTTGGTAATCGATATCAACGATAACACCGGTGATGATGGAGCCTGCCTGAAGGTTCAGGGTTTTTAGGCTTTCTTCAAAGAGTTCCGCAAAGCTTTCGCTCATTTTAATTCCTGTTGATAAGGGCGAAGAATACGCCCATCTCCACACCCCAGACGGTATGGGTCAGTTTCAATTAAAAGAAGCACCACAGGACTATGACTGGTCCCCTGCGGCCTTCTTGGTCATCCGGCGATATCGCGAATGGCGATTTCACTCAAGATGCGTTCCAGCACCTGCTCGATGGACAACTCCGTGGAATCCAGCTGTATGGCGTCAGCCGCCGGCTTGAGCGGGGCTACCGCACGCTGGGTGTCACGCTCATCACGTGCACGGATCTCATCTAGCAGACTCGACAGACTAACACCATCGACTTTGCCCTTCAACTGCAAGTAACGGCGACGGGCCCGTTCCTCGGCGCTGGCGGTCAGGAAAATCTTCAGTGGCGCCTCGGGAAATACCACCGTGCCCATGTCGCGGCCGTCCGCCACAAGCCCCGGCGGTTCCTGGAAAGCCCGCTGGCGCTGCAGCAACGCGTCGCGCACCGCCGGCAATGCGGCGACCTGGGAGGCCCAGGAACCGACTTGCTCGTTACGCAAGTCATCGGTCACATCGTCCCCTTCCAGGATGATGCGCTGAGGATGACCTTCCGTCGCCCCGACGAACTGCACGTCCAAATGCGCAGCCAGCAACTTCAGCGACTCTTCGTTGGTCAGGTCGACGCCATGGTTGCGTGCGGCAAAAGCCAGCAAGCGGTACAGCGCCCCGGAATCCAGCAGGCACCAGCCCAGGCGCTTGGCCAGGATGCCGGCGATCGTGCCTTTGCCCGAGCCGCTTGGCCCGTCGATGGTAATCACCGGTGCTTTGATATTCACAATTGAGCCTCTTGGGCAACACGAATGCCGACGTGGGCACACAGTGTAAGAAAATTCGGAAAAGACGTAGCCACGTTGGCACAGTCATGGATACGAATCGGCGCGGCCGCTCGCAGCGAAGCCACGCTGAA
The DNA here is from genome assembly GCF_055409485.1 of Pseudomonas sp. A125. Classification (NCBI taxonomy): domain Bacteria; kingdom Pseudomonadati; phylum Pseudomonadota; class Gammaproteobacteria; order Pseudomonadales; family Pseudomonadaceae; genus Pseudomonas; species Pseudomonas sp. A125. The sequence goes on from NZ_JBUZVP010000001.1 coordinate 189,686, forward strand.
GGCCATGGCAATCCGGTGATCGCCATGGGCATGGACTTCACCACCGCCTATCACGCCACCATCAATAATAATCCCATCAGGTGTAGGTTCGCACTTTACGCCCAGCGCGAGCAGACCGTCGGCCATGACCTGGATCCGGTCGGACTCCTTGACCCGCAACTCCTGCGCCCCGCGCAATACCGTTCGGCCTTCAGCGCACGCCGCCGCCACGAACAGCACCGGGAACTCATCGATAGCCAGCGGAACCAACGCCTCGGGAATCTCGATCCCCTTCAGCGGCGCCGCGCGAACGCGCAGGTCCGCAACAGGCTCGCCACCCACTTCCCGCTGGTTTTGCAGGCTGATATCCGCGCCCATCAGCCGCAGGATATCGATCACCCCGGTACGGGTCGGATTGATGCCCACATGCTCAAGCAACAGCTCGGAGCCTTCGGCAATCGAAGCGGCCACCAGGAAAAACGCCGAGGAGGAAATATCCCCCGGCACCTCGATATGCGTCGCGGTAAGCGAATGATCCGACTCGACCGAAGCCGTAGCCCCCACTACCTCCACCGGACAACCAAAACCCCGCAACATCCGCTCGGTATGGTCGCGTGTAGGCGCCGGCTCGGTTATCGAGGTTTTACCCTCGGCATACAACCCGGCCAGCAACAGGCAGGATTTAACCTGGGCACTGGCCATCGGTAATGCATAGTCCAATCCCTTGAGCGCCTGACCGCCCCGAATGGTCAGCGGCGGCCGCCCTTGCGGCCCGGTCTCGATCACCGCGCCCATCTCGCGCAATGGCTTGGCCACCCGGCTCATGGGGCGCTTGGACAACGATGCATCACCGGTCAACACGCTGTCGAAGCGCTGGGCCGCCAGCAAACCGGACAACAGCCGCATGGATGTACCGGAGTTACCGAGGTAGATCGGGCCTGGCGCCGGCTTCAAGCCATGCAGGCCAACCCCATGAATGGTGACGCGCCCATGGTGCGGGCCTTCAATCACCACGCCCATGTCGCGAAACGCCTGCAAGGTTGCCAGGGCGTCTTCACCCTCCAAAAAACCTTCTACCTCAGTAATACCGTCTGCGAGGGAGCCCAGCATGATCGAGCGATGAGAAATCGATTTATCCCCGGGCACCCGAATCTGCCCGCTCAAGCGGCCACCAGGGCTGGCGAGAAACACCAGGTCATCCGCATTTGCAGCAGCATCCATATAAGCCCGACGCGCCAGAATCTTGCTGAAATGCTCCCGCGCCACCCGCGCACGGGTGAACACGCCCAACAACTGATGCCCGTCGCCGGCATCGACCGCATCGCGCAAGGCGTCGAGGTCGCTGCGGAACGTATCCAGGGTGCGCAACACCGCATCGCGGTTGGCGAGGAAGATGTCATGCCACATCACCGGGTCGCTGCCGGCAATCCGGGTAAAATCACGGAACCCACCGGCGGCGTATCGGAAAATATCGAGGTTCTCATTGCGTTTGGCCAGCGAGTCCACCAGGCCAAACGCCAGCAAATGCGGCAGGTGGCTGGTCGCCGCCAACACTTCATCGTGGCGCTCGACCTGCATATGCTCAACATCCGCGCCCAACTCGCGCCAGAGCCGATCCACCACGGCCAGTGCCGCAGGATCGGTTTCGTCCAGCGGCGTCAGAATCACTTTATGGCGACGGAATAACTGCGCATTGGACGCCTCCACCCCACTCTGCTCGGAACCGGCAATCGGGTGCCCGGGCACAAAGCGCGCTGGCATGCCTCCAAACGCCATCCGCGCGGCACGCACGACATTGCCCTTGGCACTGCCGACGTCGGTAAGGATTGCCTGGCCAAGATCCATACCGGCCAACAGCGCCAGCATTTTTTCCATGGCCAGGATCGGCACCGCCAACTGAATGACATCCGCCCCCTGACAGGCAACCGCCAGGTCCGCCTCGCAACGATCCACCACACCCAACTCAACCGCCAACTTGCGCGATTGCGGGTCCAGGTCCACACCGACCACCTCGCCACACAGGCCGCTTTCCCGCAAGCCCTTGGCGAAGGAGCCGCCGATCAATCCCAGACCGACCACCACCAGGCGACCGATCATAGGCACAGCAGGTTGCAATGCAGTGACATCAACCACGAGCCAGAACCTTGGCCAGCGCCTCAAGGAAGCGGCTGTTCTCAGCAGGCAGACCAATGGTGATGCGCAGGTGGTTCGGCATGCCATAGTTGGCCACCGGACGCACGATCACACCCTCACGCAGCAAGCCCTGGAACACAGGAGCAGCCACTTGACCAAGGTCGACACAAATGAAGTTGCCCTTGGACGGGATCCAGCCCAAGCCCAACTCACGAAAGCCTTCCTGCAACTGCAACATGCCGCTTTCGTTGAGGCGACGGCCTTCTTCCAAGCACTCGGCGTCCTGCACCGCAGCGCAAGCCGCCGCCAGCGCGAGGCTGTTGACGTTGAATGGCTGGCGAACACGGTTCAGCACATCGGCCACCACCGCAGTCGACAGGCCGTAACCGACCCGCAGCGACGCCAGGCCATAAGCCTTGGAGAAAGTGCGTGAGACCAGCAAGTTCGGATAAGCCGCAAGGAAATCCAGGCCGTCCGGCAGGTCACTGCCTTCGGCGTACTCGATGTATGCCTCGTCGAGCACCACCAGTACATGCTCCGGCACGTCCTGCAGGAAGTTGTCCAGCACCTCGGCGCTGAACCAGGTGCCGGTCGGGTTATTCGGGTTGGCGATGAACACGACGCGAGTCAGGCCATCAATGGCCGCCAACATGGCCGGCAGGTCATGGCCCCAATCTTTCGCAGGAATCACGCGCGCTTCAGCGCCCACGGCCTGGGTCACGATCGGATACACCGCAAATGCGTGTTCGCTGAACACTGCGTTCAGGCCCGGCGCCAGATAGGCACGGCCGACCAGCTCCAGAATGTCGTTGGAGCCGTTACCCAGGGTCACCTGGCTCAGGTCAACCCGGCATTTTTCCGCCAACAGGGATTTGAGCGCAAAGCCATTACCATCGGGATAACGGGTCAACTCAGCCAGCGCATCACGAATCGCCGCCAATACCTTTGGGCTTGGGCCCAACGGGTTTTCGTTACTGGCCAGCTTGACGATCTTCGACGGATCCAGGTTCAGCTCACGCGCCAGCTCGTCCACAGGCTTGCCCGGAACGTAAGGCGACAGTTGTTGCACGCCCGGCTGTGCCAGGGCGAGGAAGTTGCCACTCATGTTAAAGCCTCACAAAACCGCTTTCGGGTAAGAGCCCAGCACCTTGAGTGCCACGGCTTCCTGACTGATTTTCTCGAGCACACCCTTGACCAGCGGGTCACGGTGGTGGCCGACGAAATCGATAAAGAACACATAAGTCCATTTACCGCTGCGCGAAGGACGAGTCTCGATTCGCGTCAGGTCAATCCCGTTGTCGTGGAACGGCACCAGCAGCTCATGCAGCGCGCCGGGCTTGTTGCTCATGGAGACGATGATCGATGTCTTGTCGTCGCCGGTCGGCGGCACTTCCTGGCTGCCGATCATCAAGAAGCGCGTGGAGTTATCCGGGCGATCCTCGATTTTCTCGGCCAGGCGCGTCAGGCCGTACAGGCCAGCGGCCATATCACCGGCAATTGCCGCCGAATTCCACTCGCCCTTGACCCGCTTTGCCGCTTCGGCGTTGCTCGACACCGCCACGCGCTCCACGTTCGGGTAGTGCGCGTCCAGCCACTTGCGGCACTGGGCCAGGGACTGGGCGTGGGAGTAGATGCGACTGATGCTGTCGGTCTTGGTGTTTTCGCCCACCAGCAGGTGGTGGTGGATACGCAGCTCGACTTCGCCGCAGATCACCATGTCGTGCTCAAGGAAGCTGTCGAGGGTGTGGTTGACCGCGCCTTCGGTGGAGTTTTCTACCGGCACCACGCCAAAATTCACCGCACCAGCGGCCACTTCACGGAACACTTCGTCGATCGCAGCCATTGGCTTGCTGATTACGGCGTGGCCAAAGTGCTTCATGGCGGCGGCTTGAGTGAAAGTGCCTTCAGGGCCCAGGTAAGCCACTTTCAGCGGCTGCTCCAGTGCCAGGCACGAAGACATGATTTCGCGGAACAACCGCGCCATCTCTTCGTTGCCCAACGGCCCCTTGTTACGCTCCATCACGCGCTTGAGCACTTGGGCCTCACGCTCCGGACGGTAGAACACCGGCACTTCGCCTTCAGCCAGGGAGGCCATTTTCACCCGTGCAACTTCCTGGGCGCACCGCGCGCGCTCACTGATCAGCTCCAGGACTTTCTCGTCCAGGCTGTCAATGCGTACGCGCAGAGCCTTGAGTTCTTGCTCAGACATTAGCCGTGTTCCTTTTCGAACTCTGCCATGTAAGCCACCAGCGCCTTGACGGCGTGGATATCGACAGCGTTATAGATGGAGGCGCGCATGCCACCTACCGAACGGTGGCCCTTGAGGTTCAACAAGCCGCGCTCGTCGGCGCCAGCCAGGAATGGCTTGTCCAGGCGGTCATCCGCCAGGCGGAACGGCACGTTCATCCACGAGCGGTCCGTCAGGTTGATCGGGTTGCTGTACAGGCCGCTCGCGTCGATGAAGTCGTACAGGGTACGTTTCTTCTCTTCGTTGAGCTTGCCCATGGCAGCCACACCGCCCTGCTCTTTCAGCCATTCGAACACCAGGCCCGACAGGTACCAGGCGAACGCCGGCGGGGTGTTGTACATCGAGCCGTTATCGGCCGCGACCTTGTAATTGAGCATGGTCGGGCACACCGAGCGGGCGCGACCCAACAGGTCTTCACGGATGATGTTGACCACGATGCCGCTCGGGCCGATGTTCTTCTGCGCGCCGGCGTAGATCATGCCGTACCTGGATACATCGATAGGGCGCGACAGGATGTCCGAAGACATGTCGCACACCAGCGGTACATCACCCACCTCCGGCACCCAGTCGAACTCCAGGCCGCCGATGGTTTCGTTCGCTACATAGTGAACATAGGCCGCGTCTTTCGAGAGTTTCCACTCGTTCTGACCGGGAATGGCGAAGTAGTCGTAAGGCTTGGCCGTGCCCGCCACGTTGACGTGACCATAACGAGAGGCTTCTTCAATGGCCTTCTGGCCCCAGATACCGGTGTCGATATAGTCGGCAGTGCCGTCTTCCGGCAGCAGGTTCAATGGAATCTGGGCGAACTGCTGGCTCGCACCACCCTGCAGGAACAGCACTTTGTAGTCGGACGGAATGCCCAGCAAGTCGCGCATATCCTGCTCGGCCTTGGTGGCAATGGACACGAACTCATCGCTGCGATGGCTCATTTCCATCACGGAGAGGCCTTTTCCATGCCAGTCGAGGAGTTCACCCTGCGCACGCTGCAGGACTGCTTCAGGAAGCGCCGCGGGACCGGCACAGAAGTTATAGGCTCTCTTGCTCACATCCAATCTCACTTTGATTTGGTGGGGCTGCAATCATATTTGGCCACAACCTCTGCCTGGAGCGTACATCTGTGGGAGCTGGCTTGCCTGCGATAGCCGCGCCGCGGTATCACTGAATGACCGAGGCGCCCGTATCGCAGGCAAGCCAGCTCCCACACTGATCGCGTCCAGGCCGAGGACGTGTTGTTTCATAAGGGACAAACAACAAGGGGGCGAATCTTCATCCGCCCCCTGTGTGTCCGCTTATTCCTGCGGTTCTTCTTCGTCTGCAGCAGCGTCGAGTGTTGGCTCGTCGACGGCGTCATCACCAGCGGCGATCACCTCGCCCTCAACCTCTTCGCCTTCCAGCTCCTCGCCTTCGACTTCCGATGGTTCCTGGACACGCTCCAGGCCTACCAACGTCTCGTCGCTGGCCAGTTTGATCAAGGTCACACCCTGGGTGTTACGACCCAGGCTCGACACTTCATCAACTCGGGTACGCACCAAGGTGCCCTGGTCGGAAATCAGCATGATTTCCTCGCCATCCAGCACCTGCACCGCACCGACCAGGCGGCCGTTGCGGTCGTTGCTGACCATGGCGATAACGCCCTGGCCGCCACGCTTGTACTCAGGGAATTCGCTGATAGCGGTACGCTTGCCGTAGCCACGGGCCGAAGCAGTGAGGATCTCGCTGCCTTCTTCCGGGATCAGCATCGAAATCAGCTTCTGCCCTTCTGGCAGGCGCATGCCGCGCACACCGCGGGCGGTACGGCCCATGGCGCGAACGTCGGATTCCTTAAAGCGCGTGACCTTGCCGCCGTCGGAGAACAGCATGACTTCACGCTCGCCATCGGTGATGGCCGCGCTGATCAATACGTCGCCTTCGTCCAGTTCCAGGGCGATGAGGCCCACGCTGCGTTGGCGGCTGAAAGATTCCAGCGGGGTCTTCTTCACGGTGCCCATGGCAGTGGCCATGAAGATGAAGTGACCTTCGGTGTACTCGTCTACCGGCAGCATGGTGGTGATGTATTCATCACTGTCCAGCGGCAGCAGGTTGACCAACGGACGACCACGGGCAGCGCGGGAGGCTTCCGGGATTTCGTAGGTTTTCAGCCAGTACACCTTGCCCTTGCTGGAGAACAGCAGCAGCGTGGTGTGGCTGTTGGCAACCAGCAGGTGAGCGATGTAGTCCTCATCCTTGACGCCGGTAGCCGATTTGCCTTTACCGCCACGACGCTGGGCCTGGTACGCAGCCAATGGCTGGGTCTTGGCATAGCCACCGTGGGAGATGGTCACGACGCGATCTTCTTCCGGGATCATGTCACCCAGGGTCAGGTCGAGACGGGCATCGAGAATCTCGGTGCGGCGCACGTCGCCGTATTCGGCGCGGATCACTTCCAGCTCTTCGCGGATCACTTCCATCAGGCGCACAGCGCTGTTGAGGATGCGGATCAGCTCGCCGATCTGGTTGAGAATCTCCTGGTACTCGGCCAGCAGTTTTTCGTGCTCCAGGCCGGTCAGGCGGTGCAGACGCAGCTCCAGGATGGCCTGGGCCTGTTCCGGGGACAGGAAATACTTGCCGTCGCGCAGGCCGTATTGTGGGTCCAGGGTCTCCGGACGGCACGAATCGGCACCGGCACGCTCAACCATCGCCACTACGGCGCTGGATTCCCACGGCATCTTGATCAGGGCTTCTTTGGCTTCCGACGGAGTCGGCGAGGCCTTGATCAGGGCGATGACCGGGTCGATGTTCGACAGCGCAACCGCCTGGCCTTCCAGGATGTGGCCGCGCTCGCGGGCCTTGCGCAGTTCGAACACTGTACGGCGGGTTACCACTTCGCGGCGGTGACGCACGAAGGCTTCCAGCAGGTCCTTGAGGTTCAGGATGCGCGGGCGACCGTCGATCAGCGCTACTACGTTGATACCAAACACGCTTTGCAGCTGGGTCTGGGCGTAGAGGTTGTTGAGGATCACCTCAGGCACTTCGCCACGACGCAGCTCGATCACCACCCGCATACCGTCTTTGTCAGACTCGTCGCGCAGTTCGGTGATGCCTTCCAGCTTCTTCTCTTTAACCAGCTCGGCGATCTTCTCGATCAGACGCGCCTTGTTCAACTGGTAAGGCAGTTCGGTGATGACGATCTGCTGACGGCCACCGACCTTGTCGATGTCTTCGATCATCGAGCGGGCGCGCATGTAAATGCGCCCACGACCGGTGCGGTAGGCTTCGATGATGCCGGCGCGACCGTTGATGATCGCGGCCGTCGGGAAGTCTGGGCCGGGGATGTATTGCATCAGCTCATCGATGGTCAACTCAGGGTTGTCGATGAGGGCCAGGCAACCGTCGATGACTTCACCGAGGTTGTGTGGCGGGATGTTGGTGGCCATGCCCACGGCGATACCGCTGGAGCCGTTGACCAGCAGGTTGGGAATACGGGTTGGCATGACCGCCGGGATCATTTCGGTGCCGTCGTAGTTCGGCACCCAGTCCACGGTTTCTTTGTGCAGGTCAGCCAGCAACTCGTGCGCCAGCTTGGTCATGCGCACTTCGGTGTATCGCATGGCCGCGGCGTTGTCGCCGTCGACCGAGCCGAAGTTGCCCTGGCCGTCTACCAGCAGGTAGCGCAGGGAAAACGGCTGGGCCATCCGAACGATGGTGTCGTACACCGCAGTGTCGCCGTGAGGGTGATACTTACCGATCACGTCACCGACAACACGGGCAGATTTCTTGTACGGCTTGTTCCAGTCGTTACCCAGCTCGCTCATTGCGAACAGCACACGCCTGTGCACGGGCTTCAAGCCATCGCGCGCATCAGGCAGTGCCCGCCCGACAATCACGCTCATCGCGTAGTCGAGGTAGGACTGTTTCAGCTCGTCTTCGATATTGACCGGGAGGATTTCTTTGGCCAGTTCGCCCATGAGAAGCCTGATTCCTTTTTCGGGTGAAACCTCGTCACATCCATATGGGACGAACGAAGCTCGCCGCTACCGGCATGGTGCCTGGCAACGACTTACGACAAATCAACGAGTTATGACACGGATCTGCGCATTAAAGGTTACCCCTTGAGGTGACCCTGGAAACCGCCGAATGTTATCACAATCGCCGCCACGCACCTATCCCCCTGATGAGCATGGAGCATAGTAAGTTGACGGACGACAGGCTTGACGGCGACGAGAGGGCCTTAGAGCCGGTTCCAAGGCGTTTTTTGCGGGTAAATAGCCTTAATGCAGGCGTTTACGGCACATCAATTGCGCCATCTTCGCCGTGTCGGGGCGCTCGACGATGCCTTTTTCGGTGACGATCACATCAATCAGGTCTGCTGGCGTCACGTCAAACACCGGGTTGAAGGCGTCTACGTCGGCGGCGACACGGGTGCCGCCGACTTCCAGCAGCTCCTGGATGTCGCGCTCTTCGAGCGGCACGTCATCACCACTGGTTGCCATCATGTCGATGGTGGAACTGGGCGCCACCACCATGAAGCGCACACCGTGATGCATGGCGCACACCGCCAACTGATAAGTGCCGATCTTGCTGACCACATCACCGTTGGCCGTAATACAGTCGGCGCCGACAATCACCCAGGTCACGCCTTTGGTCTTGAGAATGTGCGCGCCAGCCGAGTCGGCATTCACGGTGACCGGAATTCCCTCGCCGGCCAGCTCCCAGGCCGTCAACCGCGAGCCTTGCAGCCAAGGCCGGGTCTCGTTGGCGTAGACCCGCTCTACCATGCCCTCCAGAAATGCTGCGCGAATCACACCCAGCGCCGTGCCGACGCCGCCGGTGGCCAGTGCACCCGCGTTACCATGGGTCAGGATCGCCTGGACGTTGCCCTGGTGCTTGCGGATCAGTTCCACCCCCAACTGCGCCATGGTCAGGTTGGCTTCACGATCACTCTGGTGAATCGCCACCGCCTCGGCCTCCAGCACCTTCAACGGGTCAGCGTGTTTCTTGAGGCGATCCAGACAATCGCGCATGCGTTTCATGGCCCAGAAAAGGTTCGACGCCGTCGGACGGGTATCCGCCAGCAGCGCGTAGTCCTCTTCCCAGGAGGCCTGCCAGTCATCACCCTCGGCGATGCGCGCACGGGCGGCCAGCACCAGGCCATATGCGGCACTGATACCAATGGCCGGCGCACCGCGCACCACCATCGAGCGAATGGCCTCGGCCACCTCGGCGGCGCTGGTGCAGGCCATCCAGGTTTCTGCAGACGGCAACACACGCTGATCGAGCAGGTACAGTGCGCCATCACACCACTCGATGGCCTTCACTTTCTCCGCAGCCAACAGTCGATCGCGCATCCCTCACCCCGCACTCATGAACAAAAGCCGCCGATTATAGCGATCCGCCAGCCAGGACGCTCGGGTATACTTCGCCGTTCTTTATAGATGCCTGGGAAACTGCCCTCGATGACGCCGACTGCCGCCCCGCTCGACTTATTACTGCTGCCCACCTGGCTGGTACCTGTCGAGCCTGCCGGTGTAGTGCTCAAGGAGCACGGCCTGGGCATTCGTGACGGGCGCATTGCGTTTATCGGCCCACGCGCCGCGGCCTTGAAGCTCGCAGCGAGCGAAGTGCGTGAGCTGCCGGGCATGCTCCTCAGCCCCGGCCTGATCAACGCCCACGGCCACGCGGCCATGACACTGTTTCGCGGCCTGGCCGACGACCTGCCGCTGATGACCTGGCTGGAAAACCACATCTGGCCCGCCGAGGCCAAATGGGTCGACGAGGCCTTCGTGCGCGACGGCACGGACCTGGCGATCGCCGAACAGATAAAGGGCGGCATCACGTGTTTCTCGGACATGTACTTCTTCCCGAAAGTCGCCAGCGAACGCGTGCACAACAGTGGCATGCGTGCACAAATCGCCATCCCGATCCTGGATTTCCCGATTCCTGGTGCCGCTGACGCCGACGAGGCGATTCGCCAGGGCGTCGAGCTGTTCGGCGACCTCAAGCATCACCCGCGGATCAAAATCACCTTCGGCCCCCACGCGCCGTACACCGTGTGCGACGAAAACCTGGAAAAAATCCGGGTGATTACCGAGGAGCTGGACGCCTCGATCCACATGCACGTACATGAAACCGCCTTCGAAGTGCAGCAGTCCGTTGAGCAGCACGGTGAGCGCCCGCTGGCACGGCTTGGCCGCCTCGGCTTGCTGGGGCCGCGCTTCCAGGCCGTTCACATGACCCAAATCAGCGATGACGACCTGGCTTTACTGGTAGAAAGTAATACCAGCGTGATCCACTGCCCGGAATCCAACCTGAAACTGGCCAGCGGCTTCTGCCCGGTAGAGCGCCTGTGGCAAGCCGGCGTCAATGTGGCAGTAGGCACCGACGGCGCCGCCAGTAACAATGACCTCGACCTGCTGGGCGAAACCCGCACCGCCGCGTTGCTGGCCAAGGCCGTCGCTGGCTCGGCCACCGCCCTGGATGCCCATCGCGCATTGCGCATGGCCACCCTCAACGGCGCCCGGGCCATGGGCCTGGAAAGTCAAATCGGCTCGCTGGAAGTCGGCAAGGCTGCCGACCTCGTGGCCTTTGACTTGTCGGGCCTGGCGCAACAACCCATCTACGATCCGGTCTCACAGCTTATATATGCCACCGGACGTGATTGTGTGAAACACCTTTGGGTCGGCGGCAAGCAATTGCTCGACGACCGGCAACTGACCCGCCTGGATGAACAACAGTTGTGCGCCACGGCCATCGCCTGGGGCCAGCGCATCAGCGGACACACCGAATAACGCCCGCCCTGGCAGTGCATGCCAGGACCGGCAAAAACGTTTTATCAGATTTAGAGGATTCCCCATGAGCAACGTCGACCACGCTGAAATCGCCAAATTCGAAGCCCTCGCCCATCGCTGGTGGGACCGCGAAAGCGAGTTCAAACCCCTGCATGACATCAACCCGCTGCGGGTCAACTGGATTGACGAGCGCGTCAACCTGGCCGGCAAGAAGGTACTGGACGTGGGTTGCGGCGGCGGGATTCTCAGCGAATCCATGGCCCAGCGCGGCGCCACCGTGATGGGCATCGACATGGGCGAAGCGCCACTGGCCGTGGCCCAGCTGCACCAGCTGGAGTCGGGCGTGAGCGTCGAATACCGGCAGATCACCGCCGAAGACCTGGCCGAAGAAATGCCCGGCCAGTTCGACGTGGTCACTTGCCTGGAAATGCTCGAGCACGTGCCCGACCCGTCCTCGGTGATCCGCGCCTGCTTTAGCATGGTCAAGCCCGGCGGCCAGGTGTTCTTCTCCACCATCAACCGCAACCCCAAGGCCTACCTGTTCGCGATCATCGGCGCCGAATACATCATGAAGCTGCTGCCGCGCGGCACCCACGACTTCAAGAAATTCATCCGCCCTTCCGAGCTGGGTGCCTGGAGCCGCCAGGCCGGGCTGACCGTCAAGGACATCATCGGTTTGACCTACAACCCGCTGACCAAGCACTACAAGCTGGCCAGCGACGTTGACGTCAACTACATGATCCAGACCCTGCGCGAGGAGTAAGCCTGTGAAGTTGCAAGCGGTTCTTTTCGACATGGACGGTACCCTGCTGGACACCGCGCCAGACTTTATCGCCATCTGCCAGGCCATGCGGGCTGACCGCGGCCTGGCGCCGATAAACGACCAGCACATCCGCGATGAAATCTCCGGCGGCGCCCGGGCAATGGTCGCCGTGACTTTTTCGATGGACCCCGAGTCCCCAGGCTTTGAAGAACTGCGCCAGGAGTTCCTGGAGCGTTACCTCAAGGGTTGTGCGATCCACAGCAAGCTGTTCGACGGCATGGAAGAGCTGCTGGTAGATATCGAGAAGTCCAGGCTGGTGTGGGGCGTGGTCACCAACAAGCCACTGCGCTTTGCCGAACCGATCATGCAGCAACTGGGCCTGGCGCAACGCTCTGCGCTGCTGATCTGCCCGGACCACGTGAAGAACAGCAAGCCGGACCCGGAACCGTTGATCCTGGCGTGCAAGATGCTCGACCTGGACCCGGCCAGCGTGTTGTTCGTAGGTGATGACCTGCGGGACATCGAGTCGGGCCGCGACGCCGGCACCCGCACCGCCGCGGTCACCTACGGCTACATCCACCCGGACGACAACCCGCGTAACTGGGGTGCGGACGTGGTGGTGGATCACCCGCTGGAACTGCGCAAAGTGTTGGATAGCGCGCTGTGCAGCTGCTGATCGGGAATGCTTGAGGCTGATGCAACTTTGTGGCAGGGGAGCTTGCTCCCGTTCGACTGCGCAGCAGTCGCGAAAAACCGGGGCTGCTTCGCAACCCAACGGGAGCAAGCTCCCTCGCCACAGAAGCCTTAGCCAGCCTTAGCCGCAATCAATCACATGGATTTTCTGTGAACTTTGTCGAGGTTGTTTATGTTTGATTACTCCGCACGTCCAGAACTGCTCAAGGGCCGGGTCATCCTGGTCACCGGCGCCGGTCGCGGGATCGGCGCAGCGGCGGCAAAAACCTATGCCGCCCATGGCGCCACCGTGCTGTTGCTGGGCAAGACCGAAGCCAACCTGGCGCAGGTCTATGACGAAATCGAAGCCGCCGGCCAGCCACAGCCCGTGGTGATCCCGTTCAACCTGGAAACCGCCCTGCCCCATCAATACGATGAGTTGGCAGCGATGATCGAAAAGGCATTCGGCCACCTCGACGGCCTGCTGCACAACGCTTCGATCATCGGCCCGCGCACGCCGATCGAACAGTTGTCGGGTGAGAACTTCATGCGGGTGATGCACGTGAACGTCAACGCGATGTTCATGCTGACCAGCACATTGTTACCGCTGCTCAAGCTGTCACAGGATGCGTCGGTGGTGTTCACCTCCAGCAGCGTGGGCCGCAAGGGCCGTGCTTATTGGGGTGCGTACGGGGTGTCGAAGTTTGCTACCGAAGGCCTGATGCAAACCCTGGCGGACGAGCTGGATAACGTCGCACCGGTGCGCGCCAACAGCATCAACCCGGGCGCTACCCGCACCAGCATGCGGGCCCAGGCGTATCCAGGCGAGAACCCCGCCGATAACCCGACACCGGAAGAAATCATGCCGGTGTACCTGTACCTGATGGGCCCTGACAGTACCGGTATCAACGGGCAGGCATTTGACGCGCAATAACAAACACTGGCTTTCGTGGTGAGCGGGCTTGCCCCGCGCTGGGATGCGAAGCAGCCCCAATAAAGACACCGCATGCTTTCAGACAGAATGAGGTGACCGGCTTCAGGGCTGCTTCGCAGCCCAGCGCGGGGCAAGCCCGCTCACCACAAAAGGGCTGGCCACACATTAAAGGGCTGGCCCCACATTGGGTTTACAACGCTTAGTTTTTCACCACGTCCTCAAGCGTGAAGCGCCCCAACGGGTTTTGCAGGAAGTTGCTGACGTTCTTGCGTGAGATGTTGATGTACGGGCTGTAGTACAGGTCGATCCAGTTCACATCCTGTTTCGCCATTTTCTGCAGGTCGACGTACATCTGCTCACGCTTGACAGGGTCGGCCTCGATCCGCGCGGCCGCCACCAGGTCCTTGACCTTGTCGTTCTTGTAACGGGTCATGTAGTTCTGGTTGGTGTCGTGGCCCAAGACGAAGGTGGTCTTCTGATCCGGGTCGAGGATGTCGTTGGTCCAGTACATCACCGAAATATCGTAGTCGCCGTCCACCAGCATCTGCCAGCTTTGAGTCGGGTCGACCTTTTGCAGGTTGGCCGTGACGCCGACCTTGGCCAACTGGTCCTTGATCATCACCGCAATCTGCTCGTCGGCTTCGTTGCCGGCGTTGACCACGTAGTTGAGTTTCAAGTCCTGGGCACCGGCAGCGGCCAACAGTTTCTTGGCTTCGGTGGGGTCATACGGACGCTGCAGGTTGTTGGCGTAGTGGTACAGCGAGCCTTTTGGAATGTAGGAATAAGCCACAGTGCCTTGGCCGAAGGTGGCGGTTTTCACCAGCGATTGTTTATCGATGGCCATGTCCAGCGCCTGGCGCACTTGCGGCTTGGCCAGCAGGCCGTGAGCGTGGTTGATCAACAGGTGATCTTCACGGGTCGACGGGTCGGAGTGCACCACCACGTTCTTGTCTTTTTTCAGCTCTTCAACCCGGGAGAACGGCACGAAGATCGCCGTGTCCAGTTCGTTGTTCTGCACCATGCGCATGCGCGTATTGTCGTCGGTCACCGACACCCACTCCACGCCATCCAGGCTCACCTTGCCGGCCTGCCAGAAGTTCGGGTTCTTCTTCAAAATCACCCGGTCCCCTTTGCGCCACTCGTCCACGGTAAACGCGCCGGAGGTCACCGGGTTTTCCGAGTAGGCATCCTCGCCCATTTTGGTCATGGCCTTTTCCGACAGGATCGATACGGTCGGCGAGGCGAGTTGCGAGAGGAAGGCCACCGCTGGAGTTTTCAGCGTCACCACCAGGGTTTGCGGGTCGCTGGCCTTGGCGGTGTTGATCAGGCTGAACGGGTCGCTCCACAGCGAGGCCTTGTTGTCGCGGATGCGCAACAGGCTGAACGCGGCGTCGTCTGCGGTGATCGGCGAGCCATCCGAGAACTTCGCGGCACGCAGTTTGAAGGTGTACGTCAGGCCGTCCTTGGAAATGTCCCAGCTTTCTGCCAGCCCCGGCTCCATCCTGGTGCCCAGGTTATCCACGCGCACCAGGGTGTCGTAGACGTTGGCGAACACCCAGGTATCGCGGTTCTGCGCGCTTTTGATCGGGTCAAAGGTGGTGCTGTCTTCGCGGCAGCCGATGGTGAGTACACCAGCAGCCTGGGCGATACCCGCGGTCAGCGACCACGCGGTGAGTGTGGCGGCGGCGAGCAACTTCAAGTGACGGGATTGCATGTCATAACTCCTTGTCTATAACGGCGGTTGTTCATGATCGGCAGGAAGGGTTCAAAGCAAAGGTTCTTCAAGCACGCAACTGTACCGATGCGTTTGCACAAACTGAGTCGGCGGCAATGCTTCGGCACACACGGCGCGTGCATACCGGCAACGCGGGTGAAACGCGCAACCTTTGGGCAATTTCAGCGGGCTCGGCGGCTCGCCCGGCAACGGTTCGCTGGGCAGCGGGCGGTACGGGTCAATCTCCGGGATCGCCTGGATCAACGCTGCCGTATACGGGTGGCGCGGGGCCATGAAGACCGCTTCCACCGGGCCTTCCTCGACGATTTTCCCCAGGTACATCACCGCCACTCGGTCGCACAGGCGACGGACGATGGCCAGGTCGTGGGCGATAAACAGGATCGCCAGGTTCATGCGCTGTTGCAGTTCCAGCAGCAGGTTGATGATTTGGCCCTGGATCGACACGTCCAAGGCGGCTACGCATTCATCGGCGATGATCAGCCGGGGCTCAACCGCCAGCGCCCGGGCGATGCCGACGCGCTGGCACTGGCCACCGCTGAGGGAGCCGGGCTTGCGGCTGGCGAGTTCGGGGCGCAGGCCTACCAGGTCGAGTAACTCGTCGACCCGGCGCGGGATATGTTCTGACGGCACCTTGCGCTGCACCCGCAGGACTTCGGCAATCGTTTCGCCGACGGTAAGGCGCGGGTTCAGGGCGGCGTAGGGATCCTGGAAGATCATTGCCGTCTCGTGCCGCAAACGCGCGATGTCGACCGGCCCGGCGTGGGCCATGTCGATGCCGTCGAACACCACCTGCCCGGCGCTGATCGGGTTGAGGTGCAGGATCGCCCGCCCCAGCGTGCTTTTGCCGCTGCCGGACTCACCCACCAAACCGAGGGTTTCACCGGCAGCCAGGGTCAACGACACGCCGTTGACCGCCCTCACCCACTGTTTATTCAGGCCGAACAGGCCGCTGCCGGCGGCGGCGAAACGCACCTCAAGGTCATTCACCTGTAGCAACGTCATGGGCGAACTCCCAAGGGATAGTGGCAGGCAACCCGTGCGCCTTCCGGCAACAGTTCGGTGCACAAGGGGCCGACCTGCGGGCAACGCGGGTTGAACCGGCAGCCTTTGGGCAATGCATCGAGCAACGGCGGTTGCCCGACGATGGTGCGCAACAAGGCGTGGCCGCTGCTGGTGGCGGGCTGGCACTCGATGAGGCCGGCGGTGTACGGGTGTTGCGGATGCGCCAGCAGCTCGTATTTGCTGCCGTGCTCGCACAGGCGGCCGGCGTACATCACGGCAATGGAGTCACAGGTTTGCGCCACCACGCCCAGGTCGTGGGTGATCATGATGATCGACAGGCCGCGCTGGTCCCGCAGGTCCAGCAACAGGCGCAGGATCTGGGCCTGCACGGTGACGTCGAGGGCGGTGGTCGGCTCGTCGGCGATCAGCACGTGGGGGTTGCAACCCAGGGCCACAGCGATCATCGCCCTCTGGCGCATGCCGCCGGAAAACTCATGGGGATAATTGTCGACACGCGCTGTGGGATCGGGAATGCCAACCTGGCGCAACACCTCGATGGCTTGCCGGCGCGCCTCCTTTTTCGACGCGCCCTGGTGCAGGCGGATGCCTTCGGCGATCTGATCGCCAATGCGCATCAGCGGGTCGAGGTGGCTGCTGGGATTCTGGAAAATCATCCCGAGTTGCCCGCCGCGCACCGCGCGCATGCCGGCATCATCCAGCTCCAGAAGCTCCTGGCCCGCCAAGCGTACCGAGCCACCCTGCACCCGCAAGCTCGGGGACGGCAGCAACCGCATCAGCCCGCGACAGGCCATGGTCTTGCCCGAACCGCTTTCACCTACCAGGCCGAGGATTTCACCTTCGGCCAGGTCGAAAGACACCCGGTCCACCAACGTCACGTCGCGCCCGGTGTTATTGGCGATCACGCTCAGGTCTCGCACCTGTAACAGGCTCATGAGCGATCCCCCAACACGTGCGCCACACCATCGGCCAGCAGGCTGAAGCCCATGGCCAGGGTCACGATGGCCAGGCCCGGGAAGGTGCAAATCCACCAGGCCGTGGTGATAAATGCCTGGCCTTCGGCGACCATGGTGCCCCACTCGGCGGTCGGCGGCTGTACACCCAGGCCGAGGTAGCTGACCGCCGCGCCGTTGAGCAGCACCAGCACCGCGTCAGACATCGAGAACACAATCGAGCCGAACATCGCGTTGGGCAACAAATGCCGGAACAGAATGCGCCCATGGCCAAAACCCAGGCTTTTGGCGGCCAGGGCGAAGTCGCTTTCCTTGAGTACCAGGATTTGCGAACGAATCAGCCGCGCGTAAGACACCCAGCCCACCAGCGCCATGGCGATATAGAAGCTCTTCAAGCCCGGGCCGAGGATGGCCATGATCGCCAGCATCAGCACCAGGAACGGAAACGCGAGAATCACGTCGATGACCCGCATGCAGAAGCTGTCGAAACGCCCGCCGATATAACCGGACACCGCGCCGACAAAGGTGCCGATCAGGAATGGAAAGATCACCCCGACCACCGCCAGTTGCAGGTCGATGCGGGCGCCCCAGATCACCCTCGAAAGAATGTCGCGGCCGTAGTTATCCGTGCCAAATGGATGGGCCAGGCTGGGGCCCAATAAACTGATGTCGGTGTTTTGCGCAATCGGATCAAAGGGTGCGACCCAGGGGGCGAACAGCGCCAGCGCCAGCCATATCAGCAGAATCAACAGGCCCCAGGCCGCAGTCAGTCGGCCGTTGCGAAATCCAAAGCGCAGGCGCAAGCGCCACGGGGCAATCAATGGGCGCGTGCTCATTGCATCTTCACTCGTGGGTCCAGCGCTACCGTCACCACGTCGGCGAAAAAGTTGACCAGCACGGTTGCGCAGGCCAGCACCATCGCCACGCCCTGCACCACCATGTAGTCGCGGGTGAAGATGCCGCGCACCAGCAACTGGCCGATGCCGGGAATCGCGAACAGGCTTTCGATCACCACTGTGCCGCTGATCAGCCAGCCAATGTTCACCGCCAACAGGTTGACCGCCGGCACCAGGGAATTGGGCAGCACGTGGCGACGAAATACAGCGGCCTCCGACAAACCCCGCGCCCGGGCAGCGGTCACGTGGTCGGCCTGCAATTCCATCAACATGCTCGCCCGCAGGTTGCGCACCAGCACCGCCGATAACGCGAGGGCGATGGTCAGGCACGGCAGGAGCATGTGGTGCGCCTTGTCCAGCCAGGTGCGCCCATAACCGGAGACCGGGAACAGGCCCCATTGCACGCTGAACAACAGGATCAGCATCAAGCCCAGCCAGAACGCCGGCATGCCCAGGCCGACGGTGGTGAACAGACGGACCAGGTTATCCGCCCAGCCGCCTTTATTACGTGCGGCCACGGTGGCCAGCGGCACCGCGATCAATAGCGCCAGCAGCACACTGCCCAGCACCAGGAACAGGGTCGGCTCGATGCGGGTGACGATCAGCTTCAATGCGTCGACCTTGTACAGCAGCGACTGGCCAAGATCGCCCTTGAGCAGGTTTTTCAGGAAGTAGAAATATTGCAACCACAGTGGTTGGTCGAGGCCGTACTGGGCGCGGATCTTCAGCAACGCATCCGGGGTGCTGCGCGAACCCAGCAGGGCCCGCGCCGGGTCGCCGGGAATCGAGCGCACCAGCACAAAGGTGATCAGGCTGATGCCAAACAGCACCGGCAGCAATTGCAGCGGCCGGGACAGCACGAAACGGTAACGCGCCAGGTTCATCCGTCAGCCTCGGTGACGAGCAAGGAAGTCCAGCAGCACCGGGAAGTAAGCCTGCGGCTCCTCGTAAAACGGCATATGGCTGCTGTTGGGGAACACGTGCAGCTCGGCATGCCTGGCTGCGCTTTTCATGCGCATGGCGCAGGCCGGGGTGAGTTCGTCATGCTGGCCGGTGGTGATCAGTATCGGCATCTTGAACTCGGCCATCTCGGGGATGCGGTTCCAGTCCTTGAGGTTGCCGATGTAGAGGAATTCGTTGGGGCCCTGCATGGTTTCGTAAGGCCCCATGTTCCAGTCGCCGAGGGAGCGCTGGACCGGCGCCGGCCACTCGTCCAGGCGGCAGACATGACGGTAGTTGAGCAAGGTGATGGCGGCCTGGTACTGCGGGTGGTCGAGGGTGCCCATGGCTTCGTGGCGTTGCATCATCGCCACGGTTTCGCTGCCCAGGGCGCCGCGCAGGCGCTCCAGCTCCAGGGACAGGTGCGGAATGTCGCCGACGGTGTTTTCCAGGATCAGACTTTTCAGCGCGTCGGGGTAGTGAATGGCGTATTCAATGCCCAGCCATCCACCCCAGGAATGCCCCAGCAGGTGCACGCGGCCAAGGCCAAGGGCCTGGCGCACGGTTTCGACTTCTTCGACATATCGGCTGATTTCCCACAGCGAAACATCGGTCGGCCTGGCTGATGCGCCGGTGCCAAGCTGGTCGAATGCAACCACTCGCAAGCCGTTTTCCTTGAGCCAGCCATGAGCATCGCGCAAGTAGTCGCAAGGCAGCCCTGGGCCGCCATTGAGGCACAGCAGCACCTCATCGCCTTCGCCAAAGCTGTAGGCCACGAGGTTGTGGCCGTCGACTTGCACGTTGTACTGCTGGTCGGGGGCAATTTCACGCCACATGCATACATTCCTTGTTGTGTGTCGGCCCTGTGGAGAGTGGCCGTTTAGAGGCCAACACTACCGAGGATGCCGCGCGTCCATAACCTGGTAATTCTTATAGGTTTGGTCTGGCAGTCCTTCGCCGGGGCGTGGCATTCTACTTGCAGCAAGACGAGATTCAAATGAATTCGGGAGCAGAACGGATGCTGGCCAGGCTAACTGCATTTAATGACCGTCTCATCCCCGGCAGGAGCCTGGATGAACAGATGGACAACACCCTCGTATTGGCCCAGCACCTGGGTTTCGATGCGTTGGTCTACGATTACACCCCCGTTCCCATTGACCATAATGGTGCACTGATCACCCCGTCTGTGCTGCAACTGCGCAATACGCCGCCCGACTGGTACAACTTGTGGTGCAGCGCCGGGTTTTATCAGATTGACCCGGTGCAACACCTGGCACTGTCTACGGTTTCTCCGTTTGTGTGGTCCTACGAGGCCAAGGCCGACACCGCACTGCAAAAGATCATCGACCCCTGCCACGCCCCCGTTTCGAGCTACCTGCACGACCGGCAGATGACCTGCGGCGTCAGCGTGCCGATCCACTTGCCCCGGGGCGGCTTCGCTTCACTGACCGGCTTGCGTACCGGCAAGGCCAGCACGGTATTACAGGATGCCCGCCATACCTTGTCGGAATTCAGCCTGATCACCCATGCCTTGCAGGAAGCTGCCTACCCGCTATTCAGTAAGGAACTGCGCTCCTACCCGCATATCCGCCTGACCAAACGTGAGCGCGAATGCCTCAAATGGGCCGCCGACGGTCTGACCGCCGCCGAAATTGCCACGCAATTGAGCCGTTCCCTGGCCGTCGTCACCCTGCACCTGGCGTCAGCCATGCACAAGCTGGGGGCCAAAAACCGGGTTCAAGCGGTGGTACGCGCCACCCACTACCGGCTACTGGAAGACTGATCCGAAGGAAAAACCTAGCTGTTTTGCTAGTTACTTAAACGTTGCGTGCCGGCTATCGTGTACCTGATCACTTTTTCTCAGGGCAGGGCACGAAATGGAATTCATCGAAACAATCCGCGAAGGCTATGCGGCCTTTCGCGACTACCAAACCTGGTATCGGGTAACCGGCGACCTGCACAGTGGCCTCACGCCGCTGGTCATCCTGCATGGCGGCCCGGGTTGTACCCATGATTATGTCGACGCCTACAAGGACGTTGCGGCCAGTGGCCACGCGGTCATTCACTACGACCAACTGGGCAACGGCCGCTCCACGCACCTGCCAGACAAAGACCCGTCGTTCTGGACCGTAGGCTTGTTTTTGGAAGAACTGGACAACCTGCTGGACCACCTGCAAATCAGCAACAACTACGCCATCCTGGGGCAATCCTGGGGCGGCATGCTTGGCAGCGAGCACGCGATCCTGCAACCTGAGGGCTTGCGTGCGTTTATCCCGGCCAACTCGCCAACCTGCATGCGTACCTGGGTCAGCGAAGCCAACCGCCTGCGCAAATTATTGCCTGAAGGCGTGCACGAAACCCTGCTCAAGCACGAACAGGCCGGCACCTATCAAGACCCTGAATACCTGGTCGCTTCGCGGATTTTCTATGACCAGCACGTGTGCCGGGTCAATCCGTGGCCGGAAGAAGTCGCCCGCACATTTGCCCAGGTGGATGCAGACCCCACGGTGTATCACGCCATGAGCGGCCCGACCGAATTCCATGTGATTGGCAGTTTGAAAGACTGGAACGTGATTGGCCGGCTGTCGAAGGTCAATGTACCAACCCTGGTGATTTCCGGTCGGCATGACGAGGCCACCCCGTTGGTGGTCAAGCCGTTCCTGGATGAAATTGCCGATGTGCGCTGGGCGCTGTTCGAAGACTCCAGCCACATGCCCCATGTTGAAGAGCGGCAGGCGTGCATGGGCACGGTGGTGCAGTTTTTGGATGAGGCTTGTTCCGTGCCCCACAAAGCACTCAAGACTGGCTAACCAGCCGTAGCAGCTGTCGAGCCTTGGCGAGGCTGCGTAGCGGTGTGTCAGATACACCGCCGACGCAGCCTCGCCAAGGCTCGACAGCTGCTACGCAAAGATCGTCTGCTCCTTCAGACCTCGCTGGTCTGCGCCCTGCCCGGCACCGCCGCTTTCTTCGGCACATCAGCCAGCAATGGAATCTCCTTGCCCTCGGCATCAAACAACTTGCCGCCGCTGAAGTAATCCCCATCCCGCAACGCCGCTACATCCTGGAAGCACAAGCTGCGCTCGGTCCCGGCGACAAACACCGACTGCTGGTCCGAGTTGCCGGTGGTGAAGTGGTTGAACGCCAGGTTCAGCAGGATGGCCATGATCGCCGACGAACTGATGCCCGAATGGAAAATGGTCGCGAACCAGCTTGGGAAGTGGTCATAGAAACTCGGTGCCGCAATCGGGATCATGCCAAACCCGATGGAAGTGGCGACGATGATCAGGTTCATGTTGTTGCGGTAATCGACCTTGGACAAGGTACGGATACCACTGGCAGCCACAGTGCCGAACAGCACGATCCCGGCACCGCCCAACACTGAAGTCGGCACCGCCGCAATCACCCGGCCCATGAACGGCAGCAGGCCGAGGATCACCAGGAATACCCCGCCGGTGGCGACCACATAGCGACTCTTGACCCCGGTTACCGCCACCAGACCGACGTTCTGGGCGAAGGCACTCTGGGTGAACGAGCCAAAAATTGGCGCAAACATGCTCGACAGCATGTCGGCGCGCAGGCCATTGCCGAGGCGTTTGGAGTCGACCTTGGTGTCGATGATTTCACCCACCGCGAGAATATCCGCCGAGGTTTCCACCAGCGTTACCATCACCACGATGCACATGGAAATGATCGCTGCCAGGTGGAAGGTGGGCATGCCGAAATGGAATGGCGCAGGGAAGCCGAACATCGGGCCCTGGGTCACGCTGGAGAAATCAGCCATGCCAAGGAACACCGCGATCACCGTACCGATCACCATCGCCAGCAAAATCGACAGCCGCGAGATAGTCGCACTGCCGATCTTGCTCAACAGCAACACCAGCGCCAGGGTCAGCGCCGCCAGGCCGATGTTCGGCATGCTGCCGAAATCCGCGGCGCGGCTGTTGCCGCCCATGGCCCAGCGGGCGGCGACCGGCATCAAGGTCAGCCCGATGGTGGTGATCACGATGCCGGTGACCAGCGGCGGGAAGAATTTGGTTATTCGAGAGAACACCGGGGTGATCAACAAGCCGATCAGGGAGGCGGCCATCACCGCACCGAGAATCGCCGGAATACCGCCCGCGCCGTCGCTGCCAACAATCGCCACCATCGTCGCCACCCCGGCAAAGGACACCCCTTGCACCAGCGGTAACTGGCAGCCGAAGAACGGCAAGCCCAGGGTTTGCAACAGCGTGGCCAGGCCACCGGCAAACAGCGAGGCGGCGATCAGCAGGCCAATATCGGCCGGCGACAACCCGGCCGCCTGGCCGACGATCAACGGCACAGCCACGATGCCGCCGTACATAGTCAGTACATGCTGCAGGCCGTAAGCCATGTTGGCCGCGACGCCGAGATTCTCATCTTCTGGCCGCTGCGGTGACGCCTTCGGGATAGTCATGGTGGGGTTCTCTGTTTTTGTTGTGCACTCACTGTATGCAATAGAAAGATTGGATGTCCATAGAGTTGTATACAATCACTTTCACAAAACAACCATGAACGCCGTTACAAAAATCCATTCAGCCGCCGTGCCCCGTGGCTTAGAGCGCTGCGCACAAGGACTTGAAAAAAATGCTCAATCGCAAGCTGCGCATTCACGCTCCGGCGATTTACTACTTCGACATGGTTCGCCGCTGCCATTCGATCCGCGAAGCTGCGCGCCGCCTGAACGTGGCCTCTTCAGCGGTGAACCGGCAGCTTCTCAAGCTGGAAGATGAAGTCGGCGCGGCACTGTTCGAGCGCTTGCCCGGCGGGTTGCGCCTGACTGCGGCCGGGGAAATCCTGACCCGCCATGTGAGCTTCCTGTTGCAGGATGTGGAGCGCGTGCGCGGCGAACTGGATGGCTTGAACGGCGTGCAGACCGGCCATGTGGAAATCGCCACGGTGGAAGGTGCCACCGTGGAACTGCTGCCCGCCGCCCTCAAGCGCATGCGTGAGCGCTATCCGAAGGTGACGATTGGCGTCACGGTGCAGGGTTCGCAGTCGATTCCTGGTGCTGTGGTGAATGGCCAGGCTGACCTGGGGCTGGCCTTTGCCTTACCGCGCAGCAGCGAAACCATCCAGGTGTGTGTCGGCCATTTCCGCCTGGGCGCGCTGATGGCGCCGGGGCATCCATTGGCCGGCGAGGCCAGTGTGAGTTACGCGCGTTGTTGCGAACACGGGGTGATCCAGGCCAAGAGTGAATTGTCGGTTCATCACCTGATTGCGCCGCTGCACAAGCGGTCCGCGGCGGCGAACAAGCCACTGCTGCACAGCAACTCCATGGAACTGGCCCGGCAATTGGCGCGCCAGCAACTGGGCATCGCGTTCCAGACGCGTATCGGCGTTGAAGCGGATTTAGCCCGCGGCGAACTGCTGCATATCCCGCTCAGCGACCAGGGCGGGATCTTCAGCGACCTCGGCTTGTACGCCCGCAAAGACCGCGACTTGCCGATGGCGGTGCAAGCCATGGCCCATTTGCTCAGTGAAGAAATCAGCCTGCGCGAACATCAGGAAACACCCTGGACACCGCGTATTTCCTGACTCACGGGCCAGCTTCAGTGCTGCCGTTTCGGCATCGCCCCAGGCGAGATTCTGTTCTTTGGAACCCACAACGGATGTGCGGATACTGCGCCCGGCGACCCTTGCACGGTTGCCATGAGCCAAAACGCCAAAGGAATTAAAACAATGAAAAAGGCACTGCACGGCGCAACCGTTTTACTCACACTGTTCGGCGGCGGGGAGGCTGTCGCGCTGGAATGGATGAACAACAGCGTAGGATTTCGCTACGGGCAACAGTTCACCAATCCGAACAACCCGGACGACTTCAGCAAGCGCATCTACAGCTTCACCCACGCCAGCGGTTACCAGTACGGCAGCAATTACCTGAACCTCGATGTGTTCCTGTCCGACAGCCGCGACCCGCGCAAGGGCACCGACCACGGTGGCAGCGAAGTGTATGCCGTGTACCGGCATCAGCTGTACGCCTCACGGGTGTTCGATGTGCCGCTGGGCACCGGCGTGATCAAGGATTACGCCCTCACCTTCGGCTTTGACGCCAACCGCAACAACAACCTGGCGTCGGCGAAAAAGCGTGCGCTGGTGATTGGCCCGACCTTGAAGTTCAACACCGTGGGCGTACTGGACCTGAGCTTGATGTACTACAAGGAACGCAACCATTCAGGCATCCCTGGTGCGAAAGAACCCGACCACACCTTCGACGATACTTACATGGTCAACCTGACCTGGATGCGGCCTTTCGAGATCGGCAGCCATGGGGCCAAGTTCCAGGGGTTTATCAACCACGTCGGGGAAAAGGGCGAGGACTTCCATGGCCGCGATACCGCGCCGGAAACCCTGATGCGCACCGCGCTGATGGTGGCGGTGCGCCCAGGCAAGAGCGTCAAGCCTAACCTGTATCTGGGCGTGGGCTACGAGTACTGGCATAACAAGTTCGGCGTGGACGGCGGCCGGGGCAGCCGCACCTCCACGCCGACGGTGAACATGGAAGTGACGTTCTAGTCCCCCATGCTTGCTCAAGGAAGCCGATCAACTGTGGGAGCTGGCTTGCCTGCGATAGCGGTGGGTCAGCCAATAATGATGTCGGATATGCCGCCCTCATCGCAGGCAAGCCAGCTCCTACACTTTGACGGCATTATCAGATCAAGCAGGTGCAAGTTCCGAGTCACTCCCCTTCGGCCGCGCCAGCCAGTAGCCCAACACGGCCAATGGCGCGGTCGCCAGCATCACGATCGCAGTGATCAGCAGCGGCTGGTCGATCATCGACGACACGACCAAGCTCGCGAGAAAGCACAGGCCCAATTGCAAGGTGTTCTGCAACGCCGCAGCCTTGCCGGAATTTTCCGCAAATGGCATCAGTGCATTCGCCACCACGATCGGGTAGCTGGCGCCGTTGACCAGCGCCATCAGGCAGAATGGAATCAGCAAGGTGGTGAGCGTCGGCACGGTCATGGTCGCAACCAGATACAGCGCCACCATGCTGATGCAATACGCCAGCAGCAGCCATGGCAACAAGGTCTTGCCCTGAAACCGCTGCAACGCGCTGCGGCAACTGTAGCCACCGATCAGGAACGACAAAGTTGGCAGTACGTAGCTCAAGCCAATGTCGTTGGGGCTGTAGCCCATGCCGCCGAGGATGAACGGCGAAGCGGTGAGCCAGGCGAAGAAACTGGCCGAGCACGCGGCAAAGATCATCACGTTGCCGGTGAACACCCGCGACTTAAGCAATTGCCCATAGCCGAGA
Organism: Pseudomonas sp. A125; assembly: GCF_055409485.1. NCBI lineage: Bacteria > Pseudomonadati > Pseudomonadota > Gammaproteobacteria > Pseudomonadales > Pseudomonadaceae > Pseudomonas > Pseudomonas sp. A125. The sequence goes on from NZ_JBUZVP010000001.1 coordinate 215,998, forward strand.
CGGGAAGGTTCTGCATCGGTTGTCAGGCGTTTCGGCAGCGGTTTGAGAAACAATGTCGGCAACAGTAGCAACAGCGCCACCACCAATAACACGCCGAAAATTGCCTGCCAGCCCCAGTGATTCAACATCAACGCCCCCAGCAGTGGCGCGAGGGCCGGTGACAGCGACATCAGCGGCATGATTCCGGCAAAAACCCGATGCGCCTTGTCTGCCGGGTAGCGGTCAATTACCAGCGCCTGCCAGCTGACGGCGGCGGAACACACGCCAATCGCCTGCACAAAACGCAAGGCCAGCAGCTGCGGTGCGGTCTCGACCCAGAACATACCCAGGCAACCGAGTACAAACAAAGAGAGGCCGGTGAGCAGGATCGGCTTGCGCCCCAGCCGGTCGGAAAGCGGCCCCCACAACAACTGCCCCACGGCGAAGCCGGCGAGGAAAATGCTCAGGCTCGCGCCCACCGCGCCGGGAGAAATCTGCAATTGCTCGCCCATGGCGCCAAACGCCGGCAAGTACATATCCATGGCCAGATAGCCGAGCATGCTCAACCCCGCCAGGTACCACGTGAATCCAAAAGAATTTTTCATTGAAGCCTTGTATAACCTGCCATCAAACTATTTGCTGACTGGCGCCTATTATGAAGCTGAGTGCTTCCCTGTGAAGCGATAATAATTGGAGTCTCTTATCAATTTTTTTGAAGGCAACGCCCATGTGGTCTGAATATTCCCTCGATGTCGTGGATGCGGTGGCCCGCCACGGCAGCTTCAGCGCCGCCGCCCAGGAACTGCACCGCGTGCCATCGGCCATCAGCTACACCGTGCGCCAAATCGAGGAGTGGTTGGCGGTACCGCTGTTTGTCCGACGTCACCGAGACGTGGAGCTGACACCCGCCGGTAAATTGTTCGTCGACGAAACCCGCAGCGTCATGAAAAAAATGCTTGGCACTCGCCGGCTGTGCCAGCAGGTGGCCAATGGTTGGAGCGGCCAGTTGAAAGTCGCGGTGGATTCCATCGTTAAACAGCAGCGCTGCCGGCAACTGGTGCTGGATTTTTACCGGCAGTTCCCGGAGGTGGAATTGCTGCTCGATTACGAGGTGTACAACGGTGTGTGGGATGCCCTGGCCGACGAGCGGACCGACATCGTGATCGGCGCCACCAGCGCGGTGCCGGTGGCCAGTCAATTTACCTTTCGCGACATGGGCCTGTTGAACTGGTTGTGCGTGGTCAGCAGCCGCCACCCGCTGGCAGCGGTAGAGGGCCTGCTCAACGATGATCAACTAAGGCCCTTTGCCTCCCTGTGCATGACCGACACCTCGCGCAACCTGCCCAAGCGCGACACATGGACCCTGGATAACCAGCGCCGGTTGGTGGTGCCGCACTGGGCTTCGGCGATTGATTGCCTGCGCGATGGCCTGTGCGTCGGCATGGCACCGGCGCACCTGGTGCAGCCGTGGATCGAGCGCGGCGAGTTGAGCGCCCTGCAACTGTCCCGGCCCTTCCCCGCCAGCCCATCGTGCGTGGCCTGGGCGCAAAATAAACTGTCGCCCGCCATGGCCTGGCTGCTCGACTATCTGGGGGATACCGAGACCCTGAACCAGGAATGGCTGAACGGCCCCGTAGCCGCTGTCGAGCTTTAGCGAGGCTGCGTCGCCAGCGCCACCGTCATCGAGTCTGGCCCGAGACCGAGGTGCGGCCGACGCAGCCTCGCTGGCGCTCGACAGCTGCTACTACGGGGGATGGGGAGATCTAGTCCAGTAGGCGGCACAGCGCCCGCACGATCATCTCCACTTCCTTGGCATCGAGGGTCAGCGGCGGCAGCAGGCGAATGATCTTGCCCCGCGTGACGTTGATCAGCAGGCCATGCTCGTGGGCCGCACGCTGGGCCAGGTCGCGGTGAGGCGTCGCCAGCTCGATTCCGATCATCAGCCCCTGCCCACGAATCGCCAGCACCTGTGGATGCTCGCTCAACTCCACCCGCAGGCGCGCCAGCAAGCGCTCGCCCTGTTGCGCCGCGTTGTCCAGCAAGCCTTGTTCTTCAATGATCTCCAACACCGTACAGCCCACGCGACAGGCCAGCGGGTTGCCGCCAAAAGTGCTGCCGTGGCTGCCGGGAGTAAACAGTTGCGCAACGGCAGTTCGGGCCAGGCACGCGCCGATCGGCACCCCATTGCCCAGGCCTTTGGCCAGCGTCATCACGTCGGGCACGATGCCCTCATGCTGAAAGGCAAACCAGCGACCCGTGCGGCCGATCCCGGTCTGGATTTCATCGAGCATCAACAGCCAGCCTTGCCGGGTGCAGTGCTCGCGCAAGGCCTTCAGATACCCCGGCGGCGCGACTTGCACGCCGCTTTCGCCCTGGATCGGTTCCAGCAGCACCGCGACAACGCGCGGGCCGAATTCCTGGGTCACCGCCTCCAGCGCAGCCATGTCACCGAAGCCGACCTTGATAAAATCCCCGGGTAACTTTTGAAACCCCAGCCGCACCGACGGCCCGTCGCTGGCCGACAGGGTGCCCAGGGTGCGCCCATGAAAGGCATTTTCCATCACCACCACCAGCGGCTGTTCGATGCCCTTTTTCCAGCCATGCAGCCGGGCCAGCTTAAGTGCCGTCTCGTTGGCCTCGGCCCCGGAGTTGTTGAAAAACGCCTGGTCCAGGCCGGAAAGCTGGGCCAGGCGCTGGGCCAGACGTTGCTGCCAGTCGATGCTGTAGAGGTTTGAGGTGTGCAGCAGCAAACCGGCCTGTTCGCTGATCGCCGCCACCAGCCGTGGGTGGGAGTGACCGACGTTGGTCACCGCCACGCCCGCCACGGCGTCCAGGTATTCGCGGCCCTGCTGGTCCCACAGGCGCGTGCCAAGGCCACGGGTAAAGCTCAGGGGCGAGGGTTGATAAGTGGTCATCAGGCAGGCGGCGGTCATGGCGTCAGGCTCCAGTGCATCGTTGTGATGGCACCAGTATCGTTAGCCACCCGAGCTGGATAAACTGCACAACACTGCGATCACTTTAAATCAGGGCTTTACAATGGATCTGTTCCAGGCGATGACGGTGTACGTGAAAGTGGTGGAAGCCGGCAGCATGACGGCCGCGGCTCAGTCGTGCGGCATGTCTACCACCATGGTCGGCAATCACCTGCGCGCACTGGAGCAGCGGCTGGGAGTCAGCCTGCTCAAGCGCACTACGCGCAAGCAAAGCCTGACCGAGTTTGGCGGGATTTATTACCAGCGCTGCCTGGAAGTGCTGGGGCTGGTGGCCGACTCCGAGCAGATGGCCGAGCAAGCCAACAGCGACGTGCCCAAGGGCCTGCTGCGGATCACCGCACCACCGGCCTTTGGCACCGAGCGCCTGGCTCCGGCACTCAGCGAGTTTTCCCAGCGCTATCCACAGATCAAACTGTACGTGGTACTGAGCAACCAGCGGATGGACATGGTCGACAGCGGCTTCGACGTGGCCATCCGCCTGGGCGAACTGGACGCTCCCAGCCTGATTGCCCGGCCCATGCAGGATTACACCATCACCCTCTGCGCGTCCCCCAGTTACCTGGCGCGCCGGGGCACGCCTCAATTGCCCGACGATCTGCAGCAGCATGACTGCCTGGCATTCGCTTACCCCGCAACCGACGATTGGCGCAATGCCGACAAACTCTGGCGAATGCGCGGCGCAGAGGGCGAGGTGGAAATTCCGGTTGCCGGCTCATTGACCATCAACAGCTCGCAGGCCTTGCGCCAGGCTGCCCTGGAAGGCATGGGTATCGTGATGCTGCCGGATGCACTGGTAGAGCCCGACCTGCGGGCCGGGAAACTGGTGGCACTGCTGACGGACTACCAACTGCCCAGCCGGCCTATGCACTTGCTGTACGCCCAAGACCGCTATCGCCTGCCCAAGCTGCGGGCGTTCGTGGATTTCGTCATGCAGAACTGGGCGCGCTAGAGGCTTACCCCCAGTGCTTGCAGACGTTCGCGGGTATGTGCCGCCGAGACGTGGTGGACCCCCTGCCAACCCAGGGCAATGGCCGCCTCGACATTGCTGGCCACGTCATCAATAAACACCACTTCGCCCGGCTGAATATCCGGCAGATGGGCGCGCACCTGCGCCAGGCTGGCGTGGTAGATCGCCGCATCAGGCTTGATCAGTTTGATTTCGCCGGATACCACGATGTCGCGAAAATACTGCAGGAACGGGTAATTGGCCCGAGCATACGGAAAGGTTTCGGCAGACCAGTTGGTGAGGCCGAACAGCGGCATCTTCGCTTCATGCAGGGCTTCGAGGATCGCCACGCCCTCGGGCAACGCGCCCCGCAGCATCTCGTGCCAGCGGTCGTAGTACGCCTGGATCAAGGGCTCGTGCTGCGGGTGTTCGGCAATTAGCGTGCGGGTCGCCTCGGCCAGGCTGCGCCCGGCGTCCTGCTCGGTGTTCCAGGCCTGGGTGCAGACCGTGTCCAGGAACTGCTGGCGTTCATGGTCGTCGGCAATCAACTGGCGGTACAGATGGTGCGGGTTCCAGTCGAACAGGACACCGCCGAAATCAAAGACTACTGCGCGAATCGTCATAAGGACATCTCCGTTTCAAACACCTGCAGATGCGGGATAAATGGACTGCATAACTACGTCTCGAACCACTTCAGATATGTCCGACAGACCGGACTAGACGGGTTGCTTAGCGTCGAAGGTGCAATCGCTCACACATTTGTCCGGAAGGGAACTCCACAAAACTTACGACACATCGCAATGAAGTTGGAGGTAACCCATGAACACTATTAATACTTCCCTTATTTCTCCATCAAACGCGAGTAGAGCAATGATGGAAAGTCGCCAAATTGAACAGAATGGCGGATCGGTCCCGCTGGAAAAGCCGTCCGTGGAGTCGGCGATCGAACGGGTCAAGGGCCAGACCGGAATTGCGTCAGGCCATCTTGCACCTTTCCAGCGCCTTGCCGCCGAGCACAATACCATCATCGGGGTACGTGCCGTCGAGCCAGTGGCAACCGGGCTGATTGAGGCAGGGCATCCCACCAAGGACTTTCATATCAAAGGCAAAAGTGCCGACTGGGGGCCGCAGGCCGGCCTTATCTGCGTGGACCAGGCGCTCAGTAAACTGGAGAAGTTTGCCGAAAACAATCCGCAGAAAATCGCCAAGGCCAACGAGCAAACCACCGGCAGCATCCAGGATGGCTCTGCGGTTTCAGTTCCGTTGACGGTGTCGAGCAACCGCCTTAACGACCTGCTGAAGCTCGGTAAAATTGATCAGCTCCAAGCCGAGACCCCACACGGCGTCATACGTTTCAGTGCACAAGGGCCAAGCCATCAAATGTATGCATTCGAAGGCAAGCGCCAATCCCCTTTAGATAACAACTTTCAAATCACGCACCAAGGCAAGCCTGTCGAAGTGCTGGCAAAAACCGAAGGTGGCAAGGCCCTGACGGCTGACTATGACTTGTACTTGATCGGCCCTCACCTAAGTGACTTGGGCCCGCAAGACAAACTGCCCGTGCCGGATATCGCCCACAGTGTGTTTAAAGAACGGATTGATGGCTACAAACAGCGCAGTGCAGATCCCAATCAATACGAGGCGCCACATGAACTGCGCGAAGACTATGAAAGCGCCGGTCGTTTTTATCAAAAGGAAGACAGCAACATCGGCAATGCCACGTCGCGAATAGCAAACATGATCCCGGCGATCAATGAGGCGCTGGTGGGGAGCGGAGAGTGGGTAGTTCACCACAATGCTGATTCAGGAAGCCCGGCAACAGATGTTGCTGCCAACTATCCAGTGACCTTTTTCCTGCCTGCCAAACTCGGACGGTTCGACGAAGTCTCCATCATCAGCGACGGCAAGGAAATGGCAGAACTGATCCGGACAGCCAAAGACAGTGGTTACCACATGCCCTTGAACCCACTGTGGGAAAAAGAGGTGGTAAACGTCAGGCGGCCCGCGTTCAGCGAGGCACAAGCGCGCCTCTCTTCATCCCGGACCGCCTGAGGTTGTGAAGTAACCCGGCCACGGCCTTGATAACACTTCTTCAAGGCCGCGGCCTGCTCACTTCGCTTAAGCCTGAACCAGGCCTTTGATCTTCACGGTCGGATTGACGTCAGCGTCGTAGTCCACGCCGTCAATCTCAAAACCGAACAGGCGCAGGAACTCTGCCTTGTAGCCGGCAAAATCGCTGATCTCGTTGACGTTGTCGTCAGAGACCTGATTCCACAGCGCCGCGACCGCGTCCTGAACCTTCGGCTCAAGTTCCTTGAGGTCGGCACGCAGGCGGCCATCGGCGTCGAGCTTGGGCTCTTTGCCATACAGGCTGTCCTTGAACAGGCCGTAGACCTGCTCGATGCAACCTTCGTGGGTGCCCTGCTCTTTCATCACTTTAAACAGCAGCGACAGGTACAGCGGCATGATCGGGATCGCCGAGCTGGCCTGGGTTACCACGGCCTTGAGTACCGACACACGGGCGTCGCCCTTCAGTGCAGCCAGGTTCTCGCGCAGGGTCAGGACTTTTTTGTCCAGGTCTTTCTTGGCCTCGCCAATGGAACCGTTCCAGTAGATGTCCTGGGTCAGCTTCTCGCCGAGGTAGGTGAACGCGGTGGTCTTGGCGCCTTCGGCCAATACATCGGCGTCACGCAGGGCGTCGATCCACAGCTGCCAGTCTTCGCCGCCCATGACTTTCACGGTGCCGTCGATTTCTTCCTGGGTGGCCGGCTCAAGGGTAGTGTCGACCACGACGCCCTTGTCGGTGTTGATGCCGCGCAGGGTTACGGCCTTGCCGATCGGCTTGAGCGTGGAGGTGTGCACCACGCCTTGCGGGTCGGTACGGCGCGGCGCGGCCAGGCTGTAGACCACCAGGTCGATCTTGCCCAGGTCTTTCTTGATGGTTTCGATGGTCAGGCGCTTGATCTCATCGGAGAACGCATCGCCATTGATGCTCTTGGCGTACAGGCCTTTTTCCAGTGCAAACTTCTCGAAGGCGGCGCTGTTGTACCAGCCGGCAGAGCTCAGTTTGCCTTCTTCGCCTTCTTTCTCAAAAAACACGCCCAGGGTGTCGGCACCGCAGCCAAAGGCAGCGCTGATGCGCGCGGCAAGGCCGTAGCCGGTGGAAGCCCCGAGGACCAGCACCTTTTTCGGGCCGCCTTCAATGGCACCGTGTTCGGTCACGTAGTCGATCTGCTCTTTGACATTCGCTTCACAGCCAACCGGGTGAGCGGTCACACAGATAAAGCCACGAACCCGCGGTTTGATGATCATAAAATTTCTGCCTCTTCCAAGGTGCCGAAGGCCAATGGTGGCCATTACAGCGTCAATCGTACCGGTCTATGACGCCCGGAAAACCGAAGCGTCACGATAGTCGCAAATCTTCTGTTCACAAAATGCTATCCGCAACACGCCGGATCCGGCTATCAGCGCGGCATTTTAAGGGGACAACGGTAAAAATCTGTGTAGTGGCTTCACACATTTCCCGCATTTAAAACGCCACGTGCACGCGATAACACCCTATCATGACCGAATCATTTCGATATGTTTCAGCTCAGGCATGATGGCCCGCGGGTTGACTGACGCCTTTGCCTTGGCCTGCGAGTCCATCGCGGACGGTTTTGAAGCAATCGAAAGCCGCCCGATGGAGCCACGTTTCATGAGTAAGAGTGTCATCCGCAAACGCCTGGCGTCCGCCGCCTGGGTACTTGGCGTGTTGCTGTTCATTTATTGCTTCCCGCGCACCACCCTGGTGTTTCTGCTGCTGGTGGTGTTCTGCGGGCTGTACGATTTTTTGCGCAATGGCCTGTACGACGGTGCGACCATTAAAAAGTACTTCATCGGCAACGGCCGCAATACCTGGCTGCTGGCGCCGTTCAATACGCTGTTTGACCTGGTGAGCCAGCGTAATCGCCACGTTTATAAAATGAACGACCTGCCGCCGGCCTGGCGCGAAGACCTGCAAAAGGTCATCGACGATGCGATGGCCAACAAAGACGAAATCATCCAGTACCTGGATGAGCGCATGGCCGAGAAAAAGCGCGGCATGTTGTTCTTCCAATGGTACGGCCGCCCGATCGAGACCAGCCTGGATATCCCGCAACTGCGGGAAAAACTGCCCTACGTGAAAACCATCGGCGTGTCGGTATTCAATGAAAACCGCTCCACCTCGTTTCACTTCGGCCCGCTGCGCATGATGTTCCGCGTGCTCTACAACATGGCACCGGCACCGCATCACGAGGGCGTTTACATCCAGGTCGGCAAGCACAAGCATTACTGGCACGATAACCCGCTGTTTATCTTCGATGACACGCTGATGCATGCCTCCTTCAATAAGAACGATGCCAAGCGCTACTGCCTGTTCATCGATATCGTGCGGCCAACCCGGGTACCGTCCCTGCTCAATGGCCTGATCGCGGGCTTTGCCGGAGCGGTCTTTACCTTGCGGCGGTTTTTCTACAAAAACTGGAAGCTGATTCAGTAACTTCTGCGGCATGATGGTGCGCGACGGTGTTTGCGCTCGGCTCCAGTGCCGAGGAAAATAACCGTCCAATGCGACCGAAAACGGCGCGTACTATCCTCAAGCCACTGGCCTTCCATGGTCCGGTGGCTGTGCTTTCAGGGAATCAGAATGCCCCAAAGACAAGTCATCAATGCCTCCGTAAGCCCTAAAGGCAGCCTTGAAACGCTGTCGCAACGTGAAGTCCAGCAACTGAGCGAAGCCGGTACCGGCAGCATCTACACCCTCTTTCGTCAATGCGCCCTGGCCATCCTCAACACCGGCGCGCATATCGACAACGCCAAGACCATCCTCGACGCCTACAAAGATTTCGAAGTGCGCATCCACCAGCAAGACCGCGGCGTGCGCCTGGAACTGCTGAACGCCCCGGCTGACGCCTTCGTGGATGGCGAAATGATCGCCAGCACCCGTGAGATGCTGTTCAGCGCCCTGCGCGACATTGTCTATACCGAAAACGAACTGGACAGCCAGCGCATCGATCTGAGCAGCTCCCAGGGCATCACCGACTACGTGTTCCACCTGCTGCGCAACGCCCGCACCCTGCGCCCGGGCGTGGAGCCGAAGATCGTGGTGTGCTGGGGCGGGCACTCGATCAATACCGAAGAATACAAATACACCAAGAAAGTCGGCCACGAACTGGGCCTGCGCAGCCTCGACGTGTGCACCGGCTGCGGCCCTGGCGTGATGAAAGGCCCGATGAAGGGCGCGACGATTTCCCACGCCAAGCAACGCATTACCGGCGGGCGCTACCTGGGCCTGACCGAGCCTGGGATCATCGCCGCCGAGGCACCGAACCCGATCGTCAACGAACTGGTGATCTTGCCGGACATCGAAAAGCGCCTGGAAGCCTTTGTGCGCGTCGGTCACGGCATCATCATCTTCCCGGGCGGCGCGGGCACGGCTGAAGAGTTCCTGTACCTGCTGGGCATCCTGATGCATCCGGACAACCGCGACGTGCCGTTCCCGGTGATCCTCACCGGGCCGAAACACGCCGCGCCGTACCTGCAACAGCTGCACGCGTTTGTCGGCGCAACCCTGGGGGACGCGGCCCAGGCCCATTACCAGATCATCATCGATGACCCGGCTGAAGTGGCACGGCAGATGACCGCCGGCTTGAAAGCGGTCAAACAGTTCCGCCGTGAGCGCAACGACGCGTTCCACTTCAACTGGCTATTGAAGATCGACGAGGGCTTCCAGCGCCCGTTCGACCCCACCCACGCCAACATGGCCAGCCTGCAACTGAGCCACGCGCTGCCGCCCCATGAACTGGCAGCCAACCTGCGCCGGGCGTTCTCGGGGATCGTGGCGGGCAACGTCAAGGACAAGGGTATTCGCCTGATCGAGCAGAACGGGCCGTATGAGATTCATGGCGACCCGGCGATCATGAAGCCGCTGGATGAGTTGCTGAAGGCATTTGTGGAGCAGCACCGGATGAAACTGCCGGGCGGCGCTGCCTATGTGCCGTGCTATCGCGTGGTGCAGTGAGTCAGCGCTGAACCGCGACGCACTTGATCTCCAGCAGCAAGCCCGGGTTAGCCAGTTCTGATACACCGATGACTGTCCAGGCGCACAACCCGCGGGGGAACAGGCGGTTTTTCACTTCACGGAAAACCGCCATGTGTTCGCTCATGTTCACGTGGTAGGTGGTCATGTCGACCACGTCTTCGAACGTACAACCACCTTCCTCCAATACCCGCCGCAGGCTCTCCCAGGCGGCGACGAATTGCGCCTCGGGGTCGGTGATGACTTCCAGGTTTTGCGTACGGCCGACCTGGCCCGCGCAGTAGAGGGTCTTGCCGACTTTTACCGCCGGGACGTAGCCGGCGCGCTCGACGATGGGGCGCATGGCAGCGGGGATGATGAGCTGGCGATCCGTCATATGTTGTATCTCTTCAGGCCGTTATCAGGCGTGTCGATGGGGATGGTTCGGACTATCGTTTTACCTGTTCCCACCCACCTATGCCAGATGAGCAACCTATGGACCAATTTATCTTGCCCTCCCCTATTCCTTACCCTAAGGTAAGGAGTATCACGAGAGAGGCTGTCAACATGGCTACCGCCACACTCACATCAAAAGGACAAATCACTATCCCCGTTCAAGTCCGGGCCGCACTTGGGCTGGACACTGGTGACCGCGTCGAGTTTGTCGAAATGGAAGATGGCAAATTTGCCATCATCGCGGCCAGCAAAACGGTAACGGACCTCAAGGGGCTGATCCGCAAACCCGCCAAGCCCGTCAGCCTCGAAGAAATGCACCAGGCCATCGCTGCACAGGGAGCAAAAGCGCGATGATCGGACTGGATACCAATGTGCTGGTGCGCTACGTCACCCAGGATGACCCTGTTCAATCGCCAAAGGCATCCAGACTGATCGAATCCCTCACCACGGCCTCACCGGGTTTTGTCAGCCTGGTTTCAGTGGTGGAATTGGTGTGGGTCCTGCAGTCCTGCTACCAGTCAGCCAAGAGCGATGTGGTTGCGGTCCTGGAGACGCTGCTACGCACTCGGGAACTGACCGTAGAGCACGCGGAAGTTATCTGGCAGGCACTGCGGCGATTTACAGGCACCAAGGGCGATTTCGCCGACTGCCTGATTGAACGCTGTGCCCACGCAGCGGGATGCGAATATACGGCGACATTTGACCTCGACGCAGCCAAGGCTACGGGCATGCGGCGGCTTACCTGAAACGCCGCGTTGCGGCAACGTGAAGGGCAAGGCCGCCGGCACGCCGATCAACCTGGATATCCCGCAATACGCACTGCATGTTGACGAAGGCACAGGCAAGCAAACACCGGTGATTCTCATCCAGGCAGAAGAGAACGGCGACGTAGAAGCGGTGGGTTACAAGGAGCTGGGCACCGGCCAGTTGGGCGCGGCGCTGTTCAGGGAAGTTCGGCTTCTGGGTACAAAGAAGCCGATTTAAGCCACCGGAAAACGGTCAGCGAACCCAACCGCCGCCCTGCCAGTGATAGCCGTCATTGCGCTGTACCCAATGCGGATGCACATAGCGATAGCCTGGGCGCTGCGGCTCCCAGTGGCCATGCACGGCCATATAACGCCCGCCTTCCCAACGCCAGTAACCGCGCGACCACAGGTAGCCCGGCCGCCCTTCGGGCTCGACCTCGATAACCTGCACCGGCGGCGGTTGTGGCGCGACGACTTCTACATATTCACGCTGCACCGGTCGTCGATCATGCACGACCCGCTCCTCTACACACCCGGAAGCCGCGACGACCAACGCCGCCAATGCCGCATAACGTAACAACATACAGAACCCTCGGGCGTCACCGCCCAGCGTTTATTCCAGTAAAAAAATGCCCCCTTGTTCCAGCCGCGCTCCTGCTTGGCTATAAGACTTTTTAACAGGTGCCAACTGTCAGGTTGCTGAACCCACAGGCAGACTTAAGGTAAAGAAAAACTGACCTTTTCAGGAGGTACACACGGCCGCTGGCTGTTTAACGCGGACCAGAATCAGCCCCGCCACCACCACGGCGATCCCTGCGTACGTCGATGCATGAATCACGTCGCCAAACATCACGGCGGCCCACACCAGCGTCACGGGTGGCTCCAGGTACACCAACGCCGCCACGTGGGTGGCCGTCATGACCCGCAGCAACAGCCACAGGCTCAGGTAAGCGACGAAGGTAGAAAACACCGTCAGCCAAATGATGGAGATCAATACGTCCGGGGATCGAGGAATACTCAACGTATCGGTGTACAACACTGCTGCGCTAAAGCCGATCAAGGTCAACAACGATTGGATAAACAACGCCAGGCCAAGGTCGCCGGACTGAGCCCGTGCCGCCCGTCGTTCGTACAGCGTGGCCACGGTGAGACCGAGCGCCGACACCAGCGGCAGTAAATAGGTGACCAACCCGACGTCGGTGCCGCCGTTGCGGTATTGCCCGGCGATCACAATCGACACACCGGCGAAACCGATCACCAACCCCAGCCACTGCCAGGCGCCACTGCGCTCGGCCACGCAGCCCGATGACAAAGCAGCCGTCATCAACGGTTGCAATGCCGCAATGATCGCCGCAATCCCCGGCGGCAAACCGTTCTGGATCGCCACGTAGACACAGGTCAAATAGAGAAACTGCGAGAGAAAACCAATCACCGCGTGATGGCGGATGCACGTCCAGGAAACCTTCAGCAGCCGCACGTTCAAAAACACCGCCAGGCACACCGAGACCAACAAAAACCGCCAGAACAGCACGTTGAAAATGCCATCGCTGCGGGTCGCCAATTTCGCGCCGATAAAGCCCGAACTCCACGACAGCACGAACACCATCTGTAACAGCAGCAGCCCCAAGGTTGATCGTTTCATAGAGCCTCCGGTTGGCTTGATTGACCGAAAGGCTAAGGGCCGCGCATGATTCTGTATATTTGAATAAGCCGCACCACTAATCCTTAAAAGTGGAATCATGAGCAAACACCTGAACATCGACCTGTTGCGCACCTTCCACGCGGTGGCCCGCTTTCAGCGATTCAACGAAGCGGCCAATCACGTGCACCGCAGTGCCTCGACCGTGACCACTCAGATTCAAAAGCTCGAAGACCAAGTTGGCCAACGCCTGTTCAGCCGCAACAACCAAGGGGTTGAGCTGACCATGTATGGCAAGAAACTCCTCGGTGAAACCACCGAGTTCCTCAAGAGCCACGACCGTTTGCTGGCGTCCCTTACGCCGCAACGCATGCAGGGCAAAATCCGCCTGGGTTTACCTGACTCGTATGCGCCAGACTTCATGCAGGATTTTCTGCCCCGTCTGGTCGCCGACAACCCGCTGCTGGAACTGGAGGTGGAAGCGCGCTCCAGCGGCGAATTGCTCGCATTGTTCAACAGCAAGCAACTGGACCTGGCCCTGGTTGTCAGCGCCCAGCCTTTGGAGCAAGGCGAACGCCTGGGGAAAATTCAGCCGCTGTGGGTCGCCGCCGAACACTTCAGCTATCCACAGCAGGCGCCGCTGCCGATTGCCGTGCAACTGTCAGGCTGCCCTTATCGGGCTGCGGCGATTCGGGCGCTGAAGGAGCACGGCACTTACTACCGGGTGCTGCTGGAAAGCGCCAGTTCGCCCGCCGTTGAGGCCTGTATCCGCAGCGGGATGGCGGTGGGCCTGATGGAAGAAAGCCGGATGGGTAAGGGATTGACCCGTGTGATTGCCAGGGCCGGATTGCCCCCATTGCCGGTGCATCACCTGTACCTGCTGGGCGATAGCAGCAACCTGTTGGCGCTGCATGTGCATGAGCAGGTCAAAGCCGGCTTCAGCGTCTAGGACGAACCGAACCGCAGCAGCACCGCGTCGACAAATCGCCGCAGCGTGACGCAGTGGCGCTGCCCGCCGGTGACGGGTACACGCCCAGACAGTAAACCCTGTAGAAACCCGCTGGCGAGTATCGTATCCGGCCGGTCCTTACGCGCCGCGGGTCCCGCAAATACGACCTATAGTCACACGACGAACCATTTCGAAGGGTTGCTGCACATGCCATCTCGCCGCGTCCCGCTCTACGTGCATATCTCCTATCTGTTCGTCGGGTTACTGGTGCTATTTGCACTGATCAACCTCAGCTATCAGTTCCTGCAGACCAAGCGATTCATGGCTGATGAAGCACGTCTGCGCTTCGAGATTGCCGGGCAACTCACTCTCAAGGAATTACAAAACCTCTACGGTCCCGCCGAACTCAGCGCGGGCCTGCTGTCCCAACAACGCTTGATGAACGCCACCACGCTGGAAGAGCGGCTCGACAGCATCCCGTTTCTGGTGACCCTGCTCAAGAGCCAGCCTGCGGTGCAGAGCGCATACATAGGCTATGGCACCGGCGACTTCTTCATGGTGTTTCGCGGGAGTGAAAGCTCAACCCTCGATCCCAGGTTCTTGCCCCTGCCAGGTACCGCCTGGGTCGTACAGAACATTCACGCGCGTGACGGCAAGCACGCTGGTGAATACCTGTACCTGGCGCAAGACTTATCCGTCCTGGAGCGCCGGGCCGATCCTGGTGATCAGTACGACCCGCGCACACGCCCGTGGTACGACGGGGCAAAGTCCCAGGGAAAGCTTTTTGTAACAGAGCCATATCCGTTTTTCGATACAGGAGAAGTCGGCGTCAGTTTTGCCCAGCCGACACAAAATGGCGCCGGGGTTGTGGGCGTTGATATCAGTTTGCACTCCATCGACCGACTGCTGCTGTCGGCCAAAATAACCCCGGGGTCGCACCTGACCATACTCAATAGCAAGAACGAGGTGATCAGCTCTGAAAAGGGATCGCGTTTGATCTCAACCAGTAATGGCGAAAACCGCCTGGCGCGCCTGGATGAGCTAAGTCTGCCGGTGACTCAACAATTTGTGGCGGCAGCGGCCACCCAACACAACGACCGATTAAGCCTCGGTACGCGCGACGGTGAATGGCAAGGCATGCGCGTTGCACTGCCGCTGGCAGACACCGGAAATCTCGCGCTATGGATGACAACGCCCTATAGAGAGCTCATGGCCGATGCCATCGCCACTCGAAACAAAGGCTTGCTCATCTCCCTCGCGTTTCTTGCCGTGGGCATCCTTGTTGCGCTGGCAATGTCTCGGGCGGCATCCCGGCCCCTGGCAGCATTGACCCAACAAGCGGGGCAGATAGAACAGTTCAACTTTGAAGCGTCCACGCAAGTTAAATCAAATATCGCTGAAGTGATCGACCTGGCGCATGCGATGGGCAGCATGAAGACGACCATTCAGCATTTTTTGGAACTGTCGAGGGTGCTGTCCAGCGAGACCAACTTTCAGAACCTGCTGGCGCGTTTGCTGATGGAAATGCAGGGGATCACCGGTGCCCAAGGCGGCTTGATCTATCTGGCTGATGCCAATGCCAGCCATTTGAAAGTGGCGCGAGTGCGTTGGGGCAATCAGCTGCGGGAAACAGCCGAGGATACGCCAATTGAACTGGCCGATAACCCGGGCGATCCGCTGGTGCAGGCCCTGAACACACCCCTGGCAAAACCTGAGCGATTAAGCCGGGAACAACTTCAGACCCACTTTGGTTTTCTGGGCGATATCCAAACGTCACTGACGCTTTGGGCGTTACCGCTGAAGGACCGCAACGGTGTATTACTGGGTGCCCTGGCCTTGCTCGTGGATGAGAACGAGCGACCACTTACACCCTCGCTGATGGCATTCGTAGAAGCACTGTCGAGTACGGCCGCCATCGCCCTTAACACCCAGCGGCTGATTGACGAGCAGAAGACGCTGCTGGAGTCGTTTATCCAGTTGATTGCCGGTGCGATCGATGCCAAAAGCCCCTACACAGGCGGCCACTGCCAGCGCGTCCCCGAACTCACCAAAATGCTCGCCCATGCGGCCTGCGCGGAAAAAGACGGGCCATTCAAGGATTTCGCGCTCAGTGAAGAACAGTGGGAAGCGTTGCATATTGCGGCGTGGCTACACGACTGCGGCAAAGTCACTACGCCTGAATACGTAGTCGACAAAGCCACCAAACTTGAAACACTGTATGACCGCATTCACGAGGTGCGGATGCGCTTCGAGGTGCTCAAGCGCGACGCCGAACTCGACTACTGGAAAGGTCTCGCCGCTGGCGGCGCAGCCGAAGCATTACAAACCGAATTGACCGAAAAACTGGCGCAACTGGATGACGATTTCGCCTTTGTGGCCCAGTGCAATATCGGCGGGGAGTTCATGGCGCCGGAGCGCGTTGAGCGCATGCAGCAACTGGCCAACTACACGTGGCGACGCACACTGTCGGACCGTCTCGGCGTCTCCCATGAAGAAAATGCGCGTAAACAACGTTCGGCTGAAGCAGAGCTTCCCACCCTGGAACCATTATTGGCCGACCGCCCCGACCACCTGTTCCCGCGCAGCGAGCGTGAAACCCTCAGTGACGACAATCCTTATGGCTTCAAGGTCAAGGTTCCCGAGCACCTCTATAACCGTGGAGAGCTATACAACCTGTGTATTGGCCGCGGCACCCTGACCGAAGAAGAGCGCTACAAGATCAACGAACACATCATCCAGACCATCAGCATGCTGGAAAAACTGCCGTTCCCGCGCCACCTCCAGCAAGTCCCGGAAATAGCTGGCGGCCACCATGAAAAAATGGACGGCAACGGCTACCCGAAACGCCTCACCCGTGAGCAAATGAGCTGGCCGGCACGCATGATGGGCATCGCGGATATTTTCGAGGCACTGCCGGCCGTCGACAGGCCCTACAAAAAGGGCAAGAAGTTGTCGGAAGCGATCAAGATCATGGGCTTTATGAAACAGGACCAGCACATTGATCCGCAGGTTTTCGACCTGTTCCTGCGCTCGGGAATCTACCTTGAATACGCCAGGCGCTACCTGCCCGACGAGTTGATTGACACCGTGGACATCCAGCCCTACCTGGACGTGAACAGCCCAGAAGACGCTTGACCCACAGCCAACAAAAAGCCCGCTGACCGTTACCGGTTCAGCGGGCTTTTTACATCGGCGGGGTCCTGAGCCAGGACCCCACCAACGTCTTACAGCGCGAGGTCAGAAGCTGGCTTGCTCGGCTCAACCGCAGGCTGGGCAGCCTCGGTGGCCTTAGGAGCGGTCAGCTGCGGAATCGCTGGTGGAGGCGTCAGTTGCAGAATGTTGGCGGTGTAGGCCCATTCTTTAGCCACAGCTTCAGGACTGTCGTTCAGCTTGGTGCCGTAGCTAGGCACGATCTGATGCAGCTTTTCCTGCCAGGCCGGGGAAGCCACCTGATCCTTGAACACTTTCTGCAGCACGGTCAGCATGATCGGAGCCGCGGTGGACGCGCCTGGCGATGCACCCAACAGGCCTGCGATGGTGTTGTCGGCGGAGCTGACCACTTCGGTACCGAGTTTCAGGACGCCGCCCTGCTCTTCGTCACGCTTGATGATCTGCACACGCTGACCGGCTTGCCACAGGCGCCAGTCTTCTTTCTTGGCGTTCGGGAAGTATTCTTTCAGGGCGTTGAAGCGGTCGTCATCCGACAGCATCAGTTGGCCGGCAAGGTACTCGACCAGCGGGTATTCGCGGATACCGACTTTGGTCATTGGCCAGATGTTGTGGGTGGTGGTGCTGGTCAGCAGGTCCAGGTACGAGCCTTCTTTCAGGAACTTGGTCGAGAAGGTGGCGAATGGGCCAAACAGAATCACACGCTTGCCATCCAGCACGCGGGTGTCCAGGTGCGGAACCGACATCGGCGGTGCGCCAACCGAAGCTTTACCGTAGGCCTTGGCCAGGTGCTGCTCGGCAACCGTTGGGTTATCGGTCACCAGGAACGAACCACCCACAGGGAAGCCTGCGTATTCCTTGGCTTCAGGAATGCCCGACTTCTGCAGCAGGTGCAGTGCACCGCCGCCTGCGCCGATGAACACGAACTTGGCGTCGGTTTCAGTCTTGCTGCCGTCTTTCAGGTTTTTGTAGCTGACACGCCAGGTGCCGTCGGCGTTCTTGGTGATGTCCTGCACTTCGCTCGACAGTTTCAGGTCGAACTTCGGCGTAGTTTGCAGGTGAGCGACGAACTGGCGAGTGATCTCGCCGAAGTTCACGTCCGTACCGATCGGGGTCCAGGTGGCCGCGATTTTCTGGTTCGGGTCACGCCCTTCCATCATCAACGGGACCCATTTGGCGATTTGCGCCCGGTCTTCGGAGTACTGCATGCCGGCGAACAGCGGGCTCGCTTGCAGCGCTTCGTAACGCTTCTTCAGGAACTTGATGTTGTCATCGCCCCACACGAAGCTCATGTGCGGAGTGGAGTTGATGAACGAACGCGGGTTCTTCAGGACGCCCTGCTGAACCTGCCACGACCAGAACTGACGGGAGATCTGGAACGCCTCGTTGATCTCGACCGCTTTCGGGATTTCAACGTTGCCGTTCTTGTCTTCCGGGGTGTAGTTCAGTTCAGCCAACGCCGAGTGACCGGTACCGGCGTTGTTCCAGCCGTTGGAGCTTTCTTCGGCCACGCCATCCAGGCGCTCGACCATCTCCATCGACCAGTCCGGTTGCAGCTCGTTGAGCCACACACCCAGGGTTGCACTCATGATGCCGCCGCCGATCAGCAGCACATCGACTTTCTTTGCCTCTTCCGCGTGAACGGACGTGATCCCCATCGACAAAGCCAGCCCCAGCAGGGCAGTGTTTACTTTTTTAAACATCAGTAGCACCTATGATAAAACGCCATCCGCCCCACTGCCCCTGATCCTGGGAGACCCTGATTTACGCCGCGCCAGGCAACGCACCGCAGGTTTCCACATTCATGAGGGCCGCAGGGTGGGCACACAAGGTCGATGCATCGACCTCACTTTTATGTCCCTTCTGCGCTGACTTCTTATCATTATTGGCTTCAGCTACCTGGGCGACAGCCAACCGCCGGGACGTATACGGATGTACGCACGGAGGAAAGACTAGACCAGGACGGCGCGCAGAATATCACGGCAGGCGGCCGATATGCGCTGTTTGGCCAATTGACAGCTCTAAATCGCGGGTTTTGGCGCGAGCGTGTCAAGCCTGGCAGCCGCGACGTGGCGTCACAGGCGCCTTGATGAAACTGAACGATCACGCGTCACGCCGTTCTAGACACCTTCACCGCCGCTTGCGTAGCATCGTCGGCTCTGCACCGTGTCATCCATCCAAACAGAGCGATCCATGTCTATCCACCAAACTCCCGGGCACGTGCTGCCCGCGCGCAGCGCCGCCAAAATGGAAGCTGCCATGGCCGTGGGCGCATTCGCGATCGGCACCGGCGAATTTGCCATCATGGGCTTGATGCCCGACATCGCCCACAACCTCAATCTCAGCGAACCTCAGGTCGGCCATGCCATCAGCGCCTACGCGTTAGGCGTGATGGTCGGCGCTCCACTGCTGGCGATCCTCGGCGCCAAATTGCTGCGCAAACACATGCTCCTGCTGCTGATGGGCCTGTATGCCCTGGGCAACCTGGCCACGGCATTTACCCCGACCTTCGGCTCACTGGTGGCTTTTCGCTTTATCAGCGGCCTGCCTCACGGCGCCTACTTCGGCATCGCCGCCGTGGTCGCCTCCAGCATGGTGCCCAACGACAAACGCGCCGGCGCCGTGGCCCGCGTAATGATGGGCCTGACCCTGGCCATGCTGCTCGGCAACCCCATCGCCACCTTCCTCGGTCAACACTTTGGCTGGCGCTCGGCGTTCGCGCTGGTCAGCGCCATCGCCCTGTGCACCATCGCGCTGGTGTGGCAATTCGTCCCGGACCGCCACGACGAACCGCGCAGCGACCCACGCAAAGAACTGCGCGCCTTCACCAAACCACAGGTGTGGATGGCGCTGTCGATTGGCGCTATTGGGTTTGCCGGGATGTTTTGCGTGTTCAGCTACCTGGCGCCGACCATGCTGGAGGTGACCAAAGTGTCGCCGCAGTGGATCCCATTCGGCTTGGCTGCGTTTGGCGTAGGCGGCATCATTGGCAACATCGCCGGCGGCAAGCTGTTTGACCGCCTGCAATTTCGCGCAGTGGGTTGGATCATCGTGTGGTCGATGGCCGTGCTGATTTTCTTCACCTTCGCCGCGAGTTCGCTGTGGAGCGTACTGCTGGGCATCGGCCTGGTCGGCACCATGATTGCCATGGCCGCACCGCTGCAAATCCGCTTGATGGACATTGCTCATGAAGCACCAAGCCTGGCGGCGGCGTCCAACCACGCGGCGTTCAACCTGGCGAATGCGCTAGGCCCGTGGTTGGGTGGGATGGCGATTACGGCGGGGTATGGATGGACCAGTACTGGATACATCGGTGCTGCAACAGCGTTGGTAGGTTTGGGCATCTACCTGATAGCCCGCCGCATGAAGGGCGGCCATTAACACCACACCTCCAAAGCCCGCCCACGATCCAATGTGGGAGCGAGCTTGCTCGCGAAAGCGGTGGGTCAGTCACCCAGTAAATGACTGCCCCGCCCGCTCAGTCAGTCATCATGCAACAACCCCGAACCATACTCCCCATAGCTACTCCCCAGCGCACTGCCCCCAAAACTCATCTTGGCGGCTTTGCTGGGGCTATGGTCACCAAAGGCCTGGCATCCGCCGGTGAAACAAGGGTCGCTACTCACGCCCGATGAACCCGACGAACAAGCAGCCAACAGCAACGTACCAGCGACCATCGCGACTTTGACGAGATTGGAGATCATTTTAAATTCCCTGTGGACTGGAGGCGTGGGCATACCCTCTTATCGGTGTGAGCGTAGGCCTTAACATCCGTGAGAATTATGAAACCTTACCGGGCGACAGTGTTGGTTCAGCTTGATGTCGTTTTGGCGACGAATTATCCCGGCACATATTCTGATTGGCGATATCAACAGTTAGCTCCTACATATTAAATCCGACCGGGGCATCAATTCAGATGATCCGGCGACCTACATTCAGGGAACCTCAGGTAATGGCTAAAGACGAAAAAACCAGTGAAAGCGTCGCGTCAAAAGCAGCGAAGCTGCTGGCGGATCCGAGCACGCCGCCGGATGTAAAATCTGTGGCCGCGTCGGCGCTGACTCAAGCGCCTGACAAACAGAAGAAATAGGCTGAAACCGTGCCAGGGTGGCTGAAGCTCTGGCACTGACGGCCACGGGAGTGGACCCATTCCTGTTAAACTGTCGGCCCTTCGCCTTTTCCACCTCAGATCCCAATGTCCTCACCTATCGCACCAACCCCATCGTTCTCCCGTC
This sequence comes from Pseudomonas sp. A125, assembly GCF_055409485.1. Lineage (NCBI taxonomy): Bacteria > Pseudomonadati > Pseudomonadota > Gammaproteobacteria > Pseudomonadales > Pseudomonadaceae > Pseudomonas > Pseudomonas sp. A125. The sequence continues at coordinate 237,149 of NZ_JBUZVP010000001.1, forward strand.
GCTTCTCCGTTGCACCTATGATGGATTGGACTGACAGACACTGCCGCTTCTTCCTGCGCCTGCTCTCCAAAAACACCCTTCTCTACACCGAGATGGTGACCACCGGCGCGATCCTCCACGGCGACCACGAACGCTTCCTGCGCCACAACGAGGCCGAGCATCCACTCGCCCTGCAGTTGGGCGGCAGCGTCCCCGCGGACCTGGCCGCCTGCGCCCGTATGGCCCAGGACGCCGGTTACGACGAAGTGAACTTGAACGTCGGCTGCCCAAGCGACCGGGTGCAAAACAACCTGATCGGCGCGATCCTGATGGCGCACCCTGCTTTGGTGGCGGATTGTGTGAAGGCCATGCAGGACGCGGTCTCGATCCCCGTGACGGTTAAGCACCGCATCGGTATCAATGGCCGGGACAGTTACGCCGAGCTATGCGATTTCGTCGGCCAGGTGAAGGACGCGGGCTGCACCAGTTTCACCGTGCATGCGCGCATTGCGATTCTGGAAGGTCTGTCACCGAAGGAAAATCGGGACATCCCGCCCTTGCGCTACGACGTCGCCGCGCAGTTGAAGCAGGATTTTCCGCAGCTTGAGATCATTCTCAACGGCGGGATCAAGACGCTTGAGCAATGCCAGGAGCATTTGCAGACCTTTGACGGTGTAATGCTCGGTCGCGAGGCTTATCACAATCCGTATTTGCTGGCCGAAGTGGATCAACAGCTGTTTGATAGCACCGCGCCGGTGATCACCCGTGCGGAGGCGCTGGCGCAGTTGCGTCCTTATATAGCCGAACACTTGGCGACAGGTGGCTCGATGCATCACATCACCCGCCACGTGCTGGGGCTGGGGACGGGTTTCCCGGGGGCGCGGAAGTTTCGGCAGTTGTTGTCGGTGGATATTCACAAGGCCAGTGATCCGCTGGCGTTGCTGGATAAGGCTGGGGAATTGTTGGAGGGGCGGTGATTGGGGTGTCAGTGGGTTTATCTGGAGCCTGACACTGCGCTTTCGCGAGCAAGCTCGCTCCCACATTTGAATGGGAGTACATCATGGAGATTGGGTGGTCATCGGGCAGTCAGGTTGAACCTGCTGACTGTTTTGGCCTCTTATTCAGCAGTGGCCGGTGATTCAAACGGCTGTTTTCAGGTTGTTGCCCTCGCAAACGATCGAATGCATTTGCGCCCTTGAGCGGCTGTCAGCGCTCGGGTAATGTCATCAGACCCACAGGACAGAGCACGCCCATGACTTCCAAGCTGGAACAACTCAAGCAATTCACCACCGTAGTAGCCGATACCGGCGATTTTTCGACTCTCGCCAAGCTCAAGCCGCAAGACGCCACTACCAACCCTTCCCTGCTGCTCAAGGCCGCATCGATCCCGGCGTATGCCAAGCTGCTGGATGAGTGCGTTGCCGACTGCAACGGCGACGTAGGCCTGGCCAGCGACCGTTTCGCGGTAGCCGTCGGCCAGGAAATCCTCAAAGTGGTGCCCGGCCGTATTTCCACCGAGGTGGATGCCCGCCTGTCATTCGATACCGACGCGGTACTCAAGCGCGCGCATCGTTTGATCGACCTGTACGACAAGGCCGGCGTTGGCCGCGACCGCGTGCTGATCAAGATCGCCTCCACCTGGGAAGGCATCCGCGCCGCCGAGCAGCTGGAAAAAGAAGGCATCCAGACCAACCTCACGCTGCTGTTCTCCTTCGCCCAGGCCGTGGCTTGCGCTGAAGCCGGCGTGTTCCTGATTTCGCCGTTCGTGGGCCGTATCTACGACTGGTACAAGAAGGCCAACGGCAACGACTACACCGGTACCGATGATCCGGGCGTGCAGTCGGTGACGCGCATCTACAATTACTACAAGGCCAATGGCTACAAGACCGTGGTGATGGGTGCGAGCTTCCGTAACCTGAGCCAGATCGAAGAGCTGGCCGGTTGTGACCGCCTGACCATCAGCCCGGACCTGCTGGAGAAACTGGCTGCCGACGATGGCAAGGTGGAGCGCAAGCTGGCGCCAGGCCATGCAGGTGAGGCTCGTGTGCACTTGACCGAAGCGCAGTTCCGTTGGGAATCCAACGAAGATGCGATGGCCACCGAGAAGCTGGCCGAGGGCATTCGTCAGTTCGCCCGTGACCAGGAAAAACTCGAAGCGCTGTTGACCGCCAAGCTCTAAAAACGGGCGACGGCAAAAAGGGCGGTACCCTCGCGGGTACCGCCCTTTTTCGTGCCTGGCTCTTTTTTAAAAGAGGCAGCTATAACTCAGTGGCGCTCCAGCGCATTCACCAGGTCGTGGAACGCCTCGCGGTTGGAGTCGTTCAAGCCCATCAGGATCTTGTGGGCTTCCAGCACCTTGATCCGTACCACTTCCTCGGACTGGTCCTGGGATGGCAGGTCGGTCAGGCATTCCGGGCACGGGATCGGGCGGTCAACGATGTTGAACACTTGATCAAAACCCATGGACTGCAACAGACGGGTGATGTCTTCGTGGGTGGTGACGACAGTCGGCAGCAGTCCGACCTTCTGCCGAGACAGAATGGACAACTTGGCCAACAACCCAAGGGTGGTGCTATCGATGCTGCGGGTTTCGGTCAGATCGATCACGATCGCCGAGAAATTCAAGGCTGTGAAGATCCGCTCAATCGTCGCGTCCAGCGCCGAACACAAGGTAAGGCGCACTTCACCGACAAACTTCAGGACAAAAGTCCCGTCTTGCTCGGCGAATTGGATTCTTCCGGTACTCATCAAAGATTCCTGCTCAACACCAATAGGGCGATATCATCCGGCATCTCCCCTAGCGTGGCCAATCCAAAAACCTGCCGCAGGCCATCCAGGCTGCCGCCCGCCGACCTGACCCGTTGGGGCAAGGCGGCTTCTTTCTCTTTGAGTGTAGGCTCTGGCAAAAGGTCCAGGATACCGTCGGACATCAGCGTCAGGCTGAATGTCGGCGGTAGCTCCAGGATGTGGTCTTCATAGGTGGCTTCATTGAACAAGCCCACTGGTAAACCACGCCCTTCCAGGTAACGCACACTGTCTGGAGTGTATAAAACCGGCAATGGCAGGTGACCGCCAATGCTGTAGGTCAAAAGACCCGTTTCTTCATCAATCACGCCGCCGACCATCGTCACGTGCTTGCCCAGCTTGCAGCTGATCAGGCCTCGGTTGATGTGGCCCAGCACTTGCGAAGGGGTGAACTCCGGCAAGGTGCCATTGCGCTTGGATTCGAACAACAGCCGTGTGGTCATGAACTTCAACAACACGGTCACGAATGCCGAGGAGGCGCCGTGGCCGGAAACGTCGGCCAGGTAGAACGCGACACGCCGCTCATCAACGCGGAAGTAGTCGACAAAATCACCCGACAGGTACAGCGACGGGATGATCTGGTGGGCAAACTTGAACTCGTCGATGGTCCACGGGCTCACCGGCAGCATATTCATCTGCACCTGGCGACCGGCATTCTGGTCTTCCTGGAGCAGGTTCAGGCTGGCTTCGAGTTCGCGGTTGGCGGTTTCGAGCTTTTCACGGTAACGCTGGTTTTCCAGCAGCAACCGTGCACGATCCAGGGCGCGGCGCACCGAGTGCTCCAGCACCGCCAGGTCTTCCAGGGGCTTGATCAGGTAGTCGGCGGCGCCCAGGCGCAAGGCCTCGACGGCATCGTTCATCACGCCGGCACCGGACACGACGATCACCGGCGTCTGCGGGGAAAGGTCGGTCACCTGGCGGATCAGCTCAAGGCCGCCCACCTGAGGCATGCGCAGGTCGCAGATCACAAGGTCGGGCTTGTCGCGCTCGAATACCTGGAGACCCTGGAGGCCGTTGCTGGCCTGCAGGACGCTGAAGCCACTGTCTTCCAAATAGGCCGCGAGACTCGCGCGCACTACTTCGTCGTCATCGATTATCAGCAGCGTGGCACTGGTTTTCTGCATGTGGGCAAACGGCGCCAGAATTAGGTTGGCGTAGGCAGCTCGACAATGGCCGGGCTCACTACTGGATTCGCTTTCTAGCCTCTCTGTCCTACAAAGCGCCGGGATATTGCCCATGCACAAAGGTAAAGCAGAGGTGCCCTTCTAAGGCGCAGACGGTACTCCCATCCGCCAGGGGTTTCAAGCTCATGGCGATGGTCGCCGGGCGTCTTTACATCGCAAATCACCGGTGGTTATAAGAACGCATAAAACCGCGACGCAAAGTAAGGACGTAACCCACGGGCAAACCTCAAATTCCGCTCGCAAAAAAGGCGGCCCGAGGGCCGCCTTCTGCATTCAAGCCCGAGGCTTAAAAATCGTCTACAACCTTGCCATCCTTGACCTTGTACTCGCGATTTTGCAGGTACGCATTGCGGATGAAGGTGTATTTGTCGCCGCTGATCAGCTTCTCGGAAGACAGCAGGCTGGCGCGGGTGTCGATAATGTCGAGCCCCATGGTGCTGTTACGCCAGTCGATATCATTCATGTAGCGGTACGGTTCGGTGTAGCTGTCCACGTACTTGGACGGCGCGTCACGCAGGGTGCTTGGGCCCAGCAACGGCAGCATCACGTAAGGACCGCTGCCGACACCCCAGTGGCCGAGGGTCTGGCCGAAGTCTTCGTCGTTGCGTTGCAGCCCCATTTTGGTGCCGACATCAATGAAACCCAGCACGCCGAACGTGGTGTTCATCAGCAGGCGGGCAGTGTCGACGCCGGCAGCATGCGGCTTGAGTTGCAGCACGTCGTTGGCAAAGTTGCCGACGTCGCCGATGTTGCGGAAGAAGTTGTGCACACCGTCCTGCACGAACTGCGGGGTGACGAACTGATACCCTTGGGCCAAAGGCTTGAGGGCGTAGGTGTCAACGGTGTCGTTGAAGGTGAAGATCGGGCGGTTGATGCTTTCCCATGGATCATCTTCCGAGGCCGCCTGGGCCGCGAAAGGAACCAGCAACACACTGGCACACACGGTTAGCTGAGCTAGACATTGGCTCCAGCGCATAGCTTGAACTCCTTGAATGGTCTGTCATGGGCGCTATGCCCTGAATGAGGCCGTCAGTATATGACGGAAGTGTCGGATTAGGCAGCCTTGCAGAAATGTCATTCGGCAAATGCACAAAATTCCTACAATTACAGCCGATGTAACTTGCCTGTCATCAGCGTTCGGTAGCGTCACTGTTATTTCAGGGACGTCGAAATGCCACACGCCGAAATTGTTACTGCCAGTGTCCCGTCCCTGACGGCCGTACTGTTCGGGCTTAGTGGCTGCCTGGTGGATTTTGGTTCCCAGGCCCGCGCCGGCTCTGCGCGCTCAAGCGACTCCCATGCCACTGTCGGCGCCCTCAAAATCCTGCGCAGCCTCGAAGAACAGCGCGTTCCTTGCGCATGGCTGGATGAGTTACCTGTTTCGGTTTGCATGCCTTTGGCCGCGGGGTTACCACGTTGGATCAAGGCCGCCAAACCCTCCTCTACCCGCTGGCCCGCGCCCCACGCATGCTGGCAAGCGTTGATGGAACTGAACATCGAACGCCTTGAAGGCTGCGTCCTGGTCAGCGGCGAACCGCGCCTGCTGCAATCGGGGCTCAACGCCGGCCTGTGGACCATCGGCCTGGCATCCTGCGGTTCACTGTGCGGGGTCTCTACGGAGCAATGGCAAGCACTCAGCGAGAAGGAACGCGAGCATAAGCGTGCCAAAGCCACTGTCGCGCTCTATGGCCTGGGCGTGCATTCGGTAATTGACCACCTCGGCGAACTGCACACCTGCCTGGCAGACATCAGCCTGCGCCAGCTCAAAGGCGAGAAGCCCTGATCGAGATCATGCACAGTCGGCGCCAGTGGATTAATCTACAGGTCAGCCCGCAGACCTTTCCCGGCCTGCCGCGGTCTATGCCAGTGCCTATCGATAAAAGGAAGAACGCCATGCCTGCCCGCGAACAACTGCAAGAACAGGTCAAAATTTTGCGCGAGCAATTGGATCAGAATCCAGAAATGCCACTCGAAAAGCGCGAAGAGCTGCAAACATTGATTGCTGAACTGGAGGTTCAGGAGCCGCTGGAAGGCGCCATTCAGGATCCGAGTATCGCCGACGGTGTGAACCAGGCGGTAGAGCGCTTCGAACTGGACCACCCGGGCATCGCCGGGACCCTGCGCAATATTGTGCTGACCCTGGGTAATATCGGGATCTAACAGCCGGGCACCTACCCAATGTGGGGGCGAGCCCGCTCCCACATTTATTTTGTGTGAAGGCTACTGACGAGCCAGGCGCAAGTTCTGGAACTGCAGATCTTCAGTGCTGCGATACGGGTTGATATCCAGCCCACCGCGACGCACATACCGCGCATACACCGTCAGTTTCTCCGGTTTGAGCAAACGCTGCAGATCGAGGAAGATCCGCTCCACACACTGCTCATGGAAGTCCGAATGCTGGCGAAAGCTCACCAGGTATTCCAGCAGGCTGGCGTGGTCCAGCGCCGCACCGCGATACTCCACCGCCACGCTGCCCCAGTCAGGCTGGCTGGTCACCGGGCAGTTGGACTTGAGCAGATGGCTGTGGACGCTCTCTTCCACCACACGCGAATCGTCGCAACGCAGCAGTTCCGGGCGCGGGTGCTCATAGTTGCTGACCGTAATGTCCAGGTCATCAATGCACACACCAGGCAACGCGACCACACCTTCGGCTTCAACCTCGCCCAGGCTGCGGATGCGTACGCCAACCGGCTTGCCGGCGGCTGCACTCAGGTCGGTGTGCAAGGTCGCCTCAAGGCTCTGCACGTCGGCAAACGCAGTCTGGTTCAGTGAGTTGAGGTACAGCTTGAAGGACTTCGACTCGATGATGTTCGGCGAGTCGGCCGGGATACTGAATTCACCGATGGCCACCACGGGCTTGCCGGAAGGCAGCAGCCAGGACAGTTCGAAGCAGTTCCAGAAATCCACGCCTTTATACGGCAGCGTCTCGGCGCTCAGGCCCAGCTCGGCCCACTTGGCGGCGCGGGGAATCGGGAACAACAACGAAGGGGTGTAGGTGCAGATGTATTCACTGGACTTGCCCAGCGGCGAATGTTCGGCTGCGGGATGCATGGCGGAAACCTGGCTAAATAAACGCGGCCATTCTACCCGCCTTTGCACCCCAGTTGCTTACTGGCTGACGGTCAGCTTGCCAACCATGCCCGCCTGGTAGTGGCCAGGGATGTTGCAGGCGAACTCCAGGCCGGTGGTCTTGGCGAAGGTCCAGGTCAGTTCGGCGGTCTTGCCCGGCTCTACGAGTACGCTGTTGGGGTCGTCGTGTTTCATGCCGCCCATGTCGCCATGGCCCATCGCACTGTGGTCCATTTTGCCCATGCCGGTAGCCGTCAGCATGCCGCTGGCCTGCATCTTGAGCATTTCCTGCTGGTGCGCAGCGTGCATCGCCGCGTCGCCCAGGTTGAACTCGTGAAGCAACTGGCCTTTGTTGATCAATACGAAGCGCACGGTCTCACCGGCTTTTACATCAATAGCCTTGGGCGAAAAGGAAATGTCCTGCAGCACCACTTCCACGGTGCGCGTGGCCTTGGCGGCGGGTGCAGCCTCACCGAAGGCGAAGGTTTCGGCCGGGGACGCCAGCACTGGAAAACTCAGCGCCATCAGGCAGCCAGCCAACAGCCAGGGTTTACGCAAAAACATGGTCACACTCCAAAGGTTCTGAATCAGTCTGTGGGACACTTTACAAACGCCGCGCTGCCAGCCAACTGACGGCTAGATTACAACTTTGTCAGCTTGAGCCTGCTGTAGGGCGCGCGCTGTATAACGTCTGTGTTTACGTAAAACCATGAGCCGCCCATGAAACTGCTGATCGTCGAAGACCAACCGAAAACCGGCCATTATCTGCGCCAGGGCCTGGCCGAGGCCGGGTTCAACACCGAACTGGTGGCCGACGGTACCAGCGGCCAGCACCTCGCACTGACCGGCGACTACGACCTGTTGATCCTCGATGTGATGCTGCCAGGCCGGGATGGCTGGCAAATCCTCCAGGCGGTACGCAGCGCCGGGCTCGACATGCCCGTGCTGTTCCTGACCGCACGGGACGCGGTGGAAGACCGGGTGCATGGCCTGGAACTGGGCGCCGACGACTACCTGGTCAAGCCCTTCGCATTTTCCGAATTGCTGGCCCGGGTGCGTAGCCTGTTGCGCCGTGGCAGCAGTACGCCCCAGGAAACCAGCCTGCAACTGGCCGACCTGCGCCTGGACTTGATCCGCCGCCGGGTGGAGCGCGACGGCCAGCGCATCGACCTCACGGCCAAGGAATTCTCCCTGCTGGAACTGCTGCTACGCCGCCAGGGCGAAGTACTGCCCAAATCACTGATTGCCTCCCAGGTATGGGACATGAACTTCGACAGCGACACCAACATCATCGAAGTCGCGATCCGCCGCCTGCGCTTGAAAGTCGACGACAGCTTCCCCAACAAGTTGATTCACACCGTGCGCGGCATGGGCTACGTGCTTGAGGAGCGGTTCAGTTGATCAAGCGGATTTCCCTGACCAGCCGCCTGGCGCTGTTGTTTGCCGGCTGTACCGCGGTGGTCTCGCTGTTGGCGGGCGTATTGTTCAACCACGCCAGCGAGGTGCACTTCATCGAGCTGGACCAGCAGTTGCTCGACGGCAAGCTGATAGCGTTGCGCAGCACATTGCAGGGTGCGGGCACTCCCGAGCTATTTGCGTTACGAGAGGCGAAACTGCGCGAAGAACTCAATCGCCAGCCCGACCTGGCCCTGCGCATCACCGCCGGCAATCAGCGCTGGTTCGATGGTGCACCGGGCGTCACCTTGCCCCAGGAACCAGGCCTGCACAGCGTGCAGAACGCCGGAACCGATTACCGGGTGTACAACGCGCCCCTTGTTTCCGGCAACGCCGACTCGCCACAGCTGACCCTGATGCTCGACATCACCCACCATCAACACTTCCTGCAACGCATGCAGCATCTGATCTGGCTGACCGTCGGCCTTTCCGCCCTGGCCACCGCCCTGCTCGGCGCCTGGGCGGCCCGCAGCGGGTTGCGACCCTTGAGGCGCATGAGCGAAGTGGCTGGCAGCGTGTCCGCCCACTCCCTGACCCAACGTCTGCCCCAGGAACAGATGCCGGCCGAACTGGCGGAACTGGCCCAATCCTTCAACGCAATGCTTGGGCGCCTGGACGACGCCTTCCAGCGGCTGTCGGCGTTCTCTGCCGACATCGCCCATGAATTGCGCACGCCGCTGTCGAATTTGCTGACACAGACCCAAGTCATCCTCACACAGCCACGGGCGCTGGAGGACTACCGCGAGGCCCTGCACAGCAACCTTGAGGAACTGCAATGGATGGCGCAGTTGGTCAACGACATGCTGTACCTGGCCAAGGCAGACCATGGGCTGCTGATGCCCAAGCGCGAAAAACTGATGCTGGCGGACGAAGTGGACGCATTGCTGGAATTTTTTACGCCACTGGCAGAGGACGTCCAGGTGCGGCTGGTTCGGGAAGGCGCCGCCAATACCTCAGGCGACCGCAGCATGTTGCGCCGGGCGATTTCCAATCTGCTGGATAACGCACTGCGGTTCACCCCGCCGGGTGGCGAAGTCAGCGTGCGGATTGCCGAGGGTATGCAAGGCGTGACGCTGAGTGTGGAAAACACCGGGGAAGGCATTCCGGAGGCGTTGCTGCCAAGGTTGTTTGACCGGTTTTACCGCGCAGATCCGGCGCGTCATGAAGGGAGTAGCGAGCATGCAGGGCTGGGGCTGGCGATTACCCAGTCGATTGTGCGGGCCCATGGCGGGCAGATTTTCTGTGAGTCGGGGACGGGATGGTCGCGGTTTGTGATGGCGTTGCCGCGGGGGTATTGATGCAAGCTGTACCGGCCTCATCGCGGGCAAGCCCAGCTCCCACATTAGACTGAGTTGTTCTGGCGAACGCGGTCAAATGTGGGAGCTGGCTTGCCTGCGATAGCGGTCTTAAGAACTACGAATATCTCAGGGCATGCGCCGGCTCAATCTTCGCCGCCCGATACGCTGGGTAGATCGTCGCCAAGAAGCTCAACACAAACCCCGCCGAGCAAATCAGCACCACATCCCCGCCCTGCAATTGCGAAGGCAGGTTGCTGACGAAATACACGTCCGAGCTGAAGATATGCTGCCCGGTCACCCGCTCCAGCCACCCCACCAGTTCACTGACGTTCAGCGCCGCGATCACGCCCAGGATGCCGCCGATCAAGGTGCCGACGATCCCGATCACCGTGCCCTGCACCATGAAGATCGCCATGATCTGCCGTGGCGTGGCGCCGATGGTACGCAGGATCGCAATGTCGGCGCCCTTGTCGTTCACCACCATGATCAAAGTCGCGATGATGTTGAACGCCGCCACGGCAACGATCATCAGCAACAGCAGGCCGATCATGGTCTTTTCCATCTTCATCGCGCTGAACAGGCTGCCCTGGGTGTGGGTCCAGTCGTCCGCCTTGTAGTCGGCGCCGAGGCTGGCGGCGATATCCGCCGAAACCTTGGGCGCCGCGTACAGGTCCTTCACCGCCAGACGCACACTTTGCACCTGGTTCGGTTCCCAATGCTGTATCTCGGCGGCGTCGGCCATGTGGATCAACGCCATGGAGCCGTCCAGCTCCGCCCCCACCTTGAACACACCGACCACATTCAACCGCTGCATGCGCGGGGTGATGCCACCGGGTGCGCTGCTGATTTCCGGGACGATCAAGGTCAGCTTGTCGCCAACGTTCAGGCGGAAACGCCGGGCTGTGATCTCACCGATCACTACACCGAACTCGCCTGGTTTCAGATCTTCAAGACGGCCCTGGACAATATGCTGGGCCACAATCGACACCTTGCCTTCCTGGGCCGGATCAACGCCACTGATCTCGATCGGCTGCATCCCGCCCTTGTAGGAGAGCATGCCGTCCATCTGTGTGAACGGTACCGCAGCGGTGACTTCAGGATTTTTCATCGCCGCCGCCGCCACCGGCTGCCAATCGCTGATCGGCTTGACGCCAACGATGGTCGCGTGGGGCACCATGCCGAGAATGCGCGAGCTCATTTCCCGCTGGAAACCGTTCATCACCGACAGCACCACGATCATCGCCAGCACGCCCAGGGCGAGGCCGATCATCGAGGTCATCGAGATAAACGAAACAAAACGGTTGCGGCGCTTGGCGCGGGTATAGCGCGTGCCGATGAAAATCGATAACGGTCTGAACATTCGCGGGCACCGTTGAAAAAATAGAAAACCCGGCGCCGGGCGCCGGGCTTGAAACAGGTCAGATGGCGACCAGATGACCTTCCTGCAGGTGCAACACACGGTCCATCTGGCGGGCCATGCTCATGTCATGGGTCACCACCAGGAACGCGGTGCGCATCTGGGTGCTCAGTTCGAGCATCAAGTCCTTGATGCCCTGGGCGGTGTGGGAGTCGAGGTTGCCGGTGGGCTCGTCGAGCATCACCAGGCCCGGGTTGTTGACCAGGGCGCGGGCAATCGCCACACGCTGGCGCTCACCGCCGGACAATTCAGCCGGCTTGTGCTCCAGGCGATGGCCCAGGCCAACCCGCTCCAGCAACGCCTTGGCACGCTGGCGCGCCTCGGGAATGGCGGTCTTGCCGATCAACAGCGGCATGCAGACGTTTTCCAGGGCGGTGAACTCAGGCAGCAAGTGGTGGAACTGGTAAACAAAGCCCAGCGAGCGATTGCGCAACTGGCCACGAGCCTTTTCGCCCAGGGCCGACAGTTCTTCGCCGGCCAGCCACACGCTGCCCTGGGACGGCGTATCAAGGCCGCCCAACAGGTTGAGCAAGGTACTTTTGCCGGAGCCGGAACTGCCGACGATCGCCACGCGCTCGCCCGGGTGCAGTTCCAGCTGCAGGTTGGACAGCACCACCACGGACTCCGGGCCTTCCTCGTAGGATTTGCCCAGGTTGCGGCAGCTCAGGATTGCTTTTTCACTCATGCCCGATTCACTCATAACGTAAAGCCTGCGCTGGCTGGGTACGTGCCGCGCGCCAGGCTGGATACAGGGTGGCAAGGAAGCTCAGGACCAACGCCGCAGCACCGATCATCAACACGTCCTGGCTCTGCACCTGGGACGGTAGGTAATCGATGAAATAGACGTCGGAATTCAAGAATTTGTGGCCAATCAACACTTCAAGGCCGGCGATGGCAGCGCTGACGTTCAGCGCGGCGAGAATCCCCACCGCAGTGCCGATCAAGGTACCCACCACGCCAATCACCGTGCCCTGCACCATGAAAATCGCCATGATCTGCCCCGGCGTAGCGCCTAGGGTGCGCAGGATCGCGATATCGCCCTTCTTGTCGTTCACCACCATCACCAGCGTGGAGATGATGTTGAAGGCCGCCACGGCGACGATCAGCAGCAACAGCAGGCCGATCATGGCTTTTTCCATGCGGATGGCCTGGTACAGGTTGCCGTGGGTACGGGTCCAGTCGCGGGCGTAGTACTGGTTTTCACCCAGGTGCTGGGCGATTTCCCACGAGGTACGCGGCGCGTCGAACAGGTCGTTGAACTTCAGGCGCAGGCCCTGGACCTGGTCCGGCTTCCAGCGATGCAGGCGGGCCAGGTCAGTCAGGTTGGTCAGGCCCAAGTAGCCGTCGATCTCACCGGCGCCGACGTGGAAGATGCCGACCACGGTAAAGCGCTTCATGCGCGGGAACATGCCGGCAGGGGTCACGGTGACTTCCGGGGCGACGAAGGTCAGCTTGTCGCCGATACCCACGCCGAGCTTGGCCGCGGCCTTGTCGCCGATCGCGATGCCAAAGCTGCCGGGCGACAAGTCGTCCAGTTTGCCCTGCTGCATGAAGTTATCGATGATCGAGACGTTGCGTTCCTGCGCCGGGTCGATGGCATTGAGCAGGACTTTCTGCACCTTGCCGTCGTTGGTCAACAGGCCCTGCATTTGGGTGAACGGCGCGACCGCCAGCACTTTGGGGTTCTGCTTGACCTTGGCGGCCAGGCTTTGCCAGTCGCTGATGGGCTCACCCGACTCGATGGTCGCGTGGGGCACCATGCCCAGCACGCGCGTGCGCATCTCATGATCGAAGCCGTTCATCACCGACAACACCACGATCATCACGACAACGCCAAGGGCGAGCCCGATCATCGAGGTCAAGGAAATGAACGACACAAAATGATTGCGACGTTTTGCACGGGTATAACGCGTGCCAATAAATACGAAGAGAGGTCTGAACATGTCGGGGCTTGTTCGGAGGAAAAGAAGACGTCCTTGTGGCGGGGTCAGGTAAGCAGCTTTACACTCAGACCATCACCGCTGCCTTGGGTTCGCCATGTCGACATTAGATGAAGAAGATCGCCGCGAATACTACCGTATCGAGGACATGATCGCACTGGAAATTACCCCGCTGTCGGCCCCGGAAGCGTTGAGCAAGGAAGTATTGCTGGATGATTCCCCGCTGTTCAATCTACTCAGCGAGTTACACCTGAGTGAATTCGAATCCCAGCACCTGCTGCGCCAGATCGGCGAGCGGGACCGCACCCTCGCCGCCTTCCTCAAAGTGCAGAACAAACGCATGGATTTGCTCAGTCAGATCATGGCGCAAAGCCTGCTCGGCGAGATCGGGACGCCGCAGCCGGTAGTTATCTCTGAAGGTGGCATCGAGTTCCTGAACCCCACGGCGATCCAGCCCGACAGCCACCTGGCGGTCAAGCTGGTGCTGATGCCCCAGGCGCTGGGCCTGTTGCTGCGAGCTAAAGTCACCCATTGCGATGCCAAGACCGGCGGCTTTGAGATCGGCACGGAATTCGAAGCCATGACCGATGCCCAACGCCAGTTGCTGGCGCGCTATATCCTGCAGAAACAGGCCCAGGAACGGCGCCTGGCGCGGGAAAAAAGCGACGAATCCGACACCTGAATACGAACACTGAATGGCGCGTCGCGTCATCCATCCAGCCAGGAACCCTGGCGTAAAGGAGCAACTGTGACCCTGATTTATGGCCACCGCGGTGCCAAAGGCGAAGCACCGGAAAACACCCTGACCAGCTTCCAGGAATGCCTCAAGCACGGCGTGCGCCGTTGCGAACTGGATTTGCACCTGTCCATGGACGGCGAGCTGATGGTCATTCACGACCCAACCCTCAAGCGCACCACCGACCGGCGCGGCAAGGTCGTCGAGTATTCAGCCGCCGACCTGGTCAAGATGGACGCGCGCAAAGGCGGCCCGGGCTGGGTCAACCCCTGCCCGATCCCACGCCTGGAAGAACTGTTTGAACAGTGCGACTTCGATCACTGGCAACTGGAAGTCAAAAGCGCATCGCGCACCCGTGCGGCAACCACCGTGCTGGCGATCCGCGAAATGGCCCAGCGTTTCGGGCTGATGGACAAGGTCACCGTCACCTCAAGCTCGCGGGAGGTGTTGAAAGCGGCGCTGGACCTCACCCCGGACCTGTCCCGTGGGCTGGTAGCCGAATACGCCTGGCTCGACCCGTTGAAGGTCGCGGCCAACTATGGCTGTGAGATTCTGGCGTTGAACTGGACGCTGTGCACCCCTGAGCGTCTGGAAAAAGCCCAGCGCCAGGGTTTGCACGTGTCCGTGTGGACCGTCAACGAACCCGCGCTGATGCGCAGGCTCGCCGACTTCGGCGTAGATAGCCTGATTACAGACTTTCCCGGTTTGGCCACTGCCACCCTCGGGAATTACTGAAATCGGTCTCCCCGGCCGGCTCAGGCCACCGGCCGGAGCCGCTCAAAAAAGCCGGTTGAGACCGTCGTAGGCCGCTACCCGATAGGCTTCAGCCATGGTCGGGTAGTTGAACGTGGTGTTGACGAAATACTTCAGGGTATTTTGTTCACCCGGCTGATTCATGATCGCCTGGCCGATGTGCACGATCTCCGACGCCTGATAGCCGAAGCAATGCACGCCGAGCACTTCGAGCGTTTCACGGTGGAACAGGATCTTCAGCATGCCTTGCGGCTCACCGGCGATCTGCGCACGCGCCATGCTCTTGAAGAACGCCTTGCCGACTTCGTAAGGCACCTTGGCCTTGGTCAGTTCGTGCTCGTTCTTGCCGATCGAGCTGATCTCCGGAATGGTGTAGATCCCGGTCGGCACGTCGTTGACGTAGCGCCAGCTGCCGTTGTCGACAATGCTGCCCGCCGCAGAACGGCCCTGGTCGTGCGCGGCACTGGCCAGGCTTGGCCAGCCGATCACGTCACCGGCACCGTAGATGTTCGGTACGCAGGTGCGATAGTTCTCGTCCACTTCGATCTGGCCCCGGCTGTTGACCTTGACCCCGATATTTTCCATGCCCAGCTTGTCGGTGTTGCCAGTACGGCCGTTGCACCACAGCAAGGCGTCGGCCTTGATCTTCTTGCCGGATTTGAGGTGCAGGATCACACCGTTGTCCAGGCCTTCGACCCGTTCGTACTCTTCGTTGTGGCGCACGGTGATGTTGTTGTTGCTGAAGTGGTAACTCAACGCCTGGGAAATTTCCGAGTCGAGGAAGCTCAACAACTGGTCGCGGTTATCCACCAGCTCGACCAGTACACCCAGGCCACTGAAGATCGAGGCGTATTCACAGCCGATCACGCCGGCGCCGTAGATGATCAGTTTGCGTGGGGTGTGGCCCAGGCTGAGGATGGTGTCGCTATCGTAGATACGCGGGTGGTGAAAATCGATATCCGCCGGGCGATACGGGCGCGAGCCGGTGGCGATGATGATGTGCTTGGCCACCAGCTTCTCGACCACGCCGTTGGCGCAGACCACTTCGACGGTTTGCTCATCGGCAAAGCTTCCGGTGCCGAAGAACAGGTCGACGCGGTTACGGGCATAGAAGCCGGTACGCGAGGCAACCTGTTTGGAAATGACTTTTTCAGCGCTCTTGAGCACGTCCGGGAACGAGAACCAGCGCGGCTCACCAATGGCCCGGAACATCGGGTTGGTGTTGAACTGCATGATCTGGCGCACCGAGTGACGCAAGGCCTTGGACGGGATGGTACCCAGGTGGGTGCAGTTACCGCCGACCTGGCGACGGCTATCGACCATCGCCACCTTGCGCCCTGCTTTGGCGGCGTTCATCGCCGCACCTTCTCCAGCTGGGCCGGAACCCAGTACCACCACGTCGTAGTTGTAGACAGCCATGCGTACTCCTCAGAACAGGCCAGGGCGCACGGTTGGACGCCTGGCTAAATCATGCCGCGGCCAGCGGTCATGAAGGATCAATGTGGCTCAAGTGTGTGAGCCGGGGCACAGTCTATAGAAGGCTCAACGTCGCGCACATTAACCCTTGGTCGCGTCGTAGGCCAGTTTTGCCTTTACTACACGGCGCTCGTTATTGAATTAACCTGTAGGTAAGCACCTTCCAGAGCGGGCCATTATGCGACATGTGGTTATTTGTTTATTACTGATGTTTTCGGTCCCGGTGTTGGCGAATGAGGCTGATCGCCTCAAACAAGCCGATTTTGCGGCGCAATCTCATCAACTGGTTCTGAAAAACCAGGCCGTCCTGACCTACCTGTGGGCAGATGTGTATGCGGCGGCGCTGTTCGCCCAACCTGACCTGAGCGCCAAACAGGCCCTGGACCAGCAAAAAGACCTGCGCCTGGAGCTGTATTACTTTCGCGATATCGACCGCAACGATGTGATCAAGGCGGCGACGGCCACCCTTGAACGCCAGCAGAAAGCCACCGCCCTCGCCCGCCTGAAGCCCGAACTGGATCAATTGCACAAAAGCTTTCGCGATATCCGCAGCGGTGACCGTTATGCCCTGGATTTTCGGCCACAGCGCGGGTTGAGCCTGGAAATCAACGGCACGGTGGTTTTCAGCAGCCGCGATGACGCGCTGGCAAAGGCTTATCTCGGCATCTGGCTGGCACCGAAAGGCCTGTCCGACAGCCTGCGAAATACCCTCCTCAATTGATCGCTCCCGCATTGGACTTTCATCACCCGCAGCCCTGCGGCAATTTGCCAGCTTGCTATCGGTTTTTTGTTGCCTGTGGTGGCTTATACACATATCGTTACAAAACTGTTCAGCGCCAGCTTCGTGCCAGGGCTTTTAACAGCAAGGACGGTTGCGACCAGGGATTACTAATAAGATAGCCAAAATGAGTGCATGACATGTCCACCACAACGGGCAAGGGCAAGGCGATCTTTCGCGTTGTCAGCGGTAACTTCCTCGAGATGTTCGACTTCATGGTCTATGGCTTTTACGCCACGGCCATTGCCAAGACATTTTTCCCCACCGACAGCGCTTTCGCATCCCTGATGCTGTCCCTGGCGACCTTCGGTGCCGGGTTCCTGATGCGTCCGCTGGGCGCGATTTTCCTCGGTGCCTACATCGACCGTCACGGCCGTAAAAAGGGCTTGGTGATCACCCTGGCGATGATGGCTGCTGGTACCGTGTTGATCGCCTGTGTGCCCGGGTATGCCACCCTGGGCGTTGCGGCGCCGTTGATCGTGCTGTTCGGTCGCCTGCTGCAAGGCTTCTCCGCCGGTGTCGAGCTGGGCGGCGTGTCGGTGTACCTGGCGGAAATCGCCACACCGGGCCGCAAAGGTTTCTTTGTCAGTTGGCAGTCCGCCAGCCAGCAAGCGGCTGTGGTGTTCGCCGGCCTGCTGGGCGTGGGCCTGAACCACTGGCTCAGTCCGGAAGAAATGGGTGACTGGGGCTGGCGCGTGCCGTTCCTGATTGGTTGCCTGATCGTGCCGGTGATCTTCGTGATTCGTCGCTCCCTGGAAGAAACCCCGGAATTCCAGGCGCGTAAACACCGCCCTACCCTGCAGGAAATCATCCGTTCGATCGGTCAGAACTTCGGCATCGTTATCGCGGGCATGGCATTGGTGGTGATGACCACCGTGTCGTTTTACCTGATCACCGCCTATACCCCGACCTTCGGCAAGGCCGAATTGCACTTGTCGGATTTCGATGCGCTGCTGGTGACCGTGTGCGTGGGCATCTCGAACTTCATCTGGCTGCCGGTGATGGGCGCGGTGTCCGACAAGATCGGGCGTAAGCCCCTGCTGCTGGGGGCGACTATCCTGGCAATCCTCACCGCCTATCCGGCGCTGTCGTGGCTGGTGGCCAACCCGAGTTTCAGCCATCTGCTGATCGTGTTGCTCTGGCTGTCGTTCTTGTATGGCTCGTACAACGGCGCAATGGTTGTAGCGCTGACCGAAATCATGCCGGTAGAAGTACGCACCACGGGTTTCTCCCTGGCCTACAGCCTGGCGACAGCAACCTTCGGTGGCTTTACTCCAGCGGCCTGTACCTACCTGATCCACGTGCTGGACAACAAGGCAGCGCCGGGCATCTGGCTCAGCGGCGCGGCAGTACTGGGCTTGGTGGCCACACTGATCCTGTTCAAGGGCAACCGTCATGAGCTGCGTACCGCGCAGGCTTCGATAGTCGGCGGCGCTTGATCGATCGCTATCGCAGGCAAGCCAGCTCCCACAGTTGAATGTATTCACACATCAACATGTGGGAGCTGGCTTGCCTGCGATGAGGCCGGTACAAGCAACACAAAACCCAAAGACACAAAAAAGCCCCGAACCAGTCGGGGCTTTTTCATTTACTGCTGATGCTTAACGCGGGAATGCTGGCGGGTTAACCCCGGCCATATCTTCCATCACACGAACCACCTGGCAGCTGTAACCGAATTCGTTGTCGTACCAAACGTACAGAACAACGCGGTTATCCTGGGTGATGGTTGCCTCGGCATCCACCACACCGGCGTGGCGCGAACCCACGAAGTCGGTGGAAACCACTTCCTGGGAATTGACGAAGTCGATTTGCTTATGCAGATCGGAGTGCAGCGCCATGTAGCGCAGGTACTCGTTCATCTCTTCACGGGTGGCGGCTTTCTCAAGGTTCAGGTTGAGAATGGCCATCGACACGTTCGGCGTCGGAACACGAATCGCGTTGCCAGTCAGCTTGCCGGCCAGCTCGGGCAGAGCCTTGGCAGCAGCGGTGGCAGCACCGGTCTCGGTGATCACCATGTTCAGCGCGGCGCTACGGCCACGGCGATCGCCCTTATGGAAGTTGTCGATCAGGTTCTGGTCGTTGGTGTACGAGTGAACCGTTTCAACGTGACCGTTAACGATGCCGAACTTGTCGTTCACCGCTTTCAGCACCGGCACGATGGCGTTGGTGGTGCAGGAAGCAGCAGACACGATCTTGTCGTCAGCGGTGATTTCGCCGTGGTTGATGCCGTGCACGATGTTCTTCAGCTTGCCCTTGCCAGGCGCCGTCAAAACAACGCGGTCGATACCCGGGCAAGCCAGATGCTGGCCCAGGCCTTCGGCGTCGCGCCATACACCGGTGTTGTCCACCAGCAGGGCGTCCTTGATGCCGTACTGGGTGTAATCCACCTCGGCCGGGTTCTTCGCGTAGATCACCTGGATCAGGTTACCGTTGGCGGTGATGGTGTTGTTTTCTTCGTCGATGACGATGGTGCCGTTGAACGGACCGTGTACCGAGTCACGACGCAAGAGGCTTGCGCGTTTGGTCAGGTCGTTTTCTGCACCTTTGCGAACCACGATGGCACGCAGGCGCAGGCCGTCGCCGCCACCGGTTTTTTCGATCAGGATGCGTGCCAGCAGACGGCCGATACGACCGAAGCCGTACAGCACCACGTCGGTGCCTTTGCGGGCAGCAGCGTTTTGCTGGCCAACCACATCGGCCATTTCTTCACGGACGAACTGCTCGGCGGTGCGGCCAGCGCCTTCCTTGCGGAATTTGTAAGCCAGCTTGCCCAGGTCTACCGAAGCCGCGCCGAGCTTGAGCTCGCTCATGGCTTTAAGCAGGGGGAATGTTTCGTGGACGGAGAGTTCGCTGTCGTCGGCGGAACGATGGCGAGCAAAGCGATGAGCCTTGAGAATCGCGATGACTGATTGGTTGATCAGGCTGCGGCCATAGATCGAGCTCACCACATTGTTATTGCGGTATAGCTGACCGATAAGCGGAATCATCGCTTCAGCGAGTGCTTCACGGTCGATCCATTCACCAAGACACTGGTCGGGCTTCTGAGTCACGGGAACCTTCCACATGTAGGGGCAGAAAAAAGGGGCTACATTATGCCGCCCGACCGCCCCCGGAGCAATGCGCACCCAGCAACAAAACCCCTTGCAAAAAAATATCGCCGCGCTGGAGCCCAGTAAATACGTGGCTTTCAGGGCACCCCCTGTTGGACCAATGTGACAAAGTGTCCGTAACCCTCCGAAACATACGCCGATTTCGGCACTACATAATGAGTCAAAAGGCGCCTTTGTTTGTCTTAGCCACTACATTTCCTACAAACCGTAATAGGCTCAGTCAGCAACTGACAGGCGGCACCCGGGGCCGTTACAATTACCGACTTTGTCGCAACGCTTGGAGCTCAACCTTCCGTGCCCGTTCTGCGTCTACCGATTCTCCCTGCTGCGGCAGGTAAACAGCACTGGGGCAACCTGCCCGGTGCCGCCCTCAGCCTGGCTATCGCCGAGGCTGCCAGCGCTGCCAAGCGCTTTACCCTGCTGCTCACCGCCGACAGCCAAAGTGCCGAGCGGTTGGAACAGGAGCTGAGTTTCTTCGCCCCCGATTTGCCGGTACTGCATTTCCCGGACTGGGAAACCCTGCCCTACGATCTGTTCTCGCCGCACCAGGACATCATTTCCCAGCGCATCGCCAGCCTGTACCGCTTGCCGGAACTGGCCCACGGCGTGCTGGTGGTGCCGATCACCACGGCCTTGCACCGCCTGGCGCCGACCAAGTTCCTGCTGGGCAGCAGCCTGGTGCTGGACATTGGCCAGAAGCTCGACGTGGAACAGATGCGCACCCGGCTTGAAGCCAGTGGTTATCGCTGCGTCGACACGGTGTACGAGCATGGTGAGTTCGCGGTGCGGGGTGCGTTGATCGACCTGTTCCCGATGGGCAGCAAACTGCCGTACCGGATCGACCTGTTCGACGACGAAATTGAAACCCTGCGCACCTTCGATCCGGAAAACCAGCGCTCCATCGACAAGGTGCAGTCGATCAAGCTGCTGCCGGCCCGGGAATTCCCGTTGCAAAAAGACGCGGTCACACGCTTCAAGGCGCGTTTCCGCGAACGTTTTGATGTGGACTTCCGTCGTTGCCCGATCTTTCAGGATTTAAGCAGCGGGATTACCCCCGCCGGTATCGAGTACTACCTGCCACTGTTCTTCGATGAAACCTCGACCCTCTTTGATTACCTGCCCCAGGACACCCAAGTGTTCTCGCTGCCAGGCATCGAACAGGCGGCGGAGAACTTCTGGAATGACGTGCGCAACCGTTATGAAGAACGCCGCGTCGACCCGTCGCGCCCTTTATTGCCACCGGCCGAATTGTTCCTGCCGGTGGAAGACTGCTTCGCCCGCCTGAAGCACTGGCCTCGCGTAGTCGCCAGCCAGCAGGACGTGGATACAGGTGCCGGCCGCGAGCGCTTCCCGGCGCAAGCGCTGCCGAACCTGGCGATTGAAGCCAAGGCCAGTCAGCCGCTGGAAGCGCTGTCGAATTTCCTCGGTGACTTCCCCGGCCGCGTGTTGTTTACCGCCGAGTCCGCCGGGCGCCGCGAGGTGCTGCTGGAACTGCTGGAACGTCTCAAGTTGCGCCCGAAAACCGTCGACAGTTGGCCGGACTTTGTCGCAAGCAAGCACCGCCTGGCGATCACCATCGCGCCGCTGAACGAAGGTCTGCTGCTGGATGATCCGGCCCTGGCCTTGATTGCCGAGAGCCCGCTGTTCGGCCAACGCGTGATGCAGCGTCGTCGTCGCGAAAAACGCGCCGACGCCAACAACGATGCGGTGATCAAGAACCTCACCGAACTGCGCGAAGGCGCGCCGGTGGTGCATATCGACCACGGTGTGGGTCGCTACCTGGGCCTGCAGACCCTGGAGATCGACAACCAGGTGGCTGAATTCCTCACCATGGAATACGCCGAGGGCGCCAAGCTCTACGTGCCCGTGGCCAACCTGCACCTGATCGCCCGCTACACCGGCAGCGACGACGCACTCGCGCCATTGCACCGCCTGGGCTCCGAGACCTGGCAGAAAGCCAAGCGCAAGGCCGCCGAACAGGTACGCGATGTGGCCGCCGAGCTGCTCGACATTTATGCCCGCCGTGCCGCGCGCGAAGGTTATGCGTTTGCCGACCCAAAAGCCGACTACGCGACCTTCAGCGCCGGCTTCGCCTTCGAAGAAACCCCGGACCAGCAAACCACTATCGACGCGGTGCGGGCCGACATGCTGGCGCCCAAGCCGATGGACCGCCTGGTGTGCGGCGACGTGGGCTTCGGCAAGACCGAAGTGGCGATGCGCGCCGCCTTTATTGCGGTGCATGGCGGCCGGCAGGTGGCGATCCTGGTGCCGACCACCCTGCTCGCCCAACAGCACTACAACAGCTTCCGCGACCGCTTTGCCGACTGGCCGGTGACCGTAGAAGTGATGAGCCGCTTCAAGTCGGCCAAGGAAGTGAACGCGGCCATCGCCGACCTGGCGCAAGGCAAGATCGACATCGTCATCGGCACGCACAAGTTGCTGTCGGACGATGTGAAGATCAAAAACCTGGGGCTGGTGATCATCGACGAAGAGCACCGCTTCGGTGTGCGTCAAAAAGAACAGCTGAAAAACCTACGCAGCGAAGTCGACATCCTGACCCTCACCGCCACGCCGATTCCGCGCACGCTGAACATGGCGGTGTCGGGCATGCGCGACCTGTCGATCATCGCCACGCCACCGGCGCGCCGCTTGTCGGTGCGTACCTTCGTCATGGAGCAGAACAAAAGCACGGTCAAGGAAGCCCTGCTGCGGGAGTTGCTGCGTGGCGGCCAGGTGTACTACCTGCACAACGATGTAAAAACCATCGAGAAATGCGCCGCCGACCTCGCCGAACTGGTGCCGGAAGCCCGGATCGCCATCGGCCACGGGCAGATGCGCGAACGCGAACTCGAACAGGTTATGAGCGACTTCTACCACAAGCGCTTCAACGTGCTGATCGCCTCGACCATCATCGAGACCGGCATCGACGTGCCCAGCGCCAACACCATCATCATCGAGCGCGCCGACAAGTTCGGCCTGGCGCAGTTGCACCAGTTGCGCGGCCGAGTCGGGCGCAGCCACCACCAGGCGTATGCCTATTTGCTGACGCCACCGCGCCAGCAGATCACCTCCGACGCCGAGAAGCGCCTGGAAGCGATCGCCAACACCCAGGACCTCGGCGCCGGCTTTGTGCTGGCCACCAACGACCTGGAAATCCGCGGCGCCGGCGAATTGCTGGGCGACGGCCAGAGCGGGCAGATCCAGGCGGTGGGTTTCACTCTTTATATGGAGATGCTCGAACGGGCGGTCAAAGCCATCCGCAAGGGCGAGCAACCAAACCTCGACCAACCACTGGGTGGCGGCCCGGAAATCAACCTGCGCTTGCCGGCGTTGATTCCCGAAGACTACCTGCCCGATGTGCACGCGCGGCTGATTCTGTACAAACGCATCGCCTCGGCCTCCGACGAAGAAGGCCTCAAGGACCTGCAGGTGGAGATGATCGACCGCTTCGGCCTGCTGCCGGAACCGACCAAGAACCTGGTGCGCCTGACCCTGCTGAAATTGCAGGCCGAACAGCTTGGTATAAAGAAAGTCGATGCCGGGCCGCAAGGCGGGCGTATCGAGTTCGAAGCACAGACGCCGGTGGACCCATTGGTGCTGATCAAGCTGATTCAGGGCCAACCCAATCGCTACAAGTTCGAAGGGGCTACGCTGTTCAAATTCATGGTGCCGATGGAACGCGCCGAAGAACGCTTTAATACACTGGAGGCGCTGTTTGAGCGCCTCATCCCGAAATCTGCTTGAAGGACGCCCCAATGCGCCTGTTCCGCATTTTGAGCTTGTTGTTGGTGGTCGTTGCCCCTTCGGCGTTCGCCGACAGCCCGTACCTGGTGGAGATGATCCTGGTGCGCCAGAACGCCGAGCCGGTGATCAACAGCCGTGCAGCGCCAGAAAACTGGGACGCCGGCGCGCCACGCCTGCCGGCCGACAAAATGAGCCCGCCGCGGCTGGGCAACATCGTCGAAAAACTCAATGCCGACAATAGCTACACGGTGTTGCTGCACCGCACGTGGGAACAAAACCTCGGTGAGCAGCCGGTCAAGCTGGCGATCAGTGACGGCACGGAACAGTTCGGCCAGTTCCCGATTGAAGGCACCCTGAGCCTGCAACTTGGGCGTTTTACCGATATTGACGCAGACTTCTGGGTCAACCAGTTCGACGCCAACGGCAGCGTGATTGCCAGTGAGCACCTCAGCCAGCAAGACGTGCGCACCAAGAACAACCAGCTCAACTACCTGGACGGCGGCCACCTCGCCCTGTTGATCAAGATCACTTCGCTGACCGCCAAACCGCCCAGCGCACCGCCGCCCGACGTCCAGGACTGATCCAGCACCATGCCCCTGACGTCATCGTTGACCAAACCCCTGGCCCCTTCGTGGGCCAATCGCTTTAAAGAGCAAAGCCTTGAGCGCGGCCGGCGCTACGCCCTGGAAAACCGCGTGCGCATTGTGGAATCCGGCGACAGCACCATCATTGCCAGCTGCGAAGGCTCGGGCGGCAATGTGTACCGCCAGACCATCTCCCTGCGCGAATCCGCCAAAGGCGCGTTGATCCTGGTAGACAGCCGCTGCACCTGCCCCGTGCACACCAACTGCAAACACATCGCCGCCGTGCTGCTCAAGGTCCAGGAAACCCTGGCCTACCCGGCGGCGGCCCAGGATGCCGAGTTGCTGGAGAAACTCCAGGCGGTGCTGGATAACCGCGTGGTACTGCCGCAAGTGTTGATGGAAGACGTGCAGCCGGTACCACGTTTGTGGCTGGCGAGTATCGAGTTCAGCGCCTTTGAGCCGCGCAACGGCAAGATGCAGCGTTATATCCAGCACCGGGCGGCGTTGTCCTTCAACTACCTGGGCAACTACGTCAGCGGCCAGAAGAACGCCGACATCATCGTGCGCCAGGAGCAGCAGAGCCTGCGGATCAAGCGCCACCCCGAGCTGGAGCAACAGTTTCGCGAACAACTGCGGCTGCTGGGCTTCAAGATCGCCACGCGCCAGAGCAAGGCCCTGCCGGAAAGCGCCGGCGAGCTGTTCGAGATGGTCAATGACAGCGCCTGGCTGAACTTCACCCTGAATGCCTCCCCTACCCTGCGCGCCCAAGGCTGGGAACTGCAGATCGATGAGGATTTCGGTTTCGACCTGAGCGCCGTCGACGACTGGTATGCCAGCGTCGACGAAGTGCCGGAGCGTGACTGGTTCGACCTGGAACTGGGGATCATCGTCAACGGCGAGCGCCTGAGTTTGCTGCCGATCCTGTTGAACCTGATGCGCTCCCACACCGAGATCCTCAACCCGGAAAAACTCGCCCGGCGCCGCGATGACGAGTTGATTTTGGTGAACATTCCAGGCCTGCCCAACGGCCATGGTCCATTGCAAGTGGCGCTGCCCTACGGCCGGCTGAAACCGGTGCTGGCGACCCTGGGCGAGTTCTACCTGCAAGAGCCAGGCACTACCGCGCTGCGCCTGGCCAAGGCCGACGCCATTCGCCTCAACCCGCTGGAAGACCTGCCACTGCAATGGGAAGGCGGCGAAAAGATCCGCAACTTCGCCCAGCGCCTGCGGGACATCAAGGATTTCAGCTGCGAAGCGCCCGAAGGTTTGAACGCGACATTGCGCCCTTATCAGCTGGAAGGCCTGAGCTGGATGCAGTCGCTGCGCCAGCTCGACGTCGGCGGGATTCTCGCGGATGACATGGGCCTGGGCAAAACCCTGCAAACCCTGGCGCATATTCTGAGCGAGAAAATCGCCGGGCGCCTGGACCGACCGTGCATGGTGGTGATGCCCACCAGCCTGATCCCGAACTGGCTCGATGAAGCGGCGCACTTCACGCCGCAGCTCAAAGTACTGGCGCTGTATGGCGCCGGGCGTAAGAAACATTTCCAACAGTTGCAGGACTACGACCTGCTGCTGACCACCTACGCCCTGCTGCCCAAAGACATCGAGCAACTGGCCGCCCTGCCCTTGCACGTGTTGATCCTCGACGAAGCGCAGTACATCAAGAACCCCAACAGCAAGGCGGCCCAGGCGGCCCGCGAACTGAATGCCCGCCAACGCCTGTGCCTCAGCGGTACGCCGCTGGAAAACCACTTGGGCGAGCTGTGGTCGCTGTTCCACTTCCTGCTGCCGGGTTGGCTGGGGGACGTAAAAAGCTTCAACCGCGATTACCGCGTACCGATCGAAAAGCGCGGCAGCGACGTGCGATTGCAGCACCTCAATGGTCGGATCAAGCCGTTCCTGCTGCGCCGTACCAAGGAACAGGTGGCGACGGAATTGCCGCCCAAGACCGAGATCATCCACTGGGTTGACCTCAATGAAGCCCAACGCGATGTGTACGAAACCATGCGCCTGGCGATGGACAAGAAAGTCCGCGACGAGATCACCCGCAAGGGCGTGGCCCGCAGCCAGATCATCATCCTGGAAGCGCTGCTCAAGCTGCGCCAGGTGTGCTGTGATTTGCGCTTGGTCAATGATGCAACGTTGCCGGCCAAGGGCAGCAGCTCGGGCAAGCTCGACAGTTTGCTGGAGATGCTGGAGGAGTTGTTTGCCGAAGGGCGCAGGATTCTACTGTTTTCCCAGTTCACCTCGATGTTGAGCCTGATCGAAGCCGAATTGAAAAAACGCGGCGTGGCCTACGCACTGCTGACCGGGCAAACCCGGGATCGGCGCACGCCGGTGAAGGACTTCCAGAGCGGCAAACTGCAGATTTTTCTGATCAGCCTGAAGGCAGGCGGTGTCGGGCTTAACCTGACGGAAGCAGACACGGTGATTCACTACGACCCGTGGTGGAACCCGGCCACCGAAAACCAGGCGACCGACCGTGCGTATCGCATTGGCCAGGAGAAGCCGGTATTCGTCTACAAGATGATTGCCCGGGGCACCGTGGAAGAGAAAATCCAGCATTTGCAGAAGGAAAAATCTGATCTGGCGGCGGGCATTCTGGATGGGCGCACGACGGGGGATTGGAAGCTGGGGAATGAGGACATTGAGGCGTTGTTTGCGCCGCTGCCTCACAAGCAAGAGAAGCGCTGACTTTAAGACCGCTATCGCGGGCAAGCCCGCCCCCACACCTGGAATGCATTTCCCTGTGGGAGCTGGCTTGCCTGCGATGGACGCGAGACGGTCTTAATCGATCAATTGAGCATCTCGCAGCGCACCCAACGCCGCCAACCAACGCGGATCCTGCTTGTACTCGGTCGAAGCCACAGCCTGCCCTCGCATCCGCGCAATACGCGCCGACGGCGTGACCTTCATGCGCTGGGCAGCACTCAATGCCAGTTCGGCAGCAGCCCGGTCATTGCACACCAAGCCCATATCGCAGCCCGCAGTCAGCGCTGCCTCGATACGGCCGGCGGCATCACCGACTACATGAGCGCCGGCCATAGACAGGTCGTCACTGAAGATCACCCCGTCAAACTGCAACTCGCCGCGCAGGATGTCCTGCAACCAGCGCCGGGAGAAACCGGCCGGTTGCGCGTCGACCTGTGGATAAATCACATGGGCCGGCATGACCGCCGCCAGTTGATTGCTCAAGCGTGCAAACGGTACCAGGTCATTGGCGCGAATCTGTTCCAGGCTGCGCTCATCATTGGGAATGGCGACGTGGGAGTCGGCTTCGGCCCATCCGTGCCCAGGGAAGTGTTTACCTGTGGCTGCCATGCCGGCGCTGTTCATGCCGCGGATAAAAGCCCCGGCGAGCACGGCGGCGCGCTCGGGGTTGCCTTCAAAGGCGCGAGTGCCCACGACTGCGCTGCGCTGGTAATCGAGGTCGAGTACCGGGGCGAAGCTCAGGTCCAGGCCGACCGCCAGCACTTCAGTGGCCATGACCCAGCCGCACTGCTCGGCCAGTTGCTCGGCATTCGGGTTGTCCGCCAGGGCTCGCATCGCCGGCAGGCGCACGAAACCCTGGCGCAAGCGCTGTACGCGGCCGCCTTCCTGGTCGACGGCCAGCAACAGGTCCGGACGCACAGCGCGAATCGCGGCGCTCAACTCACGCACCTGGCGCGGGTGCTCGATATTGCGCGCAAAAATGATCAGGCCGCCCACCTCGGGCTGACGCAACAGGTGACGATCTTCAGCCGTCAGCCAGGTACCGGCGACGTCCACCATCAAAGAGCCTTGCAGGGCTTGGGTCATAAAGCTTCCTTAAATAACGCACGCAGCCCGAAGCCCTCGCGAGATCGCATCGCCAGTATTGGGTCTGGAGACGGACGTTCAGCGAGAGCAACAGGGTGTGGGTAAATAGCTGAAATCGGCATGGGCAGCTAGCTTAGCGGATGCAAGCGGCCGCGCACACCCGGCATGGGTTAAACCTTGGCCGGGGCCGGTACCGACTTACTGCGGGGGCGCAACTGGGCGGCCGCCATGCTCTGGTCGGTGACGCCGGTTTCGGCACGCATGCCGGCGGCGAGGAACGGCACCATCAGGCGCATTACCTGCTCGATGGAGGTGTTGACGCCAAAGTCAGTCTCGGCAATCGCCCGCAACGCCTTGATCCCGGACATGCTGAACGCCGCGGCACCGAGCATGAAGTGCACGCGCCAGAACAGTTCGATCGGCGGGATACGCGGCGCGGCTTCGTTGACCAGCAGCATATAGCGGCGGAACACCTTGCCGTACATGTCTTCCAGGTAGCGACGCAGGTGGCCCTGGCTCTGGCTGAACGCCAGGCCCAGCAAGCGCATGAAGATCGACAGGTCATTGCCGCTGCGAGGCTGAACCACCAAGGCTTGCTCGACGAGGATTTCCAGCAGGTCTTCCAGCCTTGGCTTGTTTTCAGGCTTGGCCTGGCGACGCTCCAGCTCACGGTCGAGGCTGATGCAAAAAGGCCCCAGGAAACGTGAGAACACCGCCTGGATCAGCGCTTTCTTGGAGCCGAAATGGTAATTCACTGCCGCCAGGTTAACCCCGGCCTTGCTGGTAATCAGCCGCAATGAAGTTTCAGCAAATCCTTTTTCCGCGAACAACTGCTCGGCAGCATCGAGAATGCGTTCAACGGTTTCCGACTGGGCCATGGCTACTCCGCCTGACAAACACTTGTTTGAAACATACGTTTCAAGCTATGTCTTGTCAAGCCTGCAGGTCCGTTTGCGGCTGGTCGGTCACCGATTTCATGGCCATTTAATCACATTCGCCAAGGTCTGTAGGTTGCGCTATCTCCAGCCTGTAGGAAGGACGACAAACGACCGTCCAGCGGAGTGACTGAAAACGGTGATTGCCAAGCGCAGTCCACTGTATATAATCCCAGTCACTGTATAAAAAGACAGAGCGATCAACATGCTAAAACTGACGCCACGCCAAGCTGAGATTCTGGCTTTTATCAAGCGCTGCCTCGATGACAACGGCTACCCGCCGACCCGGGCAGAAATTGCGCTGAAACTGGGATTCAAGTCACCCAACGCCGCCGAAGAACACCTCAAGGCCCTCGCCCGCAAAGGTGCGATCGAGATGACCCCGGGTGCTTCACGCGGCATTCGCATCCCTGGCTTCGAAGCCAAGGTCGACGAGTCGACGCTGCCGATCATCGGCCGGGTCGCAGCCGGTGCGCCGATCCTGGCGCAACAGCACGTCGAGGAGTCCTGCAACATCAACCCGACCTTCTTCCATCCCCGTGCCGACTACCTGTTGCGAGTCCACGGCATGAGCATGAAGGACGTGGGTATTTTCGACGGCGACCTGCTGGCCGTCCACACCACACGTGAAGCCCGCAATGGCCAGATCGTCGTCGCCCGTATTGGCGATGAAGTGACGGTTAAACGCTTCAAGCGCGAAGGCAGCAAGGTCTGGCTCCTGGCCGAGAACCCTGAATTCGCGCCGATTGAAGTGAACCTGAAAGACCAGGACCTGGTGATTGAAGGCTTGAGCGTCGGCGTTATTCGCCGCTAACGGAGGCATCATGCAGTTCCTACAGACCCCACAACACACTCAACTGTCGCTGTTTGAGGCCTTTATGGCCCAGCCCCTTGCGCCCATCCTCAAGGAAACGGTCGAAGCGCCCTGGAGCGCCGAACCCGAGGCGTTCAGTGAGCTGTCGTTGCGCGGTGCTGCCGGGAACTGCCTGAGCCTGCTGGCGCCGATTCTTCGTGAATTGAGCGAGGAACAGGACGCCCGCTGGCTGACGCTGATCGCCCCGCCGTCCAGCCTGACCCAGGCCTGGCTGCGGGACGCCGGCCTGAACCGCGAGCGTATCCTGTTGCTGCAACCGCGCGGCGCTCAAAGCGCCCAACAGTTGACTTGCGAAGCCTTGCGCCTGGGCCGCAGCCATACGGTGGTCAGTTGGTTGAACCCGCTGACCACAGCGGCCAGGCAGCAACTGATCAGCGCCGCACGTACGGGCGATGCACAGAGCTTGAACATTCGGTTGGGATAAAACGATATGCCGCTACGATGTGCCACTGGCCAGCCCTGTGGAGGGGCTTGTGGCAGGGATTATTGTGGTGAGCGGGCTTGCCCCGCGCCGGGCTGCGAAGCGGCCCCAAAACAGGCACTGTGGAATACCTGATACATCGCGTTCATTCTATTGAGGCCCGCTTCGCAGCCCTGCGCGGGGCAAGCCCGCTCACCACAATAGGTCCACTCAACACAATCAGTGAAGAATCCGCGGGCCGTCTTCCTTCTCTGGCTCGCCTTCAGCCAGGCGCCCCGCCATCTGCACACCTACGCTCAACATGGCTTTTGCCACTTCCACGTGCTGGCCTTGCAGGAACGCTTTTGCGTCCTCGGAAAAGTCCAAAATCACCAGAGAACCCTCGTCCTCAGCCCGGCGCAGCTCGATTCGGCCGTCAGGCAGTTCAACAATTTCCAGAAAGGACGTTGGCATAAAAGTCTGTTCTCCACGAAAGGCCGGCATTATATCAGTCATCAGAGGGGCCTAGCTGAGGATCTGAACAGCTTTCTTTACGGCTTGATGAATGGCACCCAAGTTAACTCAGCACTCGTTCAAACCATCACGAAACCGAATGGCCAGCTTCTTTAGCTCTTGCCGCCAGCTTTCCAGCTCTTCCCGGCTTAACGGCTCTGGCCCTTCTTCGTCCAGGCTCACGGCCACGATCAACGGCTGGGTCACATCACCTTTGGGGGTGTGCTTCACGCGCGGAGGCTGGAACATTTCGGCGTGGGCTACCAGCAATCGTGCCAGCCAACTGTCCGGGCTTTGCGCCATCTCCACCAGCTCGGCCAATTCCGGGATAGCCATGGACTCCAGCACATCGCGATTGATGATCATCTCTGCGCGCGGCGAACCGGCCTGAGGCAGGCGATAGAACCCGGCGATCTCATGGCACAGGCCAAGCAAGGCGCCATACAGGTGGAATAGCGCGGCTTCACGCCCGGCCTGTACCAGTGCGATAGCGTTCATCTCCTTGCCTTCCTCGGCGCGGCCAAGGGCTTCCAGGGACAAACCCGCGAAGTAAATTTTCTGGTTGGTACGGGTATAGAGTTCGTTGGCCATGAAGGCAGTCTCCACAACGAATAAGGCGTGATGCTGGCTGAACAGTGTCACGGATCAACCAAGCCCACTGCAAGCGCAAAAAAAGGCCGCCTGGAAAGGCGGCCTTTGTTCATGTGGCTGATCGAATCAGGCGCCTTGGCGCTTGTCCTCGACTTTCCACTTGCCACCGTCGTAGAACGCTTTCCAGCCGGTAGGCTTGCCTTCAACTTCGGTCTGCACGTACTGCTCCTTGGTCTTGCGGCTGTAGCGGATCACGGCCGGGCGACCGTCCGGATCCTTCTTCGGCGCTTCGCAGAGGAAGTGGTACTTCGGATCGATCTCATCTTTGTGCGGCACGATCTCGATTACCAGCGGAGCACGGGTCTCGCGGTTTTTCGGGAACTGGCTGGCAGCCAGGAACAACCCCGAAGCGCCGTCACGCAGGATGTAGGTGTCGTTTACCTTCTCGCACTTGAGTTCAGGCATCTTCACCGGGTCCATCTTCGGCGGTGCCGCGTCACCGCTTTTCAGCAGTTTGCGGGTGTTCTTGCAGGTCGGGTTGGTGCAGCCGAAGAACTTGCCGAAACGGCCGGTCTTGAGCTGCATCTCGCTGCCACACTTATCGCATTCCAGGCTCGGGCCTTCGTAGCCCTTGATGCGATAAGTGCCTTCTTCGATCTCGTAGCCGTTGCAATCCGGGTTGTTACCGCAGATGTGCAGCTTGTGCTTCTCGTCCAGCAGGTAGGCGTCCATCGCTGTGCTGCAGATCGGGCAACGGTGCTTGCCACGCAGTACCAGCGACTCGGATTCACCCTCGTCATCGGCAGCGATTTCATCGCCCGGCACCAGGTTGACGGTGGCCTTGCAACGCTCCTTCGGCGGCAGGCTGTAACCCGAGCAACCGAGGAACACGCCGGTGGATGCGGTACGAATCTGCATCGGGCGGCCGCAGGTGAGGCACGGAATGTCGGTCATCACCGGCTGGTTGGCACGCATGCCGTTCTCGGCGCTTTCAGCCACTTCGAGTTTCTTCTTGAAGTCGCCGTAGAACTCGTCGAGTACGTTTTTCCAGTCGCGTTCGCCCTGGGCCACGTCATCGAGGTTCTCTTCCATGCCGGCGGTGAAGCCGTAGTCCATCAGGTTGGAGAAGCTCTCGGACAGGCGCTCGGTGACGATGTCGCCCATCTTTTCCGAGTAGAAACGGCGGTTGTGCAGCGCCACGTAGCCGCGGTCCTGGATGGTGGAGATGATCGCCGCGTAGGTCGAAGGACGACCGATACCGCGTTTTTCCATCTCTTTTACCAGGCTGGCTTCCGAATAACGCGCCGGCGGCTTGGTGAAGTGCTGGGACGGGTCGAGCTTGATCAGCTTCAACACATCGCCCTGGGCCATGTCCGGCAGCACGTCATCGTCGCCCGGTTTGGCGATTTGCGGCATCACACGGGTGTAACCGTCGAACTTGAGGATGCGGCCCTTGGCGCGCAGCTCGAAGTCACCAGCACCCACGCTGACGGTAGTAGACAAGTATTGCGCCGGCAGCATCTGGCACGCCAGGAACTGGCGCCAGATCAGCTCGTAGAGGCGTTCAGCGTCGCGCTCCATGCCACTGAGCTTGCTTGGCTCGGTGTTGGCGTCGGAGGGACGAATCGCTTCGTGAGCCTCTTGTGCGCCTTCCTTGCTGCTATAGACGTTCGGCTTCTCCGGCAGGTACTTCTTGCCGAACTCGCTTTCAATATACGTGCGCGCCATCGCCACCGCGTCTTGCGACAGGTTGGTGGAGTCGGTACGCATATACGTGATGTAGCCCGCTTCGTACAAGCGCTGGGCCATCATCATGGTCTTCTTCACCCCAAAGCCCAGGCGGTTACTCGCGGCCTGTTGCAGGGTGGAGGTGATGAACGGCGCCGACGGCTTGCTGCTGGTGGGTTTGTCTTCACGCTTGACGATGCTGTAGCTGGAAGACTTGAGCTTCTCCAGCGCGGCCATGGCCTGGGCTTCGTTGAGCGGCTTGAAAGCCTCGCCTTTCTCGCGGGCCACTTCAAAGCGCACGTTGTTGCCTTTGGCAGTGCCCAGGTCAGCGTGAACTTCCCAGTATTCTTCGGGGTTGAACGCACGAATCTCGCGCTCACGCTCCACCACCAGCTTTACCGCAACCGATTGCACACGGCCGGCCGACAGGCCACGGGCGATTTTCGCCCAGAGCAGCGGCGAAACCATGTAACCCACGACGCGGTCGAGGAAGCGACGGGCCTGCTGGGCATTGACGCGGTCAATGTCCAGTTCGCCCGGCTTGGAGAAGGCTTCCTGGATCGCCTTCTTGGTAATTTCGTTGAACACCACCCGCTTGTAGCGGCTGTCGTCACCACCGATGGCTTCCCGCAGGTGCCAGGCAATAGCCTCCCCTTCGCGGTCCAAGTCGGTTGCGAGATAGATGGTGTCAGCATCTTTGGCGAGCCGGCGCAGCTCTTCGATGACCTTTTCCTTGCCCGGGAGGATCTCGTACTTGGCTTTCCAGCCATGATCGGGATCGACACCCATGCGCGAGACCAGCTGCTTGCGCGCTTTCTCTTTAGGCGTGAGCACCGGACCTTCGCCCGCAGCCGCCTTGCCGCGCTTGGCGGCTGGCTCCTTGCTGGCGCTAGCCGAACCGCTGGTGGGCAGGTCTCGGATATGGCCGATACTCGACTTCACCACGTACTCGTTACCCAAGTACTTGTTGATGGTCTTGGCCTTAGCCGGGGATTCCACAATGACCAGCGATTTGCCCATGGATCGGAAAATTCCTGAATTCGAGAAGTGAAAGGCGGTTGGCGCCTGACGCGGCAACGCTATATATAGTGGCAACAAGGTGAGGTCAAGCGCAGCATTCTGCGCGGCCTGCCTTTATTGCGCGGAAAAAAGGCTGGGTTCGACCTCGATCAAAGCAAAGCGCGGGACCTGTTCGCCGTCAACTTCGACGGTCTCCAGGAACATGCTCAAGGGACGCACCCAAAAGCCGTAATCGCCATACAGTGCTTGGTAAAACACCACTTCCTCTTCGGTCTCGGAATGCCGCGCCACATTAAAAACACGGTACTTGGGACCTTTATAATGCTGGTAGAGCCCTGGTTCGACTTTCATGCTCTGGCCCTCTTACAAAATTTGTTAAAAAAAAAATAAAAAATTCCAAAAAACAAAAACCGGGGCACTGGGCCCCGGCTTCCGTCAGCGAAACGTTTAGATACGTTCGAAGACGGTGGAGATGCCTTGGCCGAGACCAATGCACATGGTTGCAACCCCAAGGTTGCCGCCATTTTGCTTCATCACGTTAAGCAACGTGCCGGAGATACGTGCACCGGAGCACCCGAACGGGTGACCCAAGGCAATCGCGCCGCCGTGCAGGTTAACCTTCTCGTTCATCTTGTCGAGTACTTTCAAATCTTTCAGCACTGGCAGGGCCTGTGCGGCGAAAGCTTCGTTGAGCTCGAAGAAGTCGATGTCGGAGATGGTCAGGCCTGCGCGCTTCAATGCTTTTTGTGTGGCCGGTACTGGACCATAGCCCATGATTGCCGGGTCCACACCTGCAACTGCCATCGAACGGATCACGGCCATCGGCTGGATACCCAGGTCCTGGGCACGCTGGGCCGACATCACGATCATGCACGAGGCACCGTCAGTGATTTGCGACGAAGTACCGGCTGTCACGGTGCCGCCCTTTGGATTGAAGGCAGGTTTCAAGGCCGCCAGGCTTTCCAGGGTGGTGTCCGGACGAATGGTCTCGTCGTAGTCGAACAGTTTCAGGAAACCGTTCTCGTCGTAGCCGTTCATCGGGATGATTTCATCCTTGAACTTGCCTTCCACAGTCGCCTTGTGGGCGAGCTGGTGGGAACGCACGCCGAATGCATCCTGGGCTTCGCGGGTAATGCCGTGCATTTTACCGAGCATTTCTGCGGTAAGGCCCATCATGCCCGAGGCTTTCGCCGCGTACAGGGACATGTGCGGGTTCGGATCGACACCGTGCATCATGCTGACGTGGCCCATGTGCTCCACGCCGCCGACCACGAACACATCACCGTTACCGGTCATGATCGCTTGCGCAGCAGTGTGCAGCGCGCTCATGGACGAGCCACACAGGCGGCTGACGGTCTGGCCGGCAGCGGTGTGCGGGATCTGCGTCATCAAGGAAGCCATGCGGGCGATGTTCCAGCCCTGCTCCAGGGTCTGGTTGACGCAGCCCCAGATCACGTCTTCGACTTCGTTAGGGTCGACCTTGACGTTGCGCTCCAGCAATTTGCTGATCAGGTGCGCCGACATGTCTTCGGCACGGGTGTTGCGGTGCATGCCGCCCTTGGAGCGGCCCATCGGAGTACGACCGAAGTCGACAATCACGACGTCTCTTGGATTCAAGCTCATAAATATTCTCGCTCTAGTCGTGGGCGCTTAACCGAAGAAGCTCTGGCCGTTCTTGGCCATCTCGCGCAGCTTCGCGGTCGGGTGGTACAGCGGGCCCAAATCAGCGTATTGATCAGCCAGGGCAACGAACTCGGCCACACCGATGGAATCGATGTAACGCAGCGCACCACCACGGAATGGAGGGAAACCAATGCCGTAGACCAGGCCCATGTCGGCCTCGGCTGCGGTTTCAACGATGCCGTCTTCCAGGCAACGCACGGTTTCCAGGCACAGGGCGATCATCATCCAGTTGACGATGTCCTCGTCGGACACTTCACGCTGCTCGTAGATGACCGGCGCGAGTACTTCGTGAACCGATGGGTCGGCCACTTTCTTCTGCTTGCCCTTCTTGTCGGTCTCGTAGGCGTAGAAACCCTTGCCATTCTTCTGGCCCAGGCGCTTGGCTTCGTAGAGCGCGTCGATCGCCGAGCGGCGGTCGTCTTTCATGCGGTCCGGGAAGCCTTCAGCCATTACGTCGCGACCGTGGTGGCCGGTGTCGATGCCGACCACGTCCATCAGGTACGCCGGGCCCATTGGCCAGCCGAATTTTTCCATGACCTTGTCGATACGCACGAAGTCCACACCGGCGCTGACCAGCTTGGCGAAACCGCCGAAGTACGGGAACAGCACGCGGTTGACCAAAAAGCCCGGGCAGTCGTTGACCACGATCGGGTTCTTGCCCATTTTCTTGGCGTAGGCAACGGTGGTGGCAACCGCCAGCTCGCTGGACTTCTCGCCACGAATCACTTCCACCAGCGGCATCATGTGCACCGGGTTGAAGAAGTGCATGCCGACGAAGTTTTCCGGGCGCTTGAGGGCCTTGGCCAGCAAGGTGATGGAAATGGTCGAGGTGTTGGACGCCAGGATAGTGTCTTCTTTAACCTGGGCTTCAACTTCAGCCAGTACCGCCTGCTTGACCTTCGGGTTCTCGACAACCGCTTCGACCACCAGGTCGACGTGGCCGAAATCACCGTAGGACAGCGTAGGACGAATGCCGTTAAGCACTTCAGCCATTTTCGCAGCCGTCATGCGGCCTTTATCAACGCGGCCCACCAGCAGTTTCGCGGCTTCTGCCAGACCCTGCTCGATACCGTGCTCGTTGATGTCTTTCATCAGGATCGGCGTGCCTTTGGACGCCGACTGATAGGCAATACCGCCACCCATGATACCGGCGCCGAGTACGGCGGCCTGTTTCACGTCGCGGGCGATTTCGTCGTAGGCCTTGGCCTTTTTCTTCAGTTCCTGATCGTTCAGGAACAGACCGATCAAGCTCTGCGCGGCAGAGGTCTTGGCCAGTTTGACGAAACCGGTGGCTTCGATTTCCAGGGCTTTGTCGCGACCGAAGTTCGCGGCCTTCTGGATGGTCTTGATCGCTTCAACCGGCGCCGGGTAGTTCGGGCCGGCCTGGCCTGCCACGAAACCTTTGGCGGTTTCGAACGACATCATCTGTTCGATGGCGTTGAGCTTGAGTTTTTCGAGCTTTGGCTGACGCTTGGCCTTGTAGTCAAATTCGCCGCTGATGGCGCCTTTGATCAGGTTCAGTGCGGCTTCTGCCAGCTTGTCGGGAGCCACAACGGCATCCACGGCGCCGACTTTCAGCGCATCTTCAGCACGGTTTTCCTTGCCGGCGGCAATCCACTCGATGGCGTTGTCGGCACCGATGATGCGCGGCAGGCGCACGGTACCGCCGAAGCCTGGGTAGATGCCCAGCTTGACTTCAGGCAGGCCGATTTTCGCGGTGGCAGACATCACGCGGAAGTCGGCGGCCAGGCACATTTCCAGACCGCCACCCAGGGCGATGCCATTGATCGCGGCAACGGTCGGCACGTTGAGGTCTTCGA
The DNA here is from genome assembly GCF_055409485.1 of Pseudomonas sp. A125. Lineage (NCBI taxonomy): Bacteria > Pseudomonadati > Pseudomonadota > Gammaproteobacteria > Pseudomonadales > Pseudomonadaceae > Pseudomonas > Pseudomonas sp. A125. The sequence goes on from NZ_JBUZVP010000001.1 coordinate 274,842, forward strand.
AATCGCTGAAAATCTTGTTGGCTTCGAGGTTGCCAGCCACAAGCTCGGCATCGGGCAGCTTGAAGTTGTCGACGAATTCGGTGATGTCAGCGCCGACGATGAATACGTCCTTGCCGCTGGAGACGATCACGCCCTTGACCGATGCATCTGCTTTGATGGTGTCTACAGCCTGACGCAATTCATTCAGGGTTAGACGGTTGAACTTGTTGACGGACTCACCCTTGAGGTCGAATTTCAATTCGACGATGCCACTTTCAAGAGCCTTAACCGTGATGGCTTTACCTTCGTAAATCATCAACTGATCTCCACGATATGGAAGCTGAACAGTACACGTCGGACGCAGGATTCAGCGTAGACACTGACGTTACCGTCGATGCTAACGCCAATTTGCCAGGCACACCCGCCAACGCGATAGTCGGGATTCTGTACGAACGGTCTGAAAGACAAACGCTCAATTCATACGCCCGTTTGATTTGGGTACGTCACCTTCAGCCAAATCCGCCGAATTGTCAATCGCCCGAAAGGGCAGTAAAAACGCGACTTTTCAGTCATTTCAGAAACCCGGGCAGCCGGCATCGCCCTGCCAATGTTTAATCATTCACGAAATCAATAATGGGAAATTTGATTTAAAGGGCTGTACAGAACTGAATATGCGGCTAGGCTAGCGGCACGTTAAACGAATTACCGGCCTGCCTGGCCAACTCCAGCCCGATGATGCTTTCGGGCTTTTTAATGCCCGCAGAAATCTCAGGCGAGTGCCTTGAGCACCGCGTCAATGTCCTGCAACACGCTCAACTCGCCCTTCTCGCCCCAGTACAGGGTGATCATTTGCTTGTCGGCTTCGACTTTGTAGACATTGGCCGGCAGCTTCGCAAAATGCGGCAACAACTTTTCGTCGACACACGTTTCCTGCCATTGATTGACCCACACACCCGGCTCCAACTGCCAATAACTCCAGGTGACCAACTTGGTGCCGCGCCGTGGCCGGTGATATTGCGCACACGGGCTCGGCGGCTCGTGCTTGAGCCAGTGCGGCCAGTCCTGGGGCGTCAGCTGCATAGCCAAACCGATGCGTCGCGCCTCCATGCGCAGGGCCATGCGCCCGCTCGAATGGCGCGAAGGACGCAACCACGCCAGGGGGCTTAAAACCAGCGCAAGGATTGACACCACTATCCAGACCGTCATATGTGTACTCCCGAATTTCTTGATGAGCGGATTTGACCTGACGCAACCCCATCCGCTTGAAACCAGCCATACTGAACTTATCGCTGTCCCTTGGAGGAACCCCTCATGCCCTACGAACATATTCTGGTCGCCGTGGACCTGACCGAAGAATGCGACCCCGTGATCAAGCGGGCCGTGGGCCTTGCTGGCGACTCGGTGAAACTGTCCCTGGTGCATATCGTCGAACCGATGGCCATGGCCTTTGGTGGCGACGTGCCGATGGACCTTTCGCAGCTGCAACAGCAGCAGTTCGAACAGGCCAAGGAACGCCTGGAGCGGCTGATCAACAAATACCCGGCCCTGAAAAAAGACCAGAGCCACCTGACCTACGGCCAGCCGCGCCAGGAAATCCACCACCTGGCCAAAGAGCAAGGTTGCGACCTGATCGTGGTCGGCAGCCATGGCCGCCACGGCCTGGCGTTGTTGCTGGGTTCCACCGCCAACGACGTGCTGCACGGCGCACCGTGCGATGTGCTGGCAGTAAAACTGGTAAAGGGCTCGTAAGACCAACGGCGATCTAATGTGGGAGCAGCTCCCACATTTGAACTGTATTTCATATAAAAAAACCGGTGCTCATATAAATGAGCACCGGTTTTTTATTGCACTTGAATCACTCAGGCATCCAGCTCGGCCCAGCGTTCAACCAGCACTTCCAGCTCGTTGTTCAACTGCTCAAGCGATGCAATCACCTTGGCGGTTTCTGCAGCAGGACGCACATAGAAACCCGCGTCAGCCATTTCCGCTTCAACCGCGGCAATCTGCTGTTCCTTGGCGTCGATATCGCCCGGCAGTGCTTCCAGCTCGCGCTGCAGTTTGTAGCTGAGCTTTTTCTTCGCGGCCGGCGCTTCTTGTGCAGGCGCTGGAGCCTCAGCCACCGGCGCAACCACGGCCGAAGTCAGGTCGGCCTTGCCGGACTTGCTCTCGGTCACGCCCAGCAGGCGCGGCGAGCCGCCCTGACGCAGCCAGTCCTGATAACCACCGACGTATTCACGTACCAGGCCTTCGCCCTCAAACACCAGGGTGCTGGTAACCACGTTGTCGAGGAATGCCCGGTCGTGGCTGACCATCAGTACGGTGCCGTTGAAGGTCAGCAAGACCTCTTCCAGCAGTTCCAGCGTTTCCACGTCCAGGTCGTTGGTCGGTTCATCGAGCACCAGCAGGTTGGCCGGCTTGCTGAACAGCTTGGCCAGCAGCAGGCGCGCACGCTCACCACCGGACAAAGCCTTGACCGGCGTACGCGCACGCTGCGGGCTGAACAGGAAGTCGCCCAGGTAGCTCAACACGTGGCGGCTCTGGCCGTCGATGTCGATAAAGTCGCGCCCTTCGGCGACGTTGTCGATCACGGTTTTTTCCAGGTCCAACTGGTGGCGCAACTGGTCGAAGTAGGCCACGTCGATGCGTGTGCCCTCTTCCACTGTGCCGCTGGTGGGTTTCAGGCCGTTGAGCATCAGCTTGAGCAAGGTGGTCTTGCCGGTACCGTTGGCGCCAAGCAGGCCGATACGGTCGCCGCGCTGCAGGACCATCGAGAAGTCCTTGATCAGGAACGGGCCGTCCGGGTGATGGAAGCTCACGTTTTCCAGGACCATCACTTGCTTGCCCGACTTGTCGGCAGTATCCAGCTGAATGTTGGCCTTGCCGGTGCGCTCACGACGCTCGCTGCGCTCGTTGCGCAGGGCCTTGAGGGCGCGTACGCGACCTTCGTTACGGGTACGACGTGCCTTGATGCCCTGGCGGATCCAGACTTCTTCCTGGGCCAGCTTCTTGTCAAACAATGCGTTGGCGGTGTCTTCGGCAGCCAGGCTGGCTTCCTTGTGCACCAGGAAGCTGGCGTAGTCGCCGTTCCAGTCGATCAGGCCGCCGCGATCCAGTTCGAGGATGCGCGTGGCAAGGTTTTGCAGGAAGGAACGGTCGTGCGTGATGAACAGCACGGCGCCCTGGAAATCCTTGAGGGCTTCTTCAAGCCAGGCAATTGCGCCGATGTCCAGGTGGTTGGTCGGCTCATCGAGCAGCAGCAGGTCGGGTTCGGAAACCAGGGCCTGGGCCAGCAGGACGCGGCGACGCCAGCCGCCGGACAATTCGGCGAGGGTCTTGTCGGCCGGCAACTGCAGGCGGCTCAGGGTGCTGTCGACCAATTGCTGCAGGCGCCAGCCGTCACGGGCTTCGAGGTCCTGCTGGACGTGCATCAGCTTGTTCAGGTCTTCTTCGGTGACGCAGTTCTGCGCCAGGTGATGGTATTGGGCAAGCAATGCGCCCACACCATCCAGGCCTTCGGCAACCACGTCGAACACTGTCCGTCCGTCGGCCACCGGCAATTCCTGCGGCAATTCGCCGATCTTGAGGCCTGGGGCGCGCCATACAGAGCCTTCGTCAGGCTTCTGATCGCCCTTTACCAGCTTCATCATGCTGGACTTGCCGGTGCCGTTGCGGCCGATGATGCACACCCGCTCACCACGGGCGATCTGCCAGGACACCTTGTCCAACAACGGCATAGCGCCGAAAGCAAGGGACACATCGCTTAATTTGAGCAGGGTCATACGCTTCTCCAAAAACTGGGCGCGCATTCTACCTGACTTAGGGCTCGAGGCGGCCGGCATTTTCGCCGCTGACACGTTCTGTTGGACATTTGAGATGAACTTGAACGAAGCGACCGGCAAAGCTTTCACCGATTGCGGGCAAAAGGCTAAGCTAGGGGCAATCAGTGTCGGCGACGTCGGCACTAGTCCAGTTTCCTTTGCACGGACGTCTCATGCGCAGTCGCCTTTTCAGCTTTTTATCTTGTCTGCTTCTTTCTGCCACCGCCGTTCAATCCGCCCAGGCCGTGGACCTCACCACCCAACGTCAATATTACGATGAAGCCAAACGAGCCCTCGCCAAAGGTGACAGCGGCCCGTATTTCCAATACAGCCAGGCCCTGGCCGACTACCCGCTGACGCCGTACCTGGCCTACGATGAACTGACCGCACGCCTGAAAACCGCCAGCAACGAGGAAATCGAACAATTCCTCGCCAAGAACGGTGACCTGCCCCAGGCCAACTGGATGAAACTGCGCTGGTTGCGCTGGCTGGCAGACCGTGGCGACTGGCAAACCTTTGAAAAGTACTACGACGCCAAACTCAACTTCGTCGAACTGGACTGCCTTCACGGCCAATTCCAGCTGACCCACAACCTCAAGGCCGAAGGCTACAAAACCACCGAGAAGCTGTGGCTCACCGGTAAGTCCCAGCCTGCCGCCTGTGATGCAACCTTTGGCCAGTGGGCCGCCGACGGCCAACTGACCGAACAGAAAATCTGGGACCGCGCCAAGCTGGCTGCCGAAGCGCGCAACTACCCGTTGGCCAACAGCCTGGTAAAAACCCTGCCGACCCTCGGCGCCCAGGGCCGCCTGATGGTCGACGTGGCGCAAAAACCCGACATGCTCGGCGACCCATCGCGCTTCCTGCCGGCCAACGAGGCCATGGCCGACGCCGTTGGCCTGGGGCTTCGCCGCCTGGCACGCCAGGACCCGGACAAGGCCATGGCCCTGCTCGACGGTTATGCCAACAGCATGCACTTCTCTCGTGACGAAAAAGTGTCTATCGCCCGGGAAATCGGCCTGACCCTCGCGCGCCGCTACGACCCGCGTGCCCTCGACGTGATGACCAAATATGACCCGGAGCTGCGGGACAACACCGTTTCCGAATGGCGCCTGCGCCTGCTGTTGCGCCTGGCGCGCTGGGAAGACGCCTACCAGTTGACCCGCAAGCTCCCGCAGGACCTGGCCACCACCAACCGCTGGCGCTACTGGCAGGCCCGCAGCCTGGAGCTGGCAGAGCCGAAGAACCCGCAAGCCCTGGTGATGTACAAGGGCCTGGCCAAGGAGCGTGACTTCTATGGCTTCCTGGCGGCGGATCGCTCCCAATCCCCGTACCAACTGAACAACAAGCCGCTGGTGATGAGCCAGGCGCTGGTCAACAAGGTGCGCAACACACCGGGCGTACGCCGTGCCCTGGAGTTCTACGCCCGTGGCCAAATTGTTGATGGCCGCCGCGAGTGGTACCACGTCAGCCGGCACTTCAACCGCGACGAGATGGTCGCCCAGGCCAAGTTGGCCTATGACATGAAGTGGTACTTCCCGGCGATCCGCACCATCAGCCAGGCGCAGTACTGGGATGACCTGGACATTCGCTTCCCGATGGCCCACCGCGACACCCTCGTGCGTGAAGCCAAGATCCGCGGCGTGCATTCGAGCTGGGTGTTTGCGATCACCCGCCAGGAAAGCGCCTTCATGGACGACGCCCGCTCCGGCGTGGGTGCCACCGGCCTGATGCAACTGATGCCCGGCACCGCCAAGGAAACCGCGCGCAAGTTCAGCATCCCGCTGGCCTCGCCACAGCAAGTGCTCGACCCGGACAAGAACATCCAGCTCGGCGCCGCTTACCTGAGCCAGGTCCACGCCCAGTTCAACGGTAACCGCGTGCTCGCCACCGCCGCCTACAACGCCGGCCCGGGCCGTGTTCGCCAATGGCTGCGCGGCGCCGACCACCTGAGTTTCGACGTGTGGGTTGAAAGCATCCCGTTTGATGAAACCCGCCAGTATGTGCAGAACGTGCTGTCTTATTCGGTGATCTACGGGCAGAAGCTCAATGCACCACAGCCGCTGGTGGATTGGCATGAACGGTATTTTGATGATCAATAAGTAACGCCGCCAAAAAAAATGCCCGCATTGAGAGATGCGGGCATTTTTATGGGCGGTAATTTAGTGCGTGTTCGATTCACCCTCACTGAACTGCAGCGCCGCCAGCCGCGCGTACAGCGGATTACTCGCGATCAACTGCTGATGCGTACCCACCGCTACCAGCTTCCCTTGGTCCATCACAGCAATCCGGTCGGCGTTCTTCACCGTGGCCAGCCTGTGGGCGATCACCAGCGTGGTGCGCCCTTGCATCAGCTGCGGCAACGCTTGCTGGATCAAGTGTTCGCTCTGGGCATCCAGCGCGCTGGTGGCTTCGTCCAGCAGCAGGATCGGTGCATCCACCAGCAACGCTCGGGCGATGGCCAGGCGTTGGCGCTGGCCACCGGAGAGCCCCATGCCGCCGTCGCCCAGGTGAGTCTGGTAGCCATCGGGCATTTGCAGGATGAAATCGTGGGCGTGGGCGATGCGCGCCGCCTCTTCAACCTGAGCGATGGTGGCAGACGGATTGCCGTAGCGGATGTTCTCTTCAACGGTGCCGAAAAACAGCGCCGGGCTCTGGGACACCAGCGCGAAACAGCGGCGCAGGTCCAGGGGGTCAAGGTCAGTCAGGGGGTGACCTTCCAGCAGGACGCGACCTTGCTGGGGATCGTAGAAGCGCAGCAACAGGTCGAAGATTGTCGATTTACCAGCACCGGACGGACCGACCAGGGCCAGAGTTTCGCCAGCGTTGATCACCAGGTTCAGGCCATCAATTGCATAGTTGTCTGGGCGTGACGGGTAGGAAAAGCGCAAATCCTGCAGCTCCAACCGGCCACTGACCCGCTCCGGCAGCTTGATCATGTTTGCCTCGGGCGCCTTGATCTCACTGCTCGATTGCAACAATTCCCCAATCCGCTCCGCTGCACCTGCGGCGCGCTGGAGCTCGCCCAACACCTCACTCAATGTGCCGACAGAACTGCCGACGATCAGGCTGTAGAACACGAACGCCGCCAGCTCGCCACTGGAAATACGCCCGTCAATCACGTCCATGCCACCCACCCAGAGCATCACGCCCACGGCGCCCAGCACCAGCATGATCACCAGGGTAATCAGCCACGAGCGCTGCAGGATACGCTTGCGGGCTGTGGTGAAAGCCTCCTCCACCGTCACCGCGAAGCGCTGCTCGTCCTGCACCTGGTGGTTGTAGGCTTGCACGGTCTTGATCTGGCCAAGTGTCTCGGACACATAGCTGCCCACGTCGGCGATACGGTCCTGGCTCAAGCGCGACAAGCTCCGTACCCGGCGGCCGAAGATTAAAATCGGCGCCAGCACCAAGGGCAAGGCTACGACGACAATGCTGGTGAGCTTGGGGTTGGTGATGAATAGCAGCACAATCCCGCCGATCACCATCAAACCGTTGCGCAGGAACAGCGACAACGAGGAGCCGATGACTGATTGCAACAAGGTGCTGTCGGTGGTCAGGCGCGACTGGATTTCCGAGCTGCGGTTGTTTTCGTAAAAGCCCGGGTGCAGGTAAATCAAGTGATTGAAGACTTGCCGCCGGATGTCCGCCACCACCCGCTCGCCGATCCACGACACCAGGTAGAAGCGCGCAAAAGTACCCGCGGCCAGGCCCAGCACCAATACCATGAACAGCCCGATAGACTGATTGAGCAAATGCGGCGACCGGGTCATGAACCCCTGGTCCACCAGCAGGCGAATGCCTTGCCCCATGGACAAGGTGATGCCGGCGGTGACGATCAACGCCAACAATGCCCCCAAGGCCTGCCAGCGGTAGGGAGAGATGAAGCGGCTGGCCAGGCGGATCGCGCGGCGTTGGCGGGCTGAGAACATGAAAGGTTTCACCTGAGGTGTTGGAGACGGGAGCCTACACAGCTACATGGGGGGAACTTGGATGAATCACAATGAGTCAGGTTAATTATGCTTGCCGAACCTGGCACCTAGAGGCTATCGGTCTAAAGCCCGGCTGGAAATTTGTATCGGTTTCTGCTGGACTGGGCATTCGATCCGCCGACCGTGTATGGAGTTGTAACAACGCGGTCACGCGGGGATTTTAGAGTAGGTACACAACCTGATGAGGAGACGGGCCATGTCCTTGCAAAACAGCAGCAACGCCAAAATTGAAGTGATCCGCCAACCGCAGCAGTTGCCATGCTCATACATCGACGCTCAAGGCCGCGAAGTGCAAATCACCGAAGAAATGATCCAGAGCGCATGCGCCGAACTGGAGCAGAAATTGGTCAAGCCCGCCAAGCAAGGCTGATTCGCCCACGCTCTTTTAAACCCGGCCTTGATGGCCGGGTTTTTTATGGGCTCAGATTGCTTGTGCGCCCAAGGCCGCGACGATGCTCGACAGCGCGGCAGACTCACCGTTGATCCGCACCTTCAAGCCATCGATCTCACGCCGCTGCGGGTAGTGTTTGCGCAGCAGGTCGAATGCCTTGCGCTGCTCATCCACAGTTCCTACCAGGCTGCGGCGAAAATCCGCATCATCCCGGCGCGGGTCGTACACGCTGCGGCACAGGGTCGCCAAGGCCCAGGCCGGATCGGTATTGGCATTGAAGCTGACTTCGGCAAGCCAGGGTGCCGGGAGCAGGTCGCTCAACTGAACAGTAGGGTCCTGACCAAGATGCCGGCAAAACGCCTGATAGATCTGCGCCGTGCCGCGTTGCTTGCCGTCCAGACTGTAGCCGGCGATATGCGGTGTGGCCAGTACACACAAGTCGGCCAGGTCGACGTCCACCTGAGGCTCGCCTTCCCACACATCCAGCACGGCCTGCAAGTCTTCGCGTTCCAGCAGCACGTCCCTGAGGGCGGCGTTGTCCACCACCGGGCCACGGCTGGCGTTGATCAGCCAGGCGCCGGCCTTGAGCTGGTTGAGGCGCTCACGGTCAAACAAGTGCCAGGTCGAGCCGTTACCGGATTTGTTCAACGGCGTGTGCAGGCTGATCACATCGCACTGCTCGACGATCTGCTCCAGGCTGACGTAATCGCCGTCCTCGGCGATCTGCCGGGGCGGGTCGCACACCAGCACATTCCAGCCCAAAGCCTTGAGCACCTTGACCAGTCGCCCGCCGACTTCACCGGCGCCCACCACGCCGTAGGTGCGCTGGGCCAGGTCGGCGCCTTCGATCTCTGCCAGGGTCAGCAGGCTACCCAGTACATAGTCGACCACGCCGCGGGCATTGCAGCCGGGAGCACTGGACCACTGGATGCCGGCGCGCTGGAAGTAATCGAGGTCGAGGTGGTCGGTGCCGATGGTGCAGGTACCGACAAACCGGACTGGCGTGCCTTCGAGCAAGGCCCGGTTGACGTTGGTCACCGAGCGCACCAGCAGCACATCGGCCTGCTCGAGGGTCGCGCGGTCGATGGAGCGGCCCGGAACCCGGCGAATCTCGCCAAATCCTTCGAAGAATGCATCGAGCAGCGGGATATTTTCGTCGGCAACAATCAGCATGGCAGGCTCCTTTTCGCGGATCAGCAGTGTACAGCGGTTTTCCGTGTGGCGAGGGAGCTTGCTCCCGCTGGAGTGCGGAGCGCTCCCGAATGCAGCGCCGTGTTTTTTTCAGGTACACAGCGGTTGCCCGTTTTGGGGCTGCTGCGCAGCCCAGCGGGAGCAAGCTCCCTCGCCACAGCAAGCTCGCTCGCTACAAGAAGCAATTTGTGCACTGTGAAGCGCTTACAAATCCACAACACAGGTTTTTTCCTGACCAACACGTCAGGGCGTAGAATGCGCCGTCCTGCGCTCCCCCTTATCGGACATCTGTACGTGAACACTGCCGCAACCACCACCGCCCTCTCCCGCCCCGCCCGCGTCAGCCTTGAGGTACGCAACCTGCTGACCCTTGCGCTGCCGATCATGATCGGGCAACTGGCGACTACCGCCATGGGTTTTGTCGATGCGGTGATGGCCGGGCGTGTCAGCTCCCGGGACCTGGCGGCGGTGGCCCTGGGCAACTCCATCTGGATCCCGGTGTACCTGCTGATGACCGGCACCCTGCTGGCCACCACGCCAAAGGTCGCCCAGCGCTTTGGCGCCGGCACCCACGGCGAAATCGGCCCGCTGGTGCGCCAGTCGATGTGGCTGGCGCTGGTGGTGGGGATTACCGCGCTGCTGTTGCTGATCAGCGCCGAACCGATCCTGCACCTGATGAACGTCGATCCCGAGCTGATCAAGCCGTGCATGGGCTACCTGCACGGCATCGCCTCGGGTATGCCGGCGATCGCGCTGTATTACGTGCTGCGCTGCTTCAGCGACGGCCTGGGCCGCACACGGCCAAGCATGGTCATGGGCCTGTGCGGGCTGGCGCTGAATATTCCGCTGAACTATGTGTTCATCTACGGCCACTTCGGCGTGCCGGCCATGGGCGGCATCGGTTGTGGCTGGGCCACGTCGATCGTGATGTGGGTGATGATGCTCGGCCTGGCTGCCTGGACCCGCTGGGCGCCGGTGTATCAGAGCAGCGAGCTGTTCAAGCGCTTCGACTGGCCGCAGTGGTCGGTGATCAAGCGCGTATTGGGCATTGGCTTGCCGATCGGGATTGCGGTGTTTGCCGAATCGAGCATCTTCGCGGTAATCGCGCTGCTGATCGGCAGCCTCGGCGCCACGGTGGTGGCCGGGCACCAGATTGCGCTGAACTTCAGCTCGCTGGTGTTCATGATCCCCTACTCCCTGAGCATGGCCGTGACCGTGCGCGTCGGCCAGGCCCTGGGCCGTGGCGAACCGCGTGAAGCGCGCTTCGCCGCCGGTGTGGGGATGGGCACCGCGCTGGTTTACGCCTGCCTGTCCTGCAGCCTGATGCTGCTGTTTCGCGAACACATCGCCACCCTCTACACCTCAGACCCACTGGTGATCCAGGTGGCGGCGATGCTGATTGTGTTTGCGGCGCTGTTTCAGTTTTCGGACGCGATCCAGGTCACGGCTGCCGGCGCGTTGCGCGGTTACCAGGACACACGGGTGACCATGGTGCTGACGCTGTTTGCGTATTGGGGCGTGGGCTTGCCGGTGGGCTATGCACTGGGGCTGACCGACTGGCTGGGCCAGGCCCGCGGCCCGAGCGGGTTGTGGCAGGGGTTGATCGTGGGCCTGAGCTGTGCGGCAGCGATGCTGGTGATCCGCCTGGTGCGCAGTGCACGCAAGCGGAATCGCCGGGCTTAAGCCGTCTTCTTGCGGATCCAGTACAGGTAAGTGCCTGCCTGTTCCTGCTGGTCGACCAGTTCATGGTCAAGGAACACGCAGAACTTGGGGATATCGCGACGGGTCGACGGATCCGTCGCAATCACCTTGAGCAAGCCACCGGGCGCCAGGTCACGGATGTGCTGGTGCAGCATCATCACCGGTTCCGGGCAGTTGAGGCCGGTGGCGTCGAGGACAGCATCGACGGGTAAATCAGGGGTCAGGCTCATGGTTTACTCCTAAACAGGCCGGCATTTTAACGGTAACGCGGGGCGCCAGGTAGCCAGCGGCGCCCTCTGGTTTTTCGCGAGCCAGCTCGCTCCTACCTGAAGCAGCGTTTACCGGGCCTTTGGCTTCTTAACATCCAACCGGCGCAAATGGCAGGTCACTTCTTCACGGTCGTGGTACAGCTGTTTGCAGCCGATCTCTACCCGGATGCCTCGCTCCTTGAAGCCTTCCGCGATGCGTTCGAGCAAGCGCTTCACTTCGGCATAACGCTGCTTCATCGGCAGTTTCAGGTTGACCACCGCCTCACGGCAATGTCCCTCGCCAATCCAGGTTTCCAGCAGGGCTGCGTTGCGCGCCGGTTTCTCGACGATGTCGCACACCATCCAGTCTACCGGCTGCTTGGGGGTGTAGATGAAACCGTCGGCCATCAGGTGCTGCACCAGGCCGGTGTCCATCAGGCTTTCGGCCATCGGGCCGTTGTCGATGGCGGTCACCAGCATGCCACGGTTGACCAACTGCCAGGTCCAGCCGCCGGGCGCCGCGCCGAGGTCGACGCCGGTCATGTCACTGTGCAGGCGCTCGTCCCACTGGTCACGAGGGATAAAGTGGTGCCAGGCCTCTTCCAGTTTCAAGGTCGAGCGGCTTGGCGCGTCACGCGGGAATTTAAGGCGCGGAATGCCCATCGGCCACATCGCCGAGTTGTTCGACTCGGCCAGGCCCATGAACACTTCGCGGCCACTCTTGAAGGTCAGCAACAGGCGCGGTTTGGTAGCGTCTTCCACCAGCTTGCCGGCAGCCATCAGCGCCTTGCGCAGGTGCACTTCGAATTTCTTGCAGAAGTTCGACAGTTCTTTGCCATCGTTGGTGTCGACCATTTCCAGCCACAGGCTGCCGCACACCGGGAAATCGCGCAGGTGCGCCAGGATCACGCTGATTCGGTCGGTTTCCGGCAAATCGATGAACACCCCACGCGCCCACTGCCTTGGGAAGATCAGCTCGGCAAAGCGTTGGCCGCGCATCAGGCGCTGGGCGCCGTCTTCTTCGGTGCACACGAATTCGGCGCAGGCGCTGCCGGTCTTGGCCTTGGCGTAGCCCGAAACGTTCAGGCGTGCGGCGTGTTCCGCGATCTCGGAACAGACTTCGCCTTCAAAACCCGGGCGGCAGTGCATAAAAAGGGTGTTCATCAACTCTCCTGGATCACGGGCTTGCTATAGCGCAATGCCTGTCATGAAAACGCGCGCATGATAGCCGAGTTCGGAACCTTGGACTTGCCCATAGAGTCCAGTAATTAGCCAGCTACTTAAAACAGGGCTAATTTGTAAGCTCTGTTCGTCCCGTCAGGTCCGTAGCCGTGCGGACCATAAGGAGTCATGTAATGTCATCCCTTGATAGCCTGAGAACCCTTAAAACCTTACAGATCGACGACAAGACCTATCACTACTTCAGCCTGCCCGAAGCCGCCAAGAGCCTGGGTGACCTGGACAAGCTGCCAATGTCGCTCAAGGTGCTGCTGGAAAACCTGCTGCGTTGGGAAGACGAAAAGACCGTTACCGGCGCCGACCTCAAGGCCATTGCTGCCTGGCTCAAGGAGCGCCGCTCCGACCGCGAGATCCAGTACCGCCCCGCTCGTGTGCTGATGCAAGACTTTACCGGCGTGCCCGCCGTGGTTGACCTGGCCGCCATGCGCGCCGCCGTGGCCAAGGCCGGCGGTGACCCGCAGCGCATCAACCCGCTCTCACCGGTGGACCTTGTGATCGACCACTCGGTGATGGTCGACAAGTTCGCCACCACCGGCGCCTTCCAGGAAAACGTCGACATCGAAATGCAGCGCAACGGCGAACGCTACGCCTTCCTGCGCTGGGGCCAGAGCGCCTTCGACAACTTCAGCGTGGTACCACCGGGCACCGGCATCTGCCACCAGGTCAACCTGGAATACCTCGGCCGCACCGTGTGGACCAAAGATGAAGACGGCCGCACCTACGCCTTCCCCGACACGCTTGTAGGCACCGACTCCCACACCACCATGATCAACGGCCTCGGCGTACTGGGCTGGGGCGTGGGCGGGATCGAAGCGGAAGCCGCGATGCTCGGCCAGCCAGTGTCGATGCTGATCCCGGAAGTGATCGGCTTCAAGCTCACCGGCAAACTGAAAGAAGGCATCACCGCCACCGACCTGGTGCTGACTGTCACGCAAATGCTGCGTAAAAAGGGTGTGGTCGGCAAATTCGTCGAATTCTATGGGGACGGCCTGGCCGAGTTGCCGCTGGCAGACCGCGCCACCATCGCCAACATGGCTCCGGAATACGGCGCCACCTGCGGCTTCTTCCCAGTGGACGAAGTGACTTTGGACTACCTGCGCCTGTCGGGCCGTCCTACGGAAAGCGTCAAACTGGTAGAGGCTTACACCAAGGCCCAGGGCCTGTGGCGCAATGCCGGGCAGGAACCCATCTTCACTGACAGCCTGGCGCTGGACATGGGCACCGTCGAAGCCAGCCTGGCCGGGCCGAAACGCCCGCAAGACCGCGTCTCGCTGCCGAACGTTGGCCAAGCCTTCAGCGACTTCCTCGACCTGCAATTCAAACCGACCAACAAGGAAGAAGGCCGCCTGGAAAGCGAAGGCGGTGGCGGTGTGGCAGTAGGTAATGCTGACCTGATCGGTGAAGCCGACTACGACTTCGAAGGCCAGACCTATCGCCTGAAAAACGGCGCCGTGGTGATAGCGGCGATTACCTCCTGCACCAACACCTCCAACCCGAGCGTGATGATGGCGGCGGGCCTGGTGGCGAAAAAGGCGGTAGAGAAAGGACTGAAGAGCAAGCCGTGGGTGAAAACCTCCCTGGCGCCTGGCTCCAAGGTGGTCACCGACTATTACAAAGCCGCGGGCTTGACCCAATACCTCGACGCGCTGGGTTTCGCGCTGGTGGGTTATGGCTGCACCACCTGTATCGGCAATTCCGGGCCGCTGCCCGAGCCGATCGAAAAAGCCATCCAGAAAGCCGACCTGTCTGTAGCCTCGGTGCTCTCGGGCAACCGCAACTTCGAAGGCCGGGTGCACCCACTGGTGAAAACCAACTGGCTGGCCTCCCCGCCACTCGTTGTGGCCTATGCACTGGCCGGCACCGTACGCATGGACATCAGCAGCGAACCACTGGGCAACGGCGCCGACGGAAAACCGGTATACCTGCGGGACATCTGGCCCAGCAGCAAGGAAATTGCCGACGCCGTCGCGCAAGTCAGCACCGGCATGTTCCACAAGGAATACGCCGAAGTGTTTGCCGGCGACGAACAATGGCAAGCCATCGAAGTGCCGCAGGCCGCAACCTACGTGTGGCAGAAGGATTCCACCTATATCCAGCATCCGCCGTTCTTTGACGACATCGGCGGGCCACTGCCGGTGATCGAGGACGTCAAGGGCGCCAACGTGCTGGCCCTGCTGGGGGATTCGGTGACCACCGACCACATCTCCCCCGCCGGCAACATCAAGACCGACAGCCCGGCCGGCAAATACCTGCGCGAGCAAGGCGTCGAACCACGGGACTTCAACTCCTACGGCTCACGTCGCGGCAACCACGAAGTGATGATGCGCGGCACCTTCGCCAACATCCGCATCCGCAACGAAATGCTCGGCGGTGAAGAAGGCGGCAACACGATCTACATTCCCACCGGCGAGAAAATGCCGATCTACGATGCCGCCATGAAATACCAGGCCTCGGGCACCCCGTTGGTGGTGATTGCCGGCCAGGAATACGGCACCGGCTCAAGCCGCGACTGGGCCGCCAAAGGCACCAACTTGCTGGGAGTGAAGGCGGTGATCGCCGAGAGCTTTGAGCGGATCCACCGCTCCAACCTGGTGGGCATGGGCGTGCTGCCACTGCAGTTCAAGCTGGACCAGAACCGCAAGGCGTTGAAGCTGACCGGCAAGGAGAAGGTCGACATCCTCGGCCTGACCCAGGCCGAGATCGAGCCACGCATGAACCTGACCCTGGTAATCACTCGTGAAGATGGCAGCAGCGAGAAGGTTGAAGTGCTGTGCCGCATCGATACCCTGAATGAAGTCGAGTACTTCAAGGCGGGCGGGATCCTGCACTACGTGCTGCGACAGTTGATTGCCTCGTAACTAACACGCGCTACATAAAACACCGCCCTTGCAGGCGGTGTTTTCATTTTTACCGGGGGTGACGCTCGTTATACTGCCGCCTTCAGATTTTGACAGTCACAAGGATTCCCCATGCTCGCGTTGCCATGGCTGTACCTGGCGCTTCTTTCCATCGGCTATGTACTTGCCTTGAGCTACGGGCAATTGGGATTGATGGCGGCGCTGTCCGTCGGCATGCTGCTGTTGGCCGGGTTTGCCGTGCGCCAGCAGCGAAACCCTTGGGTGCGTTATCTGGGACACGGGTTGTTTATCGTACTGGCGCTGGGGTTGGCGATGCATTGGCTGCCGGGGTTCTACAACGGACGCGGGATCGCCCCGCAGCGTTTTACAGACGACGCCGTGCCGTTCTCGATGTATTTGAACCAGGATAAGCCGCTGATCGGCTTCTGGTTGCTGCTGGCCTGCCCGTGGATCGTTGCCCGCCGCTCGCTGCGCCTGTCGATCTATGCCACCGCCCTGGCATTGACCCTGACAGCAATTGCCGCACTCGGCGGCGCTGCATTGCTGGGCATCATCAGTTGGGCGCCGAAGTGGCCGGAACAGGCGTGGTTGTGGGTGTTGAATAATTTGCTGCTGGTAACACTGGTGGAGGAAGCGTTGTTTCGCGGGTATGTGCAAGGGGGGTTGAGTCGGCGGTTCAGGCAGTTGCCGTACGGGGAAAATTTGGCGCTGATGTTGGCAGCGCTGTTGTTTGGGCTGGTGCACCTGGGGGCAGGTTGGCAGTGGACACTGCTGGCGACCATCGCTGGCCTCGGCTACGGCCTGGCGTATCGCTTTGGCGGGCTGGGTGCGGCGATTGTTACGCACTTTGGCTTGAACCTGCTGCATTTCGGGCTGTTTACGTACCCAATGCTGGCTTGACTGGCGGAGCACGCAGCAGACTAGACCGTCAGGAAGCCGGTATCCGGCTGGCTTCCTTGCACCTCACCGCAACAACGAACGGTAGACGTCTGCATAACTTTCAACCATTCGATCCGCCGCAAATACCTGCTCAAACCGCAGTGCCGCCCGCGCGCCCATCTCACTGGCCAATTCTGGATGCTCCCACAGCGTCACCATCGCGTTCGCCAATGCATCTACGTCAGAGGGCGGGATGACCAGCCCGGTTTCCCCGGCAATATTGATGTACGTTGTACCCGTTCCGATCTCACACGAAATAAGCGGTTTACCGAACATCGCGGCTTCAAGAAGTGAAATACCAAACGCTTCAGAACGAAGATGAGAAGGAAACACCATCGCATAACACAGCATCAATAGCGCCGTCTTGTCATCGTCGCCCAAGCCGCCAAGAAAATAGACATGTGAAAGCCCCAACTTCTTGGCCTTGGCCTTCAGCTCAACCTCCATCGGCCCCTGCCCCAGAATGACGATTGGAAACCGAGCCGTACACGCCGCGTCAAGTAAGTATTCCAATCCTTTATAGTAGCGCAGGGCTCCAATAAACAGAAAAAAGCGCCCTCCAAACATCCTCCGCCAATAACTTAACTTCTCGGGCAATACGTGAGGGTAAGTATTCCTGTCCAAACCGAGCGGTATGACTGTCAACTTATCCTGAAATTTCTTCAGTATCGGACTGCTCTCTACATACTTCGGCGACGACGCAACTATGCGATCGACACTGTTCAAAAAACTGTACATCAGCGGCTGGTAAAACTTCAGCAGCATCTTTTGCTTAACGATGTCCGAATGATAGCTGACGACCGTTGGCTTACGCACACGCGATGCAAAATGAACCAGATCCATGAATGGCCATGGGAAGTGATAGTGAATAATGTCAACTTCCCTGGCCAGCGCCGAAAAGTCCCTGAAAGCTGATAACGAAAACCCCGTGGAGGCGATGTGCAAGTCGAGTTTCGAGGTGTGGGCCAGGTGTTCACCCACCTTGACGTTACGTGTATTGCCGTCAGCACTCAGGGATAATACTTGCGCGTCAACCCCCAGCTTCCGGCCGCCTTCTGCCAGCTGGAAGATGACTTGCTCAATCCCGCCCATCGTTTGCGGATGATAGGTTTTAAAGAAATGAAGGACTTTCAAACTGGCGATTTCCCTGTCATTTTCCTCGCCGGCACGCCGACATAAATGCCGGCCTCGTCCAGATCACGGTGTGCACACGCACCGCCGCCCAACGTTATACCGTCGTTAACCCTGATGCCATCTATGACAGTGGAACCTGCACCGATAAAACAAAGCCGTCCGATATGGCATCTTCCTGCGACAGCCGCATTGATAGAGATATGCGTAAAATCGCCTATCAGGCACTCGTGCTCGACAATTGCACCGGTATTTACAATGCACCCCGTCCCTACCGAGGCCATGGGCCCGACATGAGCGTGATGCCCGATAAAGGTTCCAGGCCCCACCGTCGCACCAAAACCTACCGTAGCCGTTGGCGAAATAAGCGTAGCCAGGGCCCAGCCGCGCTTCGTTGCCCAATCACACTGTGCTTCCCGGCCGAGACCATCTCCTGAAGCGGGCATGACAGACCAGCCAGCCGAGGGTGCTTCATCCCAACTGGGCAAAACTGGAAACGGCCCGAACGTTTCATTCGGGCGTGCATTAACGTCGATAAAGCGCAGTTCCTTGATACCCGACGTCAATGCGACGTCGGCCACAGCACGGGCGTGACCACCGAAGCCAAGGATCAGTAAACCAGAAGGAGACGTCATGGGCCCTGCTCCTATCGAGAAATGGCTTGGCTCGAAATTTTATCCAATATATCAATGTGCTCGTTTACAACATCTGTCCAGTTGCGCATGGAAAGCAACTCATAGGCGCCTTTCTGAACAGTCAGTAACGCCTCACGATTTTGTATCCCCCACTGAATCCGATCGGCAATATCTTTCCAATCATACGGATTGAAAAAAGTCAGCCGCTGCAACTCAGCGTCCACCAAGACTTCTTCCGTGACGGGTATCCGCGCCATCACCACTGGCGTGTCAACGGACAATGCCTCAGTAAACGTGAAGGGGCACCCTCCTTCACTCAAGCTCGGGTTAACCGCGAGATCCGCCAGCGAGTAACAGGCTGCCAATTCCTGGACGGTCAACCCGTGCACACAAAGAACATCATTCTCCAGATGATGATCACGGATAAAATCCTTCACGATCGCAAAGCCGCTTACATGCCCGGTCAAGATTAACTTGTGATGAATAAAGTCATTGCGTAACAGGTAGGTATACGCCTTCAGCAAAGAAACAACATTTTTATTTGGCCGAAACTGGCTGGCATAGAATATGAATTTTGCGTCGCCGTTGAAAAACGTCGATGAATACGAATAGTTTGATGCTTTCTTCAACGCTCTCTTGAACAGGGTAGAACAGTAGTTTTTCGTGGCTGACGCCGCGTCCGACAAGCCAATAATAGCGACATTACTGCTCAGGTCATTCGGCGCATGATAGACCACTGAAATACGAGAGGGCTTCAGCGCGTATCTCTCTACCAGCGTTTCCCACTTAACACTTTTACTGTACGTCACAAAGTGTTCCCCGCCGTGGATGGCAGCCTCGACCCGTTCATAGACTTTAAGGAACCGCTCCCCACCCACTTGAGAGAAGCCAATAGGAAAGTCTGAAAGAACTACATCGGGCACACACATCAAGCGTGGCGCCTGGATTTTATTAAACTCCGGCCAGAACGCCGTGGGGCTATACCAGGCTTTCACGTCCGGCAAATTCTTAATAATGTTCAACATGCGGTCGGACTCAACCTGCTCCAGCCGCTGATATAACCGAAGTACAAAGGCATCCTCCTTGGGAGCCCCCACGGCCGTCCGCAAGCGGTTAACCACTCGCTTCACCGGTCGTAACATACGGCGCACAAAAATTTTCAACTTCAACAAAACAGCATAAATCGGAATCAGGATCAGCAAAGGGCTGAGGAGCACGCCCACTAAAAATAACGCGACCGCTTCAATCCCCAGGCGAAAGACGCCCGCGTAGGAATCGACCGTAATCAAACGCTGCTCAATTTCATTGACCAGCAGGGCTTTCCAATGAAACAGTTTCTTCGCCACTCTTTGCCTGAGCGTCATTTTCTTCAGTTTCTTTTTCCTGGCGATATATTCTTCGTAGCACCGCAAGATCATAGGAACACTTGAAGGAGAAACGATCTCGAACACGTCTTGCTGAACACCTTCACTCAAAAACAGTTCGTGAAGTGCTTTTTTCGTCCAACTTGGACATACCAACGTAAATTTAACGTCGTCTCGTCCGGCGGCGCCTTTAAGGAACGCCGCAAGGTACCGACCCAGGCCTTCGTGCCGTAGGTCCAGCCCAGGAGCATAGGCCAGGTAAATTCCGAATCTTTTCATAGGCACTCCCTAACCACTTGCCAATACGCGCTCGCGAGTTTCTCTACACTTTGCTCTGCCAGCACTTCGCCAGACGGCAGGGTGTTGCGACGCTCCAAGTAGGCAAGCTCCATTTCCTTAATCTGACTTGCCATTTGTTTAGGCTTGTCAGATTTCATCCAACTTAATGTCAAGGAGAACTGTTTATCGATTTCTCTCATCGCGGGGTAGTCACTGCTCAACGAGGGCACACCAAGACCCGCCGCCTCGATGACGCTGAACGTACCGTTGTCTATCGCGCCCGCATGCCATAAAAACGCGGCGCCAGCCAATAGACTCTGGTAATTGCGATCGGGCAACTCACCCAGCAGCTTGATATTTTTCTTTAATGGCCGGCTTTTAGCGACTGTCTCAGCCAACGGTTTGAGGTGTTTCAAGTGACTTTTGAACAAGTTCTTGGTTTCTACACCCGTAATCCTGCATTCCAGTACGCCGCCGAGTTCCTCATAATAAAACTTCAGTGCGTTCAAAGCGTTAACATGATTTTTGTGAATCGCGGTATTCGTGGTCCATAAAAAATAACTGGAACTCTCGGCAAAACTGCCTTTGAGTTGGGAAAAATCAGGCGCCAGCATGGGTAATTTAAAGACCTTGTCGGCCGATACGCCTGCGTAGTTCAGAGCATCTTCCCTGGCGAAATCCGTCGTCACCAGTACTTTTGACGCTTTTCTCGCCGCGTCCAGAAATGGCTGATCCGCGCCGAATGGAAGTATGGGCACATACCGCTGCAGGTAATCGTAGACCATCAGTACCGAGGGCCGCATCGGCAGCAAGGGTCCGCCCAGGCGATCCGATATAACGAGCCAGATGTCACAGTCCTGGAGATTATTTATCCCATCATCGACAACCCAATAATGGGAGCTTTTAGGCTCCCAACCTTCGTGGCCGGAATAGCGCATGGCCCTGCGCGCGGGTGCGGCCTCCAGCACATTCCATTTATAGGGACGAATCAAGATTTCGCGTTCAAGGTCCGTGAACTCTTCAGCAGAGTAACTTTCTGAACTGTCCAGATGAAGAAACACAACGTCGACGGGTTCGCCCGCTTGCCGACTACCGTGGTAAAGGGCGTTTGCTATCAACTTGGCGCCCCGCAGGCTTCCGCCTCTGTATTCGACAGGAACGATGACGGCGATACGCTTGCGACGCACTGGACGATCGACACTTTCCTTTTTCACTGCCTCAAGCTCGGCCAGTACTTTTTTGAAACCGCTCTGCCAGGCCTGCTCGCAGTTTTTTGCTTTCATCGGTTCAAGCAGAACCATCTGGGAAGTACGGATGCTTTGAATCAGCGTCTGATCGTTATTCATCAGTTGTTTTGCTTTGGCTTTCGCCTCCGCGACCGTCTTGCAACGACCTGGCAAGCCTATGCCGCCCATTTTATCCAGCATGCCGCCGGCCATGAACAGCAGAGGCATGCCCGCTCGGATGGCTTCAAAAGGGTGATAATGAATATGGTTGGGTTCGGTTGAATGATAGAACATCATTCGGTGCTGTTTCATATTGTATGAATGTTCTTCCCCGGAGACAAAACCAAGGACGTTCTTATCCGACACCGCAATAGGCTGCGCGCCACCTATCGTGTATTCGAAATCAGAAAAATCACGAACGAAATCTTTATAGATCGTTTCAAAATAAGGAGACGATCCAATCCGGGGGCACACAAACAGAATTTTGCTGAGTTTGCCTTCCCAGCGTTCGGGTGCCGAGTCGCCTTTTAAGCCGACTGGCAGAAAACACTCCCTGCTTGAAAGGAAGTTTTGCTCAACGTCTTTCAAATGTTCATAGCCTGCTCCAAACCAGAAGCGCGACCCAATCGACTTGATATTACGGACCAGCCCCTCTTCTGCCTCTTCATAAAACAATTGCGAATACGAGTAGCCTTTCGACAACCCAAAGACCCGTAATATGATCGCACCGCCAAAATGGCGCACCGTGCTTCTTATTTGCAGTGGAAAGAACCCAATGATTGCGACGTCAAAGTAAAGGTTGGCAATTCGCCACGCTTCCTCACTTGGACTTGCATACCAATCTTGCGCGTTAAGAATATCCAGTTCCGGCTTGGGTATTGTCAGCTCGGCGTCAAAACGGTAATCGACACTCGCCGACAGGTTTCCCTCATCATAAGGAAAGCTTTTAGGCATGAATATCTCGTTCACGCCTAATGCTTTCAGCTGGTCAGCTTCGAACTCTCTTAACGTAGTGTGATTGAGTAACCAAAGGACTCTAAGCGTTTTCAAGATTATTTCAGTCCATTTATTATTGTGTATTCTGCCACTGCCTGATCACAGCTGCCGTCAAAAACCAACTCGCCATGATGGAAAACCAGCCCGCGATTGCATATCGAACGCAACGCGCTGAAATCGTGTGTTGCCAGCACCAGGATTTCTGCCTGCTCAATGAGGCCTGTAATACGCTCCCTGGCTTTCGCCATGAAATTTGCGTCCCCTGCGCCAATCACCTCATCGAGCAGCAAGATATCTCCGCCTACCGTCGTGGAGATCGCGAACGCCAGCCTCACCTGCATACCCGCCGAATAGGTTTTTATCGGATAGTCGATAAATTCACCGAGCCCGGCGAACTCAACAATTTCCTCAGCTTTTTCGCGCATGAATTTTGGTGAAAGCCCCAGCAACAAGCCGCGGTAAAGGATATTTTCCCTACCTGTTGCATCCGGCTCGAAACCAAGGCTCAGGTCAAACAGCGAACGCACCTGGCCTTCAACCCTGAGGCTGCCGCTTGAGACGGGGTAAAGCCCGGCGACAGTTTTCAGAAAGGTACTTTTGCCAGCACCGTTGTGCCCGAGCAGCCCAACACGCTCACCACTGTTTATCTCGACACTGATATTTTTCAGTGCGTGAATATCGGCAATATTTGACTTGCTCTTTTTTTTGTTAAACGCATTGGCCATGAGCGACTTTAAAGAGCGCTCTTTATAAGCAACCGAGGCATAATGAAGGTTGACTTCTTCAAGTACAATTCGATTATTTTTCATAGATAAAAAATCACTTTCCGTTCAACCTTGCTGCCAATGATAATCGCCAATACGCCAAAGACGACTGCAGTACCAATACTGAACGCATAGTTTTGCCACGTCGGCCATTGACCTTGAAGCAACGGCGCGCGTATTAACTGCAAGATGTGATAAATCGGGTTGTAATCGACTAATGCGTGGAGCCCGCTGTTCTTGAACATTTTAGCTTCAAAATACACCGGGGAGACAAACCACAGCGACTGCATGATCAACCCCAGTGCATGGGGAATGTCTCGAAAACGCGTACTTACATAAGCCAGCAGTGTAGACACTGGCCATGCAATCAGCGCAAGAATTGGGAAAATTGTCAATGACGCCAACCAACTCCAGCCGAAGTTATGCGGGAGTACTACCGCCACCCAGCCATACAACGAGACACTTGCCAACATTAAGACAATGATGCTGCCGACGACGTTTCGAAGCGTGTAGATAGCCAATGGATGGTTGCATTGTTTTATATAAGCGTCTGCTTGGACAAACGACAACGACCCTGAAACAGTATTCGCCGATATACACTCCCAAACAATAATGCCGGACAGGATATAGGGCGCATACGTCACGATATCAGCGTTGAACAGCCTGCTGAATACCAGTGTGAGCAATAAAGTCAATCCCAATGGCTGGATTATCGACCATGCCATCCCAAAAAAAGACCTTCTCCATCGTGACCTGAGATCAGCCAATGATAGATGAACCCAAAAATAGCGAGCATCCCAAACACGAGAAAAATAAGAAACCATCACTTCACCTGAGTAAATAATTTAAATTCAAAAATTCAGTGTCACTTGATTTTCTGAATTCTACTTGGCCATCGGGGCAAGCGTTCTACCCTGACGTCCTTCGTTTTAACCGGCGAAGTAGCGTCGAATCTCCCCTGCTATCCGTTGCACCTGTTCTCGGCTCAATGTCGGATAACTTGGAAGGTTCATGCCTCGGGAGCTAAGGTCCTGCGCTATGGGAAAATCTTCATCCGTCCTGCAATGCGGCATGTTATGGGCTGGCGCGAACAACGGGCGGGTTTCTATGCCGTTACTTTTTAAATGATCACGTAACGCCTGGCGCTGGCCGGGGTCATTCAACAGTACCGAGCACATCCAATAGGAATGGCGGGTGCCCGGCTGCTCTGCATGCATCTGCAACGCAAGCCCCTCGAGTTCCTCACGATACCAGCCCGCAATCTGCCGTTTAAGCGCGATGATCTCGTCTGCACGCTCCAGCTGGGCAAGCCCAATGGCGGCGCAAATGTTGGTCATACGGTAGTTGAATGCCAACTCGTCATGCCAGTACTCACGGGTTTTCGATACCCCCTGGCTTTTCAGGTGACAAGCTTTCTCGTGAACAGCCTTGTTTTTCGAGACCACCATTCCTCCCTCACCGGTAGTAATGGTCTTGTTTCCAAAAAAGCTGAATGTGGCGACATCACCAAATGTCCCTACGTGTTGACCGTTGTACAGAGAGCCAAAAGCCTCGGCACAGTCTTCGATCAACAACAGATCGTGCTCTTTACACAGGGCAACGACCTCATCCATGTCACACGCCAGGCCATATAAATGTACGACCATGACCGCTTTGGTCCTGGGCGTTACGCGGCTGCGAATGTCCGCAACACTGACGTTCCAGGTGTCTGCCCGGGACTCGGCGTAAACAACACTGGCCCCGGTTTGCATAATGGTGTTGACCGACGCCACGTAAGTAAGCGTTGGAACGATCACTTCATCACCGGGGCCCAGCCCCAGGGCGGCCATTGCCAGGTGCAAGGCTACCGTGCCATTGCTCACTGTCGTTGCATGTTCAGCGCCGATGTATCGGGCAAACTCGCCCTCGAAGCGAGATATGAATTCTCCGCGGGAGGAGATCCAGGTCGAATCAAGGCACTGGTTTACGTACTCTTTTTCGCGTCCACCCAAGAAGGGCTGATATACCGGTATCATCCACGCCGCCCCTTATTCCTGGCCTTTGAAATATTTGTATCCGTTAGCCTGCACCAGTTGATCGCGCTCGGCCTCACGCATGTCTTCACGCATCATTTCCTCGACCAGCTCGGCGAAGGTCGTCGTCGGCACCCAGCCCAGCTTGGCCTTGGCTTTGCTCGGGTCACCCAGCAGCGTTTCAACTTCCGCAGGTCGGAAGTAACGCGGGTCTACCGAGACGATGCATTTATTGGTCTCAAGGTCATAGCCTTTTTCATCTACGCCGGTACCTTCCCAGCGAACTTTGATCCCGATTTCGTTCGCGGCAAGCTCGACGAACTCGCGCACGGAGTGCTGTTCGCCCGTTGCGATCACGTAGTCTTCAGCTACGTCCTGCTGCAGCATCAGCCACTGCATTTCCACGTAGTCACGGGCATGGCCCCAGTCGCGCAGCGCGTTCATGTTTCCGAGGTACAGGCAGTCTTGCAGCCCCAGTTTGATACGCGCCAGGGCGCGAGTGATCTTGCGGGTTACAAACGTCTCGCCACGGATAGGAGATTCGTGGTTGAACAAGATGCCGTTGCAGGCATAAATGCCATAAGACTCGCGATAGTTCACGGTCATCCAGTAGGCATAGAGTTTGGCGACGGCATACGGGGAACGCGGGTAGAACGGTGTGGTTTCTTTCTGTGGGGTTTCCTGAACCAGGCCGTAAAGCTCGGAAGTCGACGCCTGATAGAAACGCGTTTTCTTTTCCAACCCGGCGATACGGATAGCTTCAAGCAGGCGCAAAGCCCCCAAGGCATCGGAATTCGCGGTGTACTCGGGCTCTTCAAATGAAACAGCAACGTGGCTTTGCGCCGCCAGGTTGTAAATCTCGTCGGGCTGAACTTCCTGAACGATACGAATTAAGCTGCTTGAGTCGGTCAGGTCGCCATGGTGCAAAGTCAGATCGTAACCTGTCGCATTCGGGTCGTGATACAGGTGGTCAATGCGTGCTGTATTGAACATAGAGCTGCGACGCTTGATGCCGTGTACCGAATAGCCCTTTTTAAGCAGGAATTCGGCAAGGTAAGCACCATCCTGACCAGTAATACCCGTAATCAACGCAACTTTCTTGTCGCTCATTTGTTCACCAGTTTAATTTAGCCAATCGAACAGTAGGTTGCTCTCAGAGAGCAGACGTTCGCTTCTATCGCGCTTTTTTGCGCAAGCAAGCCCATTTCTTGATGCGGCACACGGATCGTTCCGCACTGCCTCAAACGTTAACCTCCAACGCGACCGTAGATATCCTCGAACCGGACGATATCGTTTTCACCCAAGTAATCACCGCTCTGTACTTCGATCAATACCAAGTCGATCACACCCGGGTTTTCCAGGCGATGGGTGTGCCCGGCGGGGATGAACGTCGACTCATTGGTGTTCAACAGGAACTCACGGTCGTTGTTCAACACACGGGCCATCCCACTGACCACAATCCAGTGTTCACTGCGATGGTGATGCATCTGCAGCGACAGCGAACCCTGCGGTTTGACCACAATACGCTTGATCTTGAAGCGCGTACCCTCTTCCAGAGTGGTGTAGGCCCCCCAGGGACGCTGCACAGTGGTGTGGTCGAGGTGCGAACAATGGCCGTTTTTCTTCAACTGCGCGGTGATCACCTTGATGTCCTGTGCATGGTCTTTATGGGCGACCAACAAGGCATCCGGAGTGTCGACAACGATAAGGTCTTCAACGCCGACCAACGCCGTCAAGCGCCGTTGGCTGCGTACATAGTTGTTATGGGAGTCGTGGATGATGGCTTCGCCTTCGATGCGGTTACCCTGCTCATCGGCCGGGGACAGTTCACTCATGGCGTTCCACGAGCCGATGTCGCTCCAGCCGATATCACAAGGAATCGTCGCCACTTTTTCTGAACGCTCCATCAGCGCAAAGTCGATGGAGATATCCGGAACCTTGGCGAAACTGACAGCATCCAGATGCAGGCTGAGATGCCTGCTGCCTTGCATCTCCCCCGAGCTGGCAAGACAAAGGTCAACGGCACTGGAAACATCCGGGGCACAGAGCGCCATTTCTTCAATTAACGTGCCCGCACGAAAACAGAACATCCCCGAGTTCCAGTAGTACTCTGCGCAATCCAGGTAGCCCTGCGCCGTTTCCAGGCTTGGCTTCTCGACGAACCGTTTTACCTTGAAGCCATTCCCCAACGGCACATCGGTATCTTTTTGAATATAGCCGTAGCCCGTTTCCGGGTATTCAGGCTTCACGCCGAAGGTTACCAGCCAGCCTTGTTGGGCCAGTTGCGTGGCAGACTCAACCGCAGCCGCGAATGCTGCGTGATTGTCGATCAGGTGGTCTGCCGGCATCACCAGCATCAGGGCGTCTGGACCATGGGTTCGGGAAACTTCTTGCGCCGCCAAAGCCACTGCCGCAGCCGTATTACGTCCGAACGGTTCCAGGACGAAACCCAGGTTGGTGAAGTGCGGAGCGCTTGCACCATATTCATCAAGGGTTTTGAAATACAGATCACGATTTGTAATGGTTAAAACTTCTACCACGTCATTCAACGCCAAGGCGCGGCTGTAGGTTTTCTGTATCAAATTGCCACCACCTGGCAAATCGATAAACGGCTTCGGGTGTGCCGTGCGTGAAACAGGCCAAAGACGACTGCCTGAACCGCCACTGATAATGACTGGAACGAGTGTCAAGCTCTACTCCCTTTAATGAGGTACCACATCATTTTCGAACCGAGGTTTGTGCCAGCTCAAAGCGGCAGGCTCGCGCAAATGTGACTCAGGGCCTCCCTGGCCCCCAACGCGCCCAAACGCAAGGGCGCAAAGTTATCTAGCAGAAAACCATGTCAATTTTCTTACCAGCGTAGTCGTAGATTTGTCAGCTGATGGTATTTATGTGTGAAACGACACTCGTTCAGATGGAAAACCATCCGGCCCATGAAAGTTGGCTTATCGTATTGAATACAGACACATCGACTTACAAATAGTGCAATCAACCCGCTTACTTTTTTAGCCTCGGTATGCAAGTGCTTTCAACGCCCTTTTGCACCAAAAAAGAGCCATGGCCAATCACCCCCTCAATTGGAAAAATTTACTTCAATAATTTCCGAATGCGGCCGACAACCCATCAAAGCCTTGCGGATTGAAAACTCATGCGTAATAACCAACCCGTTACCCAGCGCGAACGTACCTTCCCCGCTCAGCAACGGTTGATCTCCACCACGGATGCCAAAGGCGTGATCACCTACTGCAACGACGCCTTCGTCGAAATCAGCGGGTTTTCCCATGACGAACTGTTGCGTGCCCCGCACAATCTGGTTCGTCATCCGGATGTTCCGGCGGCAGTGTTCGCACACATGTGGTCCACGCTCAAACAAGGCTTGCCATGGATGGGCATCGTCAAGAACCGCTGCAAGAGCGGTGATCACTATTGGGTCAACGCCTATGTGACACCGGTCTTCGACGGCAATCAGGTGATCGGCTATGAGTCGGTGCGGGTCAAGCCCACCGCCGAGCAGATCCGCCGTGCCGAGGCGCTCTACCAACGCATCAACCAGGGCAAGTCGGCCATCCCGAGCAGTGACAAGTGGCTGCCGGTGTTGCAGGACTGGCTGCCGTTTATCCTGGTCAGCCAGTTGGGCTTCCTGATCGGTGTATGGCTGGACTCGCACTGGGGCTTTGCCTTGGCCGCCGCGCTGTCGGTGCCGCTGGGCCTGCTCGGCCTGAGCTGGCAACAGCGCGGGCTCAAGCGTTTGCTGCGCCTGGCAGAGCAGACCACGTCCGACCCGTTGATCGCACAGATGTACACCGACAGCCGCGGCGCCCAGGCGCGCCTGGAGATGTCGATCCTCAGCCAGGAGGCACGCTTGAAGACGTGCCTGACGCGCCTGCAGGACACGGCCGAACACCTCAACGCCCAGGCGGCGCAGTCCAATACCCTGGCGCACAACAGCTCCAGCGGTCTTGAGCGCCAGCGTGTCGAGACCGAGCAAGTGGCCACGGCAGTCAATCAAATGGCCGCGACGACTCAGGAAGTCGCCAGCCACGTGCAACGTACTGCCGATGCCACCCAGGAAGCCAATCGCCTGACCGGGCGCGGCCGTGATATCGCTGGCGAAACCCGCGAGGCGATTCAGCGCCTGTCGGTGGCCGTGGGCGAAACCGGCGCGACCGTGACCCAACTGGCCAAGGACAGTGACGAAATCGGCGGTGTGGTGGATGTGATCAAGGGCATCGCCGACCAGACCAACCTGCTGGCACTGAACGCGGCCATTGAAGCGGCCCGTGCCGGTGAGATGGGCCGTGGGTTTGCGGTGGTGGCAGACGAAGTGCGGCAATTGGCCCAGCGCACCAGCGAGTCTACCGGGCAGATTCACGCACTGATCGCCAAGCTGCAGCAGACGGCCAATGCCGCCGTACAAACCATGGACGCCGGGCACCGCCAGGCGGAAGAAGGTGTGGCGCGGGTAATGGAAGCGGACCAGGCACTGGTGGGGATCAGTGAGGCGGTGGCGCACATCACCGACATGACGGCGCAGATCGCGGCGGCGACCGAAGAGCAAAGCTCGGTGGCCGAAGAGATCAGCCGTAACATCAGCACGATTGCGCTGCTGGCGGATCAGACGTCGGAACAGGCGTTGAACTCGGCGCAGTTGAGTGAAGAGCTGACGCACACGGCCAATACCCAGTATTCGCTGGTAGAGCGGTTTAACCGATAGATCGCTATCGCAGGCAAGCCAGCTCCCACATTCGACGGTGTTCACACATCAAAATGTGGGAGCTGGCTTGCCTGCGATGAGGCCCTAAAGGCCAGCAAGAAAGCTTGAGACCTTCACCGCCGCAGCCTCCAGATGCTGCTCATGACTGAACCCCGAAGCCTTCAACGGCTTCAAGTCGTGATCCCCCGCCACCAGCCACAGCACCTCGATGGCCTGCGACAACACATACCCTTGCACCGCCGCCCGATTGCCCAGCGCATCCCGTTCGCCCTGCACGATCAACGTCGGCGTCTTCAACCCCGCCAAGTGCTCAGTCCTTGGTTTCTCCGGTTTGCCCACCGCATAGAACGGATAACCCAGGCACACCAGCGCGTCCGCGCCCAATTCATCCGCCACTAAACTGGCCATTCGCCCGCCCATCGACTTGCCGCCAACCGCCAGTTTCCCAGCGACATGACGTCGCACCTGGGCATACACCTCACGCCAGCAATCCAGCAGTTTCGGAGCTGGGTTCGGCGGACGTTTGCCGCCGTCCACACGGCGCTGGGCCATGTACGCAAATTCGAAGCGCAACACGTTCACGCCATGCCCGGCAAGGCGTGCAGCCATGTCGCTCATAAATCCAGAGTCCATCGGCGCACCCGCACCGTGGGCCAGGATCAGTGTCACGGGCGTACGCGCGATAGACCCTGTGGCGACATCCCACAACCAGCCGTGTTCCCGCACACACTGCGCCCATTGATCCCCGTCAATACTGGCCTTGTGCTCTTTGCCCATGCTTGCCTCGCTTTTTAGTCTGCCTATAACTCCAGCCCAAGTGCCGCATTTGCTTGGGTTGAACCGTGGATGGGGAACCATGAACACTACTTTAAGTACCGCCTATAACTACAAGGTGGTCCGCCAATTCGCCATTATGACGGTGGTGTGGGGCATCGTCGGCATGGGGCTCGGGGTTTTTCTCGCTGCCCAGTTGGTATGGCCCGAACTCAACTTCAATTTGCCCTGGACCAGTTTCGGCCGCTTGCGCCCGCTGCACACCAACGCGGTGATCTTCGCCTTTGGCGGTTGCGCACTGTTTGCCAGCTCCTTCTACTCGGTGCAACGCACCTGCCAGACGCAACTGTTTGCACCCAGGATCGCCCAGTTCTGCTTCTGGGGCTGGCAATTGGTGATTGTGCTGGCCGCGATCAGTTTGCCGCTGGGCTACACCACCTCCAAGGAATACGCCGAGCTGGAATGGCCGATCGCCATCCTCATCGCCGTCGTCTGGGTGGCCTACGGCGTGGTGTTCTTTGGCACGGTGATGAAGCGCAAGACCAAGCACATCTACGTGGGTAACTGGTTTTTCGGTGCATTCATCATCACCGTGGCCATTCTGCACATTGTCAACCACGCGTCCCTGCCGGTGAGCTGGACCAAGTCCTACTCGGCCTACGGCGGTGCGACAGATGCCATGGTGCAGTGGTGGTATGGGCATAACGCGGTAGGCTTTTTCCTCACCGCAGGCTTCCTCGGGATGATGTACTACTTCGTGCCAAAACAGGCCGAACGCCCGGTGTATTCCTATCGCCTGTCCATCGTGCACTTCTGGGCACTGATTACCCTGTACATCTGGGCCGGCCCACACCACTTGCACTACACCGCGTTGCCGGACTGGGCGCAGTCGTTGGGCATGGTGATGTCGCTGGTGCTGCTGGCGCCGAGCTGGGGCGGGATGATCAACGGCATGATGACCTTGTCGGGTGCCTGGCATAAGTTGCGCAGCGACCCGATCCTGCGCTTTTTGGTGGTGTCCCTGGCGTTCTACGGCATGTCGACCTTCGAAGGGCCGATGATGGCCATCAAGACGGTCAACGCGCTCTCCCACTACACCGACTGGACCATCGGCCACGTACACGCCGGGGCGCTGGGTTGGGTGGCGATGATTTCCATCGGCGCGCTGTACCACATGATCCCGAAAATCTTCGGTCGCGAGCAGATGTACAGCCTCGGCCTGATCAACGCGCACTTCTGGCTGGCCACCATCGGCACCGTGCTCTACATCGCCTCGATGTGGGTCAACGGCATCGCCCAGGGCCTGATGTGGCGTGCAATCAACGAAGACGGCACCTTGACCTACTCCTTCGTCGAAACCCTGGTGGCCAGCCACCCAGGCTTCATCGTGCGGCTGGTAGGCGGGGCGATCTTCCTCAGCGGCATGCTCCTGATGGCTTACAACACTTGGCGCACCGTGCGTTCGGCGCAGCCTGCCGAAGTTGCCACCGCCGCGCAGATGGCCTGAGGAGTCGATGATGAAACACGAAACCATTGAAAAGAACGTCGGCCTGCTGATGCTGCTGATGGTGCTCGCCGTGAGCATCGGCGGCCTGACCCAGATCGTGCCACTGTTCTTCCAGGACGTGACCAACAAGCCGGTGGAAGGCATGAAGCCCTACACCGCGCTGCAACTGGAAGGCCGCGACATTTACATCCGCGAAGGCTGCGTACAGTGCCACTCGCAGATGATCCGCCCGTTCCGCGCCGAAACCGAGCGCTACGGCCACTACTCGGTGGCCGGTGAAAGCGTATGGGATCACCCGTTCCTGTGGGGTTCCAAGCGCACCGGGCCGGACCTGGCCCGTGTTGGTGCACGCTACTCGGACGACTGGCACCGCGCGCACTTGTACAACCCGCGCAATGTGGTGCCGGAATCGAAGATGCCGGCGTACCCATGGCTGGTCACCGCCCCGGTCGACAGCAGCCACACCGAGACCAAGCTTAAGGTGATGCGCACCCTGGGCGTGCCGTACACCGATGACGACATCGCCGGCGCCGTGGCCACCCTCAAGGGCAAGACCGAGATGGACGCGCTGGTTTCTTACCTGCAAGTGCTCGGCACTGCCATCAAGAGCAAGAGGTGAGCCATGGGATTTGAATTCGATGCTGGAACCATCCGCGGCCTCGGCACGCTGGTCGTGGCCATCGCCTTTATCGGCCTGTCGCTGTGGGTGTTCAACTCCCGGCGCAATGCGGAGTTCGCCGAGGCGTGCCTGCTGCCGTTTGCCGATGAGCCACTACCGCCCACCCCCGACGCTCAAGAAGAGCCTGCAACAAGGAGCAACCGGCCATGACTACCTTTTGGAGTACATGGATCTGTGTACTGACCCTGGGCAGCCTGATCGGCCTGACCTGGCTGTTGATCGGCACCCGCAAGGGCGAGACCAAGGGCAGCGTCGACCAGACGATGGGCCACGCCTTCGACGGGATCGAGGAATACGACAACCCGCTGCCGCAATGGTGGTTCATGCTGTTCGCCGGCACGCTGGTGTTTGCCGTCGGCTACCTTATCCTCTACCCGGGCCTGGGCAACTGGAAAGGCGTGCTGCCGGGCTATGAAGACGGCTGGACCTCGGCCAAGGAGTGGGACAAGGAAATGGCCAAGGCCGACACCAAGTTCGGGCCGATCTTCGCCAAATTCGCGGCCATGCCCGTGGAAGAAGTGGCCAGGGACCCGCAAGCGCTGAAAATGGGCGGACGCCTGTTTGCCTCCAACTGCGCGGTGTGCCACGGCTCGGATGCCAAGGGCGCCTATGGCTTCCCGAACCTGGCGGACAACATCTGGCGCTGGGGCGGTTCGGCCGATGCAATCAAGATGACCATCATGAATGGCCGTCATGCAGCGATGCCGGCCTGGGGTGAGATCCTCGGTGAGGACGGTGTGAAGAACGTCGCCGCCTACGTGCGCCATGAACTGGCAGGCCTGCCGTTACCGGCTGACAGCACCGCCGATGTCGCGGCGGGCCAAGTGGCATTCAACACGACCTGCGTAGCGTGCCACGGCCCCCAAGGCCATGGGATGGAAGCCATGGGTGCGCCGAACCTCACGCAGCCAGGCGGTTTTATCTACGGCACCAGCCTGGCGCAGTTGCAGCAAACCATACGTCATGGCCGCCAAGGCCAGATGCCAGCGCAGGAGGTGCTGCAGGGCAATGACAAGGTGCACCTGCTGGCCGCGTACGTTTACAGCCTGTCCCATAACGCCGACGGCGCAACGCCCGACAGCCGAACCGAGTAATCGCGCACCACCCAAAAGCCGCGCCTGATTCAGGCGCGGCTTTTTTGCGACCCATTGTCGCACCCATCCGATCGTTGACTTTCCCCTCCTGCCATTCGGGTCTACGCTTGTTTTCACAGTGGGCCGGCATGGGCCGGTCGACGGCCGACTTGCACTCGATGGGTTGAAACATTTCTGCTCGATGACAGGCGCAAAGGCAGGTACTTACCGGCTGTCGTGCCACTGACCATTCGTCGTCCGGGCCACTTGTTTACACACACCTAGTTACAAGTACCTTCGACCCCTCTAAAATCCTGTCCAAGTCGTCAGCTTTTAACCCTGTATTTTGTCCTTACGCCAAACATGGAAAGGGCGCAGAATCTGGTGTGGAACGCATTGACGCAGGTCACCTTGCGTTGCAATGGAATCTTGCTTTCTCCATACTTGCGACCGATTTTCACCCTATAAAAAAACTAAACCGTGGAACCTTAGAATGAGCACAGCAATCAGTCCGACTGCTTATAACTATAAGGTAGTCCGCCAGTTCGCCATCATGACGGTGGTCTGGGGGATCCTTGGCATGGGGCTCGGCGTTTTCATTGCCTCGCAACTGGTTTGGCCAGAGTTGAATTTTGGCCTGCCATGGACGACCTTTGGACGCCTGCGCCCGTTGCACACCAACCTGGTGATTTTCGCCTTCGGTGGATGTGCATTGTTTGCCACTTCTTACTACGTCGTGCAGCGAACCTGCCAAACGCGACTGATTTCCGATGCATTGGCGGCCTTTACCTTCTGGGGCTGGCAAGCGGTCATCGTTGGCGCGATCATCACCCTGCCGCTGGGCTACACCACCACCAAGGAATACGCCGAGCTGGAATGGCCGATCGCCATTTTGCTGGCGATTGTCTGGGTGACCTACGCCGTGGTGTTCTTCGGCACCATCGTCAAGCGCAAGACCAAGCACATCTACGTCGGCAACTGGTTCTACGGGGCATTTATCCTGGTGACGGCGATGCTGCACATCGTCAACCACGCGTCCTTGCCGGTGAGCTTCTTCAAGTCCTACTCGGCCTACGCCGGCGCGACGGACGCAATGATCCAGTGGTGGTACGGCCACAACGCCGTGGGCTTCTTCCTCACCACCGGCTTCCTGGGGATGATGTACTACTTCGTGCCGAAACAGGCCGAGCGTCCGATCTACTCCTATCGCCTGTCCATCGTGCACTTCTGGGCGCTGATCACCCTGTACATCTGGGCCGGCCCGCACCACCTGCACTACACCGCATTGCCGGACTGGGCCCAGTCGTTGGGCATGGCGATGTCGATCATCCTGCTGGCCCCGAGCTGGGGCGGCATGATCAACGGCATGATGACCCTCTCGGGCGCCTGGCATAAATTGCGCACCGACCCGATCCTGCGCTTCCTCGTGGTTTCGCTGGCGTTCTACGGCATGTCGACCTTTGAAGGCCCGATGATGGCCATCAAGACGGTCAACTCGCTGTCCCACTACACCGACTGGACCATCGGCCACGTACACGCCGGGGCGCTGGGCTGGGTGGCGATGATCTCCATCGGCGCGCTGTACCACATGATCCCGAAACTCTTCGGCCGTGCGCAGATGCACAGCGTCAGCCTGATCAACACGCACTTCTGGCTGGCCACCATCGGCACCGTGCTCTACATCGCCTCGATGTGGGTCAACGGCATCACCCAGGGCCTGATGTGGCGTGCGATCAACGATGACGGCACCCTCACCTACTCCTTCGTCGAAGGGCTGCAAGCCAGCCATCCGGGTTACATCGTGCGCGCCCTGGGCGGTGCGATCTTTGCCAGCGGCATGCTGTTCATGGCCTACAACGTGTGGCGCACGGTGCGTGCGTCCGACCCTGTAGAAGCCGAAGCCGCTACCAAGATCGCCGTTGTGGGAGCTCACTGATGAAGCATGAAGTAGTCGAGAAGAATATCGGCCTGCTGGCCTTCTTCATGGTCATCGCCGTGAGTATCGGTGGCCTGACCCAGATCGTTCCGCTGTTTTTCCAGGACGTGACCAACAAGCCGGTGGAAGGCATGAAGCCGCGCACCGCCCTTGAACTGGAAGGCCGCGACGTCTACATCGCCAACGGTTGTGTGGGCTGCCACTCGCAGATGATCCGCCCGTTCCGTGCCGAAACCGAACGCTACGGCCACTACTCGGTCGCCGGCGAAAGCGTGTGGGACCACCCGTTCCTGTGGGGTTCCAAGCGTACCGGCCCGGACCTGGCCCGGGTGGGCGGGCGTTACTCCGATGACTGGCAGCGTGCGCACTTGTACAACCCGCGCAACGTGGTGCCCGAGTCGAAAATGCCGGCGTACCCGTTCCTGGTCGAAAACAAGCTCGACGGCAAGGACACCGCCAAGAAGATGGAAGTCTTGCGCAACCTCGGCGTGCCTTACACCGACGAAGACATCGCCGGCGCGGCAGCGGCCGTGAAGGGCAAGACCGAAATGGACGCACTGGTGGCCTACTTGCAAGGCCTTGGCACCATCATCAAAAGCAAACGGTGATCTGGATGGATATCGGGATGATTCGAGGCCTGGGCACCGTTGTCGTGATGGTGGCCTTTATCGGCCTGGCGTTGTGGGTGTTCAGCCCCAAGCGCAAGTCGGAGTTTGAAGACGCGACCTTGCTGCCCTTCGCGGATGATCCCGAAGCCATCAAGCACGTCGTAGAAGCGTCTAGGAGTAACAAAGAATGACTACGTTCTGGAGTCTGTACGTCACAGTCCTCAGTCTGGGTACCATTTTCGCCCTGACCTGGCTGCTGCTGTCGACCCGCAAGGGCCAGCGCGCCGAGCAAACCGACGAAACCGTTGGCCACTCGTTCGACGGCATCGAGGAGTACGACAACCCGCTGCCCAAATGGTGGTTCATGCTGTTTGTCGGCACCATCATCTTCGCCCTCGGTTACCTGGCGCTGTACCCCGGCCTGGGCAATTGGAAAGGCCTGCTGCCGGGCTACAACTACCTCGACAACGACAAGCAAACCCCGTTTGCCAACGGCCAGACCGGCTGGACCGGCGTGCACGAATGGGAAAAGGAAATGGCCAAGTCAGACGCCCGGTTCGGGCCGATCTTCGCCAAGTTCGCCGCGATGCCGATTGAGGACGTAGCCAAAGACCCGCAAGCCTTGAAGATGGGTGGCCGCCTGTTCGCCTCCAACTGCTCGGTGTGCCACGGTTCCGACGCCAAGGGAGCCTACGGCTTCCCCAACCTGACCGACGCCGACTGGCGCTGGGGCGGTGAGCCGGCCACCATCAAGGAAACCATCATGAAAGGCCGCCATGCGGTGATGCCGGCGTGGGCCGAAGTCATTGGCGAGCAAGGCGTGGCCGATGTGGCCGGTTTTGTGGTGACCAACCTCGATGGCCGCAAACTGCCCGAAGGCGCCAAGGCAGACGTGGCCAACGGCGAGAAACTGTTCGCCGCCAACTGCGTGGCGTGCCATGGCCCGCAGGGTAAAGGCACGCCAGCCATGGGCGCACCTGACCTGACCCACCCGGGCGCGTTCATCTACGGTTCGAGCTTCGCGCAACTGCAGCAGACCATCCGTTATGGCCGTCAGGGCCAGATGCCTGCGCAGGAGCAGTTGCAGGGCAATGACAAGGTGCACTTGCTGGCGGCGTATGTTTACAGCTTGTCCCATGGGGATAAGGCGGCTGAGGCCGAGTAAGGCAAAGCGGCAATAAAAAACGGCCCCGCCAGTGAAGATTGGCGAGGCCGTTTTTGATTAGAGGGGCGAGCGAGTTTGGCGCCTCATCCCGGAAAAACCGTCCATACTTCACAAGTCAATTGACCCAGGTCACGTACACCATCAATTGATTTCCCCCAACGCGACCAAAGGTCGCACCCGTTGAGAGGGATCAGGGGCGTATCATTGCGCCACTGCAACACCCCCAATTTGACCCCGGCTGGCACGTACTGGCCGAGGCAAATCTCCACCGCCGTGGGATGCAATGATGAGCAACCAGATACCGGTACAGAACGTTACCCCGCCTGCCAAAAACTCGAATAACAGCGTCGATCTCTACGCATCGCGAGAGAAAATCTACACCCGCGCCTTCACCGGGTTGTTCCGCAATTTGCGGATGCTCGGCGGTGCCGGTTTGTTCCTCCTTTACTTCGGCACCGTGTGGCTGAATTGGGGTGGCCACCAGGCCGTGTGGTGGAACCTGCCGGAGCGTAAATTCTTCATTTTTGGCGCGACCTTCTGGCCCCAGGATTTCATCCTGCTCTCGGGCATCCTTATCGTCGCCGCGTTTGGCCTGTTCTTCATCACCGTGTATGCCGGGCGCGTCTGGTGCGGCTACACCTGCCCGCAGAGCGTGTGGACGTGGATTTTCATGTGGTGTGAAAAGGTCACCGAAGGCGACCGCAACCAGCGCATCAAGCTGGACAAGGCGCCGATGAGTGCCAACAAATTCCTGCGCAAACTCAGCAAACACAGCCTGTGGCTGATCATCGGGTTTGTCACCGGCATGACGTTCGTCGGCTACTTTTCACCGATTCGTGAGCTGGTGTTCGACTTTTTCACCGGCCAGGCCGATGGCTGGTCGTACTTCTGGGTCGGGTTCTTCACCCTCGCCACCTACGGCAACGCCGGCTGGCTGCGTGAGCAAGTATGTATCTACATGTGCCCGTATGCGCGGTTCCAGAGCGTGATGTTCGACAAGGACACGATGATCGTTTCCTACGACCCGCGCCGTGGCGAAGTTCGTGGCCCGCGTAAAAAAGGCATCGACTATAAGGCCGAGGGCCTGGGCGATTGCATCGACTGCACGATGTGCGTGCAGGTGTGCCCCACCGGCATCGACATCCGCGACGGCTTGCAAATCGAATGCATCGGCTGCGCGGCCTGCATCGACGCCTGCGACAACATCATGGACAAGATGGAATACCCCCGCGGCCTGATCAGCTATACCACCGAGCACAATTTATCGGGGCAGAAAACCCACAAGCTGCGCCCGCGCCTGATCGGTTATGCCTTGGTGCTGCTGGCGATGATGGGCCTGCTCGCAGGCGCGTTTTTGATGCGCTCGCTGGTGGGTTTCGACGTGAGCAAGGACCGCGTGCTGTACCGCGAAAACGCCGAGGGCCGGATCGAAAACGTCTACAGCCTGAAGATCATGAACAAGGACCAGCGCGACCACACTTACCTGCTCGACGCCTCGGGCCTGCCGGACCTCAAGCTGCAAGGCCGGCGCGAGATCAAGGTGGCTGCCGGGGAAATTTTCAGCATGCCGGTCGAGCTGTCGAGCGCACCGGAACAACTTCCGTCGAGTACCAACGAGGTGAAATTCACCCTCAAGGATGCCGATGACGACAGCGTCCACATTGAAGCCAAGAGCCGATTCATCGGCCCTCAAATTCGCTAACAGAGAGCACAACAATGCCCGCAGCAACTGCCGCAAGCCCCTGGTACAAGCACCTCTGGCCCTGGATCATCATTGGGATCCTGGCCTGCTCGGTGACGTTGACCTTGTCCATGGTGACCATCGCGGTGAACAACCCCGACAACCTGGTCAACGATAACTACTACGAGGCCGGCAAAGGCATCAACCGCTCCCTGGACCGCGAACTGCTGGCGCAGACCCTGCAACTGCGCGCCAAGGTGCACCTGGATGAGCTGACCGGCGAAGTCGAACTGCACCTGAGCGGCAACAGCGGGCCAGGCACCCTGGAACTGAACCTGATTTCACCCACCCAGCCGGAGAAGGACCGCAAGATCATCCTGACCCGCAGCGACAGCGAACCGGGCCGCTATATTGGCCAGGTGACCGACAAGGTCGAAGGCCGCCGCTTCGTCGAACTGCTGGGCGTGGAAGGCGACCGGACCTGGCGCATGTTTGAAGAAGAACAGGTCAGCCATGACAAGGACTTGCTGCTGGGCGACGAGCCGTTGCAGGGTGCTGAAGACCTGAAAAAGTAAACGCAGCGCTTCGCGCATCGCGGGCAAGCCCGCTCCCACGTTTGGAATGCATTTCCCTGTGGGAGCGGGCTTGCCCGCGATGAGGCCCTTCCAGCCGACACAGATCCAAAACCATGACCACCCCAACGCCCTGCTACCACTGCGCCCTGCCCGTCCCGTCCGGCAGCCGGTTCACCGCCGTGATCCTCGCAGAGCCCCGCGAACTGTGCTGCCCGGGTTGCCAGGCGGTGGCCGAGGCGATTGTCGCCGGTGGCCTGGAAAGCTATTACCAGCACCGCAGCGAAGCCTCGGCCAACCCCGAGGAATTGCCGGTGCAACTGGCTGATGAGCTGGCGCTGTATGACCGTGCGGACGTGCAAAAGCCCTTCGTACGCCACGACGGTGACCTGTCGGAAACCACGCTGTTGATGGAAGGCATCAGCTGCGCCGCCTGTGGCTGGCTGATCGAAAAACACCTGCGCAGCCTGCCCGCCGTGGCTGAGGCGCGCCTGAACCTGTCCAACCACCGCCTGCACGTGCGCTGGGCCGACGGGCAGCTGCCACTGAGCCAACTGCTCGGCGAGTTGCGCCACATCGGCTACGCCGCCCACCCGTATCAAGCCGACCGGGCCGCCGAGCAACTGGCCAGCGAAAACCGCCGGGCCTTGCGTCAACTGGGCGTGGCGGGACTGCTGTGGTTCCAGGCGATGATGGCCACCATGGCCACCTGGCCGGAATTCAACATCGACCTGAGCCCGGAGCTGCACGTGATCCTGCGCTGGGTCGCGATGTTTCTTACAACGCCCATCGTGTTCTACAGCTGCGCGCCATTCTTCAAAGGTGCGCTGCGCGACCTGCGCACCCGCCACCTGACCATGGATATTTCGGTGTCGCTGGCGATTGGCGGCGCCTACCTGGCCGGGATCTGGACCGCCATCACCGGCACCGGCGAGCTGTATTTCGATGCGGTCGGCATGTTTGCCCTGTTCCTGCTGGCCGGTCGCTACCTGGAGCGCCGCGCCCGGGAACGCACTGCGGCGGCCACTGCGCAGTTGGTCAACCTGTTGCCTGCGTCGTGCCTGCGCATGAGTGCCGATGGCCAAAGTGAACGTATCCTGCTCAACGAACTGGCCCTGGGCGACCGGGTGCTGGTGCATCCGGGCGCGGTGCTGCCGGCAGACGGCATCATCCTCGATGGCCAGTCGAGCATCGACGAATCCCTGCTGACCGGCGAGTACCTGCCGCAACCGCGACAGGTCGGTGATGCCGTCACCGCCGGTACCTTGAATGTGGAAGGTGCGCTGACTGTAGAAGTTCGCGCTTTGGGCCACGACACGCGCCTGTCGGCCATCGTGCGCCTGCTGGAGCGGGCCCAGGCGGAGAAACCCCGGCTGGCGGAAATTGCCGACCGCGCCGCCCAATGGTTCCTGTTGTGCTCGTTGATCGCCGCGGCGGTAATCGGCCTGGTGTGGTGGGAGCTGGACGCTACGCGGGCGTTCTGGATTGTGTTGGCGATGCTGGTTGCAACCTGCCCTTGCGCCTTGTCCCTGGCGACGCCAACTGCCCTGACGGCGGCCACTGGCACCCTGCACAAACTCGGCCTGCTGCTGACCCGCGGCCATGTGCTGGAAGGCCTGAACCAGATCGACACGGTGATTTTCGACAAGACCGGCACTCTCACCGAAGGCCGCCTGGCCTTGCGCGCTATCCGTGCGCTGGGCGTGCTGGGCAGCGATGAATGCCTGAGCCTTGCGGCTGCGCTCGAGCAACGTTCGGAACATCCGATTGCACGTGCCTTTGGCCGTGCACCGCTGGCGGCGCATGAGGTGCTCAGTACCCCGGGTTTGGGGTTGGAAGGCACCGTTGGCAAACGCCGCTTGCGCATTGGCCAGCCGGGTTTTGTCTGCGAACTGAGCGGCTGCGCCCTCCCCGCCTCGCCGAAGGAAGCCGGCCAATGGCTGCTGCTGGGCGACACCGAGGGCGCCCTGGCCTGGTTTGTCCTGGATGACCGCCTGCGCAGTGACGCACCCGCCCTACTCGCCGCCTGCAAGGCGCGCGGCTGGCGCACCTTGTTGCTGTCGGGCGACAGTTCGCCGATGGTCGCCAGTGTCGCCTGCGAGCTGGGCATCGACGAAGCCCATGGCGGCCTGCGCCCCGACGACAAGCTGCAAATGCTGCAACAGTTGCACAAGGAAGGCCGCAAGGTGCTGATGCTCGGCGATGGGGTCAACGACGTGCCAGTGCTGGCTGCCGCCGACATCAGCGTGGCCATGGGCTCGGCCACCGACCTGGCCAAGACCAGCGCCGACGCGGTGCTGCTGTCGAACCGCCTGGACGCCCTGGTACAAGCCTTTAGCCTGGCTCGGCGCACCCGCCGGGTAATCATTGAAAACCTGCTGTGGGCCGGGCTGTACAATGGCCTGATGTTGCCGTTTGCCGCCCTCGGCTGGATCACCCCGATCTGGGCGGCGATCGGCATGTCCCTCAGTTCGTTGACCGTGGTGCTCAACGCCCTGCGCCTGACTCGCATGCCGAGCACGCCAGCCGCGAGCACCGCGCCCGTAACCCGCCCGCTGCCGGCATGAGCCGCGCGAGCATGGAGTGCAGATGCCAGCTCTTTACGTGATGATTCCGGCGGCGCTGCTGTTAGTGGGCGTTGCGATTTACATCTTCTTCTGGGCGGTAGACAGCGGCCAGTATGACGATTTGGACGGCCCGGCCCACAGCGTGCTGTTTGACGACCAGGACCCCAATCACCTGGCCGCCGTCGATGAAGCCAACGGCCCTGAGCAACCGCCCAAGCCAAAAGACCCACCCCATGTTTGAACTGGCGCCCCTGCTCGCCTCCGCGGTGATCCTCGGCCTGCTCGGCGGCGGCCATTGCCTGGGCATGTGCGGCGGCTTGATGGGCGCGCTCACCCTGGCGATTCCCAAGGAGCAACGCAGCCGGCGCTTTCGCCTGCTGCTGGCCTATAACCTGGGACGTATCCTCAGCTACGCCACCGCCGGGCTGCTGATTGGCCTGGCCGGCTGGGCGGTGGCCAACAGCCCGGCGGCGATGTTCATGCGCGTCCTCGCCGGGCTGCTGCTGATCTGCATGGGCTTGTACCTGGCCGGTTGGTGGAGCGGCCTGACCCGTATCGAAAGCCTCGGGCGCGGCCTGTGGCGCCATATCCAGCCGGTCGCCAACCGTTTGCTGCCGGTGTCCAGCCTGCCCCGGGCGTTGCTGCTGGGCGCGCTCTGGGGCTGGTTGCCGTGCGGGCTGGTCTACAGCACTCTGCTGTGGGCGGCCAGCCAGGGCAATGCGCTGGACAGTGCGCTGCTGATGCTCGCGTTCGGCCTCGGCACCTGGCCGGTGCTGCTGGCCACGGGGCTGGCGGCCGAGCGTGTCACCGCGCTGTTGCGTATGCGCAGCGTACGCATGGCCGGTGGCCTGCTGGTAATTGTGTTTGGCCTGTGGACGCTGCCAGGCCCGCACCAGCACTGGTTAATGGGCCATTAAAAGGCCATGTGGCATAGCGCCGCTCCCCGTTGATGCAAATCAAGATGCCCCCTGCACGCAGCCCCTAGACTCGGCCCACTAGCCTATCCGGGGGAACGCCCGCATGCTCGACGCCATTCGTTGGGACACTGATCTGATTCACCGCTACGACCTGG
The DNA here is from genome assembly GCF_055409485.1 of Pseudomonas sp. A125. Taxonomy (NCBI): domain Bacteria; kingdom Pseudomonadati; phylum Pseudomonadota; class Gammaproteobacteria; order Pseudomonadales; family Pseudomonadaceae; genus Pseudomonas; species Pseudomonas sp. A125. The sequence continues at coordinate 317,953 of NZ_JBUZVP010000001.1, forward strand.
CGGGGCCGCGCTATACCTCGTACCCCACCGCCGTACAATTCGACAGCCAGGTCGGCACCTTCGACCTGCTCCACGCCCTGCGCGAAAGCCGCAAGGCCGCACGCCCCCTGTCGCTGTATGTGCATGTGCCGTTCTGCGCGAACATTTGCTACTACTGCGCCTGCAACAAGGTCATCACCAAGGACCGTGGCCGCGCCCATGCCTACCTGCAACGCCTGGAGCAGGAAATCCAGCTGGTGGCCTGCCACCTCGACCCCAGGCAGGCGGTGGAACAACTGCATTTTGGCGGCGGCACCCCGACCTTTCTCAGCCACGACGAGTTGCGCCAGGTCATGGGCCGGCTGCGCCAGCATTTCAACCTGCTGGACGACGACTCCGGCGACTACGGGATTGAAATCGACCCACGGGAGGCCGACTGGGCGACCATGGGCCTGCTGCGTGAGCTGGGCTTCAACCGCGTCAGCATCGGCGTGCAGGACCTGGACCCCGACGTACAGCGCGCAGTGAACCGCCTGCAAAGCCTGGAAGAAACCCGGGCGGTGATCGACGCGGCGCGTACCCTGCAATTTCGCTCGATCAATATCGACCTGATCTACGGCCTGCCCAAGCAGTCGCCGCTGAACTTCGCGCGTACCGTGGAGGAAGTGATCAAACTGCAGCCGGATCGCCTGTCGGTGTTCAACTATGCACACCTGCCGGAGCGGTTCATGCCCCAGCGGCGGATCAATACCGACGATTTGCCCTCCCCGGCCGAAAAACTGCTGATGCTGCAAACCACCATCGAACAGTTGACCCAGGCCGGCTACCGCTACATCGGCATGGACCACTTTGCCCTGCCGGATGACGAGTTGGCCATCGCCCAGGAAGAAGGCACCCTGCAACGCAACTTCCAGGGCTACACCACCCACGGGCACTGCGACTTGATCGGGCTTGGGGTGTCGGCGATCAGCCAGATTGGCGATTTGTACTGCCAGAACAGCAGCGACCTGAACCACTACCAGAACGCCCTCGCCGGCGCGCAACTGGCCACCAGCCGTGGCTTGTTATGCACCACCGATGACCGGCTGCGACGGGAAGTGATCCAGCAGTTGATCTGCAATTTCAGCCTGGCATTCGAAAAGATCGAACAGGCCTTCAATATCGATTTTCGCGGGTATTTCGACGAAATCTGGCCGCAGTTGCAGGCGATGACAGAGGACGGCCTGATCGAACTCAACCCGCAGGGCATCCGCGTCTTGCCGGCGGGGCGCCTGCTGGTGCGCTCGGTGTGCATGGTGTTCGATGCCTATCTGGAGCACCAGAACCGGCAGCGATTTTCGCGAGTGATCTGAGCCTGTTACTTCGCCAGCAGGGCCATCGCTTCCATCTGGGACTCAGGCGACTCGTTTTTCAAGGCCTTGGTCAACTGCGATTGGGCAGTCATCAAGCCGGACTGCAATGCAGCCACATCGCTCTGCAGGGAGGCTACTTTGGCGCGCCGAGCCTGGGGGCTCATGGCAGTGTCGGCCATGGCAGCAGAGAGTTGAGCCATCTTCTCGGCGAGCTGCTTTTTCATCTCGCGAATCATTTTCAACAGCTGCTTGATGTTGTCTTTCAGGTTGCTGTCGTCAATATCCTTGTTGGAGTTGGTGCTCGCCTTGGAGGCTTTCAGCCCCGCCCCGGAGATGTCCACCACTAAACCCTGGGGTTTGGTGTTGGTGGCCGGATCGGTAACAGACGCTGTATCTTTATCGTCTACGGCAGTGTCTTTCTTCGCATCAGGCACGGTCAGCGAAGAAACGATGGCAGGGTTGGTTGCGCCAATGGAAAGCATGATCTGAGCCTCCGGCTCGTGGGGTGACAACCTTGTATCGGCCTCGACACAACTTCCTTTATACCGTTGCTGCTTTTTTGTACATGCTGGTCGGATCATCCCCCAGTGCGGTACCCTTACGTCTTATGTGTGTTTTCCCACAAGGATTTAAGAAATGTCCGAGCCAGTTAAACTGCGCGCTCATAGCCAGGCTCATTGCAAGGATTGCAGCCTGGCCCCCCTCTGCCTGCCACTTTCGTTGAATTTGGAAGACATGGAAGCGCTGGACGAGATCGTTAAACGCGGTCGCCCGCTGAAAAAAGGCGAGTTCCTGTTTCGCCAGGGCGACAAGTTCGACTCCGTTTATGCAGTACGCTCTGGCGCGTTGAAAACCTTTAGCCTGAGCGATGGCGGCGAAGAGCAGATCACCGGTTTCCACCTGCCGAGCGAGTTGGTAGGGCTGTCGGGCATGGACACCGAGATTCACCCGGTATCGGCCCAGGCCCTGGAAACCACCTCGGTGTGTGAGATCCCGTTCGAGCGCCTGGATGAATTGGCCCTGCAGTTGCCGCAATTGCGCCGCCAGTTGATGCGCGTGATGAGCCGTGAGATTCGTGACGACCAGCAGATGATGCTGCTGCTGTCGAAGAAAACCGCCGATGAGCGGATCGCCACCTTCCTGGTCAACCTCTCCGCGCGCTTTCGTGCCCGAGGGTTCTCGGCCAACCAGTTTCGCCTGAGCATGTCGCGCAACGAAATCGGTAACTACCTGGGCCTGGCGGTAGAAACCGTGTCCCGGGTGTTCACCCGCTTCCAGCAGAACGAGTTGATTGCGGCCGAAGGCAAGGAAGTGCACATCCTCGACCCGATCCAGCTCTGCGCACTCGCTGGCGGCTCGCTCGACGGTTGATCCAGACGCTTGCGGCCGAGCCAATCGGCTGGGCCGCAGGTATACTTGGAGTCCGTTTCCCGCCCCAGGACTCTTCGACGATGGTCTTCGATTCGTTCGACATCAAATCCCTGATTCGCCCAGTCATCGACTTCCCCAAGCCTGGGGTGATCTTTCGCGATATCACACCGCTGTTCCAGTCGCCCAAGGCCTTGCGCCTGGTAGCCGACACCTTCGTTCATCGCTACGTCGAAGCCGAATTCACCCACATTGGTGCGATGGATGCGCGGGGCTTTTTGATCGGTTCGATCATTGCCTATCAATTGAACAAGCCGCTGATCCTGTTCCGCAAGCAAGGCAAATTGCCGGCCGATGTGCTGGCCGAGGGTTATCAGACCGAGTACGGCGAAGCCTTCCTGGAAGTGCACGCCGACAGCCTGTGCGAAGGTGATTCGGTGCTGATGTTCGATGACCTGATCGCCACCGGCGGTACGTTGATCGCGGCGGCCAACCTGGCGCGACGTATGGGCGCACGGATTTTCGAAGCGGCGGCGATCATTGACCTGCCGGAGCTGGGCGGGTCCCGGCGCCTGGAAGACATGGGCATTCCAACGTTCTGCCTGACGCAGTTTGCCTTAACCGATCAGTAATTTGAGGCGAACGGTCCGGCCCCATCGCGGGCAAGCCCGACTCCCACACTGGAATACGATCAAATGTGGGAGCCGGGCTTGCCCGCGATGGGGCCGGAGAAAGCGACACACTTCACAAGCCCATCTGCTTGCTGATGATCTCGTTCATCACTTCCCGAGTCCCGCCACCGATGGACAGGATACGGTTGTCGCGGTACAGCCGCTCCACCAGGTTGCCGCGCATGTAACCCTGGCCGCCGAGGATCTGCACCGCATCAAAGGTCACGCGGTCGGCAGTGTCGGTGGCGAGGTTCTTGGCCATGGAAATCTCCTTGATCACACTCTTGCCGGCGGCCATCTTGGCGGCCTGGCGGTAGGTGAATTCCCGGGAAACTTCCACCGCCGTGGCCATCTCCGCCAGGCGATGCTTGAGTACCTGGAACTTGCCGATGGGTTTGCCGAAGGCTTCGCGCCGGGCCGCCCACTTCAGGCTTTCCTCCAGGGCCATCTGCGCGGTCATGTTGGCCATCAAGGCCAGGGCCAGCCGCTCGCTCTGGAAGTTGCCCATGATGCAGGCAAAGCCCATGTTCTCGGCGCCAATCAGATTTCCCACCGGCACGCGGCAATTGTCAAAGAACAGTTCGGCTGTGTCTGAGGCCCACCAGCCCATTTTCTTCAGCGGGGTGCCGGTGGTGAAGCCGGGCGTGTCCTTTTCGATCAGCAACAGGCTGATACCGGCAAAGCCTGGCCCACCGGTGCGTACCGCAACGGTGTAGACGTCGGCACGCTGGCCGCTGGTGATAAAGGTTTTGCTGCCGCTGACCCGGTAATGGTCGCCGTCGCGCACGGCGCGGGTTTGCAGGCTGGCCACATCGGAGCCGCCACCGGGCTCGGTGACGGCCAGGGCGGCGATCTTTTCGCCGGACAACACCCGTGGCACCACACGATCACGCACGTCAGGCCGGGCCCACTTAACGATGGGCGGCAAACCGATATCCAGTGAGCCCAACCCCGCCACCACACCGCCGGAGCCGCAGCGCATCAGCTCTTCGCTGGCCGCGACCTTGGCGAACAGGTCGCCTTCGTGGCTGCCGCCCAGGGCTTCGGGATAACCGATCCCCAGAATCCCCGCCGCCCCGGCCTTGAGGTACAACTCCCGGGGAAAGCTCTCGGCTTCCTCCCACTGCTCGATGCCCGGCAACAGCTCGCGCTCGACGAAACGTCGCACACTGTCACGGACCAATTGGTGGCTGGGGTCGAAGTATTCCTGATAGGCAGACATCGGCAAGCTCCACGGGAAGGTGGAGCGAACTTACCAAGCGCTTGCTCGGTTATCAAGACACAGGGCAAGCTTGTCGACGGCCTGACAAACAGTAGAAATCAAATGTGGGAGCTGGCTTGCCTGCGATGCAAACAATTCGGTCTTTCAGCCAGACCGAGGTGATGCTACCGCAGGCAAGCCAGCTCCCACATGTCGTTCTGCGGTGTTTGTTACAGGGCGATCGGCTTACGCCCGGCGAACGAGTGCGCCAACGTCCCGCCATCCACCAGTTCCAACTCGCCACCCAGCGGTACGCCGTGGGCAATACGCGAGGTGATCAGGCCTTTGTTGGCCAGCAACTGGGCGATGTAATGGGCCGTCGCTTCGCCTTCCACCGTAGGGTTGGTGGCCAGGATCACCTCGACGAAGGTGCCCTGCTCTTCGATACGCGTCACCAATTGCGGAATGCCGATAGCCTCAGGCCCCAAGCCATCGAGCGGCGACAGATGCCCCTTGAGCACAAAGTAGCGCCCGCGATAACCAGTCTGCTCCACCGCATAAACGTCCATCGGCCCTTCGACCACGCACAGCAGCGTGTCATCGCGACGCGGGTCGGCGCATTGCGGGCACAGTTCTTCCTCGGTCAGGGTACGGCACTGGCGGCAGTGGCCTACCCCTTCCATGGCCTGGCTCAGGGCCAGGGCCAGCCGGGAGCCGCCGCTGCGATCACGCTCCAGCAGTTGCAGCGCCATGCGCTGGGCGGTTTTCTGGCCCACGCCCGGCAAAGTGCGCAGGGCGTCGATCAGTTGACGAATCAGGGGGCTGAAGCTCATGGGTAAAGGTCCGACAAAACAACGAGACGCGGTTTATACCCGCGCCCCGGATTAGCGTCAAATGCTCAATCTTGTGCGACGCGCACCACCAACTTGCCGAAGTTGCGCCCCTCCAGCAAACCGATAAAGGCTTCAGGCGCCTGTTCCAGGCCTTCCACCACGTCCTCGCGAAACTTGATCTTGCCGTCGCGCACCCATGGCGCCATGGCACTGAGGAATTCCGGCTGGCGATCACCGTAGTCGTCGAACACGATAAAGCCCTGGATCCGCACACGCTTGGTCAGCAAGGTGCGTTGCAGCGCAGGCAGCCGGTCGGGGCCGCTGGGGGCTTCATGCGCGTTGTAACCGGCGATCAGGCCACACAACGGAATACGCGCCTTGGCATTCAGCAACGGCACAACCGCGTCGAATACCTTGCCGCCGACGTTTTCAAAGTAGATATCGATGCCCTTGGGGCAAGCCTGGGCCAGTTCCTCGGCAAAGTTGTCGCTCTTATGGTCGACGCAGGCATCAAAGCCCAGTTCGTCCACCACATAACGGCACTTGTCGGCGCCGCCCGCCACACCGACCACCCGCAGACCCTTGATCTTCGCCACCTGGCCGACCACCGAGCCCACCGCGCCGGAAGCCGCCGCCACCACCAGGGTTTCCCCGGACTGGGGTTGGCCGATATCCGTGAGGCCCATATACGCAGTCATGCCGGGCATGCCCAACACACCCAGGGCCATGGATGGGCTGGCCAGGCCCTTGGGCACCGGTATCAGGTTGCGCCCATCGGAAATGCTGTGGCTCTGCCAGCCGGTGGAACCCACCACCAGATCACCCACCTCAAATTTTGGATTTCGTGATTGCTCGATACGGCTCACAGCGCCGCCGGTCATTACTTCGTCGATTTCCACGGGGGCAGCGTAGGACGGCGCGTCACTCATGCGCCCGCGCATGTAGGGATCCAGCGACAGGTAGAGGGTTTTCAGCAGGACCTGGCCGTCGGCCAGCTCCGGCAGCGCGACACGCTCCAGGCGAAAGTTTTCCGGCACCGGTGCGCCATGGGGGCGTGAGACCAGCACGATGCGCTGGTTGAGGGTCAATGCTTCGGACATCAGCGAGGCTCCTTCTATCGGTGATTGAATTCAACGGTATAGGGTGCAGACCCCAAAACAGGGCCCAGGGTTCGACAAAACTCCCGTAGCAGTTGTCGAGCGCCAGCGAGGCTACGTTAGCCGCACCGCTGCTTTCATGCCAGACGTGGGACCGAGTCGCTGCCGACGCAGCCTCGCTGGCGCTCGACAGCTGCTACGGGTATGGAAAAACCCGGCCAAAAAAATGCCAGGCGCGGGGCCTGGCATTTTCGGTGCTGCGCTTGCCGATCAGAACGGCAGCTTCATACCCGGCGGCAGTTGCATGCCAGCGGTCACGCCAGACATCTTGTCCTGGCTATTGGCTTCGATCTTGCGCACAGCGTCGTTGACGGCCGCGGCAAACAGCGCCTCGAGCATTTCCAGGTCGTCTTCGCCCACACCTGGCAATACGCTTGGGTCGATGCTCACGCGCTTGATGTCGTGACGACCGGTCATCACCACGCTGACCATATCGCCACCGGCTTTACCGGTGACTTCGGCGTTGGCCAGTTCTTCCTGCATCTTGGCCATCTTGTCCTGCATCTGCTGCGCCTGCTTCATCAGGCCGGCCATGCCACCTTTCATCATGGGAATCACCTCAAAAGTACGTGGATCAATTATTGGCCCCGGCGTGTTACGCCTGAACCGGGGCTTCTACAGGTTCGATAGTATCGTGACGTACCACCGCGCCAAACTGCTGCATCATTTGCTGGATGAGCGGATCACCGTGGATCGACTCTTCAGCCTCGCGCTGGCGGTTGACCCGGCGACGGGACGCCGCCTGGGCCGGGGTTTCCTGCTCGGGCTTGATCAGCTCGATGCTGATGGTCAGGGTGCGCTCGTGGAACTGGTTCAGGGCATCGTTAAGCCGGCGCTGCTGGGTTGCGTTGAACAGCGCGCTGTGGGCCGGGTCCAGGTGCAGCAGCCAATGATCGCCCTCCACGGCAATCAGCGTGCAGTTGGCGGCGATGCTGCCGGTCATGCCGGAGATCGGCAGTTTCGGGAACAGCTCCAGCCATTGCAATGCCAGGCCGGTGGCCGGCATCGCAGCCGGTTCTGGCTCAGGTTCCGGGGCGGGCTCGGCAGCGTGCTCACTGGCCAGCTCGTCCAGGTAGCTGTAGGCCGAGTCCATATCCGGCTCGATGTAGTCTTCGTCCAGCGGCGGCTCGTCGTCGAGGTCGGTGCCCGGGGTGGCGGCATCAACTTGGGCGACAGTCGGCTCCGGCACCGGGGCCGAAACCCACTCTGGGGCATCCGGCACCACGCTGTCGGGAGTGGGCGTGGGCATTGGCGTCAGCTCGGGCTGCTCGCCGGCGGTTTCGAGCACCGGCTCCACGGCTGGCTGCTGCTCGGCTTCGACTTCAGCCTCTGCCGGGGCATTCCAAGGCAGGTCGACTTCGGGCACTGGCGCAGGCTCGATAACCGGCTCAGGCACAACCGCAGGTGCCGCAGGCTCTGCCACAACGGGCGCAGGTGCCGGAGCAACAGCCACCGGCGGCGTAACCACTGGCGCGACAACAGCCGGGCCAGCCACTGGTTTGGCGGAATCAACTGTGGCCTGGCTGATCCCCACTGGCTTTAGCGGCTGTCTCGGCGCATCCGCCGTGTCGGCGGGCCTGAAGGCCAGCATCCGCAGCAGGACCATTTCAAAGCCGCCACGCGGGTCAGGCGCCAACGGCAAGTCACGCCGGCCAATCAGGCCCATCTGGTAGTAGAACTGCACGTCTTCGGCCGGCAACGCCTGGGCCAGGGCCAACACGCGGTCGCGGTCGCCATGCCCGTTGTCGACGCCCTCAGGCAACGCCTGGGCGATAGCAACGCGGTGCAGCACATTAAGGATTTCCGAGAGCACGCCATTCCAGTCCGGGCCTTGCTCGGACAGGTGACGCACGGCTTCGAGCAACGCCTTGGCATCGCCTTCGATCAGCGCGTGCAGCACGTCGAACACCTGGCCGTGGTCCAGGGTACCGAGCATCGCCCGCACGTCGGCGGCCATGACCTTGCCTTCACCGAAGGCGATGGCCTGGTCGGTGAGGCTCATGGCGTCACGCATCGAGCCGTCGGCAGCGCGGCCCAGCAACCACAGCGCGTCGTCTTCGAACGGTACGTTCTCGACCCCCAGCACGTGGGTCAAATGCTCGACCACGCGTTCCGGGGTCATGTTTTTCAGGGAGAACTGCAGGCACCGCGACAGAATCGTTGCAGGAAGTTTCTGCGGGTCGGTGGTGGCCAGGATGAATTTGACATAGGGCGGCGGCTCTTCCAGGGTTTTCAACAGCGCGTTGAAGGAGTGGCTGGACAGCATGTGCACTTCGTCGATCAGGTAGACCTTGAAGCGGCCACGGCTCGGCGCGTACTGCACGTTGTCGAGCAGCTCACGGGTGTCTTCGACCTTGGTGCGGCTCGCGGCGTCGATCTCGATCAGGTCGACAAAGCGCCCTTCATCGATCTCCCGGCACACCGAGCACGTACCGCACGGCGTCGAGGTGATGCCGGTTTCACAGTTCAGGCACTTGGCGATGATACGGGCAATGGTGGTCTTGCCCACACCGCGGGTACCGGTGAACAGGTAGGCGTGGTGCAGCCGCTGGCTGTCCAAGGCATTGATCAGAGCCTTGAGCACATGGGTCTGGCCGACCATTTCGCGGAACGAGCGCGGGCGCCATTTACGTGCAAGAACCTGATAACTCATCGAAAACCGTCGCAACTGGGAAGCGGAAGCGGGTAATGCTAGCGGAGCAAGGGGGAAATTGCATCCGGCACGCTCGTCTAATCTGACTAAGCTGGTCTAACCAAGCCTATAAAAGGCTGAACCCGGAGAGTTTATGCGCGCAGTCCTGGGCGCCTTGTGGATGATTGCCACGGTCAGCCTGGCGGCGCCCGCACCTCTGCGTTTCTCCATTTCCGACAGCTGGACCATGCCCATGGTGCAACTCGACCAGGGCCAACCGACCCAGGGCATTTTGTATGACCTGATGTTGAGCCTGGCGACCAAGGTTGGGCGCCCCGCGAAATTCCATGTACTGCCCCGTGCACGCATCGACACCGCCATGGAGCGCGGCGCCGTGGACGTACGCTGCTACGTGACACCCGCGTGGCTGAATAACCTGTCGGGCGACTACACCTGGAGCATCCCGCTGATGGTGCAACGCAATGTGCTGGCTACTGCACACGTGCCGCCGCTGTCAGTGCGGCTGGACAGCCTTGCCCCGCAACACATCGGCACGGTGCTCGGGTATAGCTACCCGACCCTGGAGCAGCGCTTCGCCAGCAGCCAGCTTGCTCGCGACGACAGTCGCAGTGAAGAACAGGTGCTGCAAAAGCTTGCGGCCGGGCGTTTCAAGTACGCGGTGATCAACGAATGGATCCTCGACCGTTTCAATCAGCAATTACCGCCTACACAGCGCCTGCACACGGTGGCCGTGATCGAGGAGCAGAGCCTGGGTTGTTACGTGCGCAATGACCCGCAGGTGCCGGGGCAGCAGATCCTGCGCACGTTATTAAGGATGAAAATGTCCGGCGAGATTGATGAAATCATCCAGCTGTATATCGGGAATAGCGCGCCCTCCCCTTAAGATCATCTGATGTACTCTGTGGTGAGGGAGCTTGCTCCCTCACCACAGCAAGCTCCCTCACCACAGTAAACATCACTCGAGCTTTTGCCACTGCAGCGGCGGTGCAAATCCCTCCACCCAACCCGGCACATCCCTCGCCGGCATCGGCCGGGCGATGAAATAGCCTTGCGCCACTTCACACCCCATGCGCATCAACAGCTGGCCGTGCTCCAGGGTTTCCAGGCCCTCGGCGATCACTTCGCGGCCAAATGCCCGGGCCAGGCCAATCACCGCCTTGGTCAGCGCCAGGTCGTCCTTGTCGTGCAGGATGTCGCGCACAAACGACTTGTCGATCTTGATGGTCTGGGTCGGCAGACGCTTGAGGTAGCTCAGGGAGGAATAGCCGGTGCCAAAATCATCCAGGGAGAACTGCACGCCCAGCGCCTGGCAGGCCTCCAGGTGCTGGGTGACGCGCTGGATATTGTCGATGGCCACCGACTCGGCGATTTCCAGGTCCAGCCGGTGCGGCTCCACCTGCGGGTATTGCGCCAGCAAGCCTTGCAGCCGTTCAACAAAATCCTCGCGCTGGAAATGCCGCGCCGCGATGTTCACGCTCACCGACCACCAGTGCCCATGCAGTTGCCAGCGGTGCATCTGCGCCAGCACCTGGGCGATCACCCACTCGCCAATGTCGACGATCAGGTCGGTCTGCTCGATCAGCGGCAGGAAGTCCCCCGGCGTCACCAGGCCACGCTCGGGATGCTGCCAGCGCAACAACGCCTCGAACCCCACTACCGTGCCACAGCGCAAGTTGACCTTGGGCTGGTAATGCAGGCACAACTGGCCAGCGGCCAGAGCCTGGCGGATCTGCTCTACGGTCTGGTGGCTGGCCTTGACCTCCTGCTCCAGGGACACATCAAACAACTGGTAACGGTTGCGTCCGCTCTGCTTGGCCACATACATCGCCTGGTCGGCATGGCGCAGCAAGGTGTCGGCGTCCTCGTCATCCAGGGGAAACAACGTGACGCCGATGCTGGCGAACACGTTCAGCTCCGCGCCCTGGATCGAGTACGGCTCCGAGATCGCCTTGAGAATGCGCAGCAAGGCGCCGTTAAGCTCATCGATATCGCGCACGTAACGCAGAATCAGCACAAATTCATCACCAGCGAGCCGGGCGACTACGTCCTCGCCGCGAATGATCTCCCGCAATCGCGTGGCCACCTCCACCAACAACAAATCACCACAGGCATGCCCGTAGCCATCGTTGACCGCCTTGAAGCCGTCCAGGTCCAGCATGCACAGCGCCAGCGGGATGTCTTCGCTGCGGGAGAACTCCAGGGATTGGTTGAGCAACTCGGACAGATAGGCACGGTTGGGCAAGCCGGTCAGCACGTCGTGGCCGACCCGCCATTGCAGGGTGTGCAACAACTGGCGTTTTTCGCTGACATCAAAGCGGATCGACACATACTTCTGCACCTGCCCGGTCTGTTCATCGAGCAGCGGCACCATGGTGCTGTCCACCCAGTACAGGGTGCCATCCTTGGCCCGGTTGCAGATTTCCCCACGCCACACCCGGCCTTCGCTGATGGCTTGCCACATGCCCTGGAAAAACGCCTCAGGGTGCAGCCCGGAACTGAGGATCCGGTGGTTTTTCCCCAGCAACTCGTCACGCCCGTAGCCGGACACGCCGCAGAACTGGTCATTGACATACGTGATGCAGCCCGCCAAGTCCGTCTCGGAGAAAATGGCGGCTGCATCCACGGCCCTGCGGTATTTCTCGTCCATGAGTCAGGCTCACTTTGGCTAGCGGTTGAACCGCTCGACCAGGGCGCGCAACCCGGAAGAGATGCTTTCGAGTTCCCGGCCACGGGTGACTGCAGCGTTGGCAGTGCCCGCTGTCTTTTGCACCGTGGCGGCAACGTTATTGATCTGTTGTGAAACGTCCTCGGCGACGTGGGATTGCTCCTGCGAGGCGGCAGCCATTTGCTGACTCATGTCGGTAATACGCTCCACCGCCTGGCGAATGCCTTGCAGCGCCTGTTGGGCCTCAAGCACGTGTTGCACGCCCTGCTCGGCTTCGTGAATCCCCAGGCTCGCGATCTCGACCGCCTCATCGGCGCCGGCCCGCAGGTTCTGGATGATGCCCTGGATCTGCTGGGTCGACTCCCGCGTCTTGCCCGCCAGCGCGCGTACCTCATCAGCCACCACCGCAAAGCCGCGGCCCTGTTCGCCGGCACGGGCCGCTTCAATGGCCGCGTTAAGGGCCAGCAGGTTGGTCTGGTCGGCGATCGCCTGGATCATGCTCGCGGCCACCTGGATCTGCTGGGTCTGCCCGGCGAGGTTGCCCACCGCCTGGTTGATCTGGGTGACGGTGCCGGCCAGCAATTGGATCGCCTCACGGGAAGTGCCGGCCACCTGGCTGCCCTGCTCGGCGAGGGTGTTGGCGGTGTGGGCTTCACTGGCGGTTTGTTGCACGTGCACCGCCACTTCGGCGATGGACGCGGCCATCTCGGTCATGGCGGCGGCGGTCATGTCGGTCTCGGCACGCTGGTCCAGCAGCGCCGATTCGGTGGTGCTCGACAGCACGCTGGAATGAGCGGCAGCTTCAGCCATCTGACTGGCCAGGTCGCTGAGTCGCGTAAGGGCGGTTTTAAGCCGCGCTTCTTCGCTGATCAGGATCATTTCCAACTGCGCGGCCGGCCCTAGCGCGTCGCTGTAGGTCATGGCGCTGATAGGGTCGGAAAAGGTGTTGGGTGTGCCCTGCACAATGCGCTTGAGCTGCAGGCCCAAGCGTTGATGGCCCCAAACGCCCACACCGAGAAACAAGCCGACGGTCAACGCTTGGGCCCACACGCCGGGAATCAATTGGAAGGCAGCGAGGCTGGCGGCGGCGGCCACCAGTGGCAAAGCCATGACCTGGGCCGCACACGCCAGGCGCCGCACCGGCGAGACCGCCGCGCCGCCGGCCTGCAAGCGCGCGTACAGCGCTTCGGCTCGCCGCACCTGTTCGCGAGTGGGCTTGACCCGCACCGACTCGTAGCCCATCAACCGTCCGTCTTCAAGAATCGGCGTCACATAAGCACTGACCCAATAATAATTGCCATTCTTGCAGCGGTTCTTCACCACGCCCATCCAGCTGTGCCCGGCCTTGAGGTAGCTCCACATCAACTGGAATACGGCGGGCGGCATGTCGGGGTGGCGCACCAGGTTATGGGTGCTGCCGATCAGCTCCGCCTGGGTAAAGCCGCTCATGGCGGCAAACTCGGCGTTGCAGTAGGTAATGTGGCTATTGATGTCAGTCGCGGAAATTAGCCGTTGCTGCTCCCCAAAAGTCTGTTCAACAGCAGTGACCGGCAAATTGAGACGCACGTTAAAGCTCCATGGACAGCATTCGATCACGCGCTTGGCCACCGGGTAGGCAGGGCGGGCGGATTCGTATTTCCAGTCGGGCTGCGCCGTCGATCGGCTGGTTGGCCGCAAAGGTACGCAACCCACGATTTTGCACAGCAATTCATCATCCGTTCGGTGATGATCAACTAGGCTTGAATTCGGGTATCCGGCACGTGGGGCGCAGTGATGCGTGGCACTGACGAGCGACATTTCAGTCCCTGCCAAGCGTCCGTTTTTTGGGCACATTTATGAGAGCAAGGAGAAAGCAATGATTTCCTGTTTCATAAACCTGCCGCCTGAAACGAGACCACCAAATACTTGTCCTAGATGCCAATTCTACGAATTACATCACATTTTGCAAGAAAAGGTGATGGTACATGCGGTTGTCTAATTTCAAGATTTATCGTTAAGTTCTTGATTCTAAATGGGAATTGAGCGATGCACATTTCAAGTTTGGGTCCAGCCATCAGACGTTACCGCAAGGTCGCAGGGCTTACTCAGGCTGAACTAGGTGAAAAAACCGGTTTTGACCCTAAAACCATCAGCCGCTTCGAAACCGGCACCTATACACCCAGCGTCGAGGCTCTGTTCTTGTTCGCAGAGGCGCTGGGAGTGAAGCTCAAAGTCTTTTTCGCAGACCTGGTCGACGAAGAGGAGCAGCGCGCTTATCTGTTCGGTGTCATTCATAAAGCCACCCCGAAGGATCTGGGAAAGCTGATCGCAGCGGTAGACCAGGCCTTGTCCAAGCCTTAGAGCTCGCAACATTGGTGCACGCAATAAAAAGAGCAGACAGCGAAACTGTCTGCTCTTTGCTTGATGACTCCTGACATGAACTGACAGGACAGCCCCTTAGACTTGGGACTGAGCCGCGCCATTGCCGCGTACTATCAGGGAGTCATCATGAATAGCATTGCCCAGTATTTTTTGTTGTACGTCGACAGCCCCGCCACCAGCGCCAACCTCTACAGCCACCTGCTGGACAAGCCGCCTGTGGAGCTGGGGCCGACCTTTGCGTTGTTTATCCTCGACAACGGCGTGAAACTCGGCCTGTGGTCGCGCCACACCGTAGAGCCTGCGGCCCAGGCTACGGTTGGTGGTGGCGAGGTGGGATTCTGCGTCGCTGACGTGGCAACGGTCGATGAGTTGCACGCGCGCTGGGGCGAACTCGGGTTGAGTATCATCCAATCACCGGTCGAGGCGGATTTCGGTTACACCTTTGTCGCCCAGGACCCCGACGGTCACCGCCTGCGGGTGTTCACCGCGACCCCCTGAAGGTTTGCGGCGCCAGCGCCCTTCCAGGCTGATGGCGCCGACACTGGCCAGCACGATCAGGCCCCCCAGCACCACGCGCAGCGAAACCTGCTCGCCCAGCAGTGTGGCGGCCATCACCATCGCCACCGGCGGCACCAGGTACAACGCCACTGAAGCGCGGCTGACCTCCACATGCCGCAACACATAGGCCCAGGCCAGGTACGCCAGAGCGCTGGGGAAGGCGCCGAGCAGCAGCACCGCCAGGTTGGCTTGGGTTGATGCCTGCGACACCACTGCCGGCAAGCCCGGCAAGTAGACACACAGCAGCAAAGTGCCCGACCACACGGTGTAGCACACGGTAGTCAGCGGGCTGTAGCGCCGCGAATAGTGTTTCTGAATCGTGAAGTAAAAGCTCCACGACAACGCCGCCACCAGGATCATCAAGCCACGGGGATCGATCTCGCCCAGGCCATGCTCGCCCCAGATCACCACCAACACCCCGCTCAATCCCAGCAGTACGCAACCCCAGCGCCAGCCGGTGACCCGCTCCTTCAAGGCAAAAAACGCCACCATCACGGTAAACAGCGGAACCGACTGCGCCAGCACACTGGAGGCGGCGGCCGTGACAAATTGCTGGCCGAAGTTAATGGTCAGGTGGTGCAGGAAAATCCCGAAGAACCCCAGCACCAACAACCACGGCAGGTCCCGCAGGCGTGGCCGCTCGATTTTCATGACCAACGCGACGCCGGCCATCAATACCGAAGCAATCAGGAACCGCCCCAAGGCCAACTGGCCAGGGCTGTAGCTGTGCAAGGCCATATGCACACCAATCGGCGAATACGCCCAACAGAGGATGACGCTGGCAGTGACTAGCGTAAGCTTTACGGGTGACGGGGCTTTCATGAACGGCGTCCAGCAGTGGGAATGCTGCCAGTCTTGGCCCCGGCAAGACGCAGGACAATTAACCGTTTCTGACTTCTGTAATCACTGGAACTGAGCAATGGAACTGGCCCAACTGAAAATGGTGAAAGCCGTGGCGCAAACCGGCAGCGTGGCCCAGGCCGCCCTGCAATTGCACTGCGTGCCGTCCAACATCACCACGCGCATCAAGCAATTGGAAAGCGAGTTGGGCACCCCGCTGTTCATTCGTGCCGGGCGCGGGTTGGCGATCAGTGCTGCCGGTGAAGTATTTCTGGACTACTGCGAACGCATCCTGGCGTTGGTGGAAGAGTCCAAGCGTGCCGTCGACAGCAACGCGATCCCCCGCGGCAAGCTGCGCATCGGTGCGGTAGAGTCCAGCGCCAGCGGGCGCCTGCCACCGTTGCTGGCTGAATACCATCGACGCTATCCGCAGGTAGAACTGGAACTGGTAACCGGCGCGTGGGCCCAGCTACTGGACGACCTGCAACACCACCGCATCGATGCCGCATTGGTGGCCGCCGGCGGCAAACGCCCGAAGCTCGAACAAAGCGTGGTCTACAGCGAGCGCCTGGTACTGATCGCCAGCGCCTCCAGCGCGCCCATCGAAGATGCCCGGGACCTGGCCGGCCGCACGCTGCTGGTCTGGCCGCTTGGCTGCCCGTATCGCGCCGCCCTGGAAAACTGGCTCAAGCCCCACGACATCAAGCCGGCCATCGCCAGCTACGCCAGCTGGGGCACGATCATAGGCTGCGTCAGCGCGGGGATTGGGGTGGCGCTGGCGCCGGAAGGCATCCTGGCGCGCTACGAGCAGGCCAACCAATTGACGTCCTACCGCTTCGACGAATTGGCGGCGGTGGATAACCTGCTGTTCTGGCACAAAGACACCCAACGCCACCTGGCGCGGGATGCATTTGCGGGGCTGTTGCGGGAGACGTTCGGATGAGGCTCATGCATAGATAAAACCAGGCATCGTGCCAGTATGCAGATAACTACCCATTAAACTCTCCAGCCCGATTGTTGATGCGCAGCAGAAAACGCTTCGCAGTCAAGGGACAGGAAGGCAGCGATATATTTTGGGTTTGTTTCGACCGATTCAGTCGTACAGGATATTTGTCGAACGACAAATAAAGCGTTATGGAGGCAACCCCACCAGCCACACCCCGGCACACAATGTTCCCGCTGTGGCTGCTGCCTTCCGGCTCTGACCAGGTTCACGGGTAATCGTTGCGGGGGGACCGATGGGGTCACCATAACGACGCTCGCCTCTCGGCAAGCGGGGCCATTGTACCGATCTCATCGGAAGTTACAACCGTTGGCGCGGGATTAAAAATATCTGATGGTTCAAGCACTTGCCTGTGCACGAGTGAGCTTGTTCGCGAAGGACGCCAAGACGCCGCGTTCATTCACGATAGGCGCGTTATCGTTGACGACCTTCGCGAGCAAGCTTGCTCCTACAAGAGCACCACCTCATCCGCCCGGCCGCCCTCTTGCTGGATCACCAGGTGAATGAAGTGCAGCTTGGCAATCACCGCCGGCGGCAGGACGAACGGGTAGAAATCCGGCTGGCCCATGCTGCGGGACAGTTCGTTGAGCATGCCGGCCAGTTCGATCCAGGCATTGACGAATGACAGGAACGCCGCGCCGCCCGGATGTTCAGGGTCATACAGCGTGCTGAGGGGGAACGGCTGGTAATCCAGGTCCATCTCCCGGGCGCTCATGCCGAAGCCCAGCGCGGTGTCGACGGCGTCCATCATGTGCAGGTAATGCGCCCAGGTTTCCGCCCAGTCTTCCCACGGGTGCATGGTGGCGTAGGCGCTGACGCAGGTTTGCTGCCAGTCTGGCCGCGGGCCGTTCTGGTAGTGCTGCTCAAGGGCGTCCGCGTAGCTGGCGCGCTCATCGCCAAACAGGCTGCGGAACGGCTCCAGCCAGTGGCTGCTGGCGATCAGGCGGTCCCAGTAGTAATGGCCGACCTCATGGCGAAAATGGCCGAGCAACGTGCGGTAAGGCTCGCGCATCTGTACGCGGATTTTCTCGCGATGGGCGTCGTCGGCTTCCTTGATGTCGAGGGTGACCAGGCCATTGGCGTGGCCGGTGGTGGGTGCGTTGCCTTCCAGGTCGATGCCGACAAAATCGAAGGCCAGGCCAGTGTCTTCATCGACGGTCTTGGGAACCACCTGCAAACCCAGGCTGATCAGTTGCGCCACCAGCCGGCGCTTGGCGGTTTCGACCTTGCGCCAGCGTTCGGGGTTTTCCGGGATCGACAGGTCGGGAATGGTGCGGTTCAGGCTGCAGGCTACGCACAAGGTCTGGCCATTGTCGGCGGGCAGCAGCCAATTGCAGGCGGCGGGCGTGTCGAGGTTGGCGCAGCGGCGAAATGCGCCGGCTTCAGGGTCGGCGTCCAGCAGCCAGGTGTCGGCGTATGGACCGGGCTGCAGGGATGACAGGCGACTCTGCTCCGGCTGATAGCCCAGCAGCGCCGAGCAGGCCAGGCACTGGCTGTTGCGAAAGAACAGCGACTGCCCACAGCGGCACTGCCAGACCTTGCTGTTGCGCGAGGTCTCGGCCATGAACGGTGCGGCAATGCGCGAACTGAGTTGTTCGAAGAAGCGGTACATGGCGATCTCTCCCTGGGCTGCCCAAGACTAGATCATTTCCTGAAGATGATCGTTCCCATCAATTGCAGGAGCCGGCTTGCCGGCGATGGCGATCTTGAAACCGCCATCGCCGGCAAGCCGGCTCCTACAGGATCAGCGTCAGGCAACGGTTATGCCGTGCTGGTTGAGGAAGGCCACGAACGCCTCTTCATCCAGCACTTTCAGGCCCAACTCACTGGCCTTGGCCAGCTTCGAACCCGCGCCCGGCCCAGCCACCACGCAGTGGGTTTTCGCCGACACCGAGCCCGCTACCTTGGCGCCCAGGCTTTCGAGTTTTTCCTTGGCGACATCGCGGCTCATCAGTTCCAGGGAGCCGGTGAGCACCCAAGTGTGACCGGCCTCGGGCAGGCCTTCGACGACCTTCTTCTCACTCTGCCAGTGCATGCCGAAGTCCTTGAGCTGTTGCTCGATGGCCAGTGCGCGCCGGGCGTTTTCTTCGATATCGAAGAAATCCCGCACCGCCTTGGCCTGCTTCTCTGGCAACGCTTGGCGCATGTCGAGCCAATCGGCCTTGATCACCCCTTCAAGCGAGCCAAACTTGTCGGCCAGCTTCTGCGCGGCGCCCGGGCCAACGGACGGCACGTGCAACTTGTCGAGCAAGCCGCCCAGCGTGGTGCTGGCCGCAAACTCGGGGCTCAGGTCGCCCTGCTCCTGCAACGTCAGGCCGCACTCGTCTTTGGAGATCAAGGCACCAATCACTTGCTGGTTATGGCTGTCTTCAAAGAAGCTGTGTATCTCGTGCGCCACCTCCAAGCCAACGTCCGGCAAGTACGTCAGCACTTCCGGCAAGGCCTGCTGCACACGCTCCAGGGACGCCAGCGAGCGCGCCAGCACCTTGGCGGTCTCCTCGCCTACATCGGGAATGCCGAGGGCGTAGATAAACCGTGCGAGGGTCGGTGTCTTGCTGTTTTCAATGGCGGTGATCAGCTTCTTGCTTGAGACATCGGCAAAACCTTCCAGGTCGATGATCTGCTCGTACTTGAGCTTGTAGAGATCAGCCGGCGAGCCGATGAGTTTTTCGTCCACCAGTTGCTCGATGGTCTTGTCGCCAAGCCCGTCAATGTCCATGGCCCGGCGCGAGACGAAATGAATGATCGCCTGCTTGAGTTGAGCACCACAGGCCAGGCGCCCGACGCAGCGATACACAGCGCCTTCGCTGACAGTTTCCTTGCCCTTGCTGCGCTTGACCAGTTGCGTGCGTTCAACGTGAGAGCCGCACACCGGGCAGCTCTCGGGGATCTGCACCGCACGGGCGTTTTCCGGGCGGCGCTCGGTCACCACCGACACCACCTGCGGGATCACATCACCGGCGCGGCGGATGATCACGGTGTCGCCGATCATCAGGCCCAGGCGCGCCACTTCGTCCATGTTATGCAGGGTGGCGTTGGACACGGTCACACCCGCGACCTTGACCGGTTTCAACCGTGCCACGGGCGTTACCGCGCCGGTGCGGCCGACCTGGAACTCAACGTCCAGCAGTTCAGTCAGTTCTTCCATGGCCGGGAATTTATGGGCAATTGCCCAACGCGGTTCACGGGCACGAAAGCCCAATTCGCGTTGGTAGGCAATGCTATTGACCTTGAACACCACACCGTCGATTTCATACGGCAAGGCGTTGCGCCGCTCGCCGATATCACGGTAGTAATCCAGGCATTCCTGAATGCCCTTGGCCAGTTTCAGCTCGTGGCTGATGGGCATGCCCCACTTCTGCAATTGCTGCAGGTTGCCGATATGGGTATCGCTAATGTCAGCGGTCACTTGGCCAATGCCATAACAGCAGAATTCCAGCGGACGGCTTGCCGTAATCTTCGAGTCCAGCTGGCGCAGGCTACCCGCAGCGGCGTTGCGCGGGTTGGCAAAGGTTTTGCCGCCGACTTCCAGTTGCGTGGCATTCAGCCGCTCGAAACCGGCCTTGGACATGAACACTTCGCCGCGCACTTCCAGGGTCGCCGGCCAGCCGCTGCCGTGTAGTTTCAGCGGAATATTGCGCACGGTGCGCACGTTGACGCTGATGTCTTCGCCGGTGGTGCCATCGCCGCGCGTGGCGCCACGCACCAACTCACCGTCCTGATACAGCAGGCTGACCGCCAGGCCATCAAGCTTCGGCTCGCAGCTGTATTCCACCGCCGCGCCAGCGCCAAACAGATCGCCCACTGGCAGGTCCAGGCCTTCGGTTACCCGGCGATCGAATTCAAGCATCGTGCTTTCATCGAAAGCGTTACCAAGACTGAGCATCGGGATTTCATGACGCACCTGAGTAAACGCAGACAATGCCGCGCTGCCGACCCGCTGCGTCGGTGAATCACGGGTGACCAGGTCCGGGTGCTCGGCTTCAAGCGCCTTGAGCTCGTGGAACAACCGGTCGTACTCGGCGTCCGGAATGCTCGGTTCGTCGAGGACGTGGTAGCGGTAGTTGTGCTGATCCAGTTCAGCGCGCAGTTCGAGGATGCGGGTGTGGGCGGCGGTCATGGGTGTTCTCTCATAAAGCAAAAGAGCAGCCGAAGCTGCTCAATATGTTAGTGCATGGATTCTACAGGCAACGCTTAAGATTGGACCTTAGCGCTTCTGTGTCAGGGCGCGACGCTCGAACTCGACGATGCGCTGACGGTAGTGCTCGATGGTCTGGGCGGTCAGGACGCTGCGTTGATCGTCCTTGAGTTCGCCATTGAGTTCCTGGGACAGCTTGCGGGCTGCGGCCACCATCACGTCGAATGCTTGTTTCGGGTGACGCGGGCCTGGCAAGCCGAGGAAGAAACTCACCGCCGGGGTGCTGAAATGGTCGATATCGTCCAGATCAAAGATGCCCGGCTTGACCGCGTTGGCCATGGAGAACAGGACTTCACCGTTGCCGGCCATGCTTTCGTGGCGATGGAAAATATCCATCTCGCCAAAACGCAGGCCGCTTTCCAGAATATTTTGCAGCAGGGCCGGGCCTTTAAAGCCAGCGGCGTCGCGGCAGATCACGCTGATCACCAGCACCTCTTCGGCAGCCGGTTGATCCTTGACGGATTCTTTATGAGAACTCTTGGCCGGGGACTCATCCGGGAAGTCATCGTCACGGCTGCTGAAGCTCGGGCCTTCTTCAAGGTCCAGGTTCAGGTCGCCCTGGGACGGCTCGCTGGCAGCGCCACGCTTGCCGCGCTTGGGCTCGCGAGCTTCACGCGCCGGGGCGCTCATCGACGGCAGGTCGTGCTCGTCCAGGTGCGGCTCTTTATGGTTGTCCAGAACACGGGGCGGCCCCAGCAGCTCGGCGCTGCTGTCGTCGTCCGGTAAATTGGACAGGTTGCGGTCCAGGCGGAATTTCAACTTGCCCTTGCCGCCGCGCATCCGGCGCCAGCCATCAAAAAGAATACCGGCAATGACAATAATGCCGATGACGATCAGCCACTCGCGCAGACCGATTTCCATGTAATCCCGTGCCTCTAATAAAAAATGCTGAAAAATAAGGGGTTTAGCACCGTGCAAACCGCTTTAAAACGTGGCGCCAACTCTATGTTCTGAATGACGTTTTGCCCACGCATACGAAAATTTGACATTAAACTAGCACGACCAAAGATAACTTTACACCGTCTGTCAAAATGCCTTGAACAAATATGTCCATTTGCCACTTTTCCCAGACAGGTAAATCACCTTACGTCCTGCACAAAATCCTCCTTCGAGGTGCGGCTCAGGATTCCACCATCGCCATCGCCTCTTCAACATCCACCGCTACCAATCGCGAACAACCCGGCTCGTGCATCGTCACGCCCATCAACTGATCGGCCATTTCCATGGCGATCTTGTTGTGGGTGATATAGATGAACTGCACCGTCTGGGACATCTCTTTAACCAGGCGGGCATACCGTCCAACGTTAGCGTCATCCAGCGGGGCGTCAACTTCGTCGAGCATGCAGAACGGCGCCGGGTTCAACTTGAAGATCGCAAATACCAGGGCCAATGCGGTCAGTGCCTTCTCGCCACCGGACAACAAATGGATGGTACTGTTCTTCTTGCCCGGAGGCCGCGCCATGATCGTTACCCCTGTATCGAGTAGATCTTCGCCCGTCAGTTCCAAGTAAGCGCTGCCACCACCGAAAACTTTCGGAAATAACGCCTGTAAACCGCCATTAATCTGATCAAAGGTATCTTTGAAGCGATTACGGGTTTCCTTGTCGATCTTGCGGATCACGTTTTCCAGAGTGTCCAGGGCCTCCACCAGATCGGCGTTCTGCGCGTCCAGGTAACGTTTGCGCTCGGACTGCTGCTGGTACTCGTCAATCGCCGCGAGGTTGATCGCGCCCAGGCGTTGAATGCGTGCGGCAATCCGCTCAAGTTCTTCTTCGGCGTCTTTCTCGTTGGCCTGGGCGGTCAGGGTGTTGAGCACGCCGTGCAGGTCGTAGCCGTCTTCCAGCAACTGGTCTTGCAGGGTTTTGCGGCGCACCGTCAGGGCCTGCCATTCCATGCGCTGCTGTTCGAGCTGGCCACGGATCAGTTGCGACTGTTGCTCGGCCTGGGTCCGGCGTTTTTCCGCATCACGCAGTTCACGGTCGGCGTCTTCCAGGGCGATTTGCGCGGTCTTGAGCTCTTCGTCAACGGTCATGCGCTTGTCGAGCAACTCTTCGAGTTTGAGGCGCAGCTCCTCCAGCGGGGCTTCGCCCTCCTCCAGATTGAGGCTCAGTTGCTCGCGCTTTTCGGTCAGGCGTTCGGACTGCATTTCCAGGCGCTCAAGGGCCTGGCGCGTGGAATCGTGCTGGGCGCGCAGGGAGCCGAGGCGCACGGCCAATTGATGGGCGTGGTCCTTGTGCTGGCGGGCTTCCTGGCGAACCCGGTCGAGGCGCTCACGCAGGCTGTCGCGCTGGGCCAGCAGCAACTCACGCTGCTCGGTGTCCAGGGCCATGCTGTCGAGGGCTTCCTGCAGTTGCAGGCGCGCTTCGCCGACTTGTTCGTGTTCGAGGGCGCGTTGCTCGCCCATCTCGGCCACTTCCTCGTCGAGACGGGTACGGCGCAGGCTCAGTTGCTCGACCTTGGCCTTGCTCGCCGAGAGCTGGGCTTTCAATTCACCTTGCTGGCGCGCTTCGTCCTGCAACAGCCGGCGCAGGTGTTCACGACCGGTCTCTTGTTGGCGCTGGGTGGCGCGCAGGGTTTGCAGCTGGTTTTCCAGGGACTCAAGCGTCGCCTCGCGCTCTTCGCGCTCGGCACTCAGGTTGACGATTTCCTGGCCACGGGCCAAGACGCCGCTTTGCGCTTCACTGGCGCGGCGCACCCGCAAAAAGTGCCGGCCCACCCAAAAACCGTCGCGGCTGATCAGGCTTTGCCCGGCCGCCAGTTGGCCGCGCTGGGCCAGCGCCTGCTCAAGACTGTCCACCGGTTTGACCTGGCCGAGCCAGGGCGACAGATCAATCGCCGCCTCGACCTTGTCCAGCAGGCTGCCCGGTACGCGTGTGCCGTCTGCCGCGGGACTGAGCAAACGCAGGTCGCCCTGGGCAAAACCTGCCAGGTCAAAGCCACCAAAATCATCCACCAGCACCGCTTGCAGGTCGGCGCCGAGCACGGTTTCTACCGCCAGCTCCCAACCGGCTTCAACCTTCAAGCCTTCGGCCAGGCGCGGACGCTCGGCCAGGTGCTGGTCGCGCAGCCATTCGGCCGTGCCGGTGTCCGGGTCGAGCGCCGCCTGCTGCAAGGCTTCCAGGGACGCCAAGCGCCCATTGAGCCGCTGCAAATCACCTTGAGCGGTTTGCTGTGCCTGGGTCGCCTGTTGCAGTTGCTGACGCAATTGCTCCAGGCGCTCCACTTGTTGTTCTTCGCTGGCTTCCAGCTCTTCCAGGGTCATTTCGCTTTCGGCGAGCTTCTCGCTCAGGTCGAGGATCGCCGCGTCTTCAGGGTCGGCAGCGAGCAGCACGCGCTCTTCCACCAAACGCCGCTGACGCTCGGCCAAACGCTCCATGCTGGTTTCCAGTTGCTGGATGCGTGACTGCTGCACCTCAGCCTGGCGGCGCGGCTCGGCAGATTGCAGGTTGAAGGTGTCCCACTGCTCCTGCCAGCCGTGCATGGTGGTTTCGGATTCTTCCAGTGCCGCAGCGGCTTCCTCGGCAGCGGCGCTGGTAACTTCCTGCTCGGGGGTGAGCATGTTCAGCTCCTCACCCAGGGTCAGCAGCAAGGTGCGGTCGTGGCCCAGGTGAGATTCGGTCTCCAGGCGCGCGCGTTCGGCTTCTTTCAAATCATCCTGCAACTGGCGCAGGCGCTGCTGGCCGTGCTGGATGCTCTGCTCGACCCGGGCGATATCGCCGCCCACCGAATAGAAGCGCCCCTGCACCAGATTGAAGCGTTCGGACAAATCATGGTGACCGTCCCGCAGGCGCTCGATGCTGGCGTCGGCATTGCGCTGCTCGGCCACCAGGGCTTCGAAGCTGATTTCCTGGGTGCCGATGATCGCTTCGCGCTGGCCTACCTGATCATTCAACGCCTGCCAGCGCAGGCCCGACAGTTGTGCCTTGAGTTGGCGCTCCTCGCCCTTGTATTCCTGATACTTCTCGGCGGCCTGGGCCTGGCGGTGCAGGCGCTCCAACTGGCGCTCCAGCTCTTCACGCAGGTCGGTCAGGCGGGCGAGGTTTTCATGGGTACGGCGGATACGGTTTTCGGTCTCGCGGCGGCGCTCCTTGTACTTGGAGATGCCGGCCGCCTCTTCGATAAAGTTACGCAGGTCTTCAGGCTTGGCTTCGATCAGCTTGGAGATCATCCCCTGCTCGATGATCGAGTAACTGCGCGGGCCCAGGCCGGTGCCGAGGAAGATGTCGGTAATGTCCCGGCGACGGCACTTGGTACCGTTGAGGAAGTAGCTGTTCTGGCTGTCGCGGGTGACTTTGCGGCGGATGGAAATTTCCGCATAGGCCGCGTACTCGCCGACAAGGGTGCCGTCGGAGTTATCAAATACCAGTTCGATGCTGGCCTGGCTCACCGGCTTGCGGCTGGTGGAGCCGTTGAAGATGACGTCGGTCATCGACTCGCCACGCAGGTTTTTCGCGGAGCTCTCGCCCATCACCCAGCGTACGGCGTCGATGATGTTCGACTTGCCGCAGCCATTGGGCCCCACCACTGCCGCCATGTTACTGGGGAAGTTCACCGTGGTCGGGTCGACGAAGGATTTGAACCCCGCCAGTTTGATGCACTTGAGCCGCACGCTTAGGCGTCCGCCAACGCAGCGATGACCAGCGAGCAACTGCGCTCGCCGTAGGCCGAGAGCACCTGGCGAATCTGCGGCAGGTCACGGGCCAGCACGGCGGCGAGCAATTGCTCGAACAGCACCAGGTACTCGCTCATGGACGCCTTGCGCTGATCCAGCGCCAGGTAATAGGCACGGTTCATCGCCGGCTGCAGGTTCTCGACGGTTTCCTGCAAATAAGGGTTGTTGGCGAACGGATAGGCGGCGCGCATCACGTTGAAGCTTTCTTCGACGAAGGCGCGGATGTCCTGGCGCTCGAAGCTGGCGATCAGGCGCTGCTGGATCTGCACAAACGGCGCCATGTCGGCCTGGGTCTGCCAGCCGGCGGCAACAGCGTTACCCAGCAGGATGTACAGCTCACCCATCAGCGTGCACAGGCTCTGTACCTTGTGGGCGGTGAGTTCGGTGACGTGGGCGCCACGGCGCGGCAGGATCGCGATCAGGTGGCGGCGCTCGAGAATCAGCAAGGCTTCGCGCACGGAACCACGGCTGACATTGAGCGCCAGCGTGACCTTCTGCTCCTGGATCCGCTCCCCAGGCTTGAGGTCGCCGCGAATGATACGTTCGGCGAGGTGGTGAGCGATTTGCTCGGCAAGACTATCCGGCGCCTTGAACGTCATGTTTTCCCTTCAAAATCTTCTATCAGCACAAGCGCGGCAGTGTAGCGCACTTGCCCATTGATGGCGTACGGCCCACAACGTTGAATTTGGCATGAAATAAGCAGCCGTTAAAGTCCAGAAGCCCCCAAAAACGGCGGTTCCAGAGAACTGGACCATAATTAAAGATGTTGAGATCGCAATTTCTTGACCTTTCGGTCAGAAAATCGTTGACCGAAAAGTCAGACATGACTAGATTCGGCGCAAAGCGGTTAACAACAATAATGAGTCTGCGAGGCCTTCCGTGATCCAGTTTTTACTAAACCAGGAGCTCCGTAGCGAGCACGCCCTGGACCCGAACCTGACCGTGCTCAACTATTTGCGTGAGCACCTGGGCAAATCCGGCACCAAGGAAGGCTGCGCCAGCGGCGACTGTGGCGCCTGCACCGTGGTAGTCGGCGAGTTGCACACCGACAATCAGGGCGCCGAGCAGATCCGCTATCGCAGCCTCAACTCGTGCCTGACCTTTGTCTCGTCCCTGCACGGCAAACAACTGATCAGCGTCGAAGACCTCAAGCACCAGGGCCAACTGCACAGCGTGCAGCAGGCCATGGTCGAGTGCCACGGCTCGCAATGCGGCTTCTGCACCCCGGGCTTTGTGATGTCACTGTTCGCCCTGCAAAAGAACAGCGAGGCACCCAACAGCCAAAAAGCCCACGAAGCCCTTGCTGGCAACCTCTGCCGCTGCACCGGCTATCGCCCGATTCTCGCGGCTGCCGAACAGGCCTGCTGCAACAAGCCCCAGGATCAGTTCGACCGTCGCCAGGCCGAGACCATCGCCCGCCTGAAATCCATCGCACCGACTCAAACCGGCGAACTGAACAGTGGCGACAAACGCTGCCTGGTGCCCTTGACTGTCGCCGACCTGGCCGACCTTTACGACGCGTATCCACAAGCCCGGCTGTTGGCCGGCGGCACCGACCTGGCGCTGGAAGTCACCCAGTTCCATCGTACGCTGGCGGTGATGATCTACGTCGGCAACATCGAAGAGATGAAGCGCATCGAAAGCTTCGACGACCGCCTGGAAATCGGCGCCGCGACTTCGCTGTCCGACTGCTACACCGCGCTCAACAATGAGTACCCGGACTTCGGCGAATTGCTCCACCGCTTTGCCTCGTTGCAGATCCGCAACCAGGGCACCCTGGGCGGCAATATCGGCAATGCCTCGCCCATCGGTGACTCGCCGCCGCTGCTGATCGCCCTCGGCGCACAGATCGTGCTGTGCAAGGGCAACACCCGCCGTACCCTGGCGCTGGAAGACTACTTCATCGACTACCGCGTGACCGCTCGACAGGACAGCGAATTCATCGAAAAAATCATCGTACCCAAAGGCGTGCCGCTGTTCCGTGCCTACAAGGTTTCCAAGCGCCTGGACGATGACATTTCCGCCGTCTGCGCAGCCTTCAACCTGACGATCACCAACGGCGTAATCGCCGATGCCCGCGTGGCCTTCGGCGGCATGGCCGCCATCCCCAAACGTGCGAAAAACTGCGAAGCGGTGCTCAATGGCGCCACCTGGAATAGTGCCACCGTGGAAAAAGCCTGCGCTGCGCTGGCCGAAGATTTCACCCCGCTGTCAGACTTTCGCGCCAGCAAGGAATACCGCCTGCTCAGCGCACAGAACCTGCTGCGCAAATACTTCATCGAACTGCAAACGCCGCACATCGAGACTCGGGTGACCGCTTATGTCTAACCATCACGCCGTGGAAAAATCCCAGGCCGAACTCGCCGAATTGTTTGCCCAGGACCTGAGCAGCGGAGTCGGTCGCAGCGTCAAGCACGACAGTGCCGCCAAGCACGTTTCGGGTGAGGCGCAGTACATTGATGACCACCTGGAATTCCCTAATCAGCTGCACCTGTATGCACGCATGTCGGACCGCGCCCACGCGAAGATCATTAGCATTGATACCTCGCCCTGCTACGCCTTCGAAGGCGTGCGCATCGTCATTACCCACGAAGACGTACCCGGCCTGAAAGACATCGGCCCGCTGATGCCCGGCGACCCGTTGCTGGCCATTGACACCGTGCAGTTTGTCGGCCAGGTGGTACTGGCGGTCGCCGCCCGCGACCTGGAAACCGCGCGCAAAGCCGCGATGGCCGCCGTGATCGAATACGAAGACCTGGAGCCGGTGCTGGACGTGGTCGAGGCGTTTCGCAAAAAGCATTTCGTACTGGACAGCCACACCCACCAACGTGGTGATTCGGCGGGCGCACTGGCGACCGCCAAAAACCGCATCCAGGGCACGCTGCATATTGGCGGCCAGGAACACTTCTACCTGGAAACCCAGATCTCCTCGGTAATGCCCACCGAAGACGGCGGCATGATCGTCTACTGCTCCACGCAAAACCCCACCGAAGTACAGAAGCTGGTGGCCGAAGTACTCGACGTCTCCATGAACAAGATCGTCGTCGACATGCGCCGCATGGGCGGTGGTTTTGGCGGCAAGGAAACACAGGCGGCCAGCCCGGCGTGCCTGTGCGCGGTGGTTGCGCGCCTCACCGGCCAGCCAACCAAGATGCGCCTGCCACGGGTCGAAGACATGCTGATGACCGGCAAGCGCCACCCGTTCTATATCGAGTACGACGTGGGCTTTGACGACACCGGCCGCCTGCACGGTATCAATCTGGAACTGGCAGGCAACTGCGGTTGCTCACCCGACCTGTCGAACTCGATTGTCGACCGGGCGATGTTCCACTCCGACAACTCGTATTACCTGGGCGACGCCACCGTCAACGGCCACCGCTGCAAGACCAACACCGCCTCCAACACCGCTTACCGTGGCTTCGGCGGCCCCCAAGGCATGGTCGCGATCGAGGAAGTGATGGATGCCATCGCCCGGCATTTAGGCCAAGACCCGCTGGCCGTGCGCAAGGCCAACTACTACGGCAAGACCGAGCGCAACGTCACCCACTACTACCAGACCGTCGAGCACAACATGCTCGAAGAGATGACCGCGGAACTCGAACACAGCAGCCAGTATTTCGAACGCCGCGAAGCGATCCGTCGCTACAACGCCAACAGCCCGATCCTGAAAAAAGGCCTGGCGCTCACCCCGGTGAAATTCGGCATTTCGTTCACCGCCAGCTTCCTCAACCAGGCCGGTGCGCTGATCCACATCTACACCGACGGCAGCATCCATTTGAACCACGGCGGCACCGAGATGGGTCAGGGCTTGAACATCAAGGTCGCGCAGGTGGTGGCCGAGATATTCCAGGTGGAAATCGACCGTGTACAGATCACCGCCACCAACACCGACAAAGTACCGAACACCTCGCCGACCGCAGCGTCCAGCGGCGCCGACCTGAACGGTAAAGCCGCACAGAATGCCGCCGAAACCATCAAGCAGCGCCTGGTGGAATTTGCCGCGCGCAAATATGAAGTCAGCGAGGCCGACGTTGAATTCCACAACGGGCATGTGCGGGTTCGCGATCACATCCTGACGTTTGAGGCGCTGATCCAGCAGGCGTATTTCGCCCAGGTGTCGCTCTCCAGCACGGGCTTCTACAAGACCCCGAAAATCTTCTACGACCGCAGCCAGGCGCGGGGCCGGCCGTTCTACTACTTCGCGTTCGGCGCGGCCTGTTGCGAGGTGATCGTCGACACGCTGACCGGCGAGTACAAGATGCTGCGTACCGACATCCTGCACGACGTGGGCGCCTCGCTGAACCCGGCCATCGACATCGGCCAGGTCGAAGGCGGCTTCATCCAGGGCATGGGCTGGCTGACCATGGAAGAGCTGGTGTGGAACGCCAAAGGCAAGCTGATGACCAACGGCCCGGCCAGCTACAAGATCCCGGCGGTGGCCGACATGCCTTTGGATTTGCGGGTGAAGCTGGTGGAAAACCGCAAGAACCCGGAAGACACAGTGTTCCATTCCAAGGCCGTGGGTGAGCCGCCGTTCATGCTTGGCATCGCCTCATGGTGCGCGATCAAGGATGCCGTGGCGAGCCTGGGTGACTATCGCCACCAACCGAAAATTGATGCACCGGCGACCCCGGAGCGGGTGTTGTGGGGCTGTGAGCAGATGCGCCAGTTGCAGGTGGCGACGGCTGTTGAAACTGAAACTGAGCTGGCTTCGCTTTAGACCGAGGCGCTGCCATCGCGGGCAAGCCCGGCTCCCACATTTTGATGTGTGAACCCAATCAAATGTGGGAGCTGGCTTGCCTGCGATAGCGGTCGAACTGACAACAGAGATGTTGAGGTAAACATGAACAACTGGATCAGCGCCCTCGCCGACCTGCAGAACCAGGGTGAACCCTGCGTGCTGGTGACCATCATCGAAGAGCTCGGCTCCACGCCGCGCAATGCCGGCTCGAAGATGGTCATCAGCGCCGCCCACACGTTCGACACCATCGGTGGCGGGCACCTGGAATACAAGGCGATGCAGATCGCCCGGGACATGCTCGTGCGCGGCCAGCAGAACACCCATCTGGAGCGCTTCAGCCTCGGCGCCAGCCTGGGCCAGTGCTGCGGCGGCGTGACGGTGCTGTTGTTTGAACCGATGGGCCAGGTGCAGGCGCAGATCGCGGTGTTTGGTGCCGGCCATGTGGGTCGTGCGCTGGTGCCGCTGCTGGCCAGCCTGCCGTGCCGGGTACGCTGGATCGATTCCCGGGAACAGGAATTCCCGGAACACATCCCCCAAGGCGTGCGTAAAATCGTCAGCGAAGAGCCGGTGGATGAAATCGACAACCTGCCTGTGGGCAGTTACTGCATCGTCATGACCCACAACCATGCGCTGGACCTGGAGCTGACCGCCGCCCTGCTCAAGCGCAATGACTTCACCTACTTCGGCCTGATCGGCTCGAAGACCAAGCGCGTCAAGTTTGAACACCGCCTGCGGGATCGCGGTTTCGACACCGCGCAGTTGCAACGCATGCGTTGCCCGATGGGGTTGGGCGAGGTCAAAGGCAAACTGCCTGTGGAAATCGCCATCTCCATTGCCGGCGAAATCATCGCCACCTATAACGCCAACTTCGGCCAGCACACTGCGAGCGCCGAACCCATTGCCAAACTGCTGCCGGTTTCACGCCGCAGCCAAGCCACGAACTGAGACGACCATGCCTTTGACTCGCAAAGCCTACCGTGCCGCCATTTTGCACAGCATCGCCGACCCTGCCGAGGTAGGCATCGAAGCCTCCTACGAGTATTTCGAAGACGGCCTGCTGGTGATCGACAACGGCCAGATCAGCGCCGTGGGCCATGCCAGCGAGCTGCTCGCCAGCCTGCCCGCCGACATCGAAGTCACCCATTACCAGGACGCATTGATTACCCCAGGCCTGATCGACACCCACATTCACCTGCCGCAAACCGGCATGGTCGGCGCCTATGGCGAGCAACTGCTCGACTGGCTCAACACGTACACCTTCCCGTGTGAAAGCCAGTTCGCGGACAAGGCCTATGCCGAAGAAGTCGCGGATATTTTCATCAAGGAACTGCTGCGCAACGGCACCACCACCGCGCTGGTATTCGGCAGCGTGCACCCGCAGTCGGTGAACTCGTTTTTTGAAGCAGCCGAGAAGCTCGACCTGCGCATGATCGCCGGCAAAGTGATGATGGACCGCAACGCGCCGGACTATCTGACCGACACCGCCGAATCGGGCTACCTGGAAAGCAAGGCACTGATCGAGCGCTGGCATGGCAAGGGCCGTTTGCACTACGCGGTGACGCCACGTTTCGCACCGACCAGTACGCCGGAACAACTGACCCTCGCCGGGCAGTTGCTGGGGGAATACCCGGACCTGTACATGCAGACGCACATCAGTGAAAACCTGCAGGAAGTGGAATGGGTCAAAGCGCTGTTCCCGGAGCGCAAGGGCTACCTGGACGTGTACGACCATTACAAACTGCTGGGTGAACGCTCGGTGTTCGCCCATGGTGTGCACCTGTGCGACGACGAATGCGCGCGGCTGGCAGAGGCAGGTTCGGCGGTCGCGTTCTGCCCGACGTCGAACTTCTTCCTGGGCAGCGGGCTGTTCAACCTGCCGATGGCGGAGAAGCACAAGTTGAATGTCGGCCTGGGCACGGACGTCGGTGGCGGCACCAGCTTCTCGCTGCTGCAAACGTTGAATGAAGCGTACAAGGTGATGCAGTTGCAAGGCGCGCGGCTGAGTCCGTTCAAGTCGTTGTACCTGGCGACCCTGGGGGGTGCGCGGGCACTGCGCCTGGAAGACAAGATCGGCACGCTGCAACCAGGCACTGACGCCGACTTTTTGGTGCTGGATTACAACGCCACGCCGCTACTCAGCTATCGCCTGAAGCAGGCCAATAACATTGCCGAGACGTTGTTTGTGTTGATGACGCTGGGGGATGACCGGGCGGTGTTGCAGACGTACGCGGCGGGGCAATTGGTGCACCAACGCTGATTGAGCAAACACTACAAACCAAATGTGGGAGCTGGCTTGCCTGCGATGCAGACACCTCGGTGTATCAGTGATACCGAGGTGATGCTATCGCAGGCAAGCCAGCTCCCACATTTTTGATCGGGTTTACAACTTTACAGACGAGCGACCCGGCTTCTTGGTCTGCAACAAGTGCGAGAACACCGCGTGCAGGTCATCCGACGCGCTTTCCTCGTCGAGGTTGAGCTTGCTGTCGATGTGATCCATGTGGTGCATCATCAGGTTCACCGCCAGATCCGCATCTCGCGCTTCGATCGCGTCGATCAACTGGGTGTGCTCATCGTAGGAACAGTGCGAGCGGTTGCCGCTTTCGTACTGGGCGATGATCAACGAGGTCTGGGACACCAGGCTGCGCTGGAAGCTGATCAACGGGGCGTTCTTCGCCGCCTCGGCCAGCTTCAGGTGAAACTCGCCGGAAAGCCGGATACCCGCGCCGCGATCACCCCGGGAAAAGCTGTCGCGCTCGTCGTTGACCATCTGCCGCAGCTCGGCCAGTTGCTCGGCCGTGGCATGCTGCACCGCCAATTCAGTGATCGCACGTTCCACCAGGCGCCGGGCCAGGAACACCTGACGGGCTTCCTCGACACTCGGGCTGGCCACTACCGCGCCGCGATTGGGCCGCAGCAATACCACGCCTTCATGGGCCAGGCGCGACAGCGCGCGGCGAATGATGGTGCGGCTCACACCGAAGATTTCGCCCAGCGCTTCTTCACTCAATTTGGTACCGGGCGCCAAGCGTTGTTCGAGGATCGCCTCGAAGATATGCGCGTAGACGATATCGTCCTGGGTTCCACTGCGACCGGCCTTACCGGCTCGCGGTTGTTTCTTGAGGGGCTGCAACTGTTCGTTCATGGGCACTCGGGTCGGGAGAACGGCGGCGAATTGACGTTGACTGTAATACGGCACAGAGGGTCGCTGGCAAGTATCGCGTAAAATCAGCGCACATTGTACACAACCCGTCGCGCCAACACACTGTACGGCTGTTTGCGGCGCCGGCTGTATTGCAATGAATCGTTACGTTTGAGTTTAGGCTTGATTCTGCATTCGCTCCTACAAAAAGCCCCAGGCATAAGGAACACCGCCCCATGTCCGACGTCCCCCAAGCGCGATTACGCCCACTGGCCGACACTTCGCCTTCGGCCGTTGTCGCCGGTTTCATTGCCATGATGACCGGCTACACCAGTTCGCTGGTGTTGATGTTTCAGGCAGGCCAGGCCGCCGGCCTGACCACGGCGCAGATTTCCTCGTGGATCTGGGCGATCTCCATCGGCATGGCGGTGTGCAGCATTGGCCTGTCCCTGCGCTATCGCACGCCGATCACCATCGCCTGGTCCACGCCGGGCGCGGCGCTGTTGATCACCAGCCTGGGCGGCGTGAGCTACGGCGAAGCCATCGGCGCCTACATCACCTGCGCGGTGCTGGTGACGATCTGCGGGCTGACCGGCAGCTTCGAAAAACTCGTCAAGCGCATCCCGGCGTCACTGGCGGCCGCCTTGCTGGCGGGGATTCTGTTCAAGATCGGCAGCGAGATTTTCGTCGCCGCGCAGCACCGTACCGGGCTGGTGCTGGGGATGTTTTTCACTTACCTGATCATCAAGCGCCTGTCGCCGCGCTACGCGGTGCTCGCAGCCTTGCTGATCGGCACCGCGCTGTCCGGGTTGATGGGGCTGCTGGATTTCAGCGGCTTCCACCTGGAGGTGGCGACGCCGGTGTGGACCACGCCGCACTTCTCCCTGGCCGCGACCATCAGCATCGGCATCCCGCTGTTCGTGGTGGCCATGACCTCGCAAAACATGCCGGGGATCGCGGTGCTGCGGGCCGACGGTTATAACGTGCCGGCCTCGCCCTTGATCACCACCACGGGCCTTGCCTCGTTGGTGCTGGCGCCGTTTGGCTCCCATGGCATCAACCTGGCCGCCATCAGCGCGGCGATCTGCACCGGGCCCCATGCCCATGAGGATCGCAACAAGCGCTACACCGCAGCGCTCTGGTGCGGGATTTTCTACGGGATTGCCGGGGTGTTCGGCGCGACATTGGCTGCGTTGTTCGCGGCGCTGCCCAAGGAGCTGGTGCTGTCGATTGCGGCGCTGGCGTTGTTTGGCTCGATCATCAATGGCCTGAGCATCGCCATGAATGAGCCCAGGGAACGGGAAGCTGCGTTGATCACTTTTATGGTCACAGCGTCAGGGCTGACGTTGTTTTCCATCGGGTCGGCGTTCTGGGGGATTGTTGCGGGGGTGTTGACGCTGGTGATTCTGAACTGGCGCAAGGCCTGATTCTTTAAGACCCGGTAACGAAAAAGCGACCCGGGCGGGTCGCTTTTTCATGACATCAGGCTGCCGGGTTGATCGGCTTTTCTGGATGCCAAGCGTCCAACAGGGCGCTGACTTCAACGCGGGTCAGCTCTGGACGAGCCTTCAGCCACGCTTCAACAGCGGCACGCTGTTCTTCGTTGACCGAACCACGGGTGGCTTTGCAAACCAGACCGAAGTCATCACCGCCGACGTAGTCCAGGCCGTTGCCGTCCATTGCTTCAGTCAGGAATGCTTCGAGGAAAGCGTCAACCGCTTCATCGTCCAAACCTTCTTTGAAGTCCAGGTTCAGTTCGAAACCCAGCTCTTGAAATTCATCAACGCACAGTTTTTTGCGCAGACGCCGGGAACGGTTAGTCGCCATTGGAACAATCCTCTTAAGTAATAACGGGCGGCACTTTAGCAGTTTAAGCAGGCCTTTGCCCGATTCTCTGGGACGGGCGGCAGAGTGCCCGTGAAAAAAACCGCCAATTGCAGCTATCGTTCAGGCACAAGTGCGCCAGCCTTGGGGCATAATGCCGACACTTTCATGACCATTGAGGGATTTTTCGTACATACCCCTCACCTTTTTCACCCCTCAGCAGTAGGGTTTAAATTCTTATGATCAAATCTTTGCGTCCACTGTTACTCGCCAGTTTTCTTCTCCCCCTGGCCTTTTCCGTCACCGCCGCCCCGATCAACACCTCCTTGCCGCCCAAGGTCCAGGAAGCCCTCCAGAAAGCCAAGCTGCAAAACAATGCCCTGTCCCTGGTGATGATCCCCCTCAACGGCCCGGGCACGCCGACCGTGTTCAACGCCGACGTGTCGGTCAACCCGGCCTCTACCATGAAGCTGGTTACCACCTACGCGGCCCTGGAAATGCTCGGCCCCAACCACCAGTGGAAAACCGAGTTCTACACCGACGGCACCCTGAGCGGCGGCATCCTTAACGGTAACCTGTACCTCAAGGGCGGCGGCGATCCCAAGCTGAACATGGAAAAACTCTGGCTGCTGATGCGCGACCTGCGGGCCAATGGCGTACAGCAAGTGACTGGCGACCTGGTGCTGGACCGCGGCTTCTTCCTCCCACCGCAGTTGCCGGAATTCAATGACGATGGCAACGACGAAAACAAACCGTTCCTGGTCAAGCCCGATGCCCTGATGGTCAATCTCAAGGCGCTGCGCTTCGTGACCCGCAATGATTCGGGCAAGGTGCTGGTGTCGGTCGAGCCGCCGATTGCAAGCATTCGCATCGACAACCAGGTCAAGGTCTCCAACGCCAAGCAATGCACCGGCGATGTGCGCTACAGCCCGATGACTGCCGCCGACGGCAGCGTTACCGTGACCGTCAGCGGCCAGTTGGCGGACGGCTGCAGTTCGCAGACTTATCTATCGTTGCTGGACCACGCCACCTACACCGCCGGCGCCGTTCGGGCGATCTGGAAGGAACTGGGCGGCAGTATCCAGGGCCGTGATATCCAGGCGCCAGTGCCGAAGAACGCCAAAGTATTGGCCCGGGCGTTCTCGCCGGACCTGGCGGAAATCATCCGCGACATCAACAAATACAGTAACAACACCATGGCCCAGCAGTTGTTCCTGAGCCTGGGCGCGCAATACCGCACCGACGCCGATGGCGACGATGCGAAGGCCGCCCAGCGTGTGGTGCGCCAGTGGCTGGCGAAAAAGGGCATCACGGCGCCGCACCTGGTGATGGAGAACGGCTCCGGCCTGTCCCGTGCCGAACGGGTCAGCGCCCGCGAGATGGCGACCATGCTGCAAGCGGCGTGGAGAAGCCCGTACGCGGCGGAGTACATCAGCTCGCTGCCGATTGCCGGTACCGACGGCACCATGCGCAAACGCCTGAAGACCACGGCCATGCGCGGTGAAGCTCACATCAAGACCGGCACCCTGAATACCGTGCGCGCGATTGCCGGGTTCAGCCGCGATAACAACGGCAACACCTGGGCGGTGGTGGCGATTCTCAACGATACAAAACCGTGGGGCGCGTCTTCAGTGCTCGACCAGGTGCTGCTGGACCTGTATCGCCAGCCGAAGCTGGCGGCTGCGGCCCCGATCCTCTAACAGCAGCAAATATCAAATGTGGGAGCTGGCTTGCCTGCGATGCAGACGCCTCGGTCGATCAGGAATACCGAGGTGGTGCTATCGCAGGCAAGCCAGCTCCCACATTGATCTCTAATAGCCTGAATGGTCGTGCACTTCAGGCAAGCGTGCGCTCTGCCTCGACCCGATCCCGGCCCGCCTGCTTCGCCGCATACACCCCCGAATCCGCCCGCAACAGCAAGCCGTCAACGCCCTCCTCGACGCGCCAACTGGCCACCCCGAAGCTCGCTGTCACGCTCCCGACACCCTCCATCGGTGCACTGCGCAACGCTTGCCACAACTCCAGGGCAACGCTGTAGGCCTGGAGGCCATCGGTGTTGGGGCACAGCACCACGAACTCTTCGCCTCCCAGGCGACAGAACACATCCGTGCGGCGCAACCGCTGGCTGATGCGCCGGCACAACTCCTTGAGCACTTCATCGCCCACCGCATGGCCGTGCTGGTCGTTGATGCGCTTGAAGTGGTCGATGTCGAGCATGATCACCGACAACGCTCCCGAGGCGCGCTTGACTCGGATTATGTCGGCCTTCAGGCGGTCCTGGAAGTAGCGGCGGTTATGGATACCCGTCAGTGAGTCGGTAATCGACAACGCCCGCAGTTCTTCCTCTACCCGCTTAAGGTCGGATATATCCGACACATAGCCATGCCATATCGTACCGCCGCCGGGCAGCTCCTCCGGCGTCGCCTCGCCGCGAACCCAGCGCAGCCCGCGACGGGGCAATTGCACCCGGTATTCTTCGCGCCAATGGCTCAACTGCAGGGTAGACAGCCGAATGGACTCACGCACCCGCTCGACATCCAGCGGGTGAATCCGCTCGAAGACCTTTCGCGCATCCTGCTGCAACAACGCCGGCTCGATTTCGTAGATATCGCGGATGCCATCACTGGCATACAGGAAACGCGAGGCATCGTTCGACTCCAGGATGAACTGGAAAATACCGCCGGGCACATGGGCGCTGAGTTTTTTCAGCAGGCGATCCCGGGCGGCCAGCGCCTCATAGGCGCGCTTCTGCTCGGTGACGTCCAGGCAGATGGCCAGGTGCCCGACCCACAAGCCATGCTCATCCAGCAATACCGTGGCGAGCATGTTCACCGTCAGTTGGCTGGCATCCTTGCGCACCAGCGTCCACTCACGGGCCTCGTGCACCGTATCGGCGCTGTCCACCAGCATCGCTTGGCCAGGCGGGATGCGCTTGCCCAGTGCTGCGCTTAACTGCACAGAGCGGGCCTCCAGCTCGGGTGCCAGGTGCAGGCTTTCGAGGGTCAGGTGGCCCAGGACTTCATTCGCCTCAAAGCCCAGCATCTGCTCGGCGCCCGCGTTGAACGTGGTGATGACACCACGAAGGTCCGTGGCGATGATCGCTACTTGGGTGGCCGCATTGAGCACGCTGCGCAGTTGGCCGTGGGTGCCCCGCAGTTCCTGCTCACGCTGACGCAACTGGGCGGTGCGCTGCTCCACCAGCTTCAATGCGCGCTGGCGCTGGCTGACCAGCACATAGAGCAACGCACTGAGCAGCAGGCTAAGCAGGCTGCCCATGACCAGGATACTGAGCAGCGAAGAGTGGCTGCCCTGCTGGAACACCTGGCTGGGCCGCAGGCTCAAGGCGTAGATGTGGTCGCCAAGCGTCAGCCGGCGCGCGGCCATCAGGTCGCTGTCTGCCACGGCGTTGCTGGATTCGTAGAGCACGCGTTCTTCGGTGTCGGAGGTGTCGACAATCTGCATCACCAGGTTGTCCCGGTCGGCCTTGGGCAAGCCGTCGGCCACCAGTTGGCGCATGCTGATCACCGCCATCACGTAGCCATAAGGCTCACTGGTGGGCACTTGTGTGGTCGGCGCCCGGCTGACCGGCGCCACCAACAGCACGCCCATGGCGTAGGCCGGCTCCACACCCACCAGGTGCATGGGCTGGGACACGGCCATTTTCCCTGACTGTTGCGCGCGCTCAACCGTCGAGCGCCGCAATGGCTGGGCCAGCAGGTCAAAACCCAGCGGCGAGCCGAGCAGGCTCTGGGTTTGGCTGTATAGCACCGGCACATACTCATCGCGTGCGTTGGCCGGGGCCAACTCGCCTGCCGCGTTCAATTCGCGAATGGAAAAGCTCGCACCGCGCTCGGCCGTCATCTCCTGCTCAAACGCGCTGCGCTGGTCACGGGAAACCCGCGGCGCCCAGGCATAGGCGCGCGCGCGCAACAGCAAGGGCTGCGCGAAACCGTCGAACTCTTTGCGTGAGACTGTAGTGGAATTGACGAAGAACCGTCGCAGGCTGCCCAGGCGTTGCTCCTGGTCCTCGAAGCGTTCCTGGAGGCGGCTGTAACGCTCGTTGACCAGCAACTGAAAGCGCTGGCGCATCTGCTGCTGATAGAGACCGGAGGCGGCCCAGGCGACGATGATCGTCAACGCGACCCCTGTCAGAAACACCACCACTGCCACCAGCCACGCCGACACCTGCTCGCTGATAAAGCCTAGGATTTTCGGGCGCACGGCATGCAGCGGCATAGACAAGCCTCGGAACGCCAGCGTGCGGGTGCGTCACTTTGGCCAGGCGTTAAGTTATAGCCACAGGGCTTGCGTTTGACCAGCGCAAAAAAGCCGCAAGGCCAGAATAATCCGGGCTTGCGGCTTTAGCGGTGTGCGATCAGCGAGCGGTGATTTTCCACGCGCGGTGGATCTTGGCGTTGCGCGCAAAATCCGGGTCGATGGTTTTATCACTGATCTCCTCGACGGCGTACCGCTCGACGAGGTTGTCTTCCAGCTGGAACTTGCGGAAGTTGTTCGAGAAGTACAACACGCCGCCCGGTGCCAGGCGCGCCATGGCCAGGTCCAGCAACTGCACGTGGTCACGCTGCACGTCGAAGATGCCTTCCATGCGCTTGGAATTGGAGAAGGTCGGCGGGTCGATGAAGATCATGTCGAACTCATCGCGGCTGGCCTCCAGCCACGCCATCACGTCGCCCTGCTCCAGGCGGTTCTTGTCGGAGAAACCGTTGAGCGAGAAGTTGCGACGCGCCCAGTCCAGGTAGGTTTTCGACAGGTCGACGCTGGTGGTGCTGCGCGCGCCACCCTTGGCGGCGTGCACACTGGCGGTGGCGGTGTAGCAATACAGGTTGAGGAAGCGCTTGCCGGCCGCCTCCTTCTGGATACGCATGCGCATCGGCCGGTGGTCGAGGAACAGGCCCGTGTCCAGATAATCGGTCAGGTTGACCAACAGCTTGACGCCACCTTCGCTGACTTCGGTGAACTTGCCCTGGGCGCTCTGGCGCTCGTACTGCTTGGTGCCGCTCTGGCGCTCGCGACGCTTGACCACTACGCGGTTCTTGTCGATGCCCAGTGCCTGGGGAATGGCCGCCAGCGCATCGAACATGCGTGCCGAGGCTTTTTCCGGGTCGATGGACTTGGGCGCCACGTATTCCTGGACGTGAACCCAGTCGTGGTACAGGTCGATGGCCATGGAGTATTCGGGCATGTCGGCATCGTACACACGGTAGCAATCAACGCCTTCGCGCTTGGCCCACTTGCCCAGCAGCTTCAGGTTTTTTTGCAGGCGGTTGGCAAACATCTGCCCGCCTTCGCTCAAGCGCGCCTGCTCGACCACCGGGGCCGGGGCGGGTTTGATCGGGTTACCGTTCTTGTTGTACTGGCGCTCTTGCGGCTCGGTCGGCGCCTGGTCGTAGGCCGCCTGCTCGCGTTCGGCCTGGCGTTGCTCCGGGGTGCGACGCTCGCCGGTGACGAACTGGTCCGGGTTGACCTTGATCAGCAGCAGTTTGCACGGCAAGGCGCCGTTCCAGAACGAATACTGTTTGTGGCTGCGGATCCCCATGCGCTTGCCCAGGTCCGGGGCACCGGTGAACACCGCCGCTTCCCAGCCCAGGCACGCCTGGCGCAGACGCTCGCCGAGGTTCTGGTAGAGGTACAACAGGCTGGCTTCATCACCCAGACGCTCGCCGTACGGCGGGTTGCAGATCACCAGGCCCTTTTGGTTCTGGTCCGGACGCGGTTCGAAGGTGCCGACTTCGCCCTGGTAAATCTTGATCCAGTGGCTCAGGCCCGCGCGTTCGATGTTGTTGCGGGCAGGCTGGATCAGGCGTGGGTCAGCTTCGTAACCACGGACCCACAGCGGTGGCTTGGCCATGCCGATGGCGGCACGCTCGCTGGCCTCTGTGTGCAGCTTTTTCCACATCGCCGGAACGTGGCCAAGCCAGGCGGTGAAACCCCACAGCTCACGGTTGAGGTTGGGGGCCATGTCGGCGGCGATCATCGCGCCTTCCACCAGGAAGGTACCCACGCCGCACATCGGGTCGGTCAGCGCGCCGCCTTCGGCAGCGATGCGCGGCCAGCCGGAGCGGATCAGGATCGCTGCCGCCAGGTTCTCTTTCAACGGTGCAGCACCCTGCTGCAGGCGGTAGCCGCGCTGGTGCAGGCTGTGGCCGGACAGGTCGAGGGAGAGAATCGCTTCGCCACGGTCCAGGCGCAGGTGAATGCGCAGGTCCGGGTTGATCTTGTCGATGGACGGACGTTCGCCGGTCGGGGTGCGCAGCTTGTCGACAATCGCATCCTTGACCTTCAGCGCGCCGAAGTGAGTGTTGTCGATGCCCGAGCCATGGCCGCTGAATTCAACGGCCAGGGTGCCGTCGGCGAGCATGTGGTCTTCCCACTCGATGTCGAGCACGCCGTGGTAGAGGTCTTCGGCATCCTTCATCGGGAAGCGCTTGAGCACCAGCAACACGCGGTTGGCCAGGCGCGACCACAGGCACAGGCGGTAGGCGGTTTCCATGTCGGCCATGCCGCGCACGGCCGAGGTGTGCTCCCGGGCTTCCTCAAGGCCAAGCCCGACGGCTTCCTCGATCAGCAGGCCTTCGAGGCCCTTGGGGCAAGTGAGGAAGAGTTCAAAACGGTCCGACATGGGTAATCCAGGCTTATTCAGCAATAAGTGAACGGGCGACGCATCGCGCGTTCGGTTTTCAATCAAGCGCTTTTCTTGAAGAACGCTCGTGTGGCACGAATGTGCCGTTCCACCCCGGATACAGGCCTATAGGCCTTTATTGGCGGGGCAGTTCAAGTATTTGATGCAACAAAAAGAAATATTCTGACCCTTCGTCGAATAATAACCGACTGCAAAGGGGGGGCATTCTCACTAAAGGATTAAACCCATCCTCTTTGAAGCGCACATCATAGCTGGGTTTGCCCAATAAAAGGGGCGAAAAGCCATGCCAGCTTATGGCTATAGCATCATTATCGTTACGTGCTTATGACAAAACGATCATTGAATCCATGTGACCTATTGGTTAGAACTCAACACAGGTTGGCGCCGTAACGACGCCGACACAGTGCTCGCCACGCCGGCAGCGAGCGCACCAACGGCAGAAAAACTCTGCCCGACCCCAGACGGGGCCGAAGGATATCAAGACAGTCAACAAGTGAGGGAAACACCCTATGAGAAGACTTAAGCGTGATCCGTTGGAAAGAGCATTTTTACGCGGATATCAATATGGCGTTCATGGCAAATCCCGTGAGCTTTGCCCATTTACTCTACCGTCGGTACGCCAAGCCTGGATCAACGGCTGGCGAGAAGGACGCGGCGACAACTGGGACGGTATGACTGGCACTGCGGGAATCCACAGACTCAACGAACTTCACGCCGTCGGCTAATCAAGGGCATTTAATTCCGACACCAGCACGAATACGCAACCCCTTAACCACGCACGCCCCATCCGGGCGGCGGGCTTCGGCCCAGGGGCTCCTTCAAGGAGCCCTTTTTATTGCCTGCTGTCAGCCTCGTGGCAACGCCGCGATCGCATCCACCGCCTGGCGAATCAACGCCGGGCCCTTGTAGATAAAGCCGGAATACAACTGCACCAGGCTCGCGCCGGCGGCGATTTTCTCGGCCGCGTGCTTGCCTTCGGTGATGCCGCCCACGGCAATGATCGGTAAACGCCCTGCCAACTCGGCTGCCAGCACCTTGACGATGTGGGTGCTCTGGTCACGCACTGGCGCACCGGATAGGCCGCCCGCCTCGTCACCAAAGGCCAGGCCTTCGACACCAACACGGATTAAGGTGGTGTTGGTGGCAATCACTGCATCCATGCCCGAATCCATCAGGGCCTGGGCCACCAGCACGGTTTCTTCGTCGCTCATGTCCGGGGCAATCTTGATTGCCAAGGGCACACGCTTGCCGTGACGCACAGCCAGGTCTTCCTGGCGCTGGCGCAAGGCTTCAAGCAACTGCTTGAGTGAGTCGCCAAACTGCAGGCTGCGCAGGCCCGGGGTGTTCGGCGAGCTGACGTTAACCGTGACATAGCTGGCGTGGGCGTAGACCTTGTCCAGGCAAATCAGGTAGTCATCCACGGCACGCTCCACCGGCGTGTCGAAGTTCTTGCCGATGTTGATCCCCAGGATGCCTTTGTACTTGGCCGCCTGAACCCGCGACAGCAAGTTATCCACCCCC
Source organism: Pseudomonas sp. A125 (assembly GCF_055409485.1). Taxonomy (NCBI): domain Bacteria; kingdom Pseudomonadati; phylum Pseudomonadota; class Gammaproteobacteria; order Pseudomonadales; family Pseudomonadaceae; genus Pseudomonas; species Pseudomonas sp. A125. The sequence goes on from NZ_JBUZVP010000001.1 coordinate 361,353, forward strand.
AGGTTGTTGAAGCCCATGCGATTGATGATCGCCTCGGCTTCCGGCAAGCGGAAAATGCGCGGCTTGGGGTTGCCCGGCTGCGGCCGCGGGGTCACGGTGCCAATTTCGACAAAGCCAAAACCCAACTGCGCAAAACCGTCGATGGCCGCACCGTTCTTGTCCAGGCCGGCTGCCAGGCCTACCGGGTTGGGGAAGTCGAGCCCCATCACCGACACCGGCACTTTAGCCGGGGCCTTGCACACCAGACCATTGAGCCCCAGGCGGCCACCGGCACCGATCAAATCCAGGGACAGGTCGTGGGAGGTTTCCGGAGAGAGTTTGAACAACAGCTGGCGGGCCAGGGTATACATGGGCGGGCTTGACTCGGATGGCGGCGAAAGGTGGCGGCGATTATAGCCGGGGTAAAGGGCTGCATGCGAGGCGTGCCGTCCAATCGTCAGTTGCGGTGCACCATCAGTTCTTCGTAGCGGACCCAAATTTTTTGCGCGTAGCGAAGGCGTAGTTCTTCACGCCGCGGCCCGGGCCCGCCGCCCACATTGTAGGAGCCGATCGCCGTCCAGTTGTAGCCGAACTGTTTGACAAAGTCGGCAAGGATCGATGCCCCCACCTCCACGGACAGGCAAGGCTCATCCAGCAAGCGTTGTTCGGTGATGCCCTTCTTGAGCAGGCGTGGCAGGTGAATGCTGTTGATCTGCATCAGCCCGATATCACGGGTGCCGTTGTTGTTGGCGTGATTCATGGCCTCGGCGCGATAACCCGACTCCACCGCAGCAATGGCCTGCAGCAGCTCCGGCTCAATGCCATACCGGTTGGCGGCCTCTGCCCAGCAATACGCCCGGGCTTCACTGCCAGCGCCGATCACGAGCAGCAGCAAGGCCTTGGGCCAGGTGCCTTTCATGCCTGCGCCCGGCCGCAGGTGGTACAGACAGGGTTCGCCGTGAGGCTCGTCACCTTGACCGCACAGGTCACGCGGTACCCTTTGCCGTATACCGTTTTGATCAACGCCCTGCCGCCCTTCAAATATTTGCGTAATGAACAGATGCAACGGGTCAGGGACTCCTCCGTGGCCTCGTTATGGGGCCATGCCTGTTCCAACAAGTGGTCCTTGGTCACCAGCACACCGGCCGAGGCCAGCAACAGGCGTAGCACTTGCGACTCCTTGGGCGGTAGCTGCAGGTCGCAGCCTTCGCCGGTCAACCTGCCGTCGCCGTGCAACGTCCAACGATCAAAGACCATGGGGGCAGCCAGTACCCCATCACTCACCACGGCCATTCGTACCTCATTTCCACTACTGGTATTCCAAAAAAGAGTGCGACTATAAAAAGCTCATCCGCTGTATAGGAGAGGCAAAAGCCCACAGGCACGGTTTTTTTCGGACTGGTTACGTAGGACTTTTCAATATGTTTACTCCTCAGGCACGCGGCTAAATGCTCGTTTCACCCGCTCATGCTGGGAGGGTGTCAACGGCGGTGCCTGGCCCGGCCCCGCACCTGCATGCAAGGCATCCCCCACGGCCGTCGCCTGAATCACAAACAACCGCACGCTATTGGCCATGGGCCCGTGGTAGCGACCAGACAAGGCCGCTACGGAATCACGCTGAAAATCCCCCACCAGCAGCCGCCTGCCAGGAGCTACACGCACCACCGTATTGATCCCCATGTGCTCTATCGCCGCCAAGCGTTTGTCGCGACTGCCCGCCTTGCCCACCTGGCGGCCATCCTCGACGGTGAGCTGCATCTCGATGTCATTCGCCTCGGCGAAGCGCGCTAGCACACTGACCTGTGTGCCGTAGACCACCGGTTGCCACTCATCACCGTCTTCACCCGGCCTGGGCAAATAGAGCGTCTGGTTGTCGTTGAAAACCGCCGGCACATTCTCCTGGGCAAGAATCACCGGCAGCACCGTGACCTTCGCTCGCCTGCGTTGCTCCAGTGCGGTGATCCGCTTCATGAACACGTCGTCCTCGAAAGGCGCCATGACGCGGGTTGAAGTAGGCTGGCCAGCCCCTTTATGCAGCGCCGCGCCCAGCTTCTTGAGTTCGTCACGATCCACATCCACCAGCCACAACGAAACCTCCACCGCGCGTTTCGGCACATCCAGTTCCGCCACCAGTTGTTGGATAAAGCTCACCTGCGCAGGCTTCCCCTTGATCAACAAACTGTTGGTGTCCGGGTATGCCAGCACCGAAAGTGTCTTGTCCGCCAGTAATCCGGGTGGCCGCGCAGATGCACCCTGCTGCTCGACCGCCAGCAGTTTTTCAATCATTGAGGCCATGCCCGGTACGGTGACGGTTCTGTCGCCCATGTAGTACTCGCGGTCGGCAACGTGGGTGTTGAGTACCTGCACCACGCCGATCCGCTGCGACCCCATGCGCAGTTCCGCACGCTGGCGGTCCATCAGTTGGGCCAGGCGCAGCACGTGGTCGACATAGTTCGGTGGCCCGGACACATAGAACACCCGCGCCCCGCTTGCCCGTAGCGGATAGCGCGCCTCGTCCAGCCCCGAGCGGCGCATGAACCCGCGCAAGGTATCGACCGAAATGTGCCGCAGGGTCACCACCGAGCTTTTCGCCTCGTCGGCGTCATAGAGGTAAAGCACTTGCCCGTCGCTGTACCAGATCAAGCCGTGTTGCCCGGCGACCGATTCCAGCAGCGGTTGAGCCGAATCGAAGTCGAACGCTCCGCTGATGCGCTTGCGCGCCGCTGCCTGGCTGACGACGATCGGCTGCCCCAACGGCAAGGAAAGCGCGGTAAAAAAGGTGTGCAGGCTTTCATCATGGGCCTGGTACGGCTGTGCGAGCACGCAGGAACTGCCCAGCATCAACAGCCAGAAAAACACAGTCGCAAAACGGCGGCGATTGACCAACATGCACCCACTGCCCGGGATCAAGGAGCGGCCATACTGCGAGGCAAGCCCGTTTCAATCCTGATGGGAAGCTGACGGCCCGCTGCCTTTTACCGGCCCGTGGCATGTGCCTTGCTTTGCCTTGCTTATCGCAACCCGCGCCAGCGGCGGTACGGGTTCAAGGACAACGACGTCGTTACCTCCGGGCCACCCGACGAGTGGCCCGGCGGAACGGCGTTTTTTTATGAAAGGTGCGCAGTGATGAGTGAACCCCTGGCGTGGGTCAACGGCAGCGATGCCCCGGAAAAGAGCAGCCTAAACCTTGGTTTCATGGCCCTGAGCGATTGCGCCTCGGTGGTGGTCGCCGCCACCCAGGGCTTCGCCCAGCCCTATGGGCTGACGTTAAACCTCAAACGTCAGTCCTCGTGGGCCAGCCTGCGGGACAACCTGGTCAGCGGCGAATTGGATGCCGCCCACAGCCTGTACGGCCTGATCTATGCCGTGCACCTGGGCATTGGCGGCGTGGCGGCCACCGACATGGCCGTGCTGATGGGCCTGAACCAGAACGGGCAGAGCATCAACCTTTCCCGTGGCCTGCAACAGTTGGGGGTGACCAGTCCTGAAGCACTGGATCGCCACGTGCACCAAAGCCGAACAAAACTCACCTTCGCCCAGACCTTTCCCACGGGCACCCACGCCATGTGGTTGTATTACTGGCTGGCCAGCCAAGGCATTCACCCGTTGCAGGATGTGGACAGCGTGGTGGTGCCACCGCCGCAAATGGTTGCGCACCTGCAAGCCAACCGTATCGACGGGTTTTGTGTGGGTGAGCCTTGGTGCGCCAGTGCAGTGAAGCAAAACCAGGGGTTCACCCTGGCCACGACCCAGGCGCTCTGGCCGGATCACCCGGAAAAAGTCCTCGGCTGCACGCAGGCGTTTGTCGAGCAATACCCCAATACGGCTCGGGTGCTGGTGATGGCGATCCTGCAGGCCAGCCGGTTCATCGAGGAAAGCACAGAAAACCGCCGCTCCACCGCGCAACTACTGAGCGCCCCGCAATACCTCGACGCCCCCCTTGATTGCATCGAGCCACGCCTGCTGGGTAACTATGACGACGGCCTGGGCAACCACTGGCAAGATCCCCACGCACTGCGTTTTTTTGGCAACGGCGAGGTCAACTTGCCGTACCTGTCTGATGGCATGTGGTTTATGACCCAGTTCCGCCGCTGGGGCCTGCTGCGCGAAGACCCGGATTACCTCGGCGTCGCCCGGCGTGTGCAACAACTGGACATCTATCGCCAGGCGGCCAGTGCCGTGGGTGTACCTGCTGGTGGCGAGGCGATGCGCAGCAGCCAGTTGATCGACGGCAAGGTCTGGGATGGCTCGGACCCGGCCGGGTATGCCCGCAGCTTTCGCCTGCACGCCATGGCAGACGTTGCCAGCCGCCAAGCCTTGCGCTGACAGGAGGACATTATGTTGCGAATCCTGTTGATCAATGACACGCCGCGCAAGGTGGGGCGGCTCAAGGCTGCGTTGACCGAGGCCGGGTTTGAAGTGATTGATGAGTCGGGGTTGACGATCGACCTGCCGGCGCGGGTCGAAGCGGTGCGTCCGGATGTGATTTTGATCGACACCGAGTCGCCGGGGCGCGATGTGATGGAGCAAGTGGTACTGGTCAGCCGCGACCAGCCGCGACCGATTGTGATGTTTACCGATGAGCATGATCCGGGGGTGATGCGTCAGGCGATCAAGTCGGGGGTCAGTGCGTACATTGTCGAGGGGATTCAGGCGCAGCGGTTGCAGCCGATTCTGGATGTGGCGATGGCACGGTTTGAGAGTGACCAGGCGATGCGCGCGCAGTTGCAGGCGCGGGATCAGCAGTTGGCGGAGCGTAAGCGGATTGAGACGGCCAAGGGGCTGTTGATGAAAATGAAGGGGTGTAACGAGGAAGACGCCTACACGCTGATGCGGCGTCAGGCGATGAGTCGGCAGCAGAAGCTGATTCAGGTGGCGGAGCAGATTATTGCCATGAGTGAGTTGTTGGGGTGAGGGGTGGGCCGGGGGGTGTATCCGTTATTTAGGTAACGGCTACTTATGGTTCCGCTCTTACAGCGGCTCACTTTTGAAAAGCGCAAAAGTAACCAAAACGCTCTGCCCCGCCTGTCGGCACCTCGCCTAGGCTCGGTGTGCCCTCACTCCGGAATTGCTCCGCGGGCCGCCGCGACGGCCCGTCCCTGGCCCGTCGCGGCTAAACCGGCGTCCTGCCGGTTTACCCGCTCCTCAATCCCTGCGTTCGGCCTCGGGCTGAATGGGGCAGTCAGATCAAGATCAACAACAGATCAAGAACACAGCGGCCTACAGGCCGGCTTGAGTGTTAAAAGCCAAATCAACAGCGAACACGCCCGTAGGAGCTGGCTTGCCGGCGATGGCATCACCTGGGTGTATCTGAAAAACCGAGTCGCCTGCATCGCCGGCAAGCCAGCTCCTACGCCTTGCTTTTAACACTCAGGTCGGCTTTCAGGCCGCCGTGCTCTTGCTGTTGACCTTGATCTGCAGGCCCCGTCAACCACGATGGCCGCAAGCAGGCACGGTGGAGCGGGTAAATCGGCAAGGATGCCGATTTAGCCGCGCCGGGCCATGGATGGCCCGTCGCGGCAGCCCGCGGAGACGGGTCTGATTGCGGGCATGCCGAGCCCAGGCGAGGCACCGAGTGGTGGGGCAAAGACCTTTTGGTTACTTTTGGGGCGTTTGCCAAAAGTGACCCGCTGTAAGAGCGGAACCATAAGCAGCCGTTACCGCAGCAACGGATATGTACACCACACCACAACGCCCCCCCTTGTTGGCCCACCTCTTGCTAAAGAATCCCCACAGGTAGCCAACGGCGGTTGCCCCCTCCACGACAAAGACGTCGCACACCCGGTTCGCCCCAGCGAACCCGGTGGCGGCGTTTTTTCGTTTTGGCCCCATAGCCCGGGGCCGGTGGGGTGGCCACAGCCGCTCCATCACCAGGCCTTCTCATAAGTCCCCTTACCGCTGAGGTGCGTGATGAAATCAAGCTTCTGGAAATCCGGTCATACCCCGACCCTGTTCGCCGCGTTCCTGTATTTCGACCTGAGTTTCATGGTCTGGTACTTATTAGGCCCCCTGGCGGTGCAAATCGCCGCCGACCTGCACCTCACCACCCAACAACGCGGCCTGGTGGTCGCCACCCCTATCCTGGCCGGCGCCGTGCTGCGCTTCCTGATGGGCATGCTCGCCGACAAACTCTCTCCCAAGACCGCCGGCCTGATTGGCCAGGTGATCGTCATCTGCGCCCTCTTCGGTGCCTGGAAACTGGGGATCCACAGCTACGAACAAGCCCTGCTGCTAGGCATGTTCCTCGGCATGGCCGGCGCCTCGTTTGCCGTCGCGCTGCCCCTGGCGTCCCAGTGGTACCCCGCCGAACACCAGGGCAAGGCGATGGGCATCGCCGGCGCCGGCAACTCGGGGACGGTGTTTGCGGCCTTGCTGGCACCGGTGCTCGCCGCCGCGTTTGGCTGGAGCAATGTGTTCGGCTTCGCACTGATCCCGCTGATCCTGACGCTGATCGTTTTCGCCTGGCTCGCCCGCAATGCCCCGCAACGGCCCAAGGCCAAATCCATGGCTGACTACTTCAAAGCCTTGGGCGACCGCGACAGTTGGTGGTTCATGTTCTTCTACAGCGTGACGTTCGGCGGCTTTATCGGCCTGGCCAGCGCCCTGCCCGGCTACTTCAACGACCAATACGGCCTCAGCCCGGTTACCGCCGGTTACTACACCGCCGCCTGCGTGTTCGGCGGCAGCCTGATGCGTCCGCTGGGCGGCGCCCTGGCCGACAGGTTTGGCGGGATTCGTACCCTGCTCGGCATGTACGGCGTGGCCGCGGTCTGCATCGCCGCAGTAGGTTTCAACCTGCCAAGTTCCTACGCCGCCCTGGCGCTTTTCGTCTGCACCATGCTCGGTTTGGGTGCCGGTAACGGTGCAGTTTTCCAACTGGTGCCCCAGCGCTTTCATCGGGAAATCGGCGTGATGACCGGCCTGATCGGCATGGCCGGCGGTATCGGCGGTTTTGCCCTGGCAGCAGGCATGGGCGCGATCAAGCAGAGCACCGGCAGCTATCAACTGGCACTGTGGTTGTTCGCCAGCCTCGGCGTGCTGGCCTGGTTTGGCCTGTACGGCGTCAAGCGTCGCTGGAGAACCACCTGGGGCTCGGCGGCCGTAACGGCTGCGCGGGTCTGATGGCACTGCAACTGAGCTTCGCCCAGGCCAGCGCCACCGGCCCCCGCCAGGAAAACCAGGACGCCTTACGCCTGGTCACACCCTCCCCGGAGCTGGCTGCCAGCAAAGGTTACCTGTGCGCCATCGCCGATGGCGTCAGCCAATGCGCCGATGGTGGACTGGCCGCACGCTCGACCTTGCAAGCCCTGGCCCTGGACTACTACGCCACACCGCAAACCTGGGGCGTGGCCCAGGCGCTGGAGCGCCTGTTGGTGGCGCAAAATCGCTGGTTGCAAGCCAACGGTGGCGGCCTGCCGCTGCTGACCACCCTCAGTGCCCTGGTGTTTCGCGGCCAGCGTTTCACCCTGGCCCATGTGGGAGACTGCCGGGTGTATCGCTGGCTCGATGGTGAGTTGCAACGCCTCAGCGAAGAGCACGTCTGGGAGCAACCGGGCATGCAGCATGTGCTCAAGCGCGCCATGGGGCTCGATCAACATCTCGTGCTGGACTTCCTCGACGGCGAGTTGCGTGCCGGCGAATGTTTTCTAATGCTCAGTGACGGTGTGTGGGCGACATTGGGCGATCACGCCATTGGCGCGGTCCTGCGGGAACAGTCGAACCTGGACCTTGCCGTAAACACACTGGTCAGCGCCGCGCACCTGGCGGGCAGCCAGGACAACGCCAGCGCCCTGCTGGTGCGTGTCGACCAACTCGGCGCCGCCACCCTCGGCGATGCACTGGTGCAGTTGCAGCAATGGCCACTGCCGCCGCCCCTGAAAGCCGGCCAACGCTTTGAAGGCTGGCAGGTGGAAGCAACGTTGGGGCAAAGTCGCCAATCCCTGCTTTACCGAGTACGAGACGCCCAGCAACAGGCTTGGTTGTTGAAGACCTTGCCGGTCAGCCACGACGATGACGTGTTCGCCGCCCAGGCGCTGCTGTCGGAGGAGTGGTTCCTGCGCCGGGTCGCCGGCCGGGCGTTTCCTGAAGTCCATCCAGCCAGTGGTCGTCAGCATTTGTACTACGTGATGCGCGAATATTCTGGGCAAACCTTGGCCGCACTGTTCAAGCACCAGGGCCCATTGCCGCTGGCGCAGTGGCAATCTCTGGCCGAGCGTCTGTTGCGCGCGGTCGGGTTGCTGCACCGGCGGCAGATCCTGCACCGCGACATCAAGCCCGAAAACCTGCTGCTGGGCGACGATGGCGAATTGCGCGTGCTGGACTTCGGCCTGGCTTACTGCCCCGGGCTCTCCGAGGATCGCGCGCATCTGTTACCCGGCACGCCGAGCTTTATCGCTCCGGAAGCCTTCAATGGCGAGCGCCCTACCCCGCAACAGGATTTGTATGCCGTCGGCGTGACCTTGTATTACCTGCTCACCGGGCATTATCCCTACGGCGAAATCGAAGCCTTTCAACGGCCCAGGTTCGCCACGCCGGTCAGCGCCAGCCGTTACCGTCCCGACCTGCCCGACTGGCTGCAACAGAGCCTGGAGCGCGCAGTTGCCGCCCAACCCGAGCAACGCTATGAAACGGCCGAGGAATGGCTGCTGGTACTGGAGCAGGCAGACCGCCGCGAATTGAGCCTGCGGCCAAAACCACTGCTGGAGCGCGAACCGCTGAAGGTCTGGCAAACGTTGGCCGTGCTGTCGCTGCTGATCAATTTGGTGCTGCTGTACTGGATGCTGCACCACTAAGAGGCGAATTCTCTCGATACATTGACGCCAGACTGAACACATCCAGCCAAATCGGCACTTGGCACAACCACTGCATTAGCTTTCCCATCAACACACATATAGCCGCACCTTCAACGTCGAAGGTCGAGCTTCCCGAGAGAACGGGACCAGGACAAAGGCGTCCTCGCTACTTACCTAGCGGGGACGCCTTTTTTTGTTGCGCACGATTTGTCGAGCCATTGCGGAGAACGACATGAAGAAACTCAAACTGGTGATGATCGGCAACGGCATGGCCGGGGTTCGCACCCTTGAAGAATTGCTCAAACTGAGCAGCGACCTGTACGACATCACCGTCTTCGGCGCCGAGCCCCACACCAACTACAACCGCATTCTGCTGTCGCCGGTGCTGGCCGGTGAGCAGACCTTCGAAGAGATCGTGCTCAACGATTTGAGCTGGTACCTCGATAACCACATCAAGCTGTTGCTCAACCGCAAAGTGGTGCAGATCGACCGGGTAAAACGCAAAGTCATCGCCGAAGACGGCAGCGAGGCCGAATACGATCGCCTGCTGATCGCCACCGGCTCTACGCCGTTTATCCTGCCAATCCCCGGCAATACGTTGCAGGGTGTGATCGGCTACCGCGACATCGCCGACACCCAGGCCATGATCGACACCGCCAAGACCCACAAGCACGCCGTGGTGATCGGCGGTGGCCTGCTGGGCCTGGAGGCCGCCAACGGCCTGATGCTGCGCGGCATGCACGTGACCGTGGTGCATATCGGCGAGTGGCTGTTGGAGCGACAACTGGACAAGACCAGCGGCCAACTGCTGCAAACCGAACTGGAGAGCCGTGGCCTGGTGTTCCGCCTGCAGGAACAAACCCAGGCGCTGCATGACGCGGGCAATGGCCGCGTGGGTTCGGTGCAATTCAAAAATGGCGATGTGATCCCGGCAGACCTGGTGGTGATGGCCGCCGGTATCCGCCCCAACACCGAACTCGCAGAAAAATCCGGCATCCCGTGCAACCGTGGGATTCTGGTCAACGACACCCTGCAAACCTATGACCCGCGCATCTATGCCATCGGCGAATGCGCCAGCCATCGCGGGATCGCCTACGGCCTGGTCGCGCCGCTGTTCGAACAGGCCAAGGTCTGCGCCAATCACCTGGCGCAGCTAGGCTTCGCACGCTACCAGGGCTCGGTGACCTCGACCAAATTGAAAGTCACCGGCATCGACCTGTTCTCCGCCGGGGACTTCATGGGCGGCGAAGGCACCGAGACCATCACCCTGTCCGACCCGATTGGTGGCGTCTACAAAAAGCTGGTGATCAAGGACGACATCCTCGTCGGCGCCTGCCTGTACGGCGACACCGCTGATGGCGGTTGGTATTTCCGGCAAATCCGTGAGAACCACGCGATCGGCGAGATCCGCGACCACCTGATGTTCGGTGAAAACGCCATCGGCGACGTAGGCCATCAGGGCCAGGACAAAGCCATGAGCATGGCTGACACCGCCGAAGTCTGCGGCTGCAACGGCGTGTGCAAAGGCACCATCGTCAAGGCGATTCAGGAACACGGGCTGTTCAGCGTCGACGACGTGAAGAAGCACACCAAGGCCGCCAGTTCCTGTGGTTCGTGCGCAGGGTTGGTGGAACAGATCCTGATCAACACCGTGGGCGGCGCAGCAGACGTCAAACCGAAAAGCGAAAAAGCCATCTGCGGCTGCAGCGATCTCAACCACGGGCAGATCCGCCAGGCCATCCGCGATCAGCACCTGCTGACCATCGCCGGCACCATGAGTTACCTGAACTGGCGCACCCCGAACGGCTGCGCCACCTGCCGCCCAGCGCTGAATTACTACCTGATTTCCACCTGGCCCGGGGAGGCAAAAGACGACCCGCAATCGCGCCTGATCAACGAGCGGGCTCACGCCAATATTCAGAAAGACGGCACCTACTCGGTAGTCCCGAGGATGTGGGGCGGTGTGACCAATCCGTCGGAGCTGCGGCGCATCGCCGATGTGGCCGACAAGTACAACGTGCCGATGGTCAAAGTCACCGGCGGGCAGCGCATCGACTTGCTGGGTATCAAGAAGCAGGACTTGCCCGGCGTATGGAAAGACCTCGATATGCCGTCCGGGCATGCCTACGGCAAATCCATCCGCACCGTGAAGACCTGCGTCGGCAGCGAGTTCTGCCGCTTTGGGACGCAAAATTCCACGCAACTGGGGATCGAGCTGGAGCATGACTTGTTCAATATGTGGTCGCCGCACAAGGTCAAGCTGGCGGTGTCCGGTTGCCCGCGTAACTGCTCGGAAGCTGGGATCAAGGACGTGGGAATTATCGGCGTCGATTCCGGCTGGGAGATGTACATCGGCGGTAACGGCGGGATCAAGACCGAGGTCGCCGAGTTTTTCGTGAAGTTGAAAACCGCTGAAGAAGTGCGCGAATACAACGGCGCGTTCCTACAGCTGTACCGGGAAGAAGCCTTCTACCTGGAGCGCACCGTGCATTACTTGCAACGGGTGGGCATGGAGCACATCAAGAAAGCCGTACTGGAAGACCCGGCACGGCGCCAGGCGCTGAATGAACGCCTGCAATTCTCCCTGTCATTCGAACAAGACCCATGGAAAGAACGCCTGGAACAACCGCTGCTGAAAAAGGAATTCGACACCATTCCCGTCAAACTGTTGGAGGTGCCGGCATGAACTGGCTGGATATCTGCGCCCTCGAAGACATCAACGCCCTGGGCTCGCGCATCATCACCGGGCCAAAAGGCGATATTGCGATTTTTCGTACCAGTGACGACGAAGTGTTCGCCCTCGACGACCGCTGCCCGCACAAGGGTGGCCCGCTGTCCCAAGGCTTGATCTACGGCAAACGCGTGGCCTGCCCGCTGCACAACTGGCAGATCGACCTGGAATCCGGTGAAGCCCAGGCGCCGGACGTCGGCTGCGCCCATCACCACCCGGCGCGCGTGGAGAACGGCCGGGTGATGTTGGCGCTGCGGGACGCCGGTTGATGAACCGCCAGACCACCGCGTCTACCTGCTGCTACTGCGGGGTCGGTTGCGGCGTGCTGATCGAGCATGATGGCTCGCAGATCCTCGGCGTCAGTGGCGACCCGAGTCACCCGGCGAACTTCGGCAAGCTGTGCAGCAAGGGTACCAGCCTGCACCTGACCGGCGACCTCACGGCCCGCGCGCTGTACCCGGAACTGCGGCTGGGCAAGGGCCTGGCCCGCACCCGCACCGACTGGGACACCGCGCTGGAGCACGCGGCCAACGTGTTTGCCGAGACCATCGCCGAACATGGGCCGGACAGCGTGGCGTTTTATATCTCCGGGCAGTTGCTGACGGAGGATTACTACAGTTTCAACAAACTGGCGCGGGCGCTGGTGGGCACCAATAACATCGATAGCAACTCGCGGCTGTGCATGTCTTCGGCGGTGGTTGGCTACAAACGCAGCCTGGGGGCCGACGCGCCGCCGTGCAGCTATGAGGACCTGGAGTCGAGTGACTGCGTGATGATCGTCGGCAGCAACATGGCCTACGCCCATCCGGTATTGTTCCGGCGCCTGGAGGAAGCCAAAGCCCGTCGACCACAGATGAAGGTGATGGTAATTGACCCCCGGCGCACCGACACTTGCGACCTGGCGGACCTGCACTTGGCGATTTTGCCGGGTACAGATGTCGCGTTGTTCCATGGGATCTTGCACCTGTTGCTGTGGGAAGACTGGATTGATCGCGCGTTTATCCAGGCCCACACCGACGGACTGGCAGAGCTGAAACGCCTGGTTCACGACTACACACCGCAAATGGTCACGCAGTTGTGCGGGATCAGTGTCGAGCAACTGCGGCTGTGCGCGGAATGGGTCGGCACCTCGGCGAGCTTCCTGTCGTTGTGGTGCATGGGACTTAACCAGTCCACCGCAGGCAGCGCGAAGAACAGCGCCTTGATCAACCTGCACCTGGCGACTGGCACCATTGGCCGCGCCGGCTGCGGACCGTTCTCCCTGACGGGTCAGCCGAATGCCATGGGTGGGCGGGAAACCGGCAGTTTGTCGAACCTGCTGCCTGGGCATCGTGAGGCCGCCAACCCCGAACATCGGGCACAAGTGGCCGCCTATTGGGGGGTTGAACAACTGCCGGCCAACACCGGGCTGACCGCCATCGAATTGTTTGAACAGATGCAGGCGGGCAAGATCAAGGCCCTGTGGATCGCCTGCACCAACCCGGCCCAATCCCTGCCCGACCAGAACACCGTGCGCCTTGCCCTGGAGGCATGTCCGTTCGTGGTGCTACAGGAGGCCTTTCGTACAACCGAAACTGCGCGTTTCGCCGACCTGTTGCTGCCGGCGGCGAGCTGGGGTGAGAAAGAAGGCACGGTCACCAACTCTGAACGGCGCATTTCCCATGTTCGACAGGCCATCGTCCCACCTGGGGAAGCGCGGCCGGACTGGGCAATTACCGTAGATTTTGCCCAGCGCCTGGAGCAACGCCTTTGTCCCGGAAAACCGGGTCTTTTTGACTTTGAGCAACCGGCGCAGATCTTTGATGAATACAAACTGCTGACCCGTGGGCGCGACCTGGACCTGTCGGGTATCAGCCACGCCCTGCTGGACCGGATCGGCCCACAGCAATGGCCATTTCCGACCAATGCAGTGAATGGCACCCCCCGCCTGTACACCGACGGAGTGTTTCCTACCGAGACTGGCCGCGCGCACTTTGTGGCCGACCCTTATCGCGCCGCCAAGGAGCAGCGTGATGCGCGTTTCCCACTCACCCTAATCACCGGCCGCCTGCGGGACCAATGGCATGGCATGAGCCGCACCGGAACTGCTGCGCAGCTGTTTGGGCATGTCAGTGAAGCACTGCTCAGTTTGCACCCGGATGAACTGCGCCGGCATCGTTTGAAGGAAGGCGACCTGATCAGCCTGAAAAGCCGGCGCGGCAGTGTGATTGTCGCCGTCGGCAGCGATGAAAGCGTACGTCCCGGCGAGGCATTCCTGCCGATGCATTGGGGTGACCGCTTTCTCAAAGGCGGCGTGAATGCACTCACCCAACCGGCGTTCGACCCGCTGTCCAAGCAGCCGGAACTCAAACACAGCGGCGTGCGGCTGGAGCCGGTGCAATTGCCCTGGCATTTGTTTGCGCTGATTGAAGGCGATGTGCAGCAACACTTTGAAGCCTTGCGACCGCTGTGTGAGGGCTTTGCCTACGTCAGCCTGAGCCTGACCGGGCGTGAGCGGCCCGCCCTGCTGATTCGTGCGGCGCATCACGAGGCTCCCGCGCTTGAGCTGCTTAAGCAAATTGACCAGTTGCTGGGCCTCAATGACGGTCCGGTCATGGCTTATGACGACCCGCGCCGCTCCATTGGCAAGCGGGTAAAAATTGAAAAGGGCCGTATTACCGCGATCCGACTGGCTGGCGAAACCCTGGCTCGCCACTGGTTGCAAAGCTTGTGGCTGGAAGGTCGAACCGATGACCAACTGCGCCGCTGGCTGCTGGCGCCATTGAGTGCGCCGCCGGGGGGCGGCTCGACCAGTAACAAGACGTTGTGCAACTGCAAGAACGTCAGCGAAAGCGCGGTGTGCGCCGGCATTGCCCGGGGCCTGGACCTGAATGGGCTGAAGCAGGAACTGGGTTGCGGCACGCAATGCGGCTCCTGTGTGCCGGAAATCAAACGGCTATTGGCGAGCGGCACGCAGCCAATCGCGATCACGGTGTGAGGGAAGAACATGAGCGCAAAAGTCTGGTTGGTAGGCGCGGGCCCCGGCGATCCGGAGCTGCTGACGCTCAAGGCGGTACGGGCCCTGCGGGAAGCCGATGTGGTGCTGACCGATGATCTGGTCAACCCGGCGCTGCTGGAACATTGCCCTTCGGCACGGCTGATTACGGTGGGTAAACGCGGCGGCTGTCGCTCCACGCCGCAGGCATTTATCCACCGCCTGATGTTGCGCTATGCCCGGCAAGGCAAGTGCGTGGTAAGGCTCAAGGGCGGCGATCCATGCATTTTTGGTCGTGGTGGCGAAGAGGCGGCGTGGCTCAGGCTACGAGGGGTGGAGGTGGAGTTGGTCAACGGCATTACTGCAGGGCTGGCAGGGGCAACGAATTGTGACATCCCGCTGACGCTGCGCGGTATCAGCCGTGGCGTAACACTGGTCACCGCCCACACCCAGGACGACAGCAGCCTCAATTGGCGGGCGCTGGCCGAGGGCGGCACGACGCTGGTGATCTATATGGGGGTGGCGAAGCTGGGAGAGATTCGCCAGCAGTTGCTGGAGGGCGGCATGAGCGATGACATGCCGGTGGCGATGATCGAAAACGCCTCGTTGCCACAACAGCGTGAATGCCGCAGCAGCCTTTTGCGGATGCAGGAAGATGCCCAGGACTTCGCCTTGAAGAGCCCGGCGATTCTGGTGATTGGCCGGGTTGCCCAAGCGACACAGGCGGTCGACGCCTTGGCCAGCCTCCAGGCCTGAGGCAAATTCCAGACGAAAAAAAGCCCGGCCTAAGCCGGGCTTTTTTCTACAACTCAGTAATTACTGAGCTGCTTGAGCTTCTACCGATGCTTCTACGCGACGGTTGATAGCACGGCCAGCTTCAGTTGCGTTGTCAGCAACTGGGCGGGATTTGCCATAACCAACCGAGCTTACACGGTTAGGAGCGATACCGTCTTTGACCAGGACTTGCTTAACAGCGTCAGCACGACGCTGGGACAGCTTCTGGTTGTAAGCGTCAGGACCGACGGAGTCAGTGTGACCTTCAACAACGGTGGTGGTTTGTGGGTACTGTTTCATGAAGTCAGCGAGGTTTTTCACGTCGCCGTAGCTGTTAGGCTTAACAACCGACTTGTCGAAGTCGAACTTCACGTCCAGCTCAACACGAACAACCTGAGCAACCGGAGCTTCTGGCTCTGGAACTGGCTCTGGAGCTGGTGCTGGTGCTGGGGTAGGAGCTGGAGCTGCTGCGCCAGCGTTACCGCCGAAGTTTACGCCCAGGCCGACCAGTGCGGAGTAATCCCACTTGCCGTTGTCGATTGCGTAGTCAGCTTCAACACCGGCACGAGCGTACAGGTTGTTGGTGAAGTAGTACTTCACACCGGCGCCAGCGATAGCCAGAGTCGATTGATCGCGACCTTTGTGGCCGTCGTCTTCTACGTTGCTACGGCTCTGGTGACCGAAACCACCTTCTACGTATGGACGCAGCGAATCAACGCCAGCCTGACCGAAGTGATACTGGGCAGTGATGCTACCAGTGTCGCCGCCGATCTTCTGGTTGCCAGTACCGTTGTTCGAACGGGTGTGGTTGGTTTTGTCGTAGGACAAGTTCAACGACAGGTCGTCGGTCAGGAAGTAACCGATGCGAGCGCCTGGATTGAAGCCGTCTTCGATATTCTTGACGCTATCGTTGTACTGCTTCTTGTAGAACAGCTCGCCTTCAACTGCGCCTTGGCCTTGTGCCAGAACGCCGAAAGAAGTAGCGGCAATAAGAGTACCAATGGCCAAGCCCAAGGTGTTTTTCAGTTTCATCCGTTAAATCCCCATCTGGTGATTGTAAAGCAGTCCCACATACCGGGGGACAACTCGGCGACAAGTCTAACAGAACTTGCCTACACGTAAGAGATATTTGCCACGCACTAAGTTTCAGTACTGCCCGCAAATTTCTCACGTAATTTATCTAGAGCACGTTTGTAACGCATTTTTGTAGCACTCAAACCCATGTGCATGATGTCAGCGATTTCCTGAAATTCCAGCTCTGCGACAAATCGTAGCACCAGAATTTCACGGTCAATCGGATTCACATACACCAGCCAGCGATCGAGTCCGCCCTTTTCCTCGGGTGCCGGCGCCTTTTCTTCAGACGCTTCCTCAAGGGGGTCCAGACTCAAAGCGTCCATCAAGCGACGCTTTCGCCGTTCCTTCCGATACTGCGTGATGCACTCGTTGTACGTGATGCTATAAAGCCATGTCTTGAACTTCGATTTGCCCTCGAAGTTCTTCAGGCCGTACAGCACCTTGAGCATCACTTCCTGACAGACATCATCCGCATCTCTATCGTTCCCTAAATACCTTGAACAAACGTTGAACAGAGTGCGTTGATACCTGCGCATCAATTCTTCGTACGCGCGTGTTACGTGAAACAGCTCCGTGTGCGCGCGCGCGACCAACTCCTCATCAGAGAGCTCACGGGGGTCATAGCGCGTGGACAGCGTTTGGGCTTTATTCAAAACAAGTCGTGCCGACAGTCAGGTCAATGTCCGCTACAGCCTGGATACCCAGGATTGCGGCGGCGTACATTAGCAGGATTCGCCGGGTTAGCGGCTAGTCACATGCTGTTCCAGCAAGATCCGGTTCGAAAGCGACACCAGTTCGCCATCGTCAGTCAGCACTGTCGTCTTGACCGTGCCGATCTCCTCGATCTGCCCTTCGACCTCGCCCACACGCACTTGTTGCCCAACCTGATACAACTCACGCACATAGATTCCCGCAAGAATCTGCCCGGCAATTTCCCGGCTTCCCAGTCCCATGGCCAGCGCAACAGCCAGACCAACGGTAATCAAAACAATCACAATCACGTGGTTCAGCAGGTCAGTCTTGACCTCCAACTGGCTGATCGCGACCGAAATACTGATGATAATGACCAGCCCCTGGGCGATTCGCCCTAAGCCGCCGGCATAATCCAGCCCTACCCCTTCAGCCGCGCCACGCACCAGGCCATTGGCCAGTTGCGCCAGCAAAACCCCTACCAGCAGTACCAGCGCGCCGCCGAATACCTTCGGCAAATACAGCGCCAGCATGTCGAGCGTAGCTGAAACTCGCTCAAGTCCAAGGGATTCAGCCGCAGAAACCAGAAAAATCAGCAAAACAAACCAATAAACGATCTTCCCGATCAATGTCGAGATCGGTACTTGCAGCCCCGCGCGCCCCAGGATCTTGGTCAGGCCGGTGCCACCCATCAAGCGATCAAGGCCCAGTTTAGCCAGCAATTTGGAGAGCAGGGTGTCGAGCAGCTTGGCCACGACAAAACCCAGCAGTACCACCACCAGTGCACCAAACAGGTTGGGAATGAAATTCGCCACCTTGGTCCACAACGCAGTCATTGCAGCTACAAGACTCTGGGTCCAGAGATCAAGTTCCATATTCATTCAGCCTTATCAGCAGTGCGAGCAAGAGGTTTACGACGGGAAACCGGTGAAACATGGGCCGAACCATTGTTCAGGGCCATCATCAACGCCGGCAACCAACGACCGAGCAGGCCGAACAGGTCTCCCGCCCCAACCTGGCGGTTGGCGGTTTTTAATACGCGACCCAGGCACGCATCGTCATCCCGGTTGGAGGACGAGGCATTGAGCATGTCACGCAAAGACTGTTCGAACGGATCGTGCATAAGGACCTCTCGCAAGTGATTTAAAAGACGAGGGTAAAATTCTTCAGGTCACATGACCTGTTTCCACGTTCAGGTCACATTCAGGTCAGACCCAACGTAAACGTCGGAACAACCACCATTGGCCGACGGCCACCGAGACCATCATCAGGCAGGCGATCAAGAACCCATAAGGGCTGGAAGAGAACGGAATACCGCCCACATTGATCCCCAGCAAACCGGTCAAAAAACTCATCGGCAGAAAGATTCCGGTGATGATCCCAAAGCGGTACATCGTGCGGTTCATACGCAGGCTCAAGCGCCGGTCTTCAGTCTCAAGCACAAGCCCCACGCGCTCCCGGGCCAATTCCAGCTCTTCCAGGTAACGGGTCAGGCTGTTGTTCAATTCGTTCCAGTAGTCAGCATCGTCGTCACAGAACCAGGGCAACTTGATCCGGGTCAACTGCGCGAAAATATCCCGCTGCGGCGACAGGAAACGTTTCAGCCCGGCGGCGCGTCGGCGGATCTGCAAAACGCTGCCATGCTCCGGAGTATACCGTTCGTCGGCATCCAGTTTTTCTTCTTCGATATCGACAATTTCCGACAGGTCGCTGACCAGATCCTGAACCTTGTTGGTCAGGTACTGCGCCATATAAAGGACCAGTTCCGAGGCGGTTTTCGGCCCTTTGCCATCTGCCAGTTGCACCAGCAACTCATCGGTGGCGCGCAATGGGCGCAAACGCAGGGAAATCACGCGGGCCGCCGAGGCGAAGATCCGCACCGAGACCATGTCCTCCGGCTCGGCACCGGGGTTAAGGTTAACCCCGCGCAAAAACAGCAGCAGCTCGGCATCCGGCAGCGGCAACAGGCGTGGGCGGGTGTTCTCCTCCAGCAGCAAGTCACAGGCGAACTCGCTTAAGCCGCTGGATGTGCGCAACCAGGTCTGGGTTTGGGGATGGCTGCGATCCCAGTGCAGCCACAGGCTTTCCTGAGGCCGCAGTTGCAGCTCATCAAGCTCTGTCCGGGCAATCGAACGCGCGCCACCTTTACCGTCCAGCACCAGGGCATGCACCAGCCCCCACTGCGCGTTTTCTTCCTCGAACATCCTCACCCCTGTCGGCTACTGCTGTTTATTCAGGCATTTTCAGCGGGCTGGGGGAGACGATGACACCATTATTGTCGGCGTACACATACTCACCCGGGCGAAAGGTCACGCCGGCGAATGTGACCGCCACGTTCAAGTCGCCAATACCGCGCTTGTCAGTTTTCATCGGGTGGCTGGCCAGGGCCTGCACGCCGAGGTCGGTTTGGGCGATCACGTCCACATCGCGGATGCAGCCGTAGATGACCAGCCCTTCCCAGCCGTTTTTTGCGGCTTTCTCGGCGATCATGTCGCCCAGCAACGCGCGGCGCAGGGAACCACCACCGTCAACCACCAGCACCTTGCCGGCGCCATTGAGCTCGGCTTGCTCCTTGACCAGGGAATTGTCTTCAAAGCACTTGATGGTCACGATCTCGCCACCAAAGGAGTCTCGGCCGCCAAAATTGCTGAACATCGGCTCAACCACCTGCACCAGCTCCGGGTAGGCGTCACACAGGTCGGGGGTAAGGTAATGGTTCATCGAGAAACTCCTGTAGGTGAAGGAAGGTGTCGAACATCCCACTGTTTACTTACATCTGGAAACGCTTTGCCATGAAGCTTCTTTAATCCGGGTCGAATAATCCGGCCCCACGGGCAGCAACGCAATACCCACTGCGCGACTGAATATGACCAGAAGCACCCGACGCGTCGTATCTTATCCGCTACGCCAACCAAGCGAAACGCCCCTGTTAGAGCCTTGCGGTCAAACGGCCTCAAGCTCCCGCGACTCCGCCCCCGTCAAAGGTGTGAGCGGGTGTTTCAGCCAGCGCGTCACCAATGGCCAGACTTGCGCCTGGGCGGCCTTGCTGACGAGCATCTCGACATGCCCGAAATCCCCGCTGAACCCTTGCTGGCGCCCCAGGCACAGGTACTGGCGATGCTCGGAGCCGACTTGCTCGAAGAGTTTGCGACAGGCCCAATCCGGGTCTTGGTGATCGCCGGCAGCGCTCACCGCCAACAGCGGCACGTCGACCGCTGCCAGGCCCTTCCACCAATCCTGCTTCCCTTCGCCAAAACGGCCGAACAGGCCGTTCCAGCGCATGGCTTCGATCAACACGCCCGCCGGCTCGTCCTCTGGGCCGCGCTTGAACCGCGGGCCCGACAATTGGCCGAAACGCTTCAGGAGCAGGCGACCGGTCCATTCCACTGGTGGCAGTTTCAACGGCCAATGGCTGCGGCTGACCTGGCAGCCAAACAGCGCCACCGAGGCCACTGCCGGCGCGCCAAGGTGCTGCCCACCCAGGGCTGCAGCCAAGGTGATGCCACCCAGGGAATGCCCGATCCAGTGGGGTACCTGCCCGCTTTGCTCGCGCACAAAGGCGGCAATGGCCGGCAAGTCGTAGCGAGCATAGTCGGCGACGCGGTTTTTGGCGTAGTCGTGGTTACGCCGCGACAGCCCGTGGCCGCGCATTTCCGGGATCCAGACGTCGAACCCTTCACGCGCCAGGTAAGCGCCCAGGCCGATACCCTTGGGCGAATACCAGAAGCGCCGATTGGAGAAACTGCCATGCAACAAAACCACCGGCACGCCCCGGTTTTCCGGGACATCGGCCAGGCCCAGGCGCGTCACGGCCAGCTCGACAGTGCCGTCGGGGCTGTTACCGGGTTTCAGCCGGTACACATCTTCACTCAGGTCGCCACGACGTTCAGCGCTGATCAGGGCGACGGGAAACAGGTTGCTGCTGCTTTGCATAATGCTCTTGCACAAAAAAGGGCGGCGTCCGGAAGGAGTTCCGCCCTGTACAGAATGAGAAATGCCGGCCAACCGCAGGGTTGACCGGCACTTTGGGGTGTTGCGTCTTACGCCGGGGCTTGGCCTTCAGCCAGGAAGAACCAGGTTTCCAGTACAGAATCGGGGTTCAGCGAGACGCTTTCGATGCCCTGTTCCATCAGCCATTTGGCCAGGTCCGGGTGATCGGAAGGGCCTTGGCCGCAGATGCCGATGTACTTGCCAGCCTTGTTGCACGCCTGGATGGCGTTGGCCAACAGCTTCTTGACCGCAGGGTTACGCTCGTCGAACAGGTGGGCGATGATCCCCGAGTCGCGGTCCAGGCCCAGGGTCAGCTGGGTCAGGTCATTGGAGCCGATGGAGAAGCCGTCGAAGAATTCCAGGAACTCCTCGGCCAGGATGGCATTGGACGGCAGCTCGCACATCATGATGACGCGCAAACCGTTCTCGCCACGGGACAGGCCGTTTTCGGCCAGCAGGTCCACAACCTGGCTCGCCTCACCCAGGGTGCGCACGAACGGCACCATGATTTCGACGTTGGTCAGGCCCATCTCGTTGCGCACGCGCTTGAGGGCACGGCATTCCAGCTCAAAGCAGTCGCGGAAAGCTTCGCTGATATAACGCGAGGCGCCCCGGAAGCCCAGCATCGGGTTTTCTTCTTCCGGCTCGTAGAGCTTGCCGCCGATCAGGTTCGCGTATTCGTTGGACTTGAAGTCCGACAGCCGCACGATGACCTTTTTCGGGTAGAACGCCGCCGCCAGGGTGCTGATGCCTTCCACCAGCTTCTCGACGTAGAAACCCACCGGGTCGTTGTAGCCGGCAATGCGCTTGTCGACGCTGTCCTTGATGTCCGGCGGCAGGCCGTCGTAGTTCAGCAAGGCCTTGGGGTGCACGCCGATCATGCGGTTGATGATGAATTCCAGGCGGGCCAGGCCCACACCGGCGTTCGGCAACTGCGCGAAATCGAAGGCACGGTCCGGGTTGCCGACGTTCATCATGATCTTGAACGGCAGGTCTGGCATGGCGTCGATGGAGTTTTGCTTGATGTCGAAGCCCAGCTCACCTTCGAAGATAAAACCGGTGTCGCCTTCAGCGCAGGACACGGTCACGCCCTGGCCGTCTTTCAACAGTTGGGTGGCGTTGCCGCAACCCACAACCGCTGGGATCCCGAGTTCACGGGCGATGATCGCCGCGTGGCACGTACGCCCACCACGGTTGGTGACAATGGCGCTGGCGCGTTTCATCACCGGTTCCCAGTCCGGGTCGGTCATGTCGGAAACCAACACGTCACCTGGCTGGACCTTGTCCATCTCGGACACGTCTTTGATGATCCGCACCTTGCCGGCGCCAATGCGCTGGCCGATGGCACGGCCTTCCACCAGCACGGTGCCGGTTTCCTTGAGCAGGTAGCGTTCCATGACGTTGGCCGAGGTGCGGCTCTTCACGGTTTCAGGGCGGGCCTGGACGATGTACAGCTTGCCGTCGTCACCGTCCTTGGCCCATTCGATGTCCATCGGGCACTTGTAGTGCTTCTCGATGATCATCGCCTGCTTGGCCAGTTCGCTGACTTCGGCGTCGCTCAGGCAGAAACGCGCGCGCTCGGCCTTGTCGACATCAACGGTTTTTACCGAGCGACCGGCCTTGGCCTCGTCGCCGTAGATCATCTTGATTGCCTTGCTGCCCAAGTTGCGGCGCAGGATGGCCGGGCGGCCGGCTTCAAGGGTGTGTTTGTGGACGTAGAATTCGTCCGGGTTCACCGCGCCTTGTACGACGGTTTCGCCGAGGCCGTAGGCACCGGTGATGAACACCACATCGCGAAAGCCCGATTCGGTGTCCAGGGTGAACATCACGCCGGCCGTGCCGGTTTCCGAACGCACCATGCGCTGCACACCGGCAGACAAGGCCACCAGCTTGTGGTCGAAACCCTGGTGTACACGGTAGGAAATGGCGCGGTCGTTGAACAGCGAGGCAAACACTTCCTTGGCCGCGCGGATCACGTTTTCTACGCCGCGGATGTTCAGGAAGGTTTCTTGCTGGCCGGCAAAGGAAGCGTCTGGCAGGTCTTCGGCGGTGGCCGAAGAGCGCACGGCGACGGCCATGTCCGGGTTACCGGCCGACAGCGCGGCAAACGCGGTGCGGATCTCGGCGTTGAGCTTCTCGGGGAACTCGGCTTCCATGATCCATTGGCGGATCTGGGCGCCGGTCTTGGCCAGGGCGTTGACGTCATCGACGTCCAAGGCATCCAGGGCAGCGTGGATCTGGTCGTTGAGGCCGCTCAGTTCGAGGAAATCGCGGTAAGCCTGGGCCGTGGTGGCAAAACCACCGGGCACCGAGACACCAGCGCCTGCAAGATTACTGATCATCTCGCCGAGGGATGCGTTCTTGCCCCCCACATGCTCTACATCATGGACGCCGAGCTTATCGAGGGAAACTACGTACTCTACCAAGGTGATCTCTCCACTTTCTGTGTTGGAAAAGCTCAGGACGCCGGTGGCTCAGTAGGAGCGGTTACCGGCGTTTGTGGCCTGGACCTGGAAAATAAGTGAGAATGCGGCCCACTGCGGGACGGCAAAATCGCGCCTATCATATCCAAGATTCGTCATCAGCTTAAGGCCCAAGGCTCAAATGAAACGATCTGCTTTCTTTATCTCCGACGGCACCGGCATTACAGCCGAAACCCTGGGTCAAAGCCTGCTGGCGCAGTTCGAAAACATTACCTTCAGCAAATTCACGCGACCCTATATCGACAGCGTGGATAAAGCGCGAGCCATGGTACAACAAATCAATCTGGCCGCCGAAAAAGACGGATTTCGCCCGATCATTTTCGACACCATCGTCAATCAGGACATTCGTGAGATCCTCGCGACTTCCAATGGTTTCATGATCGACATCTTCTCTACCTTCCTGGCGCCGCTGGAACAAGAGTTAAGTGAACATTCGTCATACTCCGTCGGAAAATCTCACTCCATTGGCCACAATTCCAACTATATGGAGCGGATCGAGGCGGTGAACTTCGCCCTCGACAACGACGACGGCGCCCGCACGCACTACTACGACAAGGCCGATTTGATCCTGGTGGGCGTGTCCCGCTGCGGCAAAACACCGACCTGCCTTTATATGGCCATGCAATTCGGGATTCGGGCGGCCAACTACCCGCTGACCGAAGACGACATGGAGCACCTGACGCTGCCCGCCGCGCTGCGCGCGCACCAACACAAGCTGTTCGGGCTGACCATTGACCCGGACCGCCTGACGGCGATTCGCAATGAGCGCAAGCCCAACAGCCGTTACTCCAGCTATGCGCAGTGCGAATTTGAAGTGCGGGAAGTAGAAAATCTGTTCCGCCGGGAGAATATTGCGCACATCAATTCCACGCATTTTTCGGTGGAAGAGATTTCGGCGAAGATTCTGGTAGAGAAAGGCGTGGAGCGGCGGTTCAAGTAAATACTCTCGCTGGCCAAGGTGCTTGTGTGGCGAGGGAGCTTCTGTGGCGAGGGAGCTTGCTCCCGCTCGACTGCGCAGCAGTCGCAAACCAGACGACTGGTATTTAACTGACACCAACCGGTGAATGGCCTTGGGGCTGCTTCGCAGCCCAGCGGGAGCAAGCTCCCTCGCCACAGGGGTCAAGTTCACAACAAGCCGTTGGGTTCACAGGTGAAACCTACCCCCGCCCTGCCCCAGCGCCGTCGCCAGCGCATCAAACCCTGCCAGCAACAACTGATCATCCCCCGACGTGTTGCAGATGCTCGCCCGGATAAACTGCGGCACTGCCGTCTGCCCCACCGCAAACGCCTCGGCGGTGGCGATCAGGTAATTGTTCTGCTTTAACTCCGCCTCGATTTCCGACGCGCGCCAGGGCTCCGGGACTTCGATCCAGAAGTGCGGGCTATTTAAGTGGGTGCGGTACTCCAACCCAATCAACAACCCTTCAACCAACGCCTTGCGCCGGCTGATTTCCTGGATCTGCTGGTGCAGCAAGTGCTCTGCCGTGCCGTTTTCGATCCATTGCGTGGCCAGTTCCAGGGTGACCGGGGTCGCCATCCAGCAGGTCGAGCGCAAGGCCGCAGAAATTCGGCTGACCAACGCCGGCGGCGCGTGCACATAACCAACACGCAACCCCGCCGATACCGCCTTGCTCAGGCTGCTGATCAGAATCGTACGCTCCGGGGCGAAATGGCTCAGGGGCGGCGGACGATCCTCCACCAGCACGCCGTGGGCCTCGTCCTCCAGAATCAGCAGGTTGTGTTCACGGCACACCTTGACCAACGCCTCACGGCGCGCGACCGACAGCACCGCCGTCGTAGGATTCTGGATAGTCGGCGTGCAATACAACGCCGACACCCGGTGATTGCGACAGACTTCATCCAGCGCGCTCGGCAGCAAGCCTTCTTCATCCATTTCCAGGCCAATCAGGCGTATCCCCAGCATCCGCGCGGCGGTGATCAGCCCCGGATAGGTCAACTGCTCGGTCACCACCGTGTCTCCGGCGCGCAACAGCGCCATCAATGCACAGAGCAGCCCGTGCTGGCCGCCGTTCACGCAAATCACCTGCTCGGGAATCGGGTGGAAATCCCGCTGCACCAGCCACTGCGCACCCGCCGCACGGTAGCGCGGCAGGCCAGCATCCGGGGTGTAGGCACTGATGTCCTGCAAGAACTTGGCATTGGTGGCCAGCGTCTGGAAGCTCTGGGCCAGGAACGTGGTCTCCTGCCCCGGGATATGCATGTTGCGGCTCATATCGAAGTATTGGCGCGGCTCGTCGCTGAAGTTGCGAAAACCCTCATCCCGCTGGCGCTCCATCCCACGCTTGCGTACGAAGGTGCCGTCACCGACCCGCGCGACCACCAGCCCCAGCCGCTCCAGCTCACCGTAGGCCCGGCTGATAGTGCCAATGGTCACCCCCAGATTGTCGGAAAGCACCCGATGGGGCGGCAGTTTTCTTCCCGGTTCAATCAAGCCTTCAAGGATGCCCCGCTCCATGACATCGGACAGGCGTTTGTACTTCACGCCCTGCCCGCTGGAGAGTCCTTCTCGCATAATTGACACCATGTCAATATTTGTTTTGACAGCCATCATTCGCCCTAATAGTGTGCTTTTACGGGTTCAATCACCGAATCAAGGCACTCAATATAGAGGTCAATTCGGTCTCATGGAAGCAATGTCACGATGCCAATGTCCGCCGTTCTAGAAAACGCTGAAAAAACAAAAACTCACAAGCAGTGGTTGGGTGGGCTGATTACCAGCGTGATGTTTCTGATTGTCTGCCTGAGCTGGGGCACCACCTGGCTTGGGATCAAGATTGCCGTAGAGAGCGTACCGCCGCTGACCTCTGCCGGGCTGCGGTTTTTGATCGCGTTTCCGCTGTTCCTGTGTTTCGCCTGGGTGCGCCGCGAGCCGATCCTGTTTCCCCGGGAAAGCCGCTGGTTCTTCGTATTCGTGACGCTTTCCTACTTCAGCGTTCCGTACTACCTGCTCAACTACGGCGAGATGCATGTCTCGTCCGGCCTTACCGCGCTGCTGTTCAGCTGCATGCCGGTGTTTATCCTGATTTTTTCTGCGCTGTTCTTGCGTGAGCGCATCTACTTTTCGCAGGTGGTGGGTATCGCCATCGGTTTCGGCAGCCTGTACATGATCATCAAGAGCCAGGGCCTGCACCTGGACCATGCCGAATTCTTCGGGGTGCTGGCGATCCTGGCCGCCGCGATCATGCATGCCTTGTGCTACGTGATTACCAAGAAACAAGGCAGCGCCATCAGCGTGATCACCTACAACACCCTGCCCATCGGCATCGCCGGGCTGATGCTGTTTGTCGCCGGGCTTTTCTTTGAAACCCCGACCTTCGAAGACATCACCCTGCGCTCCTGGAGTGCGCTGTTCTACCTCGGGCTGGTGGCCTCGGTGGGCGGGTTTATCGTGTATTTCATGCTGCTCAAGCGCCTGAGCCCGATCATTTTGTCGTTCGTGTTCATCATCTTCCCGGTGTTCGCGGTGATCATCGGCGCCTGGTACGAAGGCCTGCAGATTTCCAAGGACCTGATGATGTATTCGGCGATCCTGCTGGCCGGTTTTGCCATCACCAAGCTGCCCATCGAGAAACTCCTGGCGAAGAAAAACTGAGATGAAGGTCCTGAGCCCAAGCGCCCTGGAGCAAATTTACGCCCACGCCGACCGCAGCTATCCCGAGGAATGCTGCGGCTTCGTCTTCGCCGATGGCCGCGTGCACCTGGGCAGCAATATCCAGAATGAGTTGCATAGCAAAAACCCCGAGATGTATTCACGCAGCGCAGCCAACGGCTACACCTTTTCAGTGGCCGACACGCTGATGATGAACAAGGCATTTCGCAGTGATAACCCGGTGGTGGTGATCTACCACTCCCACCCTGACGTCGGCGCGTATTTCAGCGACGAAGACCAGGACAAGGCCCTCTTCATGGGCGAGCCGATCTACCCCGTGAGCTACCTGGTGGTGGATGTTCGCCAGGGCAACACCCAAGGTTCCAAGCTGTTTGCCTGGGATGGCAAGCGCTTCGCCCAAAACCCCTTCAACGACCTGCAAACGGAGTTGTGCATGAACGCTGTCTCTTTCCCCGACATCCTGGTCCGCGTGGCCAAGCTGCCAGCATCGACGCTCGAGGGTGCCGGATCGACATTGCGCGAAGTCATTGAAAACCTCTGCACCGAGCACCCGCAGTTG
Organism: Pseudomonas sp. A125; assembly: GCF_055409485.1. Lineage (NCBI taxonomy): Bacteria > Pseudomonadati > Pseudomonadota > Gammaproteobacteria > Pseudomonadales > Pseudomonadaceae > Pseudomonas > Pseudomonas sp. A125. Next base: position 389,033 of record NZ_JBUZVP010000001.1, read on the forward strand.
CGCGCGCACCTGCTCTACGAAAATAACCAGCTCAAGGAACACTTCCTGTTTACCGCCGAGGAGGAGCTGATCGACGCCAACGACCGGTTGCCCGAGGCGGCGAAAATCGAAGTATTGCTGGCGACCTCTGGCGGTATCGATGTCGAGTCACTGAGTAACGAAGAAGTGCAGCGCTACGTGCGCCACATCACCCTGCCCGGCGTCGGCCGCGAAGGCCAACTGAACCTGAAGAAAGCCCGGGTATTGATCATCGGCACCGGCGGCCTTGGTTCGCCCATCAGCCTGTACCTGGCGGCGGCCGGCATCGGCACCCTCGGGCTGGTGGATTTCGACGTGGTGGAAAGCAGCAACCTGCAACGCCAGATCGTCCACGGCAACAGCACCCTGGGCATGCCCAAGGTCGAGTCCGCCAAGCAGCGCTTGCAGGACCTCAACAGTCACATCCAGATCAACACCTACGACACCGCCTTCAACACCGACAACGCCCTGGACCTGGTGGGCGACTACGACCTGGTGATCGACGGCACCGACAATTTCGAAACCCGCTACCTCGTCAACGACGCCTGCGTGCAATTGGGCAAACCATTGGTGTACGGCGCCATCTACCGCTTTGACGGGCAGATCAGCGTACTCAACTATAAAGGTGGGCCGTGCTACCGCTGCCTGTTCCCCCATGCACCCCCGGCAGAACTGGCACCCAATTGCAGCGCCGGCGGTGTCATCGGTGTATTGCCCGGCGTGGTCGGGATGATCCAGGCCACCGAGGCCATCAAGCTGTTGATCGGCATCGGCGAACCGCTGTCCGGGCGGCTGATGCGCTTTGATGCGCTGGCCATGAAGTTCAGCGAGATTCGCTTCAAGCGTCGTGCCGATTGCCCTTGTTGCTCCGAACTGCGTCACAGCCAAACCATCGCCCCGGCCGTGTGCGCCGATGCCATGCCAAGCACCCCATCGCTGGCAGAAGAGCGCTACATCAAGCCCAGGGTGCTCAAGCAACTGCTCGAACAACACAGCAAGGCCGACGTGCTGCTGGATGTGCGCGATGCCAGCGAACTGGAAGTGTGCAAGCTGCCGGGGGTGGTGCACATCCCGCTGGCCGAACTCGACGGGCAGCTCGCCAACCTCAGCCGAGACAACACGCACTACCTGATCTGCTACGCCGGTACCCGCGCGGAGCAAGCCGCCAGTACCTTGCTGGCCGCCGGATTCGCCAACACCAAAGTGCTGCAAGGTGGCATGAAACACTGGGTTCGCGACGTCGAACCCGACATGCCTTTGTACTGATCAGCGGCCATGGGTTCTTACTTGATGTTGCATAACTCGATACTCGACGCCATTGGCCAAACGCCCATCGTGCGCCTGGAACAGTTTTCCGAGGACCTCGGCATCGAGGTCTACGCCAAGCTGGAATCCCTCAACCCCGGCGGCAGCCACAAGGCGCGCATCGCCCTGGGCATGATCCTCGACGCCGAGCGCCGGGGCATTCTGATCCGTGGCTCAGGGCAAACCGTCATCGAGCCCAGCGGCGGCAACACCGGCATCGGCCTGGTGATGGCCGGCAACGTGCTGGGCTACAAAGTGGTGCTGGTGATCCCCGACAACTACAGCCCCGAGAAGCAGAAACTGCTGCGCCTGTACGGCGCCAAAGTGGTGCTGTCGGACAGCCGCCAGGGCAACAATTCCCACGGCGAAAAGTGCATGGAACTGCAGCTGGAGAACCCCAGCTACGTAATGCTCAACCAGCAGCGCAACGGCGCCAACCCGCAAACCCACCGCGACACCACCGCACGGGAAATCATCCGCGCCTTCGGTGAGCGGCGGGTCGACTACTTTGTCAGCGGCATCGGCACCGGTGGCCATATCACCGGCATCGGCGAAACCCTCAAAAGCACCTGGCCGGCAATCCGCGTGATGGGCGTGGAGCCGGAAGAATGCGACCTGCTCAACGACCGCCACGCCTCGCACCATATCCAGGGCCTGTCCATCGGGCTGATCCCGAGCATCCTCAACGTCGCGATTATCGACGGGATGCTCAAGGTGTCGCGCCAGGAGTGTATCGACATGATCAAACGCATCATGCGCACCGACGCCATCAGCCTCGGGTTGTCCTCGGCCGCCAACATGGTGGCCATCGCCAAGCTCGCGCCGGAGCTGCCAACCGACACCGTGGTGCTGACCATGGTCTACGACAGTGCCGACAGTTATTTGCCCTGTTTTGAATAACAACTATTGCGGGGGTGCCTCCATGGGGGGCTTTATCGACATGCAACAACTGCACGATGAGTTGCTCACCCACCTCATCACTACGCTTACGCCCGCGCAGTTGAAGCAACTGGAGGAGCATCTTGCGACGCTGGTCCAGGCGGCAGCCCAGGCAGTGGCCGAAGACCTGATCGCCTATGCCTGGCGCGACCCCGCGTCCCGTGGGCGTGGGGAGCTGATCCTGGAGTCCTACGCCTCGTTCAAGGCGGTGTTGTATTACCGACTGGCTCACCTGGTGTGGAACTTCCCGGACACGCACAACGGTGTGTTTTGCGCCATCGCCCTGAAACTGAGCAACCAGGGCAAGATTTTGTCGGGCGCCGAGATTCACCCGGCCGCCCGAATCGGCCGGCGCTTTGTGCTGGACCACGGTTACGGCACGGTCATCGGTGAAACCTGCGAGATCGGCAACGACTGCTACATCCTCTGCGGCGTGACCCTCGGCGCCCGGGGTATCGCCAACAACCCGGACGGCAAGCGCCACCCACGCCTGGGCAACAACGTGGAGGTTGGCTCGGGCGCGCGGGTGCTGGGTTATGTGCTGATCGGCGACAACGTGTTTATCAGCCCCTCCTGCGTGATCACCCAGGACGTGCCGGCCGGCACCAAGGTCAAGGTAGTCAACCAGATCCAGTTGCAGAAAAACGACGAGTCGGACCACAGCAACTACCTCGGCGCGTTTGCCCTCGATGAACGCCTGCACGTGGTCGGGGAAGTCAACGCCAGCCACAAGGTGACGGTGCTGGACGCCGACTTCCATCCCCTGCCCGGCCTGCTGCTGGAGCCAACGGTCAAGGAACGCCATCACTTGCAGTTCCGCCTGCGGCACATCGAAACCACGGCCTACCCGCCGCGCCTGCCACTGAACCTGAAAGTGAGCGGGCCCGAATTTGAAATCACCCTGCTATCTCCCCCTGGCTTGAGCGCGATGGTTCGTCGCCTGCTGCAAGCCAGCCCACTGATCGTCGGAGGTTGAACATGTCTGTGCACACCATGGAAACCCTCGCGCTGTTCGACAGCGCGCCTTACCAGAATGCATTCAGTGCGCGGGTGATTGCCGTCAGCGAACAAGGCATCGCCCTTGAGCACACACTGTTCTACCCCACCGGCGGCGGCCAACCGGGCGACACCGGGCACTTCACCCTGCCCGACGGCAGCCGCGTAGACATCACCGGCACCGTGCGCGACCCGGTGCTGCGCTCGATCATCTGGCACCAGGTGGAACACTGCCCCGAACAACTGGCTGCCGGGGTACAGGTAGACGCCAGCCTGGACTGGGAACGCCGCTACCAGCACATGAAAATGCACACCTGCCTGCACCTGCTGTGCTCGATCATCGACGCGCCGGTGACCGGTTGCAGCATCGGCGTTGATAAGGGCCGCCTGGATTTCGACCTGCCGGAAATGACCCTCGACAAAGAGACCATAACCCGCGACCTCAACGCACTGATCCAGCAGGCCCATCAGGTCAAGACCTTGTCCATGCCCGCCTCGGAGTATTCCACCCTGCTGCAGATCACACGCACCCAGGCGGTGGCGCCGCCGGTCATCCAGGGTTCGGTGCGGGTGATCGAGATTGCCGGTATCGACATCCAGCCCTGTGGCGGCACCCACGTGACCAATACCGAGGAGATCGGCCGGGTGTTCTGCGAAAAAATCGAGAAGAAGAGCAAGCACAACCGGCGGGTGATCCTGCGGTTTGAATAGCGACCCTGCGACGGCTGGGGCGCCCACGCCCTAGCCGCAGTTCGTACAGGAAACTGACAGCAAATTTATGTGCCTGTAACATTCAGAAACGTACAATCCCGCCAGCAACGCCTCGTTGCCCCTGACTCGCGAAAACAGCGGCCTTCCCTCCCGGTAGGTCATTCGTGCAGCAGCTAAACTCGATCCCATCACGCCCCTGAACCTGAACGCCGCAGGAATGACTGCTTATGAAAAGAGTGTTCCGTCACTACATCCCTGCGTCCACATTGCGCTTGCTGCCCAACCGCTGGGACTTGGTCGCCCTGCCCCTGGTGATCGGCTTTTTACTGTTTTTCTCCATCACTGCGCGAGAAACCTGGGCGCCCATCGCCACCTTGCAAAGTGAAGTCATCTCGCTGGACCCGGCCAACCTGCCGGAATACGCGATGCGCACCACCCTGCGCATGTTGGCGGCGATGGTTGCAGCGCTGGTGTTTACCCTGTTGTACGGCACCCTGGCCGCCAAAAGCCGGCGCGCCGAGAAACTGCTGGTACCCGTGCTCGACATCCTGCAATCGGTGCCGGTACTGGGTTACATCTCGTTTACCGTGACGTTTTTCCTGCTGCTGTTCCCCGGGCGCGTGCTCGGCGCGGAGCTCGCGGCCATCTTTGCGATTTTCACCAGCCAGGCCTGGAACATGACGTTCAGCTTCTACCAGTCGCTGCGCATGCTGCCCCACGACCTGGTGGAGGTGTCGACCAACCTGCGGCTTTCCGGTTGGCAGCGGTTCTGGAAGCTCGACGTGCCCTTCGCCATGCCGGGGCTGGTGTGGAACATGATGATGAGCATGTCCGGCGGCTGGTTTTTCGTGGTCGCCTCCGAGGCCATTACCGTCGGCGACAAGACCATTACGTTGCCGGGCGTGGGTTCGTACCTGGCCCTGGCGATTGCCCAGAAAGACCTGCACGCCGTGGGTTACGTGATCCTGGCGATGATTGTCGTCATCCTGATGTACGACCAGTTCCTGTTCCGCCCGTTGGTGGCCTGGGCCGACAAGTTCCGCATGGAAACCACCGCCTCCCAAGGCGCCGCGCCGCAATCCTGGCTGCTGAACCTGATCCAGCGCACGCGCATCGTCCAGCGCAGCCTGCGGCCAATCACCCGTACCATCAGCCGCATCGGCAACAAACGTTTCAGCCTGGCGGGCGGTGCACTCAAGGCGTTGCCGGCAGAAACACCCAAAGCCTCCAAAGTGATCGACTGGGTGTGGGGCACACTCATCGCGCTGCTGGCCGCTTATGCGCTGTATCACATCGTGCAGTATGTGGGCACCGAAGTGACCGTCGCCGAAGTCGGCCATGTGTTTGTGCTGGGCCTGATCACGCTGTTGCGCGTGGTGGGCCTGATCTTCATCGCCTCGCTGATCTGGGTGCCGTTGGGCGTAATGATCGGCTTGCGCCCTGCGCTTGCGGAAAAAATCCAGCCGCTGGCGCAGTTTCTCGCGGCGTTCCCGGCGAACCTGCTGTTCCCGGTGTTCGTCATCGTGATCCTGCACTACAACCTCAACCCGGATATCTGGTTGAGCCCGCTGATTGTGCTGGGCACCCAGTGGTACATCCTGTTCAACGTGATTGCCGGTGCCAGCGCGTTCCCCAACGACTTCAAGGAAGCCGCCGCCAATTTCCGCATTCGCGGCTGGTTGTGGTGGCGCAAGGTGATGCTGCCGGGGATTTTCCCGTACTACGTCACCGGCGCCATTACCGCCTCGGGCGGTGCCTGGAACGCCAGTATCGTGTCCGAGTACGTGTCCTGGGGCCAGGACAATGTGGTCGCACACGGGCTGGGCGCCTACATCGCACAGACCACCGCCGCCGGCGACTTCCCGAAAATCGCCCTGGGCGTAGTGGTGATGTCGATCTTCGTGGTGGCGTTCAACCGCGCGGTGTGGCGGCCGATGTACGCCATCGCTGAAAACAAACTTCGTCTGAATTGATGGGATTCGCTGTGATGACTACCTATACCGAGCACGCCGCCGACACCCCGGAAATCTACTCGTTGAAAAACGTGAACCGGGTGTTCGGCAAAGGTAAAGACGAGCTGCAAGTCCTCAGCGGCGTGGACTTGAGCCTGCACGAGGGCGAGATTGTCGGCATGCTCGGCCGCTCCGGCTCGGGTAAGTCGACCTTGCTGCGTATCATCGCCGGGCTGATTCAGCCGTCGTCGGGCGAAGTGCGCTACAACGGTGCGCCGCTCACCGGCCCGGCTGAAGGCGTGGCCATGGTGTTCCAGACCTTTGCGCTGTTCCCGTGGCTGACCGTGCTGGAGAACGTCGAGGCCGGCCTGCAAGCCCTGCAGGTCGAGCGCAAGGAAACCCGCCGGCGCGCCCTGGCGGCCATCGACCTGATCGGCCTGGACGGTTTTGAAAACGCCTACCCGCGCGAACTGTCCGGCGGCATGCGCCAGCGCGTGGGTTTCGCCCGCGGGCTGGTGGTCAACCCGACCCTGTTGCTGATGGACGAACCGTTCTCGGCACTCGACGTACTCACCGCTGAAACCCTGCGCACCGACCTGCTGGATCTGTGGAGCGGCAAGCAGTTGCCGATCAAGTCGATCCTGATCGTGACCCACAACATCGAAGAAGCGGTGCTGATGTGCGACCGCATCCTGGTGCTGTCGTCAAACCCTGGCCGGGTGGTGGCCGAGATCAAGGTACCGTTTGCACACCCGCGCAACCGGCTGGACCCGACCTTCCGGCAAATGGTCGACGACATCTACGCCCTGATGACCGACCGGCGCAGCGCCGACGCGAGCAGGGGTTTGCCTGAGCTGAAAATGGGCAGCCTGTTGCCGGAAGTCTCCACCAACCTGATGGCCGGCCTGATCGAAACGCTGGCCGCCGAGCCCTACAACGGCCACGCCGGCCTGCCAACCGTGGCCGAACGGCGCTTGCTGGAAGTCGACGATCTGTTCCCGGTAGCGGAGATGCTTGAGCATCTGGGCTTCGCCGAACTCAAGGGTGCTGACATCACCCTCACCGACGCCGGCAAACTGTTCGCCGACTACGGCACCCAGGAGCGTAAAACCCTGTTCGCCGAACACCTTATCCGCCACGTGCCATTGGCCGCACGCATTCACCAGGTGTTGCTTGAGCGCAGCGGCCACCGGGCGCCACGGGTGCGCTTCGAGCAGGAACTGGAAGACTCGATGACGGAAGCCTTTGTGGAGAAAACCCTGGAAAGCGTGGTGGCGTGGGGACGCTATGCGGAGATTTTCTCCTACGACGACCATACCGAGACGTTCAGCCTGGATGATGTGGAAGGCAGCATGTAACGGCGTGAAGTCGACCACGTTCCATTGAGCAACACAGAACAAATGTGGGAGCTGGCTTGCCAGCTCCCACATTGATTGGGTTTACACAGTGAGTGCTGTGGGGGTGTCTAGATGACGAACAGGTCCACAAATCGGTTCACGGGCGTGGCTTCAAGCTTCGCCTGATCCTTGCATAGCGCAAAAATCTGGGCACTGCGCTGCGCGGTAAAACGCGTGGCCAGGTTGGCCTTGAACTTGTCCTCGAGCAATGGAATACCCTCCACACGGCGGCGGCGGTGGCCAATCGGGTATTCCACCGCCACTTGCTCGGTGCTGGAGCCATCCTTGAAAAACACCTGCACCGCGTTGGCAATCGAGCGCTTGTGCGCCTCCAGGTATTCGTGGCTGTAGCGCGGCTCCTCGACGATGACCATCTTCTGGCGCAGCTCATCAATGATCGGATGGGCCGCGTGGAACTCATCCTCGTATTGCTCGGCCACCAGGTTGCCAAATGCCAGCGGCACGGCGGTCATGTACTGCAGGCAGTGGTCCCGATCGGCCGCGTTGGCCAACGGCCCGACCTTGGAAATAATGCGAATCGCCGACTCGTGGGTGGTGATCACAATCCGCTCGATCTCATGCAGGCGCTGCTTCACCTGCGGGTGCAGGGTAACCGCCGCCTCACAGGCCGTTTGTGCGTGGAACTCGGCGGGGAAGCTGATCTTGAACAGTACGTTCTCCATCACATAAGTCCCGTAGGGCTGCGACAGGCTGAAGGCCCGCTGGTCTTCGGGCTTGAGCGCCAGGTCCTTGTTGGTGTGACTGAACAGCACGTCATAAAAGCCCCACTGCGGCGCGCTCAATACACCGGGAATCCCCATCTCGCCACGCATTGCGATGTCGGCCAGACGCACCCCGCGGCTCGACGCATCCCCGGCCGCCCACGACTTGCGCGAACCGGCATTCGGCGCATGCCGATAAGTGCGCAGTGCCTGGCCGTCGACAAACGCCTGGGACAGGGCCGACAGCAGTTGCTCACGGTTGGCGCCCATCAGTTTGGCGGTGACGGCGGTGGAGGCGACTTTCACCAGCAGCACATGGTCGAGGCCGACGCGGTTGAAGGAGTTTTCGAGGGCAATCACGCCCTGGATTTCGTGGGCCATGATCATCGCGTCCAGCACCGCCCGCACGGTCAGCGGCGCCTCGCCGTTGGCCACACGCTTTTGCGAGAGGTGGTCGGCGACCGCGAGGATGCCGCCAAGGTTGTCCGAGGGATGGCCCCACTCTGCGGCGAGCCAGGTGTCGTTGTAGTCGAGCCAGCGCACGATGCAGCCGATGTCCCACGCGGCCTTGACCGGGTCCAGGCGGAACGAGGTGCCCGGCACTCGCGCACCGAATGGCACCACCGTGCCTTCGACAATCGGGCCCAGGTGCTTGGTGCACTCCGGGAAACGCAGGGCCAGCAGGCCGCAACCGAGGGTGTCCATCAGGCAGTTGCGGGCGGTGTCCAAGGCATCGCGGGATTCAATCCTGAAGTCCAGGACGTAGTCGGCGATGTCCTGCAGGACCTGGTCATAGTCGGGGCGGTTGTTCTGGTCGACGTTGGCGCTCATGGCAGTACTCCAAAGTGGGTTAGGTGTGGTCCATCCTCAGGGTCAGGGTTGATGTTTTATAAAAGGCAGGTCTTGGTGCCTGCCTGTTGATTGTTAGAACGAATCGCCGGGCACGCGCACAAACCCTTCCATCAGCACTCGCGCACTGCGGCTCATGATGGCTTTTTTCACCACCCATTCACCGTTGGCCTGGCTGGCCTCGGCGCCTACGCGTAACGTGCCGGACGGGTGCCCGAACCGCACCGCATTGCGCTCCACACCGCCTGCCGCCAAATTCACCAGCGTGCCGGAAATCGCCGCCGCCGTGCCAATCGCCACCGCCGCCGTGCCCATCATCGCGTGGTGCAGCTTGCCCATGGACAGCGCCCGCACCAGCAGGTCGACATCGCCCGCCTTGATCGCCTTGCCGCTGGACGCCACGTAATCCGCAGGCGGTGCCACAAATGCAACCTTCGGCGTGTGCTGGCGCTGGGCCGCTTCGTCCAGGTGTTTGATCAAGCCCATGCGCAACGCACCGTGGGCGCGGATGGTTTCAAACATCGCCAGGGCTTTGGGGTCGCTGTTGATCGCCCCCTGCAGCTCGGTACCGGTGTAGCCCAGGTCCTGGGCATTGATGAAGATGGTGGGTATCCCGGCATTGATCAGCGTCGCTTTGAACGTGCCGACACCCGGCACCTCCAGGTCATCCACCAGGTTGCCGGTAGGGAACATCGAGCCCCCGCCGCCCTCTTCTTCCGCCGCCGGGTCGATGAATTCCAGCTGCACTTCGGCGGCCGGGAAGGTCACACCGTCCAGTTCAAAGTCACCGGTTTCCTGCACCGCGCCGTCCGTGATCGGCACGTGGGCGATGATGGTCTTGCCGATATTGGCCTGCCAGACACGCACCACGGCCACGCCATTTTGCGGAACGCGCGCGGCGTCCACCAAACCGGCGCTGATGGCAAACGAACCCACCGCCGCCGACAGGTTGCCGCAGTTGCCGCTCCAGTCCACGAACGGCTTGTCGATGGACACTTGGCCAAACAGGTAGTCCACGTCGTGATTCGCGCGGGTGCTTTTGGCGAGGATCACGGTTTTGCTGGTGCTGGAAGTCGCGCCGCCCATGCCGTCGATTTGCTTGTCATACGGGTCGGGGCTGCCGATCACCCGCAACAGCAACGCATCCCGAGCAGCGCCCGGCACCTGGGCCGATTCGGGCAAATCCTTGAGGCTGAAAAACACACCCTTGCTGGTGCCGCCACGCATGTAGGTGGCGGGAATCTTGATCTGCGGTACGTGAGACATGATGATCCTCATGGGCCGGGGCGCGAACCCCGGCCACGGTTGTCAGGCGGTAACGGCCGATTCCAGGAAGTCCTGGGCAAAACGTTGCAACACGCCGCCCGCCTCGTAGATCGACACTTCTTCAGCGGTATCCAGGCGGCAGGTCACCGGCACCTCGACACGCTCGCCATTCTTGCGGTTGATCACCAACGTCAGTTGCGTACGCGGGGTGCGTTCGCCGATCACGTCGTAGGTTTCGGTGCCGTCGATCTGCAGGGTCTTGCGGTCGGTGCCCGGCAGGAACTCCAGCGGCAACACGCCCATGCCCACCAGGTTGGTGCGGTGGATGCGCTCGAAACCTTCGGCGGCAATCGCTTCCACACCGGCCAGGCGTACGCCCTTGGCCGCCCAGTCCCGGGACGAGCCCTGGCCATAGTCGGCGCCTGCAATGATGATCAGCGGCTGCTTGCGTTCCATGTAGGTTTCGATCGCTTCCCACATACGCGTGACCTTGCCTTCGGGCTCCAGGCGTGCCAGCGAACCCTGCTTGACCTTGCCGTCCTCGATGACCATTTCATTGAACAGTTTCGGGTTGGCAAAGGTGGCGCGCTGGGCGGTCAAATGGTCGCCCCTGTGCGTCGCGTAGGAGTTGAAGTCGACTTCCGGCAGGCCCATTTTCGCCAGGTATTCGCCGGCGGCGCTATCGAGCATGATCGCGTTGGACGGCGACAGGTGATCGGTGGTGATGTTGTCCGGCAGCACCGCCAGCGGGCGCATGCCCTTGAGCGGACGCGCGCCGGCCAAGGCGCCTTCCCAATAAGGAGGGCGGCGGATGTAGGTGCTTTGCGGGCGCCAGTCGTACAGCGGCGTGACCTTGGGGCCGGTGTCTTCATGGATCGCGAACATTGGGATGTAGACCTGGCGGAACTGTTCCGGCTTGACCGACGCCTTGACCACCGCGTCGATTTCTTCGTCGCTCGGCCAGATGTCCTTCAGGCGGATTTCCTTGCCGTTTACGTCCAGGCCCAGCACGTCCTTTTCGATGTCGAAACGAATGGTGCCGGCGATCGCGTAAGCCACCACCAACGGCGGCGAAGCGAGGAACGCTTGCTTGGCGTACGGGTGGATACGGCCGTCGAAGTTGCGGTTACCCGAAAGCACGGCGGTGGCGTACAGGTCGCGGTCGATGATCTCTTTCTGGATCACCGGGTCGAGAGCGCCGGACATGCCGTTGCAGGTGGTGCAGGCAAACGCCACCACGCCGAAACCCAACTGCTCCAGCTCGGTGGTCAGGCCCGCTTCGTCGAGGTACATGGCCACGGTTTTCGAACCCGGTGCCAGGGACGACTTGACCCACGGTTTGCGGGCCAGCCCGAGCTGGTTGGCGTTGCGCGCCAGCAACCCGGCGGCAATCACGTTGCGCGGGTTGCTGGTGTTGGTGCAACTGGTGATGGCCGCGATGATCACCGCGCCGTCGGGCATTTGCCCCGGCACGTCATCCCACTGGCCAGAGATGCCCTTGGCGGCCAGGTCGCTGGTGGCGACGCGGGCGTGGGGGTTGCTCGGGCCGGCCATGTTGCGCACTACGCTGGACAAATCGAAGCTCAGGCCACGCTCGTATTGCGCGCCCTTGAGGTCATCCGCCCACAGGCCAGTGTGGCGAGCGTATTGCTCCACCAGCGTGACTTGCTCGTCTTCACGGCCGGTGAGTTTCAGGTAGGCGATGGTCTGCTGGTCGATGTAGAACATCGCCGCCGTGGCGCCGTATTCCGGGGCCATGTTGGAGATGGTGGCGCGGTCGCCCAGGGTCAGGGCGCTGGCGCCTTCACCGAAGAACTCCAGCCATGCACCGACAACCTTTTGCTTGCGCAGGAACTCAGTCAGCGCCAGCACCATGTCGGTGGCGGTAATGCCCGGTTGCAGCTTGCCCGTCAGCTCCACGCCGACGCTTTCCGGCAGGCGCATCCACGAGGCGCGGCCGAGCATCACGCTCTCGGCTTCCAGGCCGCCAACGCCGATGGCGATCACGCCCAGCGCGTCCACGTGAGGCGTGTGGCTGTCGGTGCCGACGCAGGTGTCCGGGAAGGCCACGCCGTCACGTACCTGGATCACCGGAGACATTTTCTCCAGGTTGATCTGGTGCATGATGCCGTTGCCCGGCGGGATCACGTCGACGTTCTTGAAGGCCTTTTTGGTCCACTCGATAAAGTGGAAACGGTCTTCGTTGCGGCGGTCTTCGATGGCGCGGTTTTTTTCAAACGCGTCGGGATCAAAGCCACCGGCCTCGACAGCCAGGGAATGGTCGACAATCAGTTGGGTCGGCACCACGGGGTTGACCTGGGCCGGGTCACCGCCTTGCAGGGCAATGGCATCACGCAGGCCGGCGAGGTCCACCAGCGCGGTCTGGCCGAGGATGTCGTGGCAGACAACACGGGCCGGGAACCACGGGAAGTCGAGGTCACGCTTGCGTTCGATCAGTTGGCTCAGGGACGCGTTGAGGGTCGCCGGGTCGCAGCGGCGCACCAGGTTTTCCGCGAGTACGCGGGAGGTGTACGGCAGTGTGGCGTAGGCGCCGGGGGTGATTGCATCGACTGCCGCGCGGGCGTCGTAGAAATCGAGGCGGCTGCCGGGCAGCGGTTTGCGGTGTTCAGTGTTCATAGGCTCGGACTCGGTCACGGTAAGGTGTACAGCAAAAACCTGTGGCATTGGCCTGGATGAACACGGTCCCTGTGGGAGCCGGGCTTGCCCGCGATGCAGGCACCTCGGTGTGTCAGTTACACCAAGGTGGTGCTATCGCAGGCAAGCCAGCTCCCACATTGAACCGGTTCCAATCCTGAAAACCGGCACCTCAGATTCCCACCACTCAGCGACGTTCGATTGGCACGAACTTGCGCTGCTCAACGCCGATGTACTCGGCGCTCGGACGGATGATGCGGTTGTTGGCTCGCTGTTCAAATACATGCGCGGCCCATCCTGTAAGCCGCGAGCAGACGAAAATCGGGGTGAACAGCTTGGTCGGGATGCCCATGAAGTGGTACGCCGAGGCATGGTAGAAGTCGGCGTTGGGGAACAGTTTCTTCTGCTCCCACATGGTCTTGTCGATGGCTTCGGAAACGTTGAACAGTACGGTGTCGCCCACTTCGTCTGCGAGTTTTTTCGACCAGCCCTTGATCACCTCATTACGCGGGTCGCTGTCTTTATAGATCGCGTGGCCAAAGCCCATGATCTTGTCCTTGCGCGCCAGCATGCCGAGGGTGCCTTCCACCGCTTCCTGGGCAGAAGAGAAACGCTCGATCATCTCCATCGCCGCTTCATTGGCGCCGCCGTGCAGCGGGCCACGCAGGGAACCGATGGCTGCGGTGACGCAGGAATACAGGTCGGACAGGGTCGACGCGCAGACACGCGCGGTGAAGGTCGAGGCGTTGAACTCGTGCTCGGCGTAGAGGATCAGCGACACGTTCATCACCTTGACGTGCAAGTCGCTCGGCTTCTTGTCGTGCAGCAGGTGCAGGAAGTGGCCGCCGATGGACGGCTCGTCGGTCACGCAATTGATGCGCTGGCCGTCGTGGCTGAAGCGATACCAGTAGCACATGATCGCCGGGAACGCGGCCAGCAGGCGGTCGGTCACATCGCGCTGCACAGAGAAGTCTTTCTCCGGCTCGATGTTGCCCAGGAACGAGCAGCCGGTGCGCATCACGTCCATCGGGTGGGCGTCGGCGGGGATGCGTTCCAGCACTTCTTTAAGCGCTTGCGGCAGGTCACGCAGTTTGCCGAGCTTGGCGGTGTAGGCCGCCAGTTCAGCTTGGGTCGGCAGTTCGCCGTAGAGCAGCAGGTAGGCGACTTCTTCAAACTGCGCGTCGGCGGCGAGTTCACGTACGTCGTAGCCGCGGTAGGTCAGGCCGGCACCTTCCTGGCCCACGGTGGACAGCGCGGTTTGCCCGGCAACCTGGCCACGAAGGCCAGCGCCACTCAGTACTTTTGCTTCAGCCATGGTTATCTCCAATCTTGTAGTTATTCAGGGAGGCGTGTTCACAACACACCCTCTACTGTAGGAGCCGGCTTGCCGGCGATGAGTCCCCCGATATCGGCGCAATCCTTGAAGGCGCCATCGCCGGCAAGCCGGCTCCTACAGTGAGCGAACAGCCTTTATTTTTTGGCGGCGAACAGCGCGTCGAGCTTCTGCTCGAAGGTGTGATAGTCGATGCGATCGTAAAGCTCCATGCGGGTTTGCATGGTGTCGATCACGTTCTGCTGGGTGCCGTCGCGACGGATCGCGGTGTAGACGTTTTCGGCGGCCTTGTTCATGGCGCGGAACGCCGAGAGCGGGTACAGCACGATGGAAACATCCGCAGATTTCAACTGATCGACTGTATAGAGCGGCGTGGCGCCAAATTCGGTGATGTTGGCCAAAATCGGCGCTTTCACCCGGGAGGCGAACAGCTTGTACATCTCAAGTTCAGTGATGGCTTCCGGGAACACCATATCGGCACCGGCTTCGATGCAGGCGGCGGCACGTTCCAGGGCCGACTCCAGGCCTTCCACGGCCAACGCATCGGTGCGGGCCATGATCACAAAGCTGTCATCGGTGCGCGCATCCACGGCGGCCTTGATGCGGTCGACCATTTCCTGCTGGGACACGATCTCTTTGTTCGGGCGATGGCCGCAACGCTTGGCGCCTACCTGGTCTTCGATATGGATCGCCGCCGCGCCGAACTTGATCATCGACTTGACGGTGCGCGCCACGTTGAATGCCGAGGAGCCGAAGCCGGTGTCCACGTCCACCAGCAGCGGCAGGTCGCACACGTCGGTGATGCGGCGCACGTCGGTCAGTACGTCATCCAGGCCGGTGATGCCAAGGTCCGGCACGCCGAGGGAGCCGGCAGCCACCCCGCCACCCGACAGGTAGATCGCCTTGAAACCGGCGCGCTTGGCCAGCAGCGCGTGGTTGGCGTTGATCGCGCCAACGACTTGCAAAGGCTGCTCGCTGGCAACGGCGTCACGGAAACGCTGGCCTGGAGTGATGTTGTTATTGGAACTCATGACTCACCTCGTGATTGGGGAGCGCCGTCCGGGAAGTGACGGGCAATGTTGCGTTTGGAAGCGCCGATATGACGGCGCATCAACAACTCGGCCAGTTCACCGTCGCGATCGGCAATCGCGTCAAGAATGCGGTGATGCTCGGCAAAGGCCTGGCGTGGACGATTGGGGGTGGCGGAGAACTGGATGCGGTACATGCGCACCAACTGATACAGCTCGCCGCACAGCATTTGGGTGAGGGTGCGGTTGCCGGCGCCTTGAATTATCCGGTAATGAAAATCGAAGTCGCCTTCCTGCTGGTAATAGCCCACACCGGCCTGGAACGCCGCATCGCGCTCGTGGGTGTGCAACACCTGGCGCAACTCTTCGATCTCGGCGTCGGTCATGCGCTCGGCCGCCAGGCGGCAGGCCATGCCTTCCAGGGATTCGCGGATTTCGTAGAGTTCGATAAGTTCTTCATGGCTCAAGGAGACCACTCGCGCGCCCACATGGGGGATGCGCACCAGCAGGCGCTGGCCTTCCAGGCGGTGGATCGCCTCGCGCAGCGGGCCACGGCTGATGCCATAGGTGCGCGCCAGTTCCGGCTCGGAGATCTTGCTGCCGGGGGCAATCTCGCCCTTGACGATGGCGGCCTGGATACGCCGGAAGACGTTCTCGGACATGGTCTGGGAATCGTCTGGGGCTACGACTGGGGTTTCCAGTTGATCCAGCATATTGTCGACACCTTTAAAAGCAATGCCGCAAAAACTAGCCAATCAGGCCCAAATAGTCAAAGAATAAATACACATTGTCGACAATCGTCTAATAGCCAGCCTTGCACTCTATCGGGGCATGGCCGGCTGCCAGCGCTGGCGCAAGAAAACCTTCATGTTAGAATGCCGGCCACTTTTGCCTGACATCCATGGATGAAAAGGCGCACCAGAGATTGCGCAGCAATGCCAGTCGCCTTGAATTGAACATCGCACGGCATCGCGTCAGGATTTATGAGACTCAAGCCCTTCCCCCTTTTGCTGCTACTGCTTGTGCCGGGCCTTGGCGTTGCTGCCGAGAAAACCGTGTATGGCCTCAATGAATACGCCAAGCTGGCCGGCATCGACCTGGAAGTGGCTGCCAAACTCGACACCGGCGCCAAGACCGCCTCCTTGAGCGCCCGCGACATCAAGCGTTTCAAGCGCAACGGCGAATCCTGGGTGCGCTTCTACCTGGCTATCGACACCGCACACTCCCACCCCATCGAGCGTCCCCTGGCCCGCGTCAGCAAGATCAAGCGCCGCGCCGGTGACTACGACCCCGATGAAGACAAAAACTACACCGCCCGCCCAGTCATCGCCCTGGACATCTGCATGGGCACCGCTTTACGCAGTATCGAAGTGAACTTGACTGACCGCAGCGCCTTCCAATACCCGCTGCTGATCGGCTCCGAAGCGCTGAAACGCTTTGATGCGCTGGTCGACCCCAGTCTTAAATACGCGGCGGGCAAACCTGCCTGCGCCACCGACGCTCATACCGCCGAGTAATTTGAATGCGCTCTCTTAATCTGCACCTGAAAATCCTGATCGCCGTGTTGGTGGTGCTGGGTATTTCGGTCACCGCCTATCAGATTTTCGTGCTGGGGATCCCCGTCACCGAGGACGCCACTGACGACCTGTGGAACATCGACGCCAAGGTCGAGTTCGTCGCCAGCGCCAAGGACCCGGTGAAAATCCAGATGTTCGTGCCGCCCCTGAGCCGCGACTTCGTGAGCCTGAATGAAAGCTTTATTTCCAATAACTACGGCGTGAGCGTCAACCGCCTCGATGGCAACCGCAAGGTCACCTGGTCGGCACGCCGGGCCAAGGGCAACCAGACCCTCTACTACCGCCTGGTGCTGACCAAGCGTTACAGCGGTGAAAAGGTCAAGGTCAAGGGCCCGACCTTCCGCGACAGCATCGCCGTCGACGGCCCGGAAAAAATCGCCGCCGAAGCCCTGCTGGCACCGATCCGCCAGCACTCAGCCGACGTCGAGACGTTTATCAGCGAAGCCATCAAGCGCACCAACAACCTCAATGACGATAACGTGAAGCTGCTGCTGGCGGGCGACCCGTCCACGCCGCACAAGGCCAAGATCGTCGAGTTGCTGCTGTCCATCGCCCACGTGCCGGTGGAAAAGGTCCATACCATCCGCCTGGTGGCCGACCAGCCGCAAACCCCGGAACTCTGGCTGCGCAGCTTCAACGGCAATGACTGGCTGTACTTCAACCCGGACACCGGCGAACAAGGCCTGCCGAGTGACCGCCTGCTGTGGTGGACCGGCGATGAAAACCTGATCACCGTCGAGGGTGGCAAAAAGGCCATGGTGACCTTCAGCCTCAACAACAGCGAAATGAACGCGATTCGCCTGGCCAAGCTGACCGACGAAAACACTGACGCCAACTTCCTCGAATACTCGCTGTATGGCCTGCCGCTGCAAACCCAGCAGACCTTCATGATCATGGTGATGATCCCGATTGGCGTGCTGGTGATCCTGATCCTGCGCAACCTGATCGGCCTGCAAACCCTCGGCACTTTTACGCCGGTGCTGATTGCCCTGGCGTTCCGGGAAACGCAACTGGGCTTCGGGATTGTGCTGTTCACCATTATTACCGCGCTGGGGTTATCGCTGCGGTCCTACCTGGAACACTTGAAGCTGCAGATGCTGCCGAGGCTGTCGGTGGTGCTGACCTTCGTGGTGGTGCTGATCGCGGCCATCAGCCTGTTCAGCCACAAGCTGGGCCTGGAACGCGGGTTGTCGGTGGCGCTGTTCCCGATGGTGATTCTGACCATGACCATCGAACGCCTGTCGATCACCTGGGAAGAACGCGGTGGCGGCCATGCGATGAAAGTCGCGATCGGCACGCTGTTCGCCGCCTCCCTGGCCCACATCATCATGAGCGTGCCGGAGCTGATCTACTTCGTGTTCACCTTCCCGGCGATCCTGTTGATCCTGGTGGGCTTCATGCTGGCCATGGGTCGCTATCGCGGCTACCGCCTCACCGAACTGGTACGTTTCAAGGCCTTCCTCAAGGCTGACTCGTAATGTTCGGCTTCTGGAAGACCTGGAAGGCCCTCGAAGCGCGGGGGATCATGGGCATCAACCGGCGTAACGCCGACTACGTGCTCAAGTACAACAAGCGCAGCCTGTACCCGATCGTGGATGACAAGATCATCACCAAGGAACGGGCGATGGCGGCCGGCATCCATGTGCCGCAAATGTACGGGGTTATTTCCACCGAGAAAGAAATCGACAAGCTCGACGACATCATCGGTGGGCGCAGCGACTTTGTGATCAAGCCGGCCCAGGGCGCCGGCGGTGACGGGATCCTGGTGATCGCCGACCGTTTCGAAGGCCGCTATCGCACCGTCTCCGGCAAGATCATCAGCCATGAAGAGATCGAGCATCAGATTTCCAGCATCCTCACCGGCCTGTATTCCCTGGGCGGCCACCGTGACCGGGCGCTGATCGAATACCGCGTGGTGCCCGACCAGATCTTCAAGAGCATCAGCTACGAAGGCGTGCCGGACATCCGCATCATTGTGCTGATGGGCTACCCGGTAATGGCCATGCTGCGCCTGCCCACCCGGCAGTCCGGCGGCAAGGCCAACCTGCACCAGGGCGCGATTGGCGTGGGTGTCGACCTGGCTACCGGGCTGACCTTGCGCGGCACCTGGCTGAACAACATCATCACCAAGCACCCCGACACCACCAACGCGGTAGACGGCGTGCAACTGCCCAACTGGGACGGCTTCATGAAGCTCGCCGCCGGTTGCTATGAACTGTGCGGCCTGGGTTATATCGGCGTGGACATGGTGCTGGACCAGGAAAAGGGTCCATTGATCCTGGAGCTTAACGCTCGCCCGGGGCTGAATATCCAGATCGCCAACGACTGCGGCCTGACCTTGCGCACCCATGCGGTGGAGGCGCGGCTCGAAGAGCTGAAGGCGGCCGGCGTAACGGAAACTCCCGAGGAGCGCGTGAAGTTTGTGCAGGAAATGTTTGGGCATATTCCTGCGGTCGAGGGCTGAATCCTGTGAGCTGCTCCGTACATCCGCTGCCCTACCGGGCCAACCCTGCCAAGTATTTCGCGGCGATTCGCCATGCACCCGGCGCCGTGCTGCTGGACAGTGGCCGGCCAACGGCCGAACGCGGCCGTTATGACCTGTTGAGCGCCTGGCCCGAGGCGACCCTGGCGGTATGGCCTGACGAAAGCGGCAGCGATTTCCTGCAACGCTTGCGGGAAAACCTGAGGTTGTTGGGTGAGGCCACGATTCCCGCGCCCTACGAACTGCCATTTGCCGGCGGCCTGATCGGCTACCTGAGCTACGATTTCGGTCGCCATCTTGAGCACCTGCCGCACGTGGCCGTGGACGACCTGCACCTGCCGGACGCGCGCTTTGGCCTGTACGCCTGGGCCTTGATCAGCGATCACCAGGCGCAGACCAGCCAATTGGTGTTCCACCCCAAGCTGGTGGAAAGCGAACGGCAACGTCTGATCACTTTGTTCAGCCAGCCGGCCATCAGCCCGCTGGCAACCTTCAAGCTGCACGGCGCGATGGCCCCGGACATTACAGCGCAAACCTACGAACACGCCCTCGCCCGCATCCAGGCCTACATCCAGGCTGGCGACTGCTACCAGGTCAACTTTGCCCAACGCTTTCGCGCCCAGTGCGGTGGCGATCCGTGGGTGGCGTACTGCGCCCTGCGCGAAGCCTGCCCGACGCCATTTTCCGGGTTCCAGAGCCTGCCGGATAATGGTGCGGTGTTGAGTTTGTCGCCGGAGCGCTTCGTCAAAATCAGCCAGGGCCAGGTGGAAACCCGCCCGATCAAGGGCACTCGGCCACGCGGTGCAACGCCTGCGGAAGATGCGGCCAACGCCGCCGAACTGCTGGCCAGCCCGAAGGATCGTGCCGAGAACCTGATGATCGTCGACCTGCTGCGCAACGACCTGGGCCGCACCTGCCGCACCGGCTCGGTGAAAGTGCCGGAGTTGTTCAGCCTGGAAAGCTATCCGAATGTGCATCACCTGGTGAGCAGCGTCACCGGCGAATTAGCCGACGATAAAGACGCCCTCGACCTGATCGCCGGCAGTTTCCCCGGCGGCTCGATCACCGGCGCGCCGAAGATTCGCGCGATGCAGATCATCGATGAGCTGGAGCCGACCCGGCGCGGGTTGTATTGCGGTTCGCTGCTGTACCTGGACGTGCGCGGCGAGATGGACAGCTCCATCGCGATCCGCAGCCTGCTGGTCAAGGATGGTCAGGTGTGCTGCTGGGGCGGCGGCGGGATCGTCGCGGACTCGCAATGGCAGGCGGAGTATCAGGAGTCGATGACCAAGGTGCGGGTGTTGTTACAAACTTTGGAAAACCTGTAGCACGCAGCCCCTCCCTGGCTCTGCGACGTGGAGCCAAGCAGCAGAAAAGACCTGAATCAGTGCCGAAGTAGACGGGGTTGAAGCCGGAGGATAGCGTCCGGTTTCAACCGTCCACCAGCCGTCTGTGAAGGATCACATGAAACGCCTGCCTACTTGTCAGGAAAGATTTCCGAGATTGCATCCGCCCTCAACCGCACCTATCATCTCCCAAATTGGGAGGTGGCAGCGATGCGGATAATCGCTCTGTCTACCCTACGAATATTCTGGGAAAACCACCCTGGTTGCATGGATGCCAAATCGCCGCTGGTCGAGCTGTATCGCCATATGGAAAAAGCTGTCTACCCGACACCACAAGCCCTCCAAGCAGAGCTAAGGACAGCGAGCATTCTCAAAAGGGGGCAGGGTTGTGTTCAACATAGGCGGCAACAAGTATCGAGTGATCATGGCGATCAATTATCAGCGACAGCTTGCGTTCATACGCTTCGTGGGGACCCACGCGCAATACGATCAGATCAACGCGGAGACCGTGTGATGAACATCAAACCCATTCATTCCCAGGAAGACCTGACCGCTGCGCTCGCCCGTGTCGAGCAGCTGTGGGAAGCGCAAATCGGCTCGCCTGAGGGTGACGAGCTGGAAATTCTCGCAATACTGATCGAAAAGTACGAAGCGGCGCATTATCCAATGCCGCCTTCAGACCCGGTAGAAGCGATTAAATTTCGAATGGAGCAGTTAGGCCTGACCGCCCGCGACCTGGAGCCTTTCATAGGGCCGAGCGGGCGGGTTTCTGAAGTGCTGAACCATAAGCGCAAACTGAGCTTGTCGATGATCAAACGCCTGCATGAAGGATTGCGCATTCCGTATGAGAGTTTGCTCGCAGGGGTCTAGGCTGTGCAGTGGCCACACCGGCCCCCTCGCGGGCAAGCCCGGCTCCCACATGGGAGCGCGGTCAACCTGTGGGAGCTGGCTTGCCTGCGATGAGGCCATCAGCCACGCCAAGTAACTTACAGGCTCAACTGTCGATTCGACGCCTTGATGAACTCTTTCTTCAAATCCTCAAAGGTATGCACCGCCGGGAACTGCGGGAACTCGCGAATCACGTTCTCCGGCGCATGGAACAGGATCCCGCGGTCGGCCTCGCCCAGCATGGTGGTGTCGTTGTAGGAATCGCCCGCAGCAATCACCCGGTAGTACAACGTCTTGAAGGCCAACACCGACTGACGCTTCGGGTCTTTCTGACGCAGTTGATAGCTCACCACACGGTCGTTCTCGTCGGTGATCAACCGGTGGCACAGCAGCGTCGGGAAGCCCAGTTGACGCATCAGCGGCTGGGAGAACTCATAGAACGTGTCCGACAGGATCACCACCTGGAAGCGCTCGCGCAGCCAGTTGACGAACTCGATGGCACCGTCCAGGGGCTTGAGGGTGGCGATCACTTCCTGAATGTCCGAGAGCTTCAGCCCGTGCTCATCCAGAATGCGCAGGCGCTGTTTCATCAGCACGTCGTAGTCGGGAATGTCCCGGGTGGTGGCCCGCAAGGATTCAATACCGGTTTTTTCGGCGAAGGCGATCCAGATTTCCGGGACCAGCACCCCTTCCAGGTCGAGACAGGCAATTTCCACAAGACACTCCCATTTAACGTTATTGAGTTGAGCGAGCAAAAGGACTGCCGAACTCTAGCGATTCACGCTGGCCGCCGCAACGCAGGCGGGATTTTGTTACCATCGCCGCCTATAGAGCGCTCAGCGCCATTGACCTGTAGGAACCGTCCTGATGAACCAAGCCTTCGACGTCACCGAACTCGCCGCGACTTACGCCAACAAATCCGCGCAGGATATTCTCAAGCTCGCGTTCAGCCAGTTTGGTAACGACCTGTGGATCTCTTTCAGCGGTGCCGAGGACGTGGTGCTGGTAGACATGGCCTGGAAGCTGAACAAGAACGTCAAGGTGTTCAGCCTCGACACCGGCCGCCTGCATCCGCAGACCTACCGGTTTATCGAGCAGGTGCGTGAGTTCTACAAGATCGACATCGAGCTGATCTCGCCGGACCAGAGCAAGCTGGAACCCTTCGTCAAGGAAAAGGGTTTGTTCAGCTTCTATAAAGACGGCCATGGCGAATGCTGTGGCATACGTAAGATCGAGCCGCTGCGCCGCAAGCTTTCCGGCGTGAGCGCCTGGGCCACCGGCCAGCGTCGCGACCAGAGCCCTGGCACCCGCAGCCAGGTGGCCGCACTCGAAATCGACACTGCCTTCTCCACGCCGGAACGCACCCTGTACAAGTTCAACCCGCTGGCACAGATGACCAGCGAGGAAGTCTGGGGTTACATCCGCATGCTGGAGCTGCCGTACAACAGCCTGCACGAACGCGGTTTTATCAGCATCGGCTGTGAGCCATGCACCCGCCCGGTGCTGCCAAACCAGCACGAGCGCGAAGGCCGCTGGTGGTGGGAAGAAGCCACCCAAAAAGAATGTGGGCTGCACGCTGGCAACATCATCAGCAAGGCGTAAGGTCTGAGCCAAAATCCTGTACACAGAAATGTCACCATCGGTGCCATTTTTGTGTGCACTTAAAAGATCATGCACCGAAAAGTTACATCCTCCCTCGCAGCGCCGCTTCTCAAATCCTCTTCTGTTCCTGTCGAACAAAATAAATAGCTGTTCGAACGGTCAATTTATATCGCTTTAAATTCAGTCATTTATTTCAAATCACTCTAAAAACCAAATCACCAGCCACTATTCCTGGCGAAAATCTGGCACGCATGTGGCTTAAGGAAAAATACACTTTGTATACAATTAATAAAAAAGATACATACACTTTGACCTCAGCCGCTCTCTTGCTGATGTCCAGGAGCCTGCCGGAATGCGTACAAGTCTCTCCAATAACATCGCACTGGATCTGCCCTCCTCCACCCTGAACCCCGAGGCCACGAGCCCCGGCCCGCTGGTACTCAGCCCGCGCCTGCACAACAAGGATCTGGCGCCCACCAAGGCCGAAGGCCGGCGCTGGGGCCGCTATAGCATCTTTGCCTTGTGGACCAACGATGTGCACAACATCGCCAACTATTCTTTCGCCATCGGCTTGTATGCGCTGGGCCTTGGCGGCTGGCAGATTCTGCTGTCCCTGGGGATCGGCGCGGCATTGGTGTACTTCTTCATGAACCTGTCCGGCTATATGGGGCAGAAGACCGGCGTGCCGTTTCCGGTGATCAGCCGCATCAGTTTCGGCATCCATGGCGCGCAGATTCCGGCGCTGATTCGCGCGGTAATTGCGATCGCCTGGTTCGGGATTCAGACCTACCTCGCCTCGGTAGTTTTCCGAGTGCTATTGACCGCGGTTCATCCGGGTTTTGCCGACTACGACCACAACTCGATCCTCGGCTTGTCGACCCTCGGCTGGGCCTGCTTTGTGGCGATCTGGTTCGTGCAACTCGCGATCCTCGCTTATGGCATGGAGATGGTGCGCCGCTATGAAGCCTTCGCCGGGCCGGTGATTTTGCTGACCGTCGCGTCGCTGGCCGGATGGATGTATTTCCAGGCGGACGGCCACATTGCCTGGGCCATTCGCGAACCACTGAGCGGTGGCGAGATGTGGCGCAATATCTTCGCCGGCGGCGCGCTGTGGCTGGCTATATACGGCACGCTGATCCTGAATTTCTGCGACTTCGCCCGCTCCTCGCCCTGCCGCAAGACCATCAAGGTCGGCAACTTCTGGGGCCTGCCGGTGAATATCCTGGTATTTGCCAGCATCACCGTGCTGCTCTGCGGCGGGCAGTTCCACCTCAATGGCCGGGTGATCGAAAGCCCCACGGAAATCATCGCGGCAATTCCCAACACGTTCTTCCTGGTGCTGGGCTGCCTGGCGTTCCTGATTGTGACCGTGGCGGTGAACATCATGGCCAACTTCGTCGCGCCGGCCTTTGTGTTGAGCAACCTGGCGCCCAAGTACCTGAACTTTCGCCGCGCCGGGCTGATCAGCGCCACGGTAGCGGTGCTGATCCTGCCGTGGAACCTCTACAACAGCCCGCTGGTGATCGTGTATTTCCTCTCGGGGCTGGGGGCTCTGCTGGGGCCGTTGTACGGGGTGATCATGGTCGACTACTGGTTGATCCGCAAAAGCCAGGTGGACGTGCCGCAACTGTATAGCGAAGACCCGAATGGTGCTTATTACTACAGCCGCGGGGTCAATCTGCGCGCCGTGGCGGCCTTCATTCCTGCGGCGGTGATCGCCATTCTCCTGGCCCTGCTACCCGGTTTCGCACACGTATCACCTTTCTCCTGGCTGATTGGCGCCGGTATTGCAGGGCTGCTGTACCTGCTATTGGCCAAGCGCCAGCCGTATTACGCCGATGTGAGCGGCGAAAGCATTGCAGTCGATAACGTCAGTCATTAAGTAAGGACATTCCATGCGCATCCTTGTGGTCAACGTCAACACCACCGAGTCCATCACCGAGGCGATCGCCAAACAGGCACGGGCGGTGGCGTCCCCAGGCACCGAGATCGTCGGGCTGACTCCGTTTTTTGGTGCCGAATCGGTGGAAGGCAACTTTGAAAGCTACCTGGCAGCCATCGCGGTGATGGACCGGGTGATGGCCTACGACCAGCCGTTCGACGCGGTGATCCAGGCCGGTTACGGCGAGCATGGCCGCGAAGGTTTGCAGGAGTTGCTCAACGTGCCGGTGGTGGACATCACCGAAGCGGCCGCCAGCACCGCGATGTTCCTCGGGCACGCCTACTCCGTGGTGACGACCCTGGACCGCACCGTGCCGCTGATTGAAGACCGGCTGAAACTGGCCGGTTTGTATCAGCGTTGCGCGTCGGTGCGCGCCAGCGGCATGGCGGTGCTGGAACTGGAAGAAGACCCGCTGCGCGCCATGGAGGCCATCGTGCGCCAGGCCGAGTTGGCGATCAGCGAAGACAAGGCCGAAGTGATCTGCCTGGGCTGCGGCGGCATGGCCGGGCTGGACGAGCAAATTCGCTACCGCACGGGCGTGCCGGTGGTGGACGGGGTGACGGCGGCGGTGGCGATTGCCGAAGGGTTGGTGCGGTTGGGGCTGTCGACGTCGAAGATTCGCACCTATGCAACGCCGAGGCCGAAGAAAGTCATCGGTTGGCCGGGGCGCCGTTAAGACCGAGTCGTGGCCATCGCGGGCAAGCCCGGCTCCCACAGTGACTGAGTGTGCCGCGACTTTTGTGTCTGGCGCAGATCAAATGTGGGAGCCGGGCTTGCCCGCGATGGCCACGCCTCGGTGTAACGCCATCACTCAAATGGCACTGAACCGCTGGCCCAGTTCGCGCTCCACAAACTGCTCAAGGATGAAATCCACAAACGCCCGGGTCTTGCCGGGCAGCAGTTTGTGTTCGGCGTAGTACAGCGAGATGTTGCCGTCGTCGACGTACCAGTCGGGCAGCACCCGCACCAGTTGGCCGCTGTCCAGATACGGCACGGCCATCGGCATGCTGACCAGCGCAATCCCCAGGCCTTGGGCACTGGCGCAGCAGGCGGCGCCGGAGTCGCTCATGGTCATGCGCGGTTTGAGCACCAGCGGGCGCTGGTCGCGGCTACGGTGGGTGAGTTGCCAGGAACGCACCCGCCCGGTTTGCGGTGAGCGGATCAGGATGCCGTTGCACAGCGACAAGTCCTCAGGCGCGAACACCGGCTTACGTTTGGCGAGGTAGTCCGGTGAGGCCAACAGGATCCGGTGCGCCGGTGCCAGCTTGCGTGCGACCACGCCCTGAGGCAGCTCAAAACCACCGCCGATCGCGGCATCGAAGCCTTGGCCGATCAGGTCCACCTGGCGATTATCGAAATGCCAGTCGGGATTGATGTCGGGAAAACGCCTTAGAAACTCCCCAAGCAACGGCACCACATAACGGTTGCCGAACACGGTGCCCATGCTCACTTTCAGCGTGCCCACCGGCCGCCCTTCGGCACTGGCCAGGTTCGCCACGGCGTTTTGAATGGTGGTGAGGCTGGCGCTGACTTCTTCCAGGAATAGCTTGCCGGCTTCAGTCAGGGCCAGGCGTCGGGTGCTACGCTGGAACAGCCGCACCCCGAGGCGCGCTTCCAGCTTGGCCACGCTTTTACCCACGGCCGCCGGGGTCAGGCTCAGGTGCCGGGCCGCTTCGGCAAAGCTGCCGCCTTCGGCGCTGCGCACAAAGCATTCGATACTGCCAAAGCTTTCCATATCGCCCCATTCTAAACTTTTGGTTTACACAGACTATAGCAATCACGGTCTACCGGGGGCGCCGAGGGAGGTCGATACTCGATTCCAACCTCAACACACCTTTTGGAGAACGACATGACCACACAAAACCTCAGCGGCAAAGTCGCCTTGATCCAGGGCGGCTCCCGCGGTATCGGCGCCGCCATCGTCAAGCGCCTGGCCGCCCAAGGCGCAGCCGTCGCCTTTACCTACGTCAGCTCGACCGCCAAGGCCGAAGAATTGCAGAGCAGCGTGATCAGCGAAGGCGGCAAAGCCCTGGCGATTCTTGCCGACAGCGCCGATGCAGACGCCATCCGCAGCGCCGTCAACGCCACTGTCAAAGCGTTCGGACGCCTGGATATCCTGGTAAACAACGCAGGCGTACTTGCCGTTGGCCCGCTGGAAGATTTCAAGCTGGAAGATTTCGACCGCACCCTCTCGATCAACGTGCGCAGCGTGTTTGTCGCCACTCAGGAAGCCGCACGACACATGGGCGAAGGTGGCCGCATCATCAACATCGGCAGCACCAACGCCGAACGCATGCCATTTGCCGGTGGCGGCCCGTACGCCATGAGCAAATCGGCGCTGGTAGGCCTGACCAAAGGCCTGGCACGCGACCTGGGGCCACGGGGCATCACCATCAACAATGTGCAGCCAGGCCCGGTGGACACCGACATGAACCCGGCAAACGGTGATTTCGCCGAAAGCCTGATCGGCTTCATGGCCGTGGGCCGTTATGGCCATGTGGAAGAGATCGCCAGTTTCGTCGCCTACCTGGTGGGCCCGGAAGCCGGCTATATCACCGGTGCCAGCCTTACCATTGACGGTGGTTTCAGCGCGTAAGCGAACCCTGCGACATCACACCACGCTCCGACCTTGGTCGACACTGACTAACGCCAAGCATCATGCGAGACTGTTCGCCCGGGCCGGGAATGCCCGGGCGTTCTTATGTCTGGAGTTCTCATGACGCTGTCCAGCGGGCTGATCGCCGCCGTTGCCCTGGCCTATATGGCCATTATGTTTGCCATCGCCTTTTACGGTGACCGTCGCCATGCGCCGTTGCCACCGCGGATGCGTGCCTGGGTGTATAGCCTGTCGCTGGCGGTGTACTGCACCAGTTGGACATTCTTTGGCGCCGTAGGCCAGGCGGCCGAACAGTTGTGGGCGTTTTTACCGATCTACCTGGGCCCGGTACTGCTGTTGGTGCTGGCGCCGTGGGTGCTGCAAAAGATGGTGCTGATCAGCAAGCAGGAAAACATCACGTCCATTGCCGACTTTATTGCCGCCCGGTATGGCAAATCCCAATCCCTGGCGGTGGTAGTGGCGCTGATCTGCCTGGTGGGCGTGCTGCCTTATATAGCCTTGCAGCTAAAGGGCATCGTGCTGGGGGTGAACCTGCTGATCGGCGCCAGTGCCGATACCACCGGCACCCGCTCCCAGGACACAGCGCTGATCGTGTCGCTGGTACTGGCGTTGTTCACCATCGTGTTTGGTACGCGCAACCTGGACGCTACGGAACACCACCGGGGCATGGTGCTGGCGATCGCCTTTGAATCGCTGGTCAAGCTGTTCGCATTTCTCGCCGTCGGTGCGTTTGTGACCTACGGCCTGTACGACGGTTTCGACGATTTATTCAGCCAGGCAATGCTCGCACCACGGCTGGAGGAATACTGGAAAGAAACCGTCAACTGGCCTTCGATGGTGGTGCAGACCGGCGTCGCGATGATGGCGATCATCTGCCTGCCCCGCCAGTTTCACGTGACCGTAGTGGAGAACATCGACCCGCAGGACCTGCGCCTGGCCAAGTGGGTATTCCCGGCGTACCTGATCCTCGCGGCGCTGTTTGTGATCCCGATTGCCCTCGGCGGCAAGATGCTGCTGCCGGGCTCGGTGTTGCCCGACTCCTACGTGATCAGCCTGCCATTGGCCGAGGCACATCCGGCCCTCGCGGTGCTGGCGTTTATCGGCGGCGCCTCGGCGGCCACGGGCATGGTGATCGTCGCGAGCATCGCGCTGTCGACCATGGTTTCCAACGACATGCTGCTGCCCTGGCTGCTGCGCCGCTCCAGCGCCGAACGGCCATTCGAGGTGTTCCGTCACTGGATGTTGTCGGTGCGCCGGGTAAGCATTGTCATCATTTTGCTGCTGGCTTACGTCAGTTATCGGCTGCTGGGCTCCTCGGCAAGCCTGGCGACCATTGGCCAGATTGCCTTCGCCGCCGTGACTCAACTGGCACCGGCGATGCTCGGCGCGCTGTATTGGAAACAGGCCAACCGGCGCGGGGTATTTGCCGGGTTGGCGGCGGGCACGTTCTTGTGGTTCTACACCTTGGTCTTACCGGTCACGGCGAAAAGTCTCGGCTGGTCGTTCAGCCTTTTCCCAGGCATGACGTGGCTGCATTCGCACCCATTGGGCTTGTCCGTGACTTCGCTGACACTGGGCACGGTGTTTTCCCTGGCGGGTAACTTCACGTTGTTTGTCTGGGTCTCGATGCTCTCGCGCACGCGGGTGTCGGAGCATTGGCAGGCCGGGCGTTTTATCGGCCAGGAAACCAACCCGCGAGCCAGCGGCCGCTCGATGCTCTCGGTGCAGATCAATGATTTGCTCAGTCTGGCCGCACGGTTCGTCGGTGAAGAACGGGCCCACCAGAGTTTTGTGCGCTTCGCCTATCGCCAGGGCAAGGGCTTTAATCCCAACCAGAACGCCGACAACGATTGGATCGCCCACACCGAACGCCTGCTGGCGGGCGTGCTCGGTGCTTCTTCGACCCGGGCGGTGGTGAAAGCCGCCATTGAAGGCCGGGAAATGCAGTTGGAGGACGTAGTACGCATCGCCGACGAAGCGTCGGAAGTATTGCAGTTCAACCGGGCATTGCTGCAAGGCGCCATCGAAAACATCACCCAGGGCATCAGCGTGGTGGACCAGTCCTTGCGGCTGGTGGCGTGGAACCGGCGGTACCTGGAGCTGTTCAATTACCCCGAAGGCTTGATCAGCGTGGGCCGGCCGATTGCCGACATTATTCGCTACAACGCCGAGCGCGGGCTGTGCGGCCCCGGCGAGGCCGAGGTGCACGTGGCGCGTCGCCTGCACTGGATGCGCCAGGGCCGCGCGCATACGTCCGAGCGGCTGTTTCCCAATGGCCGGGTGATCGAGTTGATCGGCAACCCGATGCCGGGCGGCGGTTTTGTCATGAGTTTTACCGACATTACCGCGTTCCGCGAAGCCGAGCAGGCGCTGACCGAGGCTAACGAAGGCCTGGAGCAGCGGGTCACGGAGCGCACTCATGAACTGTCGCAACTCAACGTCGCGCTGACCGATGCCAAAGGCGTTGCCGAGACGGCCAGCCAGTCGAAAACCCGCTTCCTCGCGGCCGTCAGCCACGACTTGATGCAACCGCTGAATGCCGCGCGGCTGTTCTCCGCCGCCCTCTCCCACCAGAACGACGGCATGTCGCCAGATGCCCGGCAACTGGTGCAGCATCTGGACAGTTCGCTGCGTTCAGCCGAAGACCTGATCAGCGACCTGCTGGATATTTCGCGCCTGGAAAACGGCAAGATCAATCCGCAGCGCCAGCCCTTTGTGCTCAACGAGCTGTTTGATACGTTGGGCGCGGAGTTCAAGGCGCTGGCCCAGGAACAGGGCTTGCGCTTCCGGCTGCGGGGCAGCCGTTTGCGGGTCGACAGCGACATCAAGTTGCTGCGGCGGGTGTTGCAGAATTTCCTGACCAACGCGTTCCGGTACGCCGATGGGCCGGTGCTATTGGGTGTGCGGCGGCGTCGCGGCGAGTTGTGCCTGGAAGTGTGGGACCGTGGTCCCGGGATTCCGCTGGACAAGCAAAAAGTCATCTTCGAGGAATTCAAACGCCTGGACAGTCACCAGACACGTGCCGAGAAAGGCCTGGGCCTGGGCCTGGCGATTGCCGATGGCCTGTGCCGCGTGCTCGGGCACCGCTTGAGCGTGCGCTCATGGCCGGGCAAGGGCAGCGTATTCAGCGTACGCGTGCCGTTGGCGCGCAGCCAGGTCAACGCCCCCGCCAAGCCGCTACTGGAAAGCGGCCAGCCGTTGAGCGGCGCGCAGGTGCTGTGTGTGGATAACGAAGAAAGCATCCTGATCGGCATGCGCAGTTTGCTGACGCGCTGGGGCTGTGAAGTCTGGACCGCTCGCGACCAGGCGCAATGTGCCGCGCTGCTGGCAGACGGCGTGCGGCCGCAACTGGCCCTGGTGGATTACCACCTCGACCACGGCGAAACCGGCACCGAACTGATGGGCTGGCTGCGGGCGCAATTGGCAGAGCCGATTCCGGGCGTGGTGATCAGCGCCGACGGGCGGCCGGAGATGGTGGCCCAGGTGCATGCGGCGGGGCTGGATTACCTGGCCAAGCCGGTGAAGCCGGCGGCGTTGCGGGCGTTGTTGAGCCGACACCTGCCGCTTTAGCCCATGTGGGAGCTGGCTTGCCTGCGATGGCATCGCCTCGGTGTATCTGGAGGACCGAGGTGTGTGCATCGCAGGCAAGCCAGCTCCCACAGAGACCGGTGACTATTCTGGCAACTGCGCCACACCGTCTTCATCGGTCATCGCCCGCTCCAGCAAGTCGGGCGGCAGGCTTTTACTGGCACGAGCGCCGAGCAGCTTCAGTTGCTCGGTACGGCTGACCAGGTTGCCGCGTCCATCTGTCAGCTTGTTGCGCGCCGCGCTGTAGGCTTTGTCCAGTTGCTGCAAGCGGTTGCCTACTTCGTCCAGGTCCTGGATAAACAGCACGAACTTGTCGTACAGCCAACCGGCACGCTCGGCGATTTCCCGGGCGTTCTGGCTTTGCCGCTCCTGCTTCCACAGGCTGTCGATCACCCGCAAGGTGGCCAGCAGGGTGGTCGGGCTGACGATCACGATATTGCGGTCGAAGGCTTCCTGGAACAGGTTCGGCTCGGCTTGCAGCGCCGCCGAAAACGCAGCTTCGATGGGCACGAACAGCAATACAAAATCCAGGCTGTGCAGGCCTTCCAGACGTTTATAGTCCTTGCCGGCCAGGCCTTTGACGTGGTTACGCAAGGACAGCACGTGCGCCTTCAAGGCCGCCTGGCCGATCGCCTGGTCGTCTTCGGCGACGTACTGCTGATAGGCGGTCAGGCTGACCTTGGAGTCCACCACCACCTGCTTGTCACCCGGCAGCATGATCAACACGTCGGGCTGGAAGCGTTCACCGTCCGGGCCTTTGAGGTTGACCTGGGTCTGGTACTCGCGCCCCTTCTCCAGACCGGCGTGTTCGAGCACCCGCTCCAGAATCAATTCGCCCCAGTTGCCCTGGGTTTTCTGGCCCTTGAGTGCGCGGGTCAGGTTGGTTGCCTCATCGGACAGGCGCAGGTTCAGCTGTTGCAGGCGCTCCAGTTCCTTGGCCAGGGAAAACCGCTCGCGGGCTTCGCTCTGATAGCTTTCCTCGACGCGCTTTTCGAACGACTGAATGCGCTCCTTGAGCGGGTCGAGTAATTGGCCGAGCCGTTGCTGGCTGGTTTCGGCGAAGCGCTGTTCACGCTCGTCGAAGATTTTCCCGGCCAGTTCTGCAAACTGCGCTCGCAGCTCGTCGCGCGAACCTTGCAGGTCGCTGAGGCGTTGCTGGTGGCTTTCCTGTTGCTCACGCAGTTCGGCGCGCAGCGACGCAGACATGGCATCCAGGCGGCGCAGTTCGGTTTCCTTGGCGCTGCGGTCGAGGTTCCAGGCGTGGGCGGCGTCACGGGCGTTGTCGCGGTCGATCTGCAGCAGTTCGACTTCGCGGCGCACAGCCGCCAGGTCGGCCTGCTTGGCGGCGTTGGCCTGGCTGAGGTCGCTGATTTCGTCGCGGCTCGCGTCCAGTTGCGCCGCAAGCCCTTCCTGGGCCAGTTGCGCGGTCGCCAGGCGCT
The DNA here is from genome assembly GCF_055409485.1 of Pseudomonas sp. A125. Classification (NCBI taxonomy): domain Bacteria; kingdom Pseudomonadati; phylum Pseudomonadota; class Gammaproteobacteria; order Pseudomonadales; family Pseudomonadaceae; genus Pseudomonas; species Pseudomonas sp. A125. The sequence continues at coordinate 421,685 of NZ_JBUZVP010000001.1, forward strand.
CTTCGAGCAATTCCCAACCGGTGGTTCGCGCGGTCAGTTTGCGCTGGATCTGCCAGCACAGGCCCAACAGCGGCAACCCAGCACCGGCGAGACCCAGCGCAACACTGGTCCAGTCAAAAGCCATAGCGATTCCTGCCGTCACCCGAAAAGAAGGAGGTTAACCAAGCCTGCGCATTGAGGACAGCTCAGTCTTCGATCTGGCCCAGTTCACGTTGGGCGACACGGTCGCCGGCGCGGGCAGCCTGGCGCAGCAGGTCGTGGCCGATGCGGCGGTCCCGGGCGTTACCGCACTCACGGCACATCAACTGGCCAAGGCGGCTTTGTGCCACTACCACGCCAGCGCGAGCCGGCTGCTTGAGCAAATGCCCGGCAAAATGCTTGACGTTGGGGCTGTGGCCCAGACGCGGGCTGTCGAGCAACCACAAGGCAACTTTCAGGGAAAAACGCTTGGGTGCGGTAACAACCTGAGGGCTGTCGGTAACAGAAGGTGATACTGAGCGAAACTTCATAAAGCACTGTGGGACAGAACGGAAGGCGCGCCACTCTACTCTTTTTTTCGTACAGGTAAAGCTGAAAAAACCCGGCACGCCCGTTCTAGAGCAAGCGCTTGGGACAATCCACAGAAGCTGTGGATAACTCAGTGGACAACCGTTCTGTAACTCGCGCAAAGGCCCATGGAACGGGGGCCGGAGTCAAACTGACGATTTTTTCACCAATAAAAAAAGCTCGATTTTTCATTGACTTAAATTTTAGTTACAGGCACCCGGGAGCGCTGTCGGGCTTATGTCAGGACGGTTACACAGGGCGCAACCAATGTGCACAACTGCCAGGCGCGCGGTTATATCGACAGCGCGTTTTGGCAGATCGGCGCCTCGGCAATGTTACCGCCGGGCCGTCGCTTTAAAAGTTTTTTGCCTAGCACACTTTCTTTCCACGTTTCAATCCGTTACTATCCGCGGCGTTAGTACCAAGCTGAAAGTCAATTCTGGTCGAACAACTCCCTCACGGCACTGCCGACAAAAAGGGATCGACCACCTCGATGGTTTCCAGGTATCACTTGCGACGACACTGCCTTTGAACAATGCAAAGGGTGTCGCGAAGTTTCCATACTCTGACCGAACCAACCTGCAAATTGATCAGGATCTTCACCCCGGGCCCAGAACCTTTGCCCCTGTTGTGTTGCCTGCCCTCCTAAGTACCTACCTGCCAGCCCAAGCGCGCCAACTTAATAGCGCTTCAAACTAGCTGCTTTGTTCCAGTCGGGTTCTTCGTTTGATCAATGGTGATCAACGTCACTGGAACGTTTTAACGTTGCACGGTTCTTAACCGTGTCATTTGTAGGAACACCAATAATATGTCCACTCAAATCCACACTCAGGATGCCATTCGCACCCTCACCAACGCTTTTGCACCAATGAACTGCCTGATCATGGCCGCTCGCAAAGGCTGCTTCAGCTTTACCCTGGTCAACGAACACGGCATCGCTCGTCACAGCGAACGCCTGTACCCCGATCAGTACTCCAGCGCAGAACCGCTGCAGGCCGTGATCGATCGTACTCGCCAGGCACTGGTTGCCTGATCGACCCGGATCGCTGAAACACAAAAACCTCGGTTAAAACCCGGGGTTTTTTATTGCCTGAAATTCGGGTGCGCTAAGTTTAATTTGATATAAACGATATAACTAAATGATAAAAATATTTTAAAAACAGTCCTTTACGTCGTAAATATGACACTACACTTCAACTCAAGCGGCATGATCCGCTTCCGGCGAGCCTGAGATCCGATTCATTGCTGCCAAGCTGCCCTCTCAGGTGTCGCCGACCCATTTCATGGACTGAGGCTTTTATGGGCATCGCTGCCAGCGAATTGTGTCGTTATGTGATCCGGCCCACGCTGCTATACCTGGGCCGCCATAACCCGACTGCCGAATCCTTGCTGCTGGGCATCGCCGCCAGCCAGTCGGCACTCGGCTCAGCCTTGCACGACCGCCGCGGCCATGGCCTGTACAGCATTACCGAACCGCGTCACCGCGCCTTGTGGGATGACTACCTGGCGCTCGACCCTGAGCGCGCCAGCCTGGTTCGCGGCCTCGCCAGCCAGCATGCCTTCCTCAGCGGGCCGCAGTTGGAGTTGACGGTCAACCTGCGTTACGCCACCGCCATCGCCTGGCTGCTGGTGGAACAACACCGCCCTGCCCTGCCACCCGCCGACGATGTGTTGGCAATGGCACGTATCTGGAAAGAAATATTTCACCCTCAGGGCCGCCTCCGGGATTTCACCCAGGCATGGCAAACCTGTGTTTCACCCATGAATCACGTCGCCTGTTGACCGGGCGATTTGCAAGATTCGGCTAAAAACGTTGATTTTGGTCGGATTGTCCTACAAAACCGCTCTATCTCCTATGTTTCAGCCTATAGCGCAAACATAAATTTATTGTTACTTTCCGCAGCGGTGATCACCACGGAGTTCTAATAATGAAAAAAGTAATGCTCAAGACGACACTTAGCCTCGCCGTTGCAATGGCCTCCACCCAACTGTTCGCGAGCGGCTTTGCCCTCAACGAACAGAGCATCAGTGGGATGGGTACCGGTTTTGCGGGGCGCTCTTCATCTGCCGATGATGCAAGTACTGTTGCTGGCAACCCTGCCGGCATGTCGCGCCTCAAGCGCGATCAAATCACGGGCGGCGTTGCCGCTATCGATGCCAAGACCGACATCAAAAATACCAGCGGTGGCCCACCCGGCAGCACCAATGACGGAGACATGGTTCCATTTACCAAAGTCCCGATGTTGTTTGCCGTGAAAAAAGCGACCGATGACCTGGCGTTCGGCCTGGGCGTGTATGCGCCGTTCGGCCTGATTACCAACTACGAAGACAGCTTCGGCGGCCGCTACTACGGCAAGAAGAGTGACGTAAAAGTCGTCACTATCCAGCCGACTGTCAGCTACGCGTTCAACGAATACGTGTCTGTAGGTATTGGCCCGACGTTCAACAAGATCAGCGGCAACCTCACCTCGTCCACCCCTTTGGCGGCCACCTTCGGGCGTAATGACGGCCTGGTGGACATCAAGGGTGATGACACCGCATGGGGCTACAAGATCGGCATCCTGGTGACGCCAACCGCAAGCACCAACATCGGCCTGACCTACACCTCCAAGGTGTCTTATAACCTCACGGGCCACACTGACATTTCCGGCCGTGGCTTCGGCCCGTTCAACGGCGCACGTTTTGATGCATCGCTGGATATCACCACGCCAGAATCCTACGACCTGTCGGTCACCCACAAGCTGGATGACCAGTGGACTCTGTACGCGGGGACTACCTGGACCCGTTGGAGCCGCCTGAAAGAAATCACCGTGAACAACCAGGGTGTTTCGCCTGCACTCGGTGGTGCAGCGGGCCCGATCGGTACCATCAACGAACCACAGGACTGGCACGACACTTGGGCTTCGGCCATTGGCGCTTCGTTCCAGGTCAACAAACAGTGGGTTCTGCGTACCGGCTTCTCGGTTGACCAGTCGCCAACCAACAACACTGACCGTTCGGTGCGTATCCCGACTGGCGACCGTAAGGCCGTCAGCTTTGGTGCCGGCTTCGCTGCCACCGACGACATCACCATCGACGCGGCTATTTCTTACCTCTGGGAAGAAGAAGTCAACGTCAACCGTACCGGCAAAGGCAACGCCTACAACGCCGAGTACAAAAACAGCGCTTGGGGTTATGGGCTCGGTGCAACCTACAAGTTCTGATTCACTGCGGGCCTGACCGGCTCGCCAGTTGAAACTAAAAAAGCCCCGCTCTCCTGCAAAGGAGGCGGGGCTTTTCAGTGGGCGGCGATCAGGATTTTGAAGCCAGCGCCTGCTCCACGGCCTTGATCAGATCCGGATTGTCCGGCTTGGTCAGGCTGGAGAAATTGGCGATCACCTTGCCCTGGCGGTCTACCACGTATTTGTAGAAGTTCCACTTCGGCGCACTGCTCTGCTGCGCCAGGACCTTGAACAGATGCACGGCGTCCGGGCCCTTGACCTTCTGTGGCTCGGTCATGGTGAAGGTCACGCCGTAATTGACGTAGCACACCTTGGCGGTTTCCTCGCCGGTCTTGGCTTCCTGCTTGAAGTCATCGGACGGCACGCCAATCACTTCCAGGCCCTGGCCCTTGTAGCGCTGGTACAGGGCTTCAAGCCCTTTGAACTGGGGCGCGAACCCGCAGAAGCTGGCGGTATTGACGATCAGCAGCGGCTTGCCGGCAAAGCGCTGGCACAGCTCGATGGACTCTTTGGCGCGCAGCTTGGGCAGTTGGCCCTCAAGCAACGGCGGGCAATCGGCAGCCATGGCGACACCGCCAAAAGCCAGCATCAGGGCGGGTACTGCAAGCCAGCGCATCTGCATGTCATGTGTCCTTGAGAAGTCTCAGACACAGAACTTAACAGATCGCCATGCCCAACTGCATCAATGCCAGGCCACCTTGTTGCCAGCCCCACCACGCCAGGAGCAGCAAGATTGCAGCCCCTGCGGCGCCGAGCCAATGCCAGGTCGAATTCATGCCACCCCCATTTGCGCCTGCAAACGTGCCACCGGGCGCTCGCGCACCGGCCAGTTCAAGGCCGCTGCCACCAGGCTCAGGACGATTGCCACCTGCCAGATCAAGTCATAGTTACCGGTTCGATCATAGACCACCCCGCCCAGCCAGCCGCCAAGGAACGAACCCAGTTGATGGAACAGGAACACAATCCCACCAAGCATGGAAAGGTTTCTGACACCAAACAAGGTGGCCACCGTGCCATTGGTCAATGGCACGGTCGACAGCCATAAAAAGCCCATCGCCATGCCGAACAGGTAGGCACTGGTTTGCGTCACCGGCGCCCACAGGAAAATCACGATCACCACTGCTCGCAACAGGTACAAACCGGTCAACAAGCGCGGCTTGGACATGCGCCCGCCGAGCCATCCGGCGGTATACGTGCCAAAGATATTGAACAGGCCGATCAATGCCAGCACCGTAGTGCCCACTGACGCTGGCAAGTGCTGGTCGACCAGGTACGACGGTAAGTGCACACCAATAAACACGACCTGGAAACCGCAGACAAAAAAGCCGAATGCCAGCAGCCAGAAGCCGGAGTGAGAACAGGCTTCCCTCAGCGCTTCACGCAAGGTCTGTTGGCCGACCATTGCCGGCAACGGCCGATCCTTGAGCATGGCGACCAGGGGCAAAATCAGCGCCACCATCAAGCCCAACGCCAACAGTGCAGCCGACCAGCCCAGCCAACTGATCAGGCCCAGGGTACCCGGAACCATGGCGAACTGGCCGAAAGAGCCGGCGGCGCTGGCGACACCCATGGCCATGCTGCGCTTTTCCGGCGGCACGGCGCGCCCAACCACCCCGAGAATCACCGAGAACGAGGTGCCGGACAAGCCAATCCCGATCAACAAGCCCGCACTCAGCGACAACGACCACGCGGAGTCGGACATGCCCATCAACACCAAGCCGGCGGCGTACAGCACCCCACCGACCAGTACCGCTTTAGTCGCACCGAAACGGTCTGCCAGAGCCCCGGTAAATGGCTGCGCCAGGCCCCAGATCAGGTTTTGCAGGGCAATGGCAAAGGCAAAGGTTTCACGGCCCCAGCCGAACTCGGCACTCATGGGCGCCAGGAACAGGCCAAAACCATGCCGCACGCCCAGGGACAACGCGAGGATCAGCGCACTCCCCACAAGGATCCAACCGCTGGTGCGCCACATCGAGGTCATTTCTTATTCTCCGGTCGCGGGTATATACCCGCTTGTCATCGAACAAACTCGCCTCAAGCGAGTTCATCCAGCAAGGCCAACAGGGTTTCGCGCTTTTCGGCGCCCAACTTATCAATCAATTTCTGCTGCGCCGCTTCCCAGGCCGGCAATGCCGCCACGAGCCGTTCGTTGCCCGCCTCGGTCAGCAACACCAGGCGGTTGCGCAAGTCATCACCCTCGACCAGTTGCACCAGGCCTTCGCCCTCCAGCACCCGCAGGTTGCGCCCCAGCGTGCTGCGGTCCAGGCCCATGGCGTCGGCCAGGCTGGAAATGCTCGGTTGATCGAGGCGCTGCAGATTACACAGCAAAGAATACTGGGCAACGTTGATCCCGAAGCCGTCGAGAGCGCCGTCGTAATGCCTGCTGACGCCACGAGCGGCGCGACGCAGGTTTGTGCATAAACATTGGGAATCGAGCATGGAGCGTGTATATACCCGGGATTAGTGAAATGCAAGAAACTGTTACAGCGCCAGGCCGATAAGCACCGCGACTTCCAAAAGCTCCAGCAGCGCGCCGGCGGTGTCGCCGGTGGTGCCACCGAGGCGATTGACCATCAATTGGCGCAACCCGATAAAGCAAAGTGCGGCCAGCAACACGGCGATGCCGCCGCTGAAACCACCAATCAAGATACACGCCAGACCACTGAGGATCAGCACCTGTTGGCCGACGATCCGTGGTAGATGATCCGCCAACGCCTGCCCCAACCCGCCGGCGCGTACATACCGCGTGGTGAGAAACAGCGCCAGCATCGAAGCGCGGCCAATCAACGGGGCCAGGATCAGCGCGGCGCCGTTGTGCTGCTCGATCAACGCCACCAGCGCAGTGAATTTGAGCAGCAACACCAGGCCGAGGGTGACCACCGCGATCGGCCCGCTGCGCGGGTCTTTCATGATGGTCAGGGTGCGCTCGCGGTCGCCGAAGCCACCCAGCCAAGCGTCGGCGCTGTCGGCCAGGCCGTCCAGGTGCAGGCCGCCACTGAGCAACACCCATGCAGTCAACAGCAACGCGGCATGCAGCAGCAACGGTGCGCCCATCAACACGGCGTTCAAAACCCACAGCAACAGCCCGAACAGCAGCCCCACCACGGGATAAAACAGCAACGACCGTCCCAGCTCCTGCGGCTGCGGCATGCCGGGCAAGCGAATCGGCAGGCTGCTGAGAAACTGCAAGGCGATCCAGAACGCCAGCATGCTCAGATTCCTTCCTTGAATACGCCATCAGCCTCGACCTGCAGGCTGAACAGGCCACCATGGCCGACTTCCACATTCAACAGTTGCTCACGAGGCAAACCGCGCGCCTGGGCGAGCAGCAGGCGCATGACGCCGCCGTGGCTGATCAACAGCACTCGCTGGCCGTCATAGGCTTGATGCAAACGGGTGACAGCGCCCAGTACGCGTGCGGCGAACTGCGAAACCGGCTCGCCCTGAGGTGGTGTGAAACTGTACGGGTCAGCCCAGAACAGCCCCAACGCGTCGGCATCGGTTTCCATCAAGGCTGCGGCGCTCTGCCCTTCCCATGCGCCGAAGTGCAGCTCCTGTAGATCTTTTTCCAGGGTGACCCGCAGGTTAAGGCGCGCACCCAACTCATCGGCAAACCGCGCGCAACGCTGCAGCGGCGAGCTGACCAGACGGTCCCACGGGCCCTGCCCTACCACCGCCGCGCGCATCTGCTCCCAGCCCCTGGCGGTGAGCGCATCGTCCAGGCTGCCGCGCAAGCCGCCGCCCAGTTCGGTCTCGCCGTGGCGCAACAGGTCCAGGTGCAAGGTCATGCCGGACGGTCCGCCACGGCTGCTTCGGCGAAGGTCGCCATTTGCCCGTGCAGTGCGCAGGCCAGCCGCAACAGAGGCACGGCCAGTGCTGCGCCGCTGCCTTCACCCAAGCGCAGGCCGAGCTCCAACAGTGGTTCGGCGTTGAGGCTTTGCAGCACATGACGATGGCCGGGCTCGGCACCGCGGTGGCCGAACAGCAGCCATTCGCGGCAAGCGGGATTAAGGCGAGTGGCGACCAGCGCCGCGACGGTGCAAATAAAGCCGTCGACCAGTACCACCACGCCCTCTTGGGCGCAGGCCAGGTAGGCGCCGACCAGCGCGGCAATTTCGAAGCCGCCGAGGTTGAACAGGGTTTTCAGTGCGTCGTTACGGTCGCCGGCGTGCAGTGCCAGGGCGCGTTCGATGACGGCGACTTTGTGGCTGACGCCCTGGGCGTCCAGGCCGGTGCCGGGGCCGGTCAAGTCGCTGACCTGGCAGTCCAGCAACCCGCAAGCCAGGGCGCTGGCGGCGGTGGTATTGCCGATGCCCATCTCGCCGCCGATAAACAGCTGCGCGCCGCTTGCGATGGCGCGATGCACGCTGTCGCGGCCGGCTTGCAAGGCCAGTTGGCCTTGGGCTTCGGTCATTGCCGGGCCTTTGACGAAGTTGGCGGTGCCGGGGCCGATGTTGAGGTGACGTACGCCGGGCAGGCTCAGTGTGGGAGTGATGGTGCCGAGGTCGACCACTTCCAGTTTCGCGTCGAGTTGGCGGGCGAGCACGCTGATGGCGGCGCCGCCGGTGACGAAGTTGTGGAGCATCTGGCCGGTGACTTCCTGGGGGAAGGCGGAGACCCCTTCGGCGACGACGCCGTGGTCGCCGGCGAAGATGGCGATCCACAGGTGGTCGACGCTGGGTTTGACCTGGCCCTGGAGGCCGGCCAATTGCACGGCCACAGCTTCCAATTGGCCGAGGGAGCCGGCGGGTTTGGTCAGTTGCTGTTGACGGGCCAGGGCGTGTTCGTGGGCCTGGGTGTCGATTGCTTTGCAGGGGTTGAGCCACCAGGTGTTGGTCATAACGCAGTACCTTTTAAAGTCAGGGGCAGGCCGGCGACGGTCAGGACGACGCGCTGACAACGTTCGGCCAAGGCTTGATGCAGCCAACCGGCTTCATCGACATAGCGGCGAGTCAATTCGCCCAGCGGGACGACACCCAGTCCGGTCTCGTTGCTGACAAAAATGATTTCTCCTGGCAGAGAGGCCAGGGTTTGTAGCAGGGCTTCGCGCTCTTCCTTTAGACGGTCGGGGGTTTCGAGCATGAGGAGGTTGGTGAGCCACAGCGTGAGGCAGTCGACCAGCAGGCAGCGGTCGGTGGCGGCGTTTTCGCGCAGGGTGCGGGCGAGTTCCAGGGGTTCTTCGATCAGGGCCCATTCGGCTGGGCGGCGTTGGCGGTGGATGGCCACGCGTTCGTTCATTTCGCCGTCCAGGGGTTGGCTGGTGGCTATGTAGGTGACGTTTAGGGCGCTGTCGGTGGCGAGTTTTTCAGCCAGGCGGCTTTTGCCGGAGCGGGCGCCGCCGAGGATCAACTGGAGCATGGGGTTTTTCTCTGCTTTTGACGGTGTGTATATCCGTTGTTTTCGTAACGGCTTCAATTGGTTCCGCTCTTACAGCGGGTCACTTTTGAAAAGCGCAAAAGTAACCAAAACGCTCTGCCCCGCCTGTCGGCACCTCGCCTAGGCTCGGCGTTCCCTCACTCCGGCATTGCTCCGCGGGCCGCCGCGACGGCCCGTCCCTGGCCCGTCGCGGCTAAACCGGCGTCCTGCCGGTTTACCCGCTCCTCAATCCCTGCGTTCGGCCTCGGGCTGAATGGGGCAGTCAGAGCAAGATCAACAACAGATCAAGAACACAGCGGCCTACAGGCCGGCTTGAGTGTTAAAAGCCAGATCAAAAGCTAAAGCAGGCACGGTTCCAATGTGGGAGCTGGCTTGCCTGCGATGGCATCACCTCGGCACATCTGAAAAACCGAGTTGCCTGCATCGCCGGCAAGCCAGCTTTTACAGCTTTTGATCTGGCTTTTAACACTCAGGTCGGCTTTCAGGCCGCCGTGCTCTTGCTGTTGACCTTGATCTGCAGGCCCCGTCAACCACGATGGCCCAAGCAGGCACGGTGGAGCGGGTAAATCGGCAAGGATGCCGATTTAGCCGCGCCGGGCCATGGATGGCCCGTCGCGGCGGCCCGCGGAGCCGTGCCGGAGTGCGGGCATGCCGAGCCTAAGCGAGGCACCGAGTGGTGGGGCAAAGACCTTTTGGTTACTTTTGGGGCGTTTGCCAAAAGTGACCCGCTGTAAGAGCGGAACCATAAGAAGCCGTTACCGCAGCAACGGATATACACACCATCCAACACCAACAACTCAAACCCCACACAATGAGCGCAACAACCCCGTATCCAAATGCCGCTCTACCAGATCCGCCAACCGCTCAATATCCCGCTCCCGCAACCCGTGATAATCCACCTCCTGCACATCCTCCAGCCCAGCCCACCGCAACAGCGCACTACACGCAGCCGCAGTCTCAAACACCCCATGCAGATAGGTGCCCAATACCTGCCCATCCTCACTCTGAGCCCCATCCATGCGCCCATCGTCCAACCGAACCGCAGCCCGTACCAAGCCAGCGCCACTGGTCACGCCCGCGTGGATCTCATACCCACTCACCTCGGCATCCTCCAGCAACAACCGCCCGCGCACATTGCGCAACTGCTTCTCCTCCTCCAACGTCGTACTAAACGCCAACAACCCCAACCCATCACTGGAACCGCAAGGCCCTTCCAACCCAAGCGGGTCATGCACCTGCTCCCCGAGCATCTGCAACCCACCACAAATCCCCAACACCTTCCCGCCATAACGCAAATGCCGCGCCAGCGCCGTGTCCCACCCATTGGCCCGCAAATACGCCAAATCACTGCGCACACTCTTCGAGCCCGGCAAAATAATCAGATCCGCCGCAGGAATCGCCTGCCCCGGCCCCACAAACTGCAAATCCACCTGCGGATGCAACCGCAGCGGATCAAAATCCGTGTGATTGCTGATCCGCGGCAACACCGGCACCACCACCTTGAGCACCTGCGCCGCCTTGTCGATCTGACGCCGGTCGATGCCGTCTTCAGCCTCCAGATGCAAATCCATCACATACGGCAACACCCCCACCACCGGCTTGCCCGTACGCGCTTCCAACCAATCCAGCCCCGGCTGCAACAGCGCAATGTCCCCGCGAAACCGATTGATGATGAACCCTTTGACCCGCGCCTGTTCGGTCGGCGACAACAACTCCAGCGTGCCCACAAGGTGCGCAAACACCCCGCCACGATTGATGTCGGCAATCAGCAGCACCGGGCAGTCCACCGCTTCGGCAAAGCCCATGTTGGCAATGTCATTCGCCCGCAGGTTGATCTCCGCAGGCGAGCCCGCGCCCTCGACCATCACCACCGGATACGCCGCACTCAACCGCGCATGAGAGGCGAGCACCGCCTGCATCGCGATGGCTTTGTAATCGTGATAAGCCACGGCATTCATGGTGGTCACGGCGCGCCCATGGATAATCACCTGGGAGCCCGTGTCGCTATTGGGCTTGAGCAGCACCGGGTTCATGTCGGTATGGGGCGCCAGGTTCGCAGCCTGGGCCTGCACCGCCTGGGCCCGGCCAATTTCGCCACCTTCGGCCGTCACGGCGCTGTTGAGCGCCATGTTCTGTGGTTTGAAGGGCGCCACCGGGATGCCCTGCCGCACCAGCCAGCGGCAGAGTGCAGTCACCAACGTACTTTTGCCGGCGTCGGAGGTGGTGCCCTGCACCATCAAGGTACTCATGAGGCTTCCTTGTAGGCGCACAGTGCCTGTTCCAGCCGCAGCCAGTCGGCCTCGGTGTCCGGCAGGCCGAAACGCAGGCTGCTGTTGTCGACAAACAGGCGCAACAGAATGCCACGCTGGGCCATGAATTCATGCAACTGCTCGGCCCGGTCCGTGATCATCCACTGGAACAACGCGCAGCCGCCCTGAGGCCGCAAGCCATGGCACTCAAGCAGGTCAAACAGGCGCTGGCTGGCCGCCTCGCAACGCAGCCGCTGTTGCGCATGGCCGGCGGTATCACCCAGGCATATTTGCCCAAGCACCCGCGTCGGCCCGCTGACGGCCCACGGCCCCACCTGTTCGGCGAGCAGCTTGAGCAGCTTGCGCTCGGCCAGCACGAACCCCAGCCGCACCCCGGCCAGGCCGAAGAATTTGCCGAATGAGCGCAGCACGATCAGCCCGACCTGATTGGCCTGGCTCGCAAGGCTTAATTGCGGGGTGATGTCCATGAAGGCTTCATCCACTACCAGCCAGCCGCCGCGCTGGGCCAGGCGGGCGTGCCAGTCCAGCAGGCGTTGCGGGCTCAGGCTCAGGCCGGTGGGGTTGTTGGGGTTGACCACCACCAACACGTCGAGGCTGTCGAGGAAGAAGTCGACCTCCTGCTCCTGCACTTCGCGCACGATATAGCCAGCGCGGCGCCAGGCTTCGGCGTGTTCGGCGTAACACGGTGACAGCACGCCAACCTTGCCCGCCCGGCGCAGGCGCGGCAGCAGCTGGATCGCCGCCTGGGAGCCGGCCACCGGCAGTACTTGGGTTGCGCCGTAATATTCGCAGGCCGCCTGCTCCAGGCCGTCATCGGTTTCCGGCAGGCGCGCCCAGGCCCGCTGCGGAATTTGCGGGATCGGGAACGGCCACGGCGCCAGGCCGCTGGACAGGTCCAGCCACTCGGCCTCGGGAATGCCGTACTGCATCGCCGCCTTGCGCAAGCGGCCACCGTGTTCAAGCATAAAACTCAGCCCCCACGCACAGGATCAGCAACCACAGCCACACGCCGCGTTGCACCAGTTGCCAGCCGCGCTCGATGGAATCGGCATCCGCCGGCGGGCCTTCGCCCAGTGGCGGGCGCTGGTGCAGTTCGCCGTGATAAATCGCCGCGCCGCCCAGTTCCACGCCAAGGGCGCCAGCCCCAGCCGCCATCACCGGGCCGGCGTTGGGGCTGTCCCATGTCGGGCCCTGGTTGCGCCAGCATGTGAGGGCCAGACGGGTTTTGCCCAGCAGCGCGTAGGTCAACGCCACCAGGCGTGCCGGAATGTAGTTGAGCACGTCGTCGATCTTTGCCGCGGCCCAGCCGAAGCGTTCAAAGCGTTCATTGCGATAGCCCCACATGGCGTCCAGGGTGTTGCTCAGACGATAGAGCACCACGCCCGGCACGCCAGCGACCACAAACCAGAACAGTGCGGCGAATACCGCGTCGCTGCCGTTTTCCAGCACCGATTCGGTGGCCGCACGGGCGACTTCGGTGCTGTCCAGTTCGCTGGTCTGACGGCTCACCAAGTAGCTGACGCGTTTGCGCGCTTCGTCCAGGTCATCGCTGCGCAGGGCTTGTGCTACCGGCAGTACATGTTCGCCGAGGCTGCGCATGCCGAGGGCGCAATACAGCGCGAGGATTTCCACTACCCAGCCGATGTAAGGCGCCCACGACAGGGCCGTGGCCAACAAGGTCAGCGGCACTACCGCAATCACCCACGCCGTCACGCCATGGCTGCGCCAGCCACGGCCGCCGGAGTTGAAACGCTGCTCGATGCGCCCGGCAAAATTGCCGAACGCCACCAGCGGATGCCAGCGCCTGGGCTCGCCCAGCAGCGCATCCAGCGCCACGGCAGCGACACTCAGCAAGGCCACACTCATTGACTCACTCCCCAAACATTCTCATACAGCATGTCACTCAGCGGCCGTGGTTCGGTCCAGCCTTCAAGCTGCAACATCGGTGCCGGATAGAACTCGCTCACCGGGCCCAGGCACAACACGGCCAACGGCTTGGCGCCGGGCGGCAGGCCCAGCAGGTCGGCCAGGGCCTGGGGTTCGAACAGCGAGACCCAGCCCATGCCCAAGCCTTCGACGCGAGCTGCCAGCCATAGATTCTGGATTGCACAGGACAACGACGCCATGTCCATTTCCGGCAAGGTGCGGCGCCCGAAGATATGCCGCTCGCGGTCGTCCATCAGCGCAGCCACCAGCACTTCGGCGCAGTCGTTGATGCCTTCGACCTTGAGCTTCATGAACTGGTCGGAGCGCTCGCCGAGGGCCTCGGCGGTGCGTACGCGCTCTTCTTCCACCAGTTGCTGGATCTGGCTGCGCAGGTTGCGGTCGCTGATGCGGATAAAACGCCACGGCTGCATCAGGCCGACGCTCGGTGCCTGGTGGGCCGCTTGCAGCAGGCGCTGGAGCAATTCGGGGGCAACGCTGCCGCCACTGAAGTGGCGCATGTCGCGGCGTTCGGCGATGGCGCGGTAGACGGCTTCGCGGTCGGCTTGCGCAAAGGCGTTGTCAGTCATGGCCTCATCGCGGGCAAGCCCGCTCCCACAGTAGATTGCGTTTCAACTCGGTCAACTGTGGGCGCTGGCTTGCCTGCGATGGCGGTCTCAAGGCTTGGCGCAAACAAGGCAGCCACCGCTGTCGGGTTGGACGGGAAGTAAAAGTGCACGTAGGAAGCCGTCATCCGGCCCTGACGATAAACCGCCTCGGCGCCGCGCCCGCCGTTGGGGCTCAGGCCACGGGCAATCGGCTGCCACTCGGTGCTGGTCAGCGAGTGATGGTAGGTGTGGCCGCGCAACAGGCCTTCGGGCAGTTCGACGTTTTGCAGGGCCAGTGCCGCAAGGCGCTTTTGCATCACGGCGTCGCCCTGGAGCAGGCCGACCAGTTCGGCACGGGTGCCATCGACATCGGTGAGCGAGTCCAGCAGATAAAGCATGCCGCCGCATTCAGCCAGCAGCGGTTTGCCGGCGGCGTGATGGGCGCGGATGGCGTCGAGCATCGCGGTGTTTTCCGACAGCGCCTGGTGATGCAGTTCCGGGTAACCGCCCGGCAAGTAGAGGCTGTCAGCTTCGGGCAACGCCCGGTCACGAATCGGCGAGAAGAAGCGCAACTCGGCGCCCATCGCTCGCAACAGGTCGAGGCTGGCGCCGTAGGTGAATGCGAAAGCCTCGTCACGGGCCACGGCAATGCGTACACCGGCCAGCAACGGTTGTGCCTCGATCACTTCAGGCGCGGCGAATTCCACCGGCGGCGGCAAGGCTACCTCGCAACTGCTGCCCAACGCCTGGGCGGCAGCGTCGAGGCGCAGGTCGAGGTCATTCAGTTCGCTGGCTTGCACCAGGCCAAGGTGGCGGCTGGGCAACTCGATGCCGGTTTCCCGGGACAGTGCGCCGTACCAGCGCAAGCCTTCAGTGAGGCTGCCTTCGAGCAATTGCGCATGGCGCAGCGTGCCAACTCGGTTGGCCAGTACACCGGCGAACGGCAGGTCTGGCTGGTAACGCGCCAGGCCCAACGCCAGGGCGCCGAAGGTCTGGGCCATGGCCGTACCGTCGATCACCGCCAGTACCGGCACGCCAAAGTGCCGCGCCAGGTCGGCGCTGGACGGTGTGCCGTCGAACAGGCCCATCACGCCTTCGATCAGGATCAGGTCGGCTTCCCCCGCCGCTTCCCACAGCAACCGGCGACTTTCCTGCTCGCCCACCATCCACATGTCTAATTGATAGACCGGCGCACCACTGGCGCGCTCGTGGATCATCGGGTCGAGAAAGTCCGGGCCGCATTTGAACACCCGCACCTTGCGCCCCAGGTTGCGGTGCAAACGGGCCAGCGCGGCGGTGACGGTGGTTTTGCCCTGGCCGGACGCCGGTGCGGCGATCAGGACAGCAGGGCAGTGACGGGGCTGATTCAAAGTTCGATGCCTTTCTGTGCCTTGATACCGGCCTGGAAGGCGTGCTTGAGCATGCCCATTTCAGTCACGGTGTCGGCCATTTCGATCAATTCGGGTTTCGCGCCACGGCCGGTCACCAGCACGTGTTGCATTGGCGGGCGGGCCTGCAGGTCGCCGAGCACCTGGTCCAGGTCGAGGTAGCCGTGCTTGAGGGCGATGTTCAGCTCATCCAGCACCACCAGGCCGATGGCCGGGTTTTGCAGCATTTCCCGGGAGACCGCCCAAGCTGCCTCGGCGGCGACGATGTCGCGCGCGCGGTCCTGGGTTTCCCAGGTAAAACCTTCGCCCATTACGTGAAAGCGCACCTGCTCAGGGAAGCGGCGGAAGAACAGTTCTTCGCCGGTGCTGTTGCGCCCCTTGATGAACTGCACCACGCCGCACTGCATGCCATGGCCCATGGCCCGGGCCAGCATGCCAAAGGCCGAACTGCTCTTGCCCTTGCCGTTGCCAGTGAGCACCAGCAGCAACCCGCACTCGTTGGGTGAATTGGCAATGCGCTCATCAATCACGGCTTTTTTGCGCAGCATGCGCGCCAGGTGGCGTTCGTCACGATCGGGGGATTCAGTCATGGCAGCTCTCCGTTGGGGCTGGACAAAAACGGCGGGCAGGAAAAGACACATACAGACAGCCAAGCATCGCCCACCGTGATGCTGTTGGATGGATCAGGCCGGTCTCCGGGCTCATGAGTGGCATGGGATGCCGAGGGTGCACCTTCCCATATCGCGGGCGATACAGTGGTTTGAGGCACCGTCTTGACTCATTTACCGTTGCGGGGGCAGCGCCGGGATCGTGGCTGCACTGTAAAAAAGTGCGCTCACTCACCGGCTTCCCTGTTTCACTCAGTCGGCGCGTACGCCACAGAGCACCTGAAACAAGCCGCGAAGGTTAGTGGGTTGGGGGTGGAGCGTCAATTAAAGCCGGACATGCGCGTGAACCATCGGGCCGCCACGCACCTCTATCCCTACAGGTATTAAGGAGAAAACCATGCACAAGACCCGACTTGCCCTACTGATCATGGTGGCCGGCACACTCGCCGCCTGTGGTGAAAGCTCTACCCTGCAAGTGTCCGACGGCACCGGCCCCTCGCCCAAGCTGCCCGAACCGAACAAAACCCTGATCCCCACGGTGAACATCGCGCCGGCGATCGGCTGGCCCGAAGGCAGCAAGCCGACCCCGGCGGCGGGCACTCAGGTGGCGGCGTTCGCCGAGGGCCTGGATCACCCACGCTGGCTGTATGTGCTGCCCAATGGTGACGTGCTGGTGGCCGAAACCAATGCACCGCCCAAGCCGGACGATTCCAAGGGCATTCGTGGCTGGGTGATGGAGAAAGTCATGGGCCGCGCCGGGGCCGGCGTGCCGAGCCCGAACCGCATCACTCTGCTGCGGGACGCCGACCACGATGGCGTCGCCGAAACCCGCACGGTGTTCCTGGAAAACCTGAACTCGCCGTTTGGCATGGCATTGGTGGGCAACGACCTGTATGTCGCCGATTCGGACAAGCTGCTGCGCTTCCCTTACCAGCCAGGTGAAACCTCGATCAAGGAAGCCGGCACCACCGTGACCGACTTGCCGGGCGGCAGCATCAACCATCACTGGACCAAGAACGTGGTGGCCAGCAAGGATGGCAGCAAGCTGTACGTCAGCGTAGGCTCCAACAGCAACGTTGGGGAAAACGGCCTGGACGCAGAACAAGGCCGCGCCGCGATCTGGGAAGTGGACCGCGCCACTGGCCAGCATCGCATCTTCGCCTCCGGCCTGCGCAACCCCAACGGTATGGCCTGGGAGCCGCAAAGCGGCAAGCTGTGGACAGCGGTTAACGAGCGCGATGAAATCGGCAGCGACCTGGTGCCGGACTACATCACCTCGGTCAAGGATGGGGCCTTCTACGGCTGGCCGTTCAGTTACTACGGGCAGCACGTGGATGTGCGGGTGAATCCGCAGAACCCGGACCTGGTGGCCAAGGCGATCACACCGGATTACGCGGTAGGCCCACACACGGCGTCCCTGGGGCTGACCTTTGCCGACGGCAGCACGTTACCGGCGCAGTTCAGCAACGGCGCGTTTATCGGCCAGCATGGCTCGTGGAACCGCAAGCCCCACAGCGGCTACAAGGTGATCTTCGTGCCGTTTGAGGCAGGCCAGCCCAAAGGCCGGCCGGTGGATGTGCTGACCGGGTTCCTCAACAGCGATGAGAAAGCCATGGGGCGCCCGGTAGGCGTGGTGATCGACAAGCAGGGGGATTTGTTGGTGGCAGATGATGTGGGAAACAAGGTGTGGCGGGTGTCGGCGGCGAAATAGCCCGCCCTGAAAAACACTGTGGGAGCCTAGGCTCCCACAGTTGTTTTTGCTTATGGATTACGCGCCAGATGCTCGGCGGGCAACACGCGCTTGGCGCTCAGGTAGGCGTTCTGCCAATAGGCCTTGGACAGTGTGTCCAGCTTCACCGTACCGCCGGTTTGCGGCGCATGCACAAAGCGCCCTTCACCCACGTAGATCCCGGCGTGGCTGACTTGCGAGCCGCCGCCCGTGGCGAAGAAAAGCAGGTCGCCGGTTTGCAGGTTGTTTTCGCTCACGTCCATGGCGCGCATCACGATCAGCTCGCGAGTGGTACGCGGCAAGGAGATGCCCGCCGCATCGCGGTACACAAACCCGATCAGGCCGCTGCAATCAAATCCCGAGTCCGGCGTATTGCCGCCCCAGCGATAAGGCGTGCCGACCAGGCCCAGCGCACGGAAGAGCACGTCTTCGGCAGCAGGCGAGAAACTTTGGGTGGCGTAGGTGTTGAACACCGGCTTGGGCTTGACGGCCACGGGAGCAGGCGGAGGACGACTTGCGCAGGCACTGAGCAGCGCGGCGCAAACAAGAAGAATTAGGCGGGCCGAGGTCGACATGGGCAGAACAATCCTGATCTGGATGCGGCTTTCGCTGCCGAACGCTGAAAACCAGAACGCGCAAGCAAAGCTCGCGCGATCGATTTACAACAATGTCCAGGGATTCTAGCGCTTACACGTCAAACTTCAAGTATCACTTTAACTTTACTTGCTGGCGGTAACGGTAGTCGGGGCCATCGCGAGGGCGCGCTTGGCTTCGATGAAGGTTTTGCTCCAGTAGCTGTCACCCAGGTTGTCGACCCGCACACCACCGCTGCGGCGGCTGCTGGAGTGGATAAACTGGTTGTCGCCCAGGTAGATACCGGCGTGACTGACACGACCACGGCCAGCAGTACTGAAGAAAAGCAGATCACCGGGCTTGAGGTTGTTCCGCGCGACCAACGGTGCATCCACGTTGATCATTTCGCGGGTGGAACGCGGCAGGTTCATGCCGGCTTCCTCGCGAAACAGGTAGCCGATGAAACCGCTGCAGTCGAAACCGGCCTCAGAGGTACCGCCGAAACGGTAACGGGTACCGATCAGGGACATGCCGCGTTCGAGAATGCTGTCGGCCAGAACGGGAAGCTGGTAAGGCTTGGCGCCGGCGAAGTCGGCGAGTTCTTTTTCGGTTGCGATCTCTTCCTGATAAACACTGGAAGACTGCGACGCAACGAATTTTGCCTGGGACTGTTGTGCTGGTTTTTGCTGCTCAACCACGTTTTGAGTGTGGGTGGCGCAACCAAACAACAGGGTAACGAGTGCGAGAGGCACGAGGGGTGCGAAGCGATTTAGCATGGGCACGACCGTGGCTGATGTGTAAAGAAGCCGAGACTATGCCCTCTATCACATCGATTTGCAAATTCAATCGTGATCTTTGTGACTTCTTGTTTGGACTATGACATCTAAGCCCTTAACACCCTATACAACCCATTTGCGTGGCAAAAACGGCCCAAACGCAGGTTTTCTGACGCCTGGAATTTGCCGAAAGCCCCGTTTTCAAAGGGCTGGCTACCAGCCGAGGGTTTCCTTGAGGAAGGGAATGGTCAGCTTGCGCTGGGCCTGCAAGGAGGCCTGGTCGAGCTGTTCGAGCAAGTCGAACAATGCGCTCATGCTGCGGGTGCCACGCGTAAGGATAAAATGCCCGACTTCGTCGGTCAGGTGCAACCCGCGACGGGAAGCCCGCAGTTGCAGGGCACGCAATTTGTCTTCATCGGATAACGGGCGCATCTGGAAGATCAGCGCCAGGGTCAGCCGCGACTTCAAGTCGGCCAGCTTCACCGGCAACTCACGTGGCGAGGTGGACGCGGCAATCAGCAAGCGCCGGCCGCTGTCGCGCAAGCGGTTAAACAGATGGAACAGCGCCTCCTCCCAATCCGCCCGCCCCGCCACCGCCTGCAAATCATCCAGGCAGACCAGTTCGTATTGTTCAAGGTTGTCGAGGATCTCGATACCGCGGTCCAGCAGCTCTGCCAGTGGCAGGTACACCGCCGGTTCACCCATCTGCTCGAAGCGCAGGCACGCGGCCTGTAACAAGTGGGTACGCCCCACGCCGTCCTTGCCCCAGAGGTAGATCAGGCTTTCGGTCCAGCCGGCGTCGGCTTCGCAGAGCCGCTCGACATAGCCGAGTGCAGCGGCATTGGCGCCTGGGTAGTAATTGATAAAGGTGGCGTCGTCACGCAGACGCACACCTAGGGGCAGCTGAATCGGTTTCATGCTGACTGAACGGCTACAATCGAACCGTTAGTGGCCTCTGTGTAAAGTTTGCAAAGTTTATACCCGTGACGCCGGGCGCACAATGCAGCAGACCACAAGCAAAATCAAAGGTTTGCGTTAACTTGTTGGATTTGTGAGGATTGTTTGACGCCCTGGTGTAACGCCAGGGCCGATAAACGACAAACCCGGCCTTGAGCCGGGTTTGTGATGCTGCGGTTACAACTCTGGTTCGTCGACCCCTGCGTACATGTCCGAGTCCTTGTACAAGTCGTGCACATGGCGCACCAGCACCATGATCACCGCCGCCACGGGCAGCGCCAGCAGGATGCCGGTAAAGCCGAACAGTTCGCCGCCCGCCAGGATCGCGAAGATCACCGCCACCGGGTGCAGGCCGATCCTGTCGCCCACCAGCAACGGCGTCAGCACCATGCCTTCCAGGGCCTGACCGACCATGAACACCGCGACAATCCCGAGCATCGGGTACAGGTCGCCGTGGAACTGGAACAGCCCGGCCACCAGCGCCGCACCAATCCCGATCACGAAGCCCATGTACGGCACGATGGCTGCCAGGCCGGCAATCAGGCCGATCAACAGCCCCAGTTCCAGGCCGATAGCCATCAACCCCGCCGCGTAAATAATCCCCAGGGCCAACATCACCAGCAACTGGCCGCGAACGAAGGCGCCCAGCACTTCATGGCACTCCCCGGCCAGGGCAACGATGCGCTCCTCGCGGTCGCGTGGCAGCAGGCTGCGGATCTTGACCATCATGATGTCCCAGTCCCGCAGCAGGTAGAACGCAACTACCGGGATCAGCACCAGGTTGGTCAGCCAGCCGATCAACGCGAGGCTCGACGCCGTCGCTTGGCTCAGTACCACGCCGACGATGTCGGTGGTCTGGCCCATGTGCTCGCTGATGGCCGCCTTGACCTTGTCGAACTTCCAGAAGCCGTCCGCCAACCCCAGCTTGGCCTGGGCCCACGGCATGGCCGTGTGTTGCAGCCAGTCGAGCATCTGCGGCGCCAGCTCATAGAGCTTGAACAATTGCTTGGCCAGCATCGGCACCAGCACCAGCACCAACGCCGTGATGATCAAGGTGAACAAGGCAAACACCGCCACCACGCCCCAGGTGCGTGACAGGCCGACCTTTTCCAGGCGGTCCACCACGGGATCGAACAGGTAGGCCAGCAGTAACGCAACCAGGAACGGCGTCAGGATCGAATGCAGCAGGAACACAAAAACGCACAGCAGGACAATCCCGCCAAGCCACACCCAACGACGCGTATCCGCCATAAACCACTCCATCTGTTATTTGCTTCCTGCTTCTATATAAGGAGGAAGAATGCTTACCAATGAAAACGTAGCTGCGGCGTCGGCTCGACCGGCGCCGGTTGGGCGCCCTCCGCTACCGGCTGCGGAGCCGGCGCTTCACCCGCAGGCACTTCCTGCAACTTGGCCAGGCTCAACTGGGTGCGCAATTGCTCCGCGCTGCCATTGACCCGATACACGATGCGAGTGCCGTCCACGCGCACCGGCTGGGCACCAAACGGCTCCAGCAGATGGCCGAGGGCGGCGTAATGTTCCAGGTTCATGCCCTGCACTTCCAGCAACTGATCACTGGTGGCAGCACCGGCCTTGACCGCAAAACGTGGCGCCAGGCGCTCGCTGACAGCCAGCAGTACGGCGTCGGCCAACGCAGCGGTGTCTGTGCCGGTGGCGGTGCCCTGCTCGCTTTTATCACCCAGCCACAGGCGCCATTTGGCCGACCATTGGCCGCCATCTTCACGGGCATGCACGGCCAGCAAGGCATCGGCGCCGTAACGTTCGGACGCAGCACGCAGCGGCGTGGCATCGGGGCTTTCAAGATTCGGGGCAGTGGCGACAATTTGCTCGTCCAGGTCACCCAACGGCAGGCGCAACGGCAAACCACGGTGCTGGGCCGCTCGGCGCAGCGGCTGGGCGACGGCTTGGCCATCACCGACCAGGCTGCTGCCTTCGACGGAATCGTTCAGCCACCAGCCGAGGATCGACGGCCGATTGCTGCCCCACAGTGCCAACCCTGCGCCACGCAAGGCGCGGTCGGTGCTGACCGGGTCGAAATCCACCTGCAGGCTTTCCGGCGGGCCGGCATCGTAGCCGTATTGGCTGATGATCTGTTGCGGGTCTTTGCGAATTGCCGCCAGGCCAGGACCGTCGGCGGCCTTGGCGTCGCCGGTCAGGCGGATCACCAGGGTTTGCAGGGCACGCTGGGTAGCCTGGTCACGCTCCTGGGGAGACTGACTGCTGACCGGTTCCAGCACTTGATAGAGACCATTGAGGGTTTCGGCATGACTCGCCAGGCTGACCAACGACAAACAGCCCACAAAAAAATATTTACTCAGACCCATGAAAAAAGATTCCCGAACGGCAAATAAGCGGTTGGAACAGACCGCGTGAACACTGTTGAGCAAGGCTGTGACCACAGCGACCGGCAAAACATTCACAGGGCCTCGGTAAGTTTTTGTACTGTCATAACGATAGCGAGTTAAAGGCTATACCTTAATACGCCCCGTGACCGACTCGATTAGCGATTTTTTTAACAGCTATTGCCCCTGCCCGTCGGCCCGAGGATGGCCGCTGCCCCTCAAGCCTGATAAAATCGCGCGCCTTCGCAGACCGTCAATGGCAGGCCATGCTGAAACTCAAGTTTCGGTACACCCGCCGCATTCGGTCGTTACCCAGAAATCCCCCCTAAAGGCCTGGATCATGAGCAAGCAACCCTCCCTGAGCTACAAGGACGCCGGTGTAGACATCGACGCCGGTGAAGCATTGGTCGAACGCATCAAGAGCGTCGCCAAGCGCACTGCGCGCCCCGAAGTCATGGGCGGCCTGGGCGGTTTTGGCGCCCTCTGCGAGATCCCGGCCGGCTACAAGCAGCCTGTTCTGGTCTCCGGCACCGACGGTGTGGGCACCAAGCTGCGCCTGGCACTGAACCTGAACAAGCACGACAGCATCGGCATCGACCTGGTTGCCATGTGCGTGAACGACCTGGTGGTGTGCGGCGCCGAGCCGCTGTTCTTCCTTGACTACTACGCCACCGGCAAGCTCAACGTCGAGACCGCAACCCAAGTAGTTACCGGCATCGGCGCCGGCTGCGAACTGTCCGGCTGCTCCCTGGTCGGTGGTGAAACCGCTGAAATGCCAGGCATGTACGAAGGCGAAGACTACGACCTGGCCGGTTTCTGCGTCGGCGTTGTAGAGAAATCCGAAATCATCGACGGCTCCAAAGTCGCTGCCGGTGACGCCCTGCTGGCCCTGCCATCGTCGGGCCCGCACTCCAACGGCTACTCGTTGATCCGCAAGATCATCGAAGTGTCCGGCGCCGACATCGAAACCATCCAGCTCGACGGCAAGCCTCTGACCGACCTGCTGATGGCCCCGACCCGCATCTACGTGAAGCCGTTGCTCAAGCTGATCAAGGACACCGGCGCGGTCAAGGCCATGGCTCACATCACTGGTGGCGGCCTGCTGGACAACATCCCGCGTGTACTGCCTAAAGGCGCGCAGGCGATTGTCGACGTGGCCAGCTGGCAGCGCCCGGCAGTCTTCGACTGGCTGCAAGAGCAAGGCAACGTCAACGAAACCGAGATGCACCGCGTGCTGAACTGCGGCGTGGGCATGGTCATCTGCGTGGCTCAAGAGCACGTTGAAACAGCGCTGAACGTCCTGCGTGAAGCCGGCGAGCAGCCATGGGTCATCGGCCAGATCGCCACCGCCCCTGAAGGCGCTGCCCAGGTTGAACTGAAGAACCTCAAGGCACACTGATGCAAGGGCAGATGTCCCAGACCTGTGATGTCGTGGTGCTGCTCTCCGGCACCGGCAGTAACTTGCAGGCCCTGATCGATAGCACGCTGACCTGCGACAGCCCGGCGCGCATCGCTGCGGTGGTCTCCAACCGCAGCGACGCCTACGGCCTGCAACGCGCCAGGGACGCGGGTATTGACACCCGCTCCCTCGATCACAAGGCTTTCGAAGGCCGCGAGGCCTTCGACAGCGCCTTGATCGAACTCATCGACGCCTTCAATCCAAAACTCGTGGTACTGGCCGGCTTCATGCGCATTCTCAGCGCCGATTTCGTACGCCACTACAACGGGCGCCTGCTCAATATCCACCCGTCCCTGCTGCCCAAATACAAAGGGTTACACACCCACCAGCGCGCCCTGGAGGCCGGCGACACCGAGCACGGTTGCAGCGTGCACTTTGTCACCGAGGAACTCGATGGCGGGCCTCTGGTCGTACAGGCAGTAGTTCCGGTAGAGTCTGCGGACTCGGCGCAGACGCTTGCGCAACGGGTTCACACCCAGGAACACAGGATTTACCCGCTGGCTGTTCGCTGGTTCGCTGAGGGGCGGTTGGTTCTTGGCGACCACGGTGCATTATTGGACGGTCAGTTACTGGCGGCCAGCGGCCACTTGATTCGAACCTAGGAGACTTTATGCGTCGCGCCCTGCTCTTCGCTTTTGCGCTGTTCGCCTTGCCTGCCGTGCAAGCGGCAGACCTTCACCCTTTCTCCGCCAGCTACACCGCCGACTGGAAACAGTTGCCCATGAGTGGCTCGGCAGAACGCAGCCTGACCAAGAATGACAACGGCACCTGGACCTTGAATTTCAAGGCTTCCATGATGATCGCCAGCCTGTCTGAAACCAGCGTGATCCGCTTTGACAAGGACGCCCTGCAGCCGCAGAGCTATACCTTCGAACGCGGCGGACTGGGCAAGGCGAAGAAGATCAACCTGGACTTCGACCGCACGGCCAACAAGGTCACCGGCTTCGAAAACAAGGACCCGGTCAATGTCGCCCTAGAAAGCGGCATGATGGACAAGTCGACCTACCAGCTTGCCCTGCAACGCGATGTGGCCGCCGGCAAAAAAAGCATGAGCTACCGCGTGGTCGAAGGTACTGATACCGACACCTACGACTTTCGCGTGATCGGCCCGGAAAAGGTCCAGACCAAAGCCGGCTCCATCGACGCGATCAAGGTCGAGCGCGTGCGTGACCCGACTCAAAGCAAGCGCATTACCCAAATGTGGTTTGCCAAGGATTGGGGTGGCCTGCTGGTTGCCCTGCGCCAGGTCGAGACCGACGGCAAGGAATACAACATCATGCTGCAAGACGGTACCGTTGACGGCAAGGCTGTCAAAGGCAACTGATCCCCTGTGCATTAAAAGAGCCTCGCATCTGCGGGGCTTTTTTTCGCCTGTCAGCTGACACCAACATGAAACTTTTGTCATAAAACTCAGCGCCCTGCGACGCAATGTCACGGTTTACGCGGGCCCGGAGATTGTTCCAGTTTCTGTAAAGGTGTGTTGCAAATGTTGCTTATTTACTTAGCAAGCTAACAAACCATATAACAAAGGCCTGCGACGCCTTGCCGCAGGTCAACCAGAGATTGGAGCAAGCAGATGACTGTAAAAGTAACTGAACGCGACGATGACCATATGTCCCATGAAGCGGTAGCCCACGGGATTCACATCTGGGATGTACACCAGCAGGACCTGCTGGTCGGCATGTTTCACGACGAGACCGAAGCTCATAATTATAAAAACGAGCTCGAGACCCTTGAGATGAAACGCCAGGCGCAAAGCTCCTGAAACTCTGAAATCCTGTAGACACCCAGCCCCACGCAGCTGGAGTATCTATAAACACAAACCCCGCCTTTTGAGCGGGGTTTGTGTTTTAGGGGAATTATTGGGGCTGCTTCGCAGCCCAGCGCGGGGCAAGCCCGCTCACCACAACAAGCTCCCTCGCTACACTGTGGTTTCTAACGTCTTACCACATCAGGTCATCAGGGATCTGGTACGCGGCGTATGGATCATCCTCATCCGGTACCTGGCTCTCGGTCAGGACGTTCATCTGGACGATACGCTCAGGTGCCCGCTCCTGGATCTTCAGCGCCGCCTCACGCGGGATTACTTCATAGCCGCCACCGTGATGCACGATCGCCAGGGAGCCGTTGCTCAACTTGTTGCGCATCAAGGTGTTGACCGACAGGCGCTTGACCTTCTTGTCATCCACGAAGTTGTAGTAGTCCTCGGTGGTCAGCTTGGGCAGGCGCGAGGTTTCGATCAACTGCTTGACCTGGGCCACGCGGGCCTTGGCCTCGGCTTTTTCCTGGTGCTGGCGGTTCAGCTCCTGGTCACGCTTGACCTTCTCGGCATGCGCTTCAATGGCCAGGCGCGCCTGGCTATCGTCGGCCGTAACCTGGCCTTTATGCACCAGGCGCTGCTGCTTCTGTTTCTCTTTGCCGACCTGTTTGGCCTGCTTTTGGTTGACCAGGCCTGCTTTGAGCAACTGGTCGCGAAGGGAAATGCTCATGGTGCTTACTCACTTGGGCAACGGTTCAGCCGCAGCTGGACAGATTCTTTTCCTGGCGTTTGGCTTCGCCCCACAGGGCGTCCAACTCTTCGAGGGTGCAATCTTCTATGGGTTTGTGCGTGTCGCGCAATGCCTGTTCGATAAATCGGAAACGTCGTTCGAATTTGGCGTTGGCTAAACGCAAGGCCGCTTCCGGGTCAACTTGCAGATGACGGGCCAGGTTGACCGCTGCAAACAGCAGGTCACCCACTTCATCGGCGATGGCTACCGGGTCATTGTCGGCCATGGCTTGGAGCACTTCATCCAGCTCTTCGCGCACGTTATCCACCACCGGCAACGCCGCCGGCCAGTCAAAACCGACTTGCCCGGCACGCTTTTGCAATTTGGCGGCGCGGGAAAGCGCCGGCAAGGCCATGGGCACATCATCCAGCAGGGATAATTGCTTTGGCGCGTCGGACTTTTCTGCACGCTCCTCGGCCTTGATCTCCTCCCAGCGCTGCTTGACCTGCTCTTCGCTCAACTGCGGGATATCCAGCGGTGCGTACAGATCGCCGGTGGGAAACACATGCGGGTGACGACGAATCAGCTTGCGGGTGATGCTGTCGATCACCCCGGCGAATTCGAAGCGCCCTTCTTCCCGCGCCAGCTGGCTGTAATACACCACCTGGAACAACAGGTCGCCCAGTTCACCCTGCAGGTGATCAAAGTCCCCGCGCTCGATGGCGTCGGCGACTTCGTAGGCTTCTTCCAGGGTGTGGGGGACGATAGTGGCGTAGGTTTGCTTGATGTCCCACGGGCAACCGTATTGCGGGTCGCGCAGGCGGTTCATCAGGTGCAGCAGGTCTTCAAGTGAATACATCGATCAATCTCTATCGGTGTTCTGTGGGAGCTGGCTTGCCTGCGATGGCATCGACTCAATACATCTGAAATACCGAGGCGTCTGCATCGCAGGCAAGCCAGCTCCCACACAAGCCCGGCTCCCACAAAAAAATGGGTTATGGCGTGCGATTACGCCGGGTTTCAATGATGTTCGGCAACTGGGAAATACGCCCCAGCAACCGACCCAACGCGTCCAGCCCCGGAATCTCGATGGTCAGGGACATCAACGCCGTGTTGTCCTCTTTATTCGAGCGGGTGTTGACCGCCAGCACGTTGATCCGCTCGTTGAGCAGCACCTGCGACACATCACGCAGCAGCCCGGAGCGGTCGTAGGCTCGGATGACGATGTCTACCGGGTAGGTCAACACCGGCACCGGGCCCCAGCTGACCTGGATGATCCGCTCCGGCTCGCGCCCGCCCAGTTGCAACACCGAGGCACAGTCCTGACGGTGAATGCTCACCCCGCGGCCTTGAGTGATGTAACCGACGATGGCGTCGCCCGGCAATGGCTGGCAACAACCGGCCATTTGCGTCATCAGGTTGCCGACGCCCTGGATCTGGATATCGCCCCGCTTGCCCGGCTTGTAGCCCGTGGCCTTGCGTGGAATCAGTTCCAGTTGCTCGCTGCCACGCTCCGGTTCAACCAGTTGCTGGGCCAGATTGACCAACTGCGCCAGGCGCAGATCGCCGGCACCGAGGGCGGCGAACATGTCTTCGGCGATCTTCATGTTGGCCTTTTCGGCCAGCTTGTCGAAGTCCACCTGCGGCAGGCCCAGGCGACCCAACTCGCGCTCAAGCAAGGTTTTGCCGGCGGCGACGTTCTGGTCACGCGCCTGCAATTTGAACCAGTGGACAATCTTCGCCCGCGCCCGGGACGTGGTGATGTAGCCCAGGTTCGGGTTCAACCAGTCGCGGCTCGGCGTACCGTGCTTGCTGGTGATGATCTCGACCTGTTCACCGGTTTGCAGGCTGTAGTTGAGCGGCACGATGCGCCCGTTGATCTTCGCGCCACGGCAGTTGTGGCCGATCTCGGTGTGCACGCGGTAGGCAAAATCCAGCGGCGTGGAGCCCTTGGGCAGGTCGATCGCGTGGCCGTCAGGGGTGAAGATATAGACCCGGTCGGGCTCGATATCCACCCGCAGCTGGTCGGCCAGGCCGCCGATGTCGCCCAGTTCTTCGTGCCATTCCAGCACCTGGCGCAACCAGGAGATTTTCTCTTCGTACTGGTTGGACCCGGCCTTGACGTCGGTGCCCTTGTAGCGCCAGTGCGCACACACCCCCAGCTCCGCCTCTTCATGCATGGCGTGGGTGCGGATTTGCACTTCCAGCACCTTGCCTTCGGGGCCGATCACTGCCGTGTGCAACGAGCGGTAACCGTTTTCTTTGGGGTTGGCGATGTAGTCGTCGAATTCCTTGGGGATGTGCCGCCACAGTGTGTGGACGATACCCAGCGCGGTGTAGCAGTCGCGCATTTCCGGCACCAGCACCCGCACGGCGCGCACGTCGTAGATCTGGCTGAAGGCCAGGCCCTTGCGCTGCATTTTGCGCCAGATGGAATAGATGTGTTTGGCCCGGCCGCTGATGTCAGCTTCAACACCGGTGGCCTGCAACTCCGTGCGCAATTGGCTCATCACGTCGGCGATGAAACGCTCACGGTCGAGCCGCCGCTCATGGAGCAGCGTGGCAATCTGTTTGTATTGGTCGGGCTCCAGGTAGCGGAAGGACAAGTCCTCCAGCTCCCACTTGATATGGCCGATGCCCAGGCGGTGGGCCAGTGGCGCGTAGATGTCGAACACCTCGCGGGCGACGCGGTTGCGCTTTTCGTCGTCGGCGGTTTTCACCGCACGAATCGCGCAGGTGCGCTCGGCCAGCTTGATCAGCGCGACGCGTACGTCGTCGACCATCGCCACCAGCATCTTGCGCAGGTTTTCCACCTGGCCCTGGGTGCCCAGCACCATGGACTGGCGCGGGCTGAGGCTGGCACTGATCGCCGCCATGCGCAGCACGCCGTCGATCAGCTTGGCCACCACGGTGCCAAAACGCTGGCTGACGGTGGGCAATTGAATATGCCCTTCGCGCACGCCGCGATACAGCACCGCCGCGATCAGTGAATCCTGATCGAGCTTGAGATCGGCGAGGATCTCGGCGATTTCCAACCCGGTGCGAAAGCTTGAAGTGCCTTCGGCCCACAGGTTCTTTGCCGCATTGTCTTGCTGTTCAGACTCACGAGCGAACTCGCAGGCTGCTTTCAAGGCTTCACGGTCCAGTGCCGGGTCGACACTGACGGCATGATCCAGCCATGCCTCGAGATTGATACTGCCGTCGGTGTTGATCGGCTGGTGTGCTCTCACCTGTACCATCTTGCTTACCTTCCCTACGACGCACCTTTTAGTGCGTCAAAATCATCGCTGACCTGCTTTACAAAAAAGCTTGTGCACGCTCCCTGGCAGGTCACAGGCCCAGGAGATGCAGGCCAGTCGGATTAAACGGGCATCCTAGCCCGCTTCAAATAACGCCATGGCCTCGACATGGGCCGTCTGGGGAAACATGTCGAGGATCCCGGCACGTTTTAGCCGGTAGCCTTGCTTGACCAACTCGACCGTGTCCCGCGCCAGCGTGGCTGGGTTGCAGGACACATACACCAGGCGATCAGCCCCCAGGGTGGCGAGCTTGCGCACAACCTCCAGGGCACCATCGCGGGGTGGGTCCAAGAGTACCGCAGAAAAGCCCTGTTGGGCCCATTCCGCGTCGGTCAAAGGCTGGGACAAATCGGCCTGAAAAAACTGCACATTATGCAAATTATTGCTGACAGCATTCTGCGCTGCCCGGTCCACCATGGCCTGTACGCCTTCCACCGCCACTACTTCCCGCACTTGGCGGGCCAGCGGCAGGGCGAAGTTGCCCAAGCCACAAAACAAATCCAGCACCCGCTCGTCGGGCTTGGGCGCCAGCCATTCCAGGGCCTGGGCGACCATCGCCGCGTTGACCAAGGCGTTGACCTGCACAAAGTCTCCCGGGCGGTATGCCAACTGCAAATCCCACTGTTCCAGACGATAGCCCAAGGCCTGGTCTGGTTCGAACGGCTGCGGTTGGCCCTCGCCATGCAGCCACAGTTGGGCTTCATGGAACGTGCAAAATTCCTGCAGGATCGTCAGGTCCGCTTCGGACAAGGGCGCCATGTGTCGCAACAACACGGCAATCGACGAGCCACTGAACAATTCCACATGCCCCAACGCCTGAGGTTTGCTCAAGCGCCGCAGCATGTTTGGCAAGCGCTGCATGATCGGCTGCAAGGCCTGTACCAGCACGGGGCAATCGTCGATGGCGACGATGTCCTGGCTGGCCACGGCGCGAAAGCCCACCTCAAGTTTCTTCGCCTTGGCATCCCAGCGCACGGCCACGCGGGCACGGCGGCGGTAGCCGAATTCCGGCCCGCTCAAAGGCGCGGCCCACTCTTGGGGTTCGACACCGGCCACGCGGGATAATTGCTCGGCGAGCATGCGCTGTTTCAGGGCAAGTTGTTCGTCATGGGGCAAGTGTTGCAGGCTGCAACCGCCGCAGCGGCCGGCATGCACACAGGGTGCCGGGCGGCGCAGTTCGCTGGCGGTAAAGACTCGCTCGGTGCGCGCTTCGACCACTTTGCCGTGGGCGCCCAACACCCGGGCTTCAACCTCTTCACCGGCCAGGGCACCCACCACAAACCAGGTGCGGCCTTCAAAGAACACGATGCCGCGGCCGTCGTTGGCCAGGCGCTCGATGGTCAGGCGCTGCTTCTTGCCTACAGGGATCTGTGGGGCCCGGCTGCCGCCCGTCGGTTGGAAGCGCAGGCCTCTCTCGTGCTTGGCCATCAGTTGGGCGCGTCGAAAATGCCGGTCGACAGGTAACGGTCGCCACGGTCACAGATGATCGCGACGATCACCGCGTTTTCCAACTCCTGGGACAAGCGCAACATCCCGGCCACCGCACCACCGGACGACACGCCGCAGAAGATGCCTTCTTCACGGGCCAGACGGCGGGTGGTGTCTTCGGCTTCACGCTGGGCCATGTCGATGATGCGATCGACGCGAGCCGCGTTATAAATTTTCGGCAAGTACTCTTCGGGCCAACGACGGATCCCCGGGATCGACGCGCCTTCCATGGGTTGCAGGCCGACGATCTGGATGTCGGGGTTCTGCTCCTTGAGGTAGCGCGAGTTGCCCATGATGGTGCCAGTGGTGCCCATCGAACTCACAAAGTGGGTGATGGTGCCCTGGGTCTGGCGCCAGATTTCCGGGCCGGTGGTGGTGTAGTGCGCCTCGGGGTTATCCCCATTGGCGAACTGGTCCAGCACCAGGCCACGGCCTTCGGCAGCCATACGCTCGGCGAGGTCGCGCGCGCCTTCCATGCCTTCTTCCTGGGTGACCAGGATCAGCTCGGCGCCATAGGCGGTCATCGCCGCCTTGCGCTCGGCGCTGCCGTTGTCGGGCATGATCAGAACCATCTTGTAGCCCTTGATTGCCGCGGCCATGGCCAGGGCGATCCCGGTGTTACCGGAGGTGGCTTCGATCAGGGTGTCGCCAGGCTTGATCTGCCCACGCAACTCGGCGCGGGTGATCATCGACAACGCCGGGCGGTCCTTGACCGAGCCGGCCGGGTTGTTCCCTTCGAGCTTGAGCAACAAGGTGTTGCTGGTGTTGCCCGGCAGGCGCTGCAAGCGGACCAGCGGGGTGTTGCCGACGCAATCGGCGATGGTGGGGTACTGCAAGGTCATGGCGTATTCGCAATCCAGACTGCGGGGGCGCCCATCATACCGGGAAAGGCTGGCGGGCCATATCACGCAAAGTGTGGTGCTTATCGCTTAATGGAATAAGCAGAATCTAGAGCCCGCGAACACGTAGTGAGACACACCCGATGTTTTTGTGTAGCAGCTGTCGAGCCCCCGCGAGGCTGCGTCGGGGGCGGCGCAGTCCTTTGCCTGGCGCGAGAGCGGCGGTGCGGCAGACGTAGCCTCGCTGGCGCTCGACAACTGCTACGGAGATTGCGTGCCGTGGTTGCGTCGGTACACTTCCTGCCCCATCGCGGCAATTTGCCCGTCGATCAGCGCCTCAAATGGTTTCAATAACGGCTCAAATAAGGTCGGGGCTTCAAGCACCTGCAATGCCTGCACGATAGCTTCCACCGTCGACAATGCCCCGGGCCCCGGCGCCTTGCGCAGCCGGTAACGGGACACGGCACCTTCCGCCAGCGTCACTCTTGGCAACGCCGCCAGCAAAGGGTTGAGGTGCAGCAATTTGCGCGCTTTGCGCCAGGTACCGTCCGGCACTACCAGCAGCAACGGTTCGTCGGACGGTGTGTAGGCCCGCAACGGTTGCGCGTCCTCGCCCGGAAATAACAATCGCGCCTGATAGCCCGGAGGATTCAACAACGCCTGCAACTCCTCAAACACCTCCCCCACTATCAACTGCGCATTCACCAATCCCAGCGCCGCCAACCGGGCGGTATTCAATGCGTGATTGACCTCACTCGGATGCTGCAACAGCAACACGCGAGTACGGCTATCCAGGCTTGGGATCAGCGCACACAGGCAGTGAGTGGTGGGCCGCAGGCAGCGGGAACATTGGGATCTGGACATGGGTTTTCAGGCCTGGTTGAGCTGGGCTTTAAGTAAATCGCGGAAGGTCTGGATCAACGGCTCGCGGCTGCGGCCCCGGCGCATGATCATCGAGAACGGCGCCTGGTAACCGAAGGTCGCCGGCAGCAATACCCGCAAGTCGCCCTTGTCGGCCCAAGCCTGGGCGTAGTGTTCCGGCAGGTAGCCGATATAGGCGCCGGACAGCACCAGGATCAATTGCGCCTCCATACTTTCGACCGTGGCCGCGCTGTGCTTGAAGCCGTGGCGTGCGAGTTCGGCCTGGCTCCAGTAACCACGCCCGACCATGCGTTGCTGGGTGATCACTTGCTCGGGGATCCGCCGCTCATTGAACAATGGATGGCGGGTGCTGCAATACAGCCAGTGCTGTTCGCGGTACAGCGGCATATAGATCAGCCCGCTCATGCGGTTGGAGAAGGCACCGATGGCCAGGTCCAGGCGATTGTCCTGGACCCCGAGCTGCAACTCATAAGGGCTCATCACCGACAGGTGCAAATGCACCGCCGGGTGTTCCTGGCTGTAGGCACCGATGACTTCGGCAAACGGCAGGGCCTTGTCGCTGACGGTGGAGTCGAGCACGCCCAGCTTCAGGGTGCCGCGCAATTCGCCTTTCAGTGCCGCGGCGTATTGCTCAAAGCCTTCCAGTTCACCCAGCAGGCGCAACGTTTCCTGATGGAACAGCTCGCCCTTGCTGGTGAGACTGAAACCGCCCCGGCCGCGATGGCACAACACCAGGCCCAACGCGGCTTCCAGCTGGCTCATATACGTGCTGATGGCCGAGGTCGACAGGTTGAGTTCGTGCTGGGCATTCGCGAAACCCTGGTGCCGCACGACGCTGACGAAGATGCGCAGGAGTTTCAGGTCGGGCAAGGCGTTGGCCATAAGATCTCCAAGTAACACAAAACCTGTAGGAGCTGGCTTGCCAGCGATGCAATCCACTCGGTGCGCCTGTTACACCGAGGCGCCTGCATCGCTGGCAAGCCAGCTCCTACAGTTGCAGCCGAGTTTACCTTAAGCGTTAGTTTAGAAAAATCTGAACTAAGTATTTGCCCCTGCCGATTCTTCCCTTCCCCTGCATTTCGCAGAATCGGCCCCTAATAAACACAACGATGAGGCAATCCCGTGGACAAGATTTTCCACCAACCACTGGGCGGCAACGAAATGCCGCGCTTCGCCGGCATCGCCACCATGATGCGTCTTCCCCACTTGCAATCGGCCAAGGGCCTGGATGCCGCCTTCGTCGGCGTGCCCCTGGACATCGGCACCTCCCTGCGTGCCGGCACCCGTTTCGGGCCGCGGGAAATCCGCGCTGAATCGGTGATGATCCGCCCTTACAACATGGCCACCGGCGCCGCACCGTTTGACTCGCTGTCGGTTGCCGACATCGGCGACGTGGCGATCAACACCTTCAACCTGCTGGACGCCGTGCGCATCATCGAAGAAGCCTACGACGAGATCCTCGAACACAACGTGGTTCCGATGACACTGGGCGGTGACCACACCATCACCCTGCCGATCCTGCGGGCGATCCACAAGAAACACGGCAAGGTCGGGCTGGTGCACATCGACGCCCACGCCGACGTGAACGACCACATGTTCGGCGAGAAAATCGCCCACGGCACCACTTTCCGCCGCGCGGTAGAGGAAGGCCTGCTGGATTGCGACCGCGTGGTGCAGATCGGCCTGCGCGCCCAGGGCTACACCGCCGAAGACTTCAACTGGAGCCGTAAACAGGGTTTCCGCGTGGTCCAGGCCGAAGAATGCTGGCACCACTCGCTGGCGCCCCTGATGGCTGAAGTGCGCGAGAAAGTCGGCGGCGGCCCGGTGTACCTGAGCTTTGATATCGACGG
The DNA here is from genome assembly GCF_055409485.1 of Pseudomonas sp. A125. NCBI lineage: Bacteria > Pseudomonadati > Pseudomonadota > Gammaproteobacteria > Pseudomonadales > Pseudomonadaceae > Pseudomonas > Pseudomonas sp. A125. The sequence goes on from NZ_JBUZVP010000001.1 coordinate 456,329, forward strand.
CATCGACCCGGCCTGGGCGCCTGGCACCGGCACCCCGGAAATCGGTGGCTTGACCACGATCCAGGCGATTGAAATCATCCGCGGCTGCCAAGGCCTGGACCTGATTGGTTGCGACCTGGTAGAAGTTTCGCCGCCGTACGACACCACCGGCAACACCTCGCTGCTGGGCGCCAACCTGCTGTACGAAATGCTTTGCGTACTGCCTGGCGTGGCGCACCGCTGATGAACGCGCAGGCTGAGGTATTAAACGCCGCGGCCGACCTGGTGTCGGCCTTCGCCCGCAATGACCGCGCCGCCTACTTCGGCGCGTTCAGTGCCGACGCCAGCTTCGTGTTCTACACCCTCCCCCAGCCGCTGCTGAGTCGCGATGCCTACCAGGCGTTGTGGGACAGCTGGCGCCGGGACGAGGGATTTGAGGTGCTGTCCTGCACCTCAAGCAACGCATTCGTCAGCCTGCAAGGTGACGTCGCAGTATTTGTGCATGACGTGGCCACCGAGCTGCGCATGAACGGGGAGCAATTCTTTAGCCAGGAACGCGAGACCATTGTCTTCAAACGACAAGGTGATCGCACACAACAAAAAGAAGGCCTGTGGCTGGCCTGTCACGAACATTTGTCCGCTATGCCGGAAGGGCTGCCGCCCCCTTAGCCAATGTGATCGGAGCTGATCATGAATAATAAAAACAACGAAAATAGTATTCGCAACATAGAAACCAACGGCGTCGAACAGATCCCGGACCACGAACGTACCGCTGGGCCGAAGGATTTGTTTCGCCTGACTTTCGGCGGCGCCAACACCTTCGCCACCGCCGTGCTGGGGAGCTTTCCGGTGTTGTTTGGCTTGTCGTTCCAGGCCGGCGTCTGGGCGATTGTGCTGGGCGTGCTGGTGGGTGCGCTAATCCTCGCGCCCATGGGCCTGTTCGGCCCGCTCAATGGCACCAATAACGCCGTGTCTTCCGGGGCGCACTTTGGTGTGCACGGGCGGATTGTCGGCTCGTTCCTGTCACTGCTGACGGCGATCGCGTTCTTCTCACTGTCGGTGTGGAGTTCAGGCGATGCGCTGGTAGGCGGCGCGAAACGCCTGGTGGGGTTGCCTGAAACCGACCTGACCCTGGGCCTGGCCTACGGCGTGTTCGCCATTCTGGTACTGACGGTGTGCATCTACGGCTTTCGCTTCATGCTGTGGGTCAACCGCATTGCCGTATGGGCGGCGAGCCTGCTGTTCCTGCTGGGTATCTTCGCCTTCGCGCCTGCCTTTGATAGCCACTTCGCCGGCACCGTTGCCCTCGGCCAGACTGGCTTCTGGGCGGCGTTTATCGGTGCGGCGCTGGTCGCCATGAGCAATCCGATTTCCTTCGGTGCGTTCCTCGGTGACTGGTCGCGCTACATCCCGCGGGAAACCTCGAAGATGCGGATCATGTTGGCGGTAGTGCTCGCGCAGATCGCAACCTTGATCCCGTTCCTGTTCGGCCTCGCCACCGCCACCATCGTGGCGATCAAGGCACCGGACTACATCGCGGCCAACAACTATGTCGGCGGCTTGCTGGCCGTGGCACCGAGCTGGTTCTTCCTGCCGGTGTGCCTGATCGCGGTAATCGGCGGCATGTCCACTGGCACCACCTCGCTGTATGGCACCGGGCTGGACATGTCCAGCGTGTTCCCACGGTTGCTGTCGCGGGTCAAGGCGACGCTGCTGATAGGGGTGATGTCGATTGCCTTCATCTTTATCGGACGTTTCGCCGCCAACCTGGTGCAGAGCGTGTCGACCTTCGCCGTGCTGATCATCACCTGCACCACGCCGTGGATGGTGATGATGATCATCGGCCTGATCGTACGCCGGGGCTACTACTGCCCGGACGACCTGCAAGTGTTCACGCGCGGTGAAACCGGCGGGCGCTACTGGTTCAGCCACGGCTGGAACTGGCGCGGCCTGGGGGCCTGGATCCCGAGTGCGCTGGTGGGCCTGTGCTTCGTCAACCTGCCGGGGCAGTTCGTGGGGCCGTTGGGCAACCTCGCCGATGGCATCGACATCAGCTTGCCGGTAACGCTTGGCCTGGCCTCGCTGGTGTACCTGACACTGCTTCGCGTGTTCCCTGAACCGGCCTCGGTCTACGGGCCGACTGTGGCGAGGGAGCTTGCTCCCGCGGGGCTGCGCAGCAGTCCCGAGGCCGCCTGATGAGTTGCGTGAAATGGATTGGGGCTGCTGCGCAGCCCAGCGGGAGCAAGCTCCCTCGCCACACAGCCCCCTTTAGCCCCACATAAAAAAGATAATCGGAGACCCGCCGTCATGGCATTAGATCTATTCGTCGTCCTCATCTACGCCGCCGGCATGCTGGTGCTCGGCTACTACGGCATGCGCCGGGCCAAGACCCATGAAGACTACCTGGTGGCCGGCCGCAACCTCGGCCCGACGCTGTACATGGGCACCATGGCCGCCACTGTGCTGGGCGGCGCGTCCACCGTCGGCACCGTGCGCCTGGGCTATGTGCATGGCATTTCCGGGTTCTGGCTGTGCGCCGCGCTGGGTGCAGGCATCATTGCGTTGAACCTGTTCCTGGCCAAGCCGCTGCTGAAGCTGAAAATCTTCACCGTCACCCAAGTGCTGGAAAAGCGCTACAACCCCATGGCCCGCCAGGCCAGCGCGGTGATCATGCTGGCCTACGCGCTGATGATCGGCGTGACCTCGATCCTCGCAATCGGCACCGTGCTGCAAGTGCTGTTCGACCTGCCGTTCTGGATGTCGGTATTGGTGGGCGGTGGTGTGGTGGTGGTGTATTCGACCATCGGTGGCATGTGGTCACTGACCCTGACCGACATCGTGCAATTTGTGATCAAGACCGTCGGCCTGATGTTTATCCTGCTGCCAATCTGCCTGTACCGCGTCGGCGGCTGGGATGAACTGGTGGCCAAGCTGCCCGCGTCGAATTTCAGCTTCACTGAAATTGGCTGGGACACCATCATCACCTACTTCATGATTTACTTTTTCGGCATCCTGATCGGCCAGGACATCTGGCAGCGGGTGTTCACTGCCCGTGACGAAAAGGTCGCCAAGTACGCAGGCACCTTCGCCGGTTTCTACTGCATCCTCTACGGCCTGGCCTGTGCGCTGATCGGCATGGCCGCCCACGTACTGCTCCCGGACCTGGACAACGTCAACAATGCGTTTGCCGCCATCGTCAAAGTCTCGCTGCCGGACGGTATCCGCGGCCTGGTCATCGCCGCGGCACTGGCCGCAATGATGTCTACCGCCAGCGCCGGCTTGCTCGCTGCTTCCACCGTATTGACCGAAGACCTGCTGCCGCGCCTGCGCGGTGGTAAACAGTCGAGCTTGAATATCAACCGCCTGTTTACCTTGCTGACGGGCATTGCCGTGCTGGGTATCGCACTGGTGGTTACCGATGTGATCAGCGCGCTGACCCTGGCTTACAACCTGTTGGTGGGCGGCATGCTGATCCCACTGATCGGGGCGATTTTCTGGAAGCGTGCAACGACTTCCGGGGCAATAACTTCCATGACCCTGGGCTTTGTGACTGCGCTGGTGTTCATGATCAAGGATGGCCTGGATGCCAACACGCCGATCTACTACAGCCTGGGCGTGGGCCTGGTGAGTTTTGTGCTGGTGAGCGTGTTGTCGCGCCGTCCGGAGGCTGCAGCGGCACGGGCGATCTGAATGAACAGTTGAAAGAAGCTTTCTTCAGCGGGTGCGACGTCGGATGTCGCACCCGTTTTTTTTGCGGTTACACAAAACAAATGTGGGAACGGGCTTGCTCGCGCAGGGGGTGTGCCAGTCAGCACATGTATCGACTGGCACACACCCTTCGCGAGCAAGCCCGCTCCCACACTAAATTCTCTGCCTTTGCCAATTGCGCCCAAACACAGGTGCTTGAGCGCTTTAACGCCTTACCTGCGACGCGGGCGACGCTGCTCGTCATCGGTGCGGATCGGCACCGGCTGCAGTGGCGGCTCGATCAAGCCAAGCGCAACACCGAGGTCGTGGAGCCAGTTCTGGATTTTCTCTTTCATGGTTGCCCCCTTTGAGGGTAATGCTGGTAGGCGTAAGTTCTGTCGCCTTTTCCTACAGTGATAGTAGCCCTAAGTCCTACGCATTGCTTGAACGAAACCACAACGAACTATTACAGGATTGATTCAAATCCTGACGGATCGTTCAAGCAATCGCTCGGGGTTCGGTTTCCAGTAGCACCTTGCCCTCTTGCTGCAGGTCAATCCACGCATTGAGGTTAGCGCCGAGCATGCCCTTGCGCCACATCAACCACGTGGTGGCGCGGGCAAAAGGCTCCGCCAGCGGATGAATGGACACGCTGTCCTTGCCCGGCAGGCTGTCGAGCATCGATTCCGACATCAACGCCACGCCGGAACCGGCGATCACACAGGCCAGCATGCCCTGGTAAGACTCGATCTCGATGGCTCGGCCCATGGCCACGCGGTCGTGGGAAAACCAGGCTTCCAGGCGCGCCCGGTAGGAACAACTGCGGCGGAATGTGAACACCGAGCGGCCGGCAACATCCTGTGGCCCACGCACGGGCGGGTGATCCGCTTCGCAAATCAGCAGCAAGCGCTCTTCGCACAGTGGCACGCCGTCGAGGGTGGCCAGCGCCAACGGCCCGTCCACCAGCGCAGCGTCCAGCCGGCCGGTGATCAAGCCTTCCAGCAGCTCACCGCTGGGAGCCGATTGCACTTGCAGGTTCACCATCGGATACGCCTTGTGATAGCGCGCGAGCAGCTTCGGCAAATGAATCGCCGCGGTGCTGTACATGCTGCCGAGCACAAAGTCGCCGGCCGGTTGCCCGCCCTGCACCGCACCATGGGCTTCATCATGCAGGGCCAGCAAGCGCGCGCTGTAGTCCAGCAGCACTTTGCCGGCGGGAGAAAGCTGCAAGCGCTGGCGCTCGCGCACGAACAGTTCGACACCGAGCTGTTCTTCCATCTGTTTAAGCCGGGTCGACAGGTTGGACGGCACCCGGTGCAGGCGTTCGGCAGCACGGGTGATGGAGCCCTCCTCGGCCACGGCCTGGAAAATCCGCAATTGACTAAACTCCATCACCTTTCTCCAAAACTGAACAAGTTGCTCACTATTATTCATTTTTACAGAAAGTCAATCCGCATTAGCCTGAAGGTCACTCGCTCCTCGCAGGAAATGACCATGTCACCGCTGATCCGCTTACTCGCCAGTTTTATTGCCTTGATGATGGCCATGGGCATTGGCCGCTTCGCGCTGACGCCGCAAATGCCGCACTTGCTCAGTGAAGGGCAAATCGACCTGACCGGCGCCGGCCTGATTGCGGCGGCCAATTACCTGGGTTATTTCGTCGGCGCGGTGGACTCGATCTTTGCCCGCAGCCATCACCATGTGCGCGCACGTTTGTACGGCGGGCTGTGGTTGTGTGTGCTGCTGACCTTTGCATCGTACTGGGCCCATGGGTTCTGGCCGCACCTGCTGCTGCGTTTCGGGACCGGTGTGGCGAGCGCCTGGGCGTTGGTGATGATCACCAGCCTGAGCCAGCCGCTGGCAATTGCCGCTGGGCGTCCACGCCTGGGTGCACTGGTGTTTGCCGGGCCGGGGCTGGGGATTCTGTTGACCGGGTTGTTGGCGCTGGGCGCCAACCTGCTGGGCCAAAGCTCTGCAACCTTGTGGCTGGTGTATGGCGTGGTTGCGCTGGTGATGCTGCTGGCCATCCTGCCGTTTTTACCCAAGCCTTCCACCACCAGCGCGCCCGTTGCCAGCCACACCGACGTGGTCCGCAACGGCAGCATCACACACCTGTGCTGGATCTACGTGTTGTATGGGCTCGGGTACATCATCCCGGCGACGTTCCTGTCCCAGATGGCCAGCGCGCAATTCAAGGGCGCCTGGCAGGCGGACTTGTTCTGGCCCTGCTTTGGCCTTGCCGCCGCAATTGGCGTAGTGGTAACGAGCCTGCGCCGCAAAGACCCCAACACCACCCGCCGCTGGCTGATGACAACCCTGTGGCTGCAAGCGGCTGGGGTGTTTGCCTGCCTGCTGGGCAACGGTTGGGGCCTGGCGCTGGGGGTGTTGCTGTGCGGCGGGCCATTCCTGGCGTGCATGCAACTGGTGATGGCGCGCTTGCGCGAGGTGGCCCCCCACGGCTATCAGCGCAGCACCGGGTTGCTGACCGCCTGCTTTGCCATCGGCCAATTGAGCGGGCCATTGCTCGCGTCGGTCAGCAGCCACCTCAGTGGCGGGCTGCAACCGGCGCTGGTGGTCGCCGGCGCCGGTTTGTTAGTGGCAGGCTCGGTGCTGGTCAGCCGACAACCATCGGCGCAGGTGCGCGAACCTGTTCACGCCGCGCCAACACCAGGAAAAACAGCCCACCCAGGAAGCAGCCGGTAAACCAGGCGAAGTTGGCCATGCCCTGCAGCGCCGGGGTGAAGGTGATCGCGACGCCCACCAGCGTCGCGGGCACCAGCGCCTTGACCGCCGTCCAGTTCACGCCGCCGTCAAAGTAGTAGCGACCGCTCGGGCTGTCATCGAACAGTGCATCCACATCGATCTTCTGCTTTTTGATCAGGTAGAAATCCACCAGCAAAATCCCGAACAGCGGCCCGATAAACGCCGCGAGGATGTCGAGGGTGTAGTGGATCATCAGCGGGTTGTTGAACAGGTTCCACGGAGTGATGAAGACCGAGGCCACCGCAGCGATCATGCCGCCGGCGCGCCAGCTGATTTTGCTCGGTGCCACGTTGGCAAAATCAAATGCCGGCGAGACGAAGTTGGCGACGATATTGATGCCGATAGTCGCCGTGACAAACGCGAATGCCCCGAGCAGCACGGCCATGTTGTTGTCGATACGTGAGACGGTGGCGATCGGGTCGTGGAGCATTTCGCCAAATACCGGCAAGGTCCCCGAGACGATCACCACGGTGACCAGGGAGAACGCCAGGAAATTGACCGGCAAGCCCCAGAAGTTTCCGCGACGCACGTCCTTCATCGTGCGGCAGTACCGGCTGAAATCACCAAAATTCAAGGTAGGCCCCGAAAAGTACGACACCACCAAGGCCGTTGCCACGATGATTTGGCCGAAGGCCTGCCAACCGGACAGGGACTTTTCCGCCAGGGTGAAGTTGATATTGGCCCAACCCGCCTTCCAGACGATCCAGCCTGCCAGGGCGAACATCACCGCGTAGACAATCGGGCCCGCCCAATCGATAAAACGACGGATGGACTCCATGCCGGTCCAGAACACCAGCGCCTGGAGCGTCCACAGGCTGAGGAAACCGAACCAGCCCAAGTAAGAAAGGCCAGCAAAATGCGGTTCTGCATAGACCGCCATCTGAGGGAAAAAGCGCAGCACCACAATGATCAATGCGCTGGACGCCAGGTACGTCTGAATCCCGTACCAAGCCACCGCGATCAAGCCGCGAATCACCGCAGGGATATTCGCCCCGAAGACGCCAAACGCCAACCGGCAGATCACGGGATAAGGCACCGCTGCCTGTTGGCTCGGCTTGGCCACCAGGTTGGCGATCAATTGCACAATGCAGATCCCGGCGAGCAGGGCGATCAACACCTGCCAGCTGGCCAACCCGAGGGCAAACAGGCTGGCGGCGAATACGTATCCGCCGACGCTGTGCACGTCGCTCATCCAAAAGGCGAAGATGTTGTACCAGTTCCATTTTTGCGGCAGCGGGCCTAAGTCCTGGTTATACAGGCGCGGGCTGTAGCCTTTGGGCAATTGTTCGGACATCGCAGGGCTCCTCGTAAATACCGGCCTGCCACCCGCGACGGGAGTGCGTACGGGAGGCGGCATGGTTTGTATACGAGTTTATGAGCAGAATGCGTGCCAATGGCAGGAAACTCGGCACAATCCCTCTGGAACAGGGGTTGCGAGCATCACCCTGCGTGAGGGGCGTAATCCAGGTTCGCTCAGGGATGGTGCAGTTCAATCCTGTACACAATCAATTGTGCACCCTGCGTGCACATTGATAGCCCACGGTGCAGCAAACCGCGCTCAGGAAGGTACCCCAAGCGATGTCCATGACCGCCAATCCGACGGACCAGCCCTGCAACGTCGCCCAATTGCTCAGGTCATACGTGCCGTAAGCCACCAGGCCCAATAATGCGCCAAGCCGCGCGGCACGTGGCCAGCCGCCGTTCGTTAACGCGGGAAGCACGACGAACACCACGCAACCGAAGACATAGAGGAGATAGAACGCCACGGCCGGAAACAGGCGCGGCTGATCAAGCATCAGCGGGCCGAGCAGCGCTTTGTAGGTCGGGCCCATGAGTACGCCGAGCCACAGGCCGTCCAGGATCAGAAAGGCAAGCAAAGTGCCGAGGTAGGCAGACAGGTTCTTCCTGGACATTCGCTTGATCCTTGTAGGAGCTGGCTCGCCAGCGATGGCGTTAGGTAATCACCGCAAGGCTGGTGGGCCTCATCGCCGGCAAGCCGGCTCCTACAGAAGAGCAAACCGCGATCAGCTTAGTTCAATGCGATCCGCGTGAATCACAATGTGACCTTGCTTGTAGAGGGCGCCGATGGCCTTCTTGAAGTTGCCTTTGCTCACGCCGAACAAACTGCTGATCAGTGCCGGGTCGCTTTTATCACTGACCGGCAAGGTGCCGTTGTTGTCGCGCAACTTGGCGAGGATCTTCGAGTTCAGGCTGGAGGCTGCTTCTTCACCCACCGGCTGCAGGCTGAGGCTGATATTGCCGTCGGCGCGGATTTCCTTGATGAAGCCTTTCTCTTCCTTGCCCGGGCGCAGGAACTTGAACACTTCGTTCTTGTGGATCAGGCCCCAGTGCTTGTTGTTGATAATCGCCTTGAAGCCCATGTCGGTGGCTTCGGCCACCAGCAAGTCAACTTCCTGGCCAACCTTGTAGGTGGCCGGGGTCTTGTCCAGGTAACGGTCAAGGCGTGCGGTGGCGGTGATGCGCTTGGTGTGTTTGTCGAGGTAGACGTGCACCACGCAATATTCACCGGCGGTCATCTGGCGCTTTTCTTCGGAGTAAGGCAGCAGCAAATCCTTGGGCAGGCCCCAGTCCAGGAATACACCAATGCTGTTGACTTCAACCACTTTCAGACTGGCAAATTCACCCACCTGTACTTTTGGTTTTTCGGTGGTGGCGATCAGTTTGTCATCGCTGTCCAGATAAATAAAAACGTTGAGCCAGTCTTCATCTTCACTGGGAATATCCTTGGGGATATAACGATTGGGCAAAAGGATTTCACCCTCTTGATCACCGTCCAGGTACAAACCAAAGTTAGTGTGTTTAACCACTTGCAAGCTGTTGTAGCGCCCGACTAAAGCCATTTCCAATACCCTCATTGCGTGGGCGGCATTCTACCCGAGTTGACGGCGGCGGTCCCGTGTACCGGCGCACGGGCCTGAAAAATCGTGGGTTTGCCAGTCACCGCCCCGCTCGTCAGATGATCAGCCTGCATCCTGCCAGCGCCCACGGCATATTTCCCCGAGGGTTTCGAGTTAAAACAGCGAGTTAGGTGGGTATTTCACTGATTAATCGCGGGCAATTCATAAACCCGCCGTATATTTCAGGGGGATATTTGCCAAGCAATTGTCAAGCATTTCATGTACGATGCATGGCCAAGTTAATTTTCTACAGGTTAGTGGCCGCCATGCGCGTAAAAGCATCCAACAGCAAAGCAAAGCCAGCTCCCGCCGTTGAAACCAGCGAATCGATCAACAGCCAAATTGCTGCATTCCTCAAGCAGGGCGGCGAAATCCAGCAGATCGCCAAAGGCGTAAGCGGCCAGACTTTCGGCCCGTCCAAGCAGATCACCCTGGGTAAAAAGTAATATTGCGCATTCCACCTGGTCCCTATGCGCTTTGCCTTTCAAGGCGCTAGGACTAGAGCCCGCAACACCCTCCTGATACACCCCTTTTTACACCAAGCGACGAACGGGCTTTATCTGCGAACCATCGCCGGTATGCTTGCACACGTCTAGATCGGGCATTTGCCTGATATTTCCCGTTACTGCTCCTCGCTTTTCATGGAGTGAAGCATGCTCAAATCCTGCATTTTCCTGGCCTGTGCCCTGTTAGCCAGCCCCCTTGCCGAAGCGCAGGTTTTCCAGCGTGAACTGGGTGATTTCGACCTCAAATTGGGCACAACGCCCAGCCGCAGCATGGCCCAAGGTTTGGTAAAGCCCACTGCGCCCGGGAGCGACTCGTTCCATGGCGGCCTGGACCTGAGCCACGGCAGCGGCCTGTACCTTGGCCAATTCTCACCAAGCATGGGGATTTCCCCTACAAGCAACCTGGAAGTTGATTCCTACCTGGGCTTCAAGCATCCCTTTGACCAGACCCTGGGTTATGAACTGGGGATGATTCACTACAGCTATCCCAAGTTGAGCCCACTCGACAGCCAGGAGTTCTACGGCGGCCTGACCTTGCTGGGCAACCGCTTCGGCGCCTCCTTCAGCAACGACCCGGACCGCCAGGACAGCACCCTGTTTGCCGACCTCGGCGGCACCAAGCCTTTCGGCATCGGCGTCAGCATGAAATACACCACCCACCAGTTGGGCGCTCCGGTGTCGGTGGCCGATGGCGGCTCCATCCGCAGTTTCAGCGACTGGTCGGTGCAATTCTCCCGGCCGTGGATGGGCGTTGACCTGAACCTGATCTACAGCGATTCCAGCCTCAGCGGCGGCGATTGTTCGGCTTATTCCGGACACAACTCGCAATGCGACGGACTATTGACCTTGAAGGCAGAGCGAGCATTTTATTGATGAGCTGAACTGTCGTCGCCCTGACGGGTTCAGATGCCATACCCTCATCTGCGCAAGGACTCGCCCATGCTGCGTCGGTTAAAATTATTGGTGGTGTTGCTGATGTTCAGCCTGGTGCTTGCGGGCTGCAATCGGGTGGGCCTGGCCTATCGCAACCTGGATGTGATCATCCCCTGGACCCTCAGCGACTACCTGGACATGAACGCCGGGCAAAAGAGCTGGTTCAACGACACACTCAAGGAACACCTGGCCTGGCATTGCACCACCCAATTGCCGGGCTACCTGGACTGGCTCGACCGCCTGCAACAGATGGTCGACAACAATCAGGTGACCGACGCCGCCCTGCAAACCCGTACCGCTGAGGCCAAGCAAGCCATTGCCGAGAGCGCCCGCGCAATCACGCCATCCGCCATCGAATTATTGCAGGGGCTCGACGATCAACAAGTGCAGGAAATGGAGCAAGCCTTAGCCAAAGACCTGCGCAAGCGCCAGGACGAATACCTCAAGCCGCCCCTGGAACAGCAGATCAAGGAACGTGCCGAGCGCATGAACAAGCGGCTGGACGCATGGTTGGGGCCATTAAGTGCCAGCCAGCAGAATCGTGTCACCGCCTGGTCGATCGCCCTGGGCGAGCAGAACCAACAATGGATCGGCAACCGCGCCCATTGGCAGGCGCAGTTTATCGCGGCGGTCAAAGATCGCCACAGCGGCGACTTCCCCAAGAAGATCGAGCAACTGCTGGTGGACCGCGAAAGCCTGTGGACCCCGGAATATCGCCAGGCTTACGCCCAGACAGAAACCGCAGCCCGCAGCCTGATTGTCGACCTGATGGCCGAAAGCACCGTGCAGCAGCGCCAGAAGCTGACCCAAAAGATCGACAAGGTGCGCAGCGACTTCAAAGCACTTAAATGCCTGAAGGCCGGCACCCCGTAATCGTCAGGCAATTTGGGCTTTTGAGGCCACTTCATCGAACGTCGCCGGATCCAGCGCATCCGCTTGCTGGTCCAGTACCTCACGTGGGTGATTATTGCCGGGGATACAGCTGTCGATCAGGCTCAACAGCTGTGAGCCGCGCTGCGTCAAGATGAAGTTCTCACCGTTTCCGCCTTCATCCTCCGGGCGGGACTCAATAAAGCCACGGTCCAGCAGGAGCTTTTCGTACTCGGTGGCCGTCACTTTCAGCTCATCCAGGTTACCCACCTCTTCACCGTTCGCGGCCTTGGCGGCCGCTTCCTGCTCCGCATAGGGGCGTGGCGTAAAGCTGTGACCGGCGCTGTTTTGTACTTCATGCAGCAGGCGTTCGAGTAGATCCCAATTGTAAGTCGTCATCCTGATTCCTCCAGAAGGCACACGAAAATAGGCCCTTCAAAGGTGTGACATGCCGGACCCATCGTCCGTTCAGCCTAGCGGACAGGCGCAATTTCGCTGAACTTTTCAAGGTTGCCGGCCCTCAACCGAATATCACCGCCATGGAGGTCCCAACAATGAAAACCCTGCTGAATATGGCCGTCGCTGCCACGTTGCTCACCGCCCTGCCCGCCTGGGCCTGCACGCTGGAAGAAGCCACCGCCAAGCGTGAGCAATTGGCCAAGGAAGTCACCAAGCTCACCCAACAGAACCCGGAGAAGGCCAAGAAGATCAATGAAGAGTTGCAGAACATGAAGCTGGAAACCGCCAGCGCCGACCTGCCCGACAAGTGCCAACTGATCGACCAGCGCCTCAAGGAAATGGACGAGGCTGGCGCCAAAGCCAAAAACTGAGGCAAAAAAAACCGGACATTGTCCGGTTTTTTTGTGGCTCAAGCCTTATTCGGCAGCGGGTGCTTCCGGCTTGCGACGCTTCAGAGGCGCCATGCCGTCCTTGCTGACCAGCGACAGGTTGTCGGTCTTCGGGCGGTTGGCAATCTTGCGCTTGGTCGGCGACTTGGCGCCGGCTTTCTTCTTCTCGCCCTTGGCGTCGACCTTTTTCTTCTTCACGCCAACGGCCTTGCCCGAGGCCTTGACCTTCTTCGGCCCGCCGTAGGTGCCTTTGACTTCCTTGATGGTGCGGCGCTCGAACGACTGCTTCAAGTAGCGCTCGATGCTCGACATCAGGTTCCAGTCGCCGTGGCAGATCAGCGAGATCGCCAGGCCATCGTTGCCGGCACGCCCGGTACGACCGATACGGTGCACGTATTCGTCACCGCTGCGAGGCATGTCGAAGTTGATCACCATGTCCAGGCCATCCACGTCCAGGCCGCGGGCGGCAACGTCGGTGGCGACCAGGATCTTCACGCCGCCTTGCTTGAGGCGGTCGATGGCCAGCTTGCGGTCCTTCTGGTCTTTTTCACCGTGCAGGACGAACGCCTTGTACTCCTGGGCTACCAGGCGACCGTAGATGCGGTCGGCCATGGCGCGGGTGTTGGTGAACACGATGGCCTTCTGATAGGTCTCGTTGGCCAGCAGCCAGTTAAGGATCTGCTCTTTGTGCACGTTATGGTCAGCGGTGATGATCTGCTGACGCGTGGTCGAATTCAGGTCGCTGACGTTGTTGACCTGCAGGTGCTCCGGGTTGTTCAGGATCTTGGCGACCATGTCGCGCAGGGTCGAACCCCCGGTGGTGGCCGAGAACAGCATGGTCTGCTGGCGGTTTACACACTCTTGCACCAAACGCTGCACATCGTCGGCAAAGCCCATGTCGAGCATGCGGTCGGCTTCGTCGAGCACCAGCACTTCAACTTCCTTGAGGTCCAGGTTGCCGGCGTTCAGTTGCTCGATCATCCGGCCTGGGGTACCGATCAGGATATCCGGCACTTTGCGCAGCATGGCGGCCTGGACCTTGAAGTCTTCACCGCCGGTGATCAGGCCGGACTTGATGAAGGTGAACTGCGAAAAGCGCTCCACTTCCTTCAAGGTCTGCTGGGCCAGCTCCCGGGTCGGCAACAGGATCAGGGTCTTGATGCTCACACGGACTTTGGCCGGGCCGATCAGGCGGTTCAGAATCGGCAGGACGAAAGCGGCGGTTTTGCCACTCCCGGTTTGAGCCGTCACCCGCAGGTCACGCCCTTCGAGCGCGAGCGGGATGGCCGCTGCTTGCACAGGCGTTGGCTCGACAAATTTAAGCTCGGCCACGGCTTTGAGCAGGCGTTCGTGCAGGGCGAATTGGGAAAACACGGGTGCTACCTCGAAGAAATACAAAAAAACAGCTGCATAGGGTAACGGTTTCGGGCGCCGAGGCCGAGTTTCTTTACGCGAACTGTGTCAATCAGGCGCTTTTTTGTCAGGGGATTTGTCCACAAGGACAACTTTGGCCTACTTAAATGCTCTAATTGCCCCGTCACGTCTTACAGAAGAATCGCGTTTACCCATGGATATCAAACAGCTCTGGCTCAACGTCCAAGACCTTTGGGGCACCCTCGACGAACACCCGCTGCTGCATTCCAGCCTGGCGCTGGTGGTGTTGCTGGTGGTGGCATTGCTGCTCGGACGAGTGGCTCGGTACCTCATCCTTCATGCCGTCAAACTGCTGGGCCGGCAACCCGCGCTGCACTGGCTCAACGACCTGCGGCACAACAAAGTCTTCCACCGCCTGGCGCAGATGACGCCATCACTGGTGATCCAGTTCGGCCTGTACCTGGTGCCGGGCCTGAGCAAGACCGCCACCCTGTTCATCGGCAATGTCGCCCTGGCGTTCACCATTCTGTTCATGGTGCTGGCGATCAGCGCCCTGCTCAACGCCTTGCTGGATATCTACGCTCGTACCGAACACGCCCGCACCCGCTCGATCAAGGGCTACGTGCAGTTGGCGAAGATGGTGTTGTTCGTGTTTGGCGCGATCATCATCGTCGCGACGCTGATCGACCGCTCACCGCTGCTACTGCTCTCCGGCTTGGGTGCGATGTCGGCGGTGATCCTGTTGGTGTACAAGGACACCCTGCTGTCGTTCGTCGCCAGCGTGCAACTGACCAGCAACGACATGCTGCGGGTCGGCGACTGGATCGAAATGCCCCAGGTCGGTGCCGACGGTGACGTGGTGGACATCACCCTGCACACCGTGAAAGTGCAGAACTTCGACAAGACCATCGTCTCGATTCCCACCTGGCGCCTGATGTCCGAGTCGTTCAGGAACTGGCGCGGCATGCAGGCCTCCGGCGGGCGGCGGATCAAGCGCAGCCTGTACATCGACGCCAGCGGCGTGCGCTTCATCCGCGACGACGAAGAGCTGAAACTCTCCCAGGTGCACCTGCTGACCGACTACATGAGCCGCAAGAAGGCCGAACTCCAGGCCTGGAACGAAGCACAGGGCAACGTCGCCGCGATGTCCGCCAACCGTCGGCGCATGACCAATATCGGCACTTTTCGCGCGTATGCGTTGGCGTATTTGAAAAGCCATCCAGAGATCCAGCCAAACATGACGTGCATGGTGCGGCAGATGCAGACCACGGCCCAGGGCATTCCGCTGGAGATCTACTGCTTCACCCGCACCACCGCATGGGCCGACTACGAGCGGATCCAGGGCGATATCTTCGATTACCTGCTGGCGGTGCTGCCGGAGTTTGGCTTAAGCCTGTACCAGCAGCCGAGTGGCGGTGACCTGCGGGCGGGGATGTTGCCAGCGGTGCTGGGAGCCAGTCATTTGCCCCCGGCGGAAAAGGCAGTGATGTAACAACAAAAAACGGCACAACCTGAGTTGTGCCGTTTTTTTTTGCCGTCGGCCTTACTTGACCTGACGCTGGGGGGCGCCGTGCACCATGGTGTAGGCGTAATCCACGCCCATGCCGTAAGCGCCGCTGTGTTCCAGCACCAGGCCCATCACAGCGTCGTAGGTTTCCTTGTGAGCCCAGTCACGCTGGTATTCCAGCAGCACTTGCTGCCAGGTCACCGGTACCGCGCCGGCCTGGATCATTCGCTGCACCGACATGTCGTGCGCTTCTTTGCTGGTGCCGCCGGAAGCGTCGGTGACGATGTACACCTCGTAGCCTTCGGCCAGGGCTTCGAGCGCCGGGAAGTTCAGGCAAACCTCGGTCCACAGGGCCGCCATGATCAGCTTCTTGCGCCCGGTGGCCTTCACCGCTGCCACCAGTACCTTGTCTTCCCAGGAGTTCATCGAGGTGCGCTCGATTGGCTGCTGGTCCGGGAATATATTCAACAGTTCCGGCCAGATGTAGCCGCTGAAGCTCTTGGTCTCAACCGAGGTCAGGATGGTCGGCACGTTGAAGATCCTGGCCGCCTTGGCCAGCGCCACCGTGTTGTTCTTCAGGGTCTGGCGATCGATCGACTGCACGCCAAAGGCCATCTGCGGCTGGTGGTCGATCAGGATCAGGGTGGAGTTGGCTGGGTTGAGCAATTCGCGAATAGACATGGTGACTTCCTTTTAATGTTTTCGATTCGGTGTGGGATGCGTTCAGCGCCGCTGAGAAGCTTGGCTGGCGGCTTGGAAGTAACTTTACGTGCTGGATAAAATTGAGACAATTACCTAAAATCGAGAATCATTGATTCTAAAAAAGGGACAGTCGTGGATCGTATCGAATGCATGCGGGCGTTTGTCGTCACGGTCGGCGAGAACGGCTTCGCTGCCGCCGCACGAGCCATGGACGTACCGCGCTCAAAAGTCAGCAAACAGATTCAGGCACTGGAAGACGCCATCGGCGTGCAACTGCTTCAGCGCACCACCCGCAGCCTGCATTTGACGGAGGCCGGGGCCGAGTATTTTGAAGCGGCACGAGAGGTGCTGGCCGCGGTGGACGAGGCCGAACAGCGGGCCAGGGACGGCATCGGTGAGTTACGCGGAGTGTTGCGGGTGAATGCGCCGATGTCGTTCGGGCTGCACCGCCTGGGACGGTTGATTCCTCTGTTCCATGAACAGCATCCCCATATCGAGTTGCAACTGGTGCTCAGTGACCAGCAGGTGGACCCGGTACGCGGCGGGTTCGACGTGACCATCCGCATCGCCAGCATGCCCGACTCAACGATGATCGCCCGCCAACTGGCACCTGCGCCACGGATCATGGTGGCTGCGCCAGCCTACCTGGCACGCGCGGGCACACCGCAAACCCCGCAAGACCTGCGCCAGCACCAATGCCTCAATTATGGGTACCTGCAGAGCGGCGTCAGCCTGCAACTGAGCAAGGGCCAAGAAACCCAGCGGGTCAACGTCACCGGCCCTTTGCACGCCAACAACGGCGACCTGCTGGCCCAGGCGGCGGAAGCCGGGATGGGCATCGCCCTGTTACCGGACTTTATCGTCGAAGACGCCCTGAAGGCCGGGCGCCTGGTGCCGGTGCTCTGCGAATGGCAGGCGCCGGCAATTACCATCAATGCGGTTTATTCGTCAGCGCGACGCGTGCCGCAAAAGACCCGCGCGTTCATTGACTTTTTGGTGACGCAATTGGCGCCGAAGAGCGCAGGCCCAGCCGGCTGATCCACACCGCGCCCAGAATCACCAACCCGCCCAGCAGCAACCGGCCCAACGGTTCATGCTGGTTCCAGATCAGCAGGTTGAGCAACAACCCAACCGGCACATGCAGGTTGTTCATCACCGCCAGCGTGCCGCCGTTGACCATGCACGCGCCCTTGTTCCACCAGTACATGCCCAGTGCCGTGCTGACCAGCCCCAGGAACACCAGCACACCCCACTGCAACGGCGCTTCCGGCAGGTAGTTGGCCTTGCCGAACATCAGGAACGCCGGCAACGCCACCGCCAACGCGCCGAGGTAGAAGTAACCAAAGCGCCGGTAATGCGGCAGATCACTCGGATGACGCGCCACCAGATGCTTATAAAGCACCTGCCCGGCGGCGTAGGTGAAGTTGGCCAGTTGCAGCAGCAGGAAGCCCATGAAGAAGTTCGGGGTGATCTGGTCAAAGCGGATTACCGCGGCCCCCGTCACCGCCACCAGTGCGGCCACCAGCGCCCACGGGTTGAAGCGGCGGTTCAAGGCGTCTTCGATCAAGGTCACGTGCAACGGCGTCAGGATGGTGAACAGCAACACCTCCGGCACCGTCAGCACCCGGAAGCTCAGGTACAGGCACACGTAGGTCACGCCAAACTGCAACGCGCCGATCACCAGCATGCCGCGCATGAACGCCGGTTCCACCGAGCGCCAACGGGTCAGCGGGATAAACACCAGCCCGGCCAACAGCACGCGCACCAGCACTGCGAAGTAACTGTCGACGTGACCGGCCAGGTATTCACCGATCAAGCTGAAGGAAAACGCCTGGATCAGCGTCACAACAAGTAGATAGCCCATGCTCGCCTCATTTTGAATGGGCGCGACATTAGCGGTTTTCCGGCGCTTGCGAAACTCAAGGCAAAAAAAACCCGACCTCGCTAAAAGCGTCAGTCGGGCAGGAGCACTCAGGAGCAAAAAGTGCAAAGGGAGGTTCGATACGCGTACTTGAAGGGTTGCGTGGAGCTATTAAAACCGCGGGCGATTATCTGGCGATTAACGGATCACGCCACCTGTGCCAGCAAAGCCTTGGCCTGGTTCACGCCTTTTTCCTGGAAATCGCCGCCCAGGTTCACCCCTTCGGCGTGAATGAAGGTGACGTCGTGAATGCCGATAAAACCCATGACCTGACGCAGGTACGGTTCCTGGTGATCGGTGCTGCCGCCGGCATGGATGCCGCCGCGGGCGGTCAGCACAAAGGCGCGCTTGCCGGTCAGCAGGCCCTGAGGACCGGTGGCGGTGTATTTGAAGGTCACACCGGCACGCAACACATGGTCCAGCCAGGCTTTGAGGGTGCTGGGAATCGCAAAGTTGTACATCGGTGCGGCCATGACCAATACATCGGCGGCCAGCAGCTCATCGGTCAGTTCGTTGGAGCGGTCCAGGGAAGCCTGCTCAACCGTGCTGCGCTGCTCGGCAGGTTTCATCCAGCCGCCCAGCAGGTTGGCGTCCAGGTGTGGAACGGGGTTGATAGCGAGGTCACGCACGGTGATCAGGTCAGCCGGATGGGCAACTTTCCATTGGCTGATGAATTGTTGGGTCAGTTGGCGGGAGATTGAATCCTGCTGACGGGCGCTGCTTTCGATGATCAGAACACGGGCCATGATTATGTAAGCTCCATCGGTGAATGCTGTAAGGCGATGGAGTGAAGGTTAATCAGAGCCCGTTCGATTAAAAAGCGTAAAAAATTGCTATAACCCATCTAGAAATTTGTTTATAAGCGGAGTATTGCTGTAGCCGTCCTCCGCTTTTGCCTTATTTCGGTGCGCACATCAGCTGGATACGCATCTTGATAACGGCACGGCTGAAATTGACCGTGGTGTTGGTGGTTTTCCCGGCCGCGACGGTGACCTTGCGGGTACGCGGGGCTTCCGGGCCGTTGGTAAAGCGTACCTTGCACTCGGCGTCATTGGGGCCGTAGTTGGTGAGCTGGATCGAACTGATATTGCTGTCGACGTCCGACGCGCTGTAGTCGATCTTCACGCCCTGGATGTCTTTCGTCACATCGGTAGTAAAGGCGAACGCACTCAACGGCAGCAGCGCCAGCAGTACACAACAGAATTTTCTCATTCGGCAGTCTCCAATAAGGACCGCCAGCTTAGGACAAGAGGAGCTCAACTTGAAAGCGCCCCGCGTTACCCTTGATCAATGGCGCACCTTGCAAGCCGTGGTCGATCATGGCGGCTTCGCCCAGGCGGCCGAAGCGCTGCACCGCTCGCAGTCCTCGGTGAGCTACACCGTGGCCCGCATGCAAGACCAGCTCGGCGTGCCGCTGCTGCGTATCGACGGGCGCAAGGCGGTACTGACCGAAGCCGGCGAAGTGCTGTTGCGCCGCTCCCGGCAACTGGTGAAAAACGCCAGCCAACTGGAAGACCTGGCCCACCATATGGAGCAAGGCTGGGAGGCCGAGGTGCGGCTGGTGGTCGATGCCGCTTACCCCAACGCCCGCCTGGTACGCGCGCTCACCGCCTTTATGCCGCAAAGCCGCGGCTGCCGGGTACGCCTGCGCGAAGAGGTGCTGTCCGGTGTCGAAGAGCTGCTGATGGACGGCATGGCCGACCTCGCTATCTGCGGTTTCATCATTCCGGGTTACCTGGGTACGGAAATGAGCGACGTCGAGTTTGTCGCCGTGGCCCACCCCGAACATCCGCTGCATCAATTGCACCGCGAACTAAGCTTCCAGGACCTGGAAAGCCACATGCAGGTGGTGATCCGCGACTCCGGCCGCCAGCAGCCACGGGACGTTGGCTGGCTAGGCGCCGAACAGCGCTGGACCGTCGGCAGCCTGCCCACTGCCGCCACCTTCGTCAGCAGCGGCCTGGGTTTTGCCTGGCTACCTCGGCACCTGATCGAACGCGAACTCAAGGAGGGCCTGCTCAAGTTGCTGCCCCTTGAACGAGGCGGCAGCCGCAACCCAACGTTCTACCTTTATTCGAACAAGGACAAACCCCTGGGCCCGGCCACGCAGATTCTCGTCGAGTTGTTGCGCACCTTCGACACTGCTCCACTGGACGCGCCTTTCGCCGCACCGCAGCAAGCCTGAACAAGGAGTTCGCATGGCCTATTTCGAACATGAAGGTTGCACCCTGCATTACGAGGAATATGGCCACGGCACGCCGCTGATCCTGATCCACGGCCTGGGCTCCAGCTGCCTGGACTGGGAGTTGCAAGTACCCGTGCTGTCCCAACACTACCGGCTGGTGGTGGTGGACGTGCGCGGCCACGGCCGCTCCGACAAACCCCGGGAACGCTACAGCATCGCCGGCTTCACCGCCGACCTGGTGGCCTTGATCGAACACCTGCAACTGCCCCCGGCCCATGTGGTTGGCCTGTCCATGGGCGGCATGATTGCCTTCCAGTTGGCAGTAGACGAACCGCACAGGCTCAGGAGCCTGTGCATCGTCAACAGCGCACCTCAGGTCAAGGTGCGCACGGCCAGCGATTATTGGCAGTGGGCCAAGCGCTGGAGCCTGGCGCGCATCCTCAGCCTGGACACCATCGGCAAAGCCCTGGGCAGCATGCTGTTTCCCAAGCCCGAACAGGCCGAACTGCGGCGCAAGATGGCCGAACGCTGGGCAAAAAACGACAAACGTGCTTACCTCGCCAGCTTCGATGCGATTGTTGGCTGGGGCGTACAGGAACAACTTTCAAGAATTTCCTGTCCAACCCTGGTCATCAGCGCCGACCACGACTACACCCCCGTGGCGCAGAAAGAAATCTATGTAAAACTGCTACCCGATGCGCGACTGGTGGTGATCGAGGATTCCCGCCATGCCACGCCGCTGGACCAACCCGAACACTTCAATAACACCCTGCTCGATTTTCTCAAGACAGTCGAAACCACAACCCAGGATCACTGACCCATGCTGAAAAAAATCGCCTTCTTTGCCGGTTCCGTACTGTTCGCTGCCAACCTGATGGCGGCCGAACCCGCCAAGGCACCCCACGTATTGATCACTACCACCAATGGCGACATCGAAATCGAGCTGGACCCGGTCAAGGCCCCGATCAGTACCAAGAACTTCCTGGCCTATGTCGACAAGGGCTTCTACACCAACACTATTTTTCACCGGGTAATCCCGGGGTTCATGGTGCAGGGCGGTGGTTTCACCCAGCAAATGTCGCAAAAGCCAACCGAAGCACCGATCAAGAACGAGGCCAGCAACGGCCTGCATAACGTGCGTGGCACCCTGTCGATGGCCCGTACCAACGACCCGAATTCCGCCACCAGCCAATTCTTCATCAACGTTGCAGACAATGCCTTCCTCGACCCGGGCCGCGATGCCGGTTACGCAGTGTTCGCCAAAGTGGTCAAGGGCATGGACGTGGTCGACATCATCGTCAACTCGCAAACCACCACCAAACAGGGCATGCAGAACGTGCCAATCGATCCTGTCCTGATCAAGTCGGCCAAGCGCATCGACTGAAGGCTACAGGGAGTTTCGCGCGGTGCCCGCCAGGCACCGCGCGCATTTGAACAGGAGAGCCCGCCAGGCGGGCGTCAGACCTAATGCTCTATCGTCGTTTTGAACAACTGATCGACATCTTCCGCGAACCTCCCAGCGCGGCCCCTCCCGATAAAGTCCTGCCGTTCTACCTCTATTACCTGCGCCAGGTGTGGCCATGCTTTGCCGCCTTGCTGGTGGTGGGCCTGATCGGCGCGCTGATCGAAGTGGCGCTGTTCAGCTACCTGAGCCGCATCATCGATTTGGCCCAAGGCACGCCGCCGGCCAACTTCTTCCAGACCCACGCCAACGAGCTGATCTGGATGGCCGTGGTCGCCCTGCTGCTGCGCCCGATCTTCGGCGCCCTGCATGACCTGCTGGTGCACCAGACCATCAGCCCCGGCATGACCAGCCTGATCCGCTGGCAGAACCACAACTATGTGCTCAAGCAGAGCCTGAATTTTTTCCAGAACGACTTCGCCGGGCGCATTGCCCAGCGCATCATGCAAACCGGCAACTCATTGCGCGACTCCGCAGTGGCCGCCGTGGATGCGATCTGGCACGTGGCGATCTACGCCATCAGCGCCCTGGTGCTGTTCGCCGAAGCCGATTGGCGCCTGATGATCCCGCTGATTGCCTGGATCGTCGCCTACAGCCTGGCCCTGCGATACTTCGTACCAAGGGTCAAGGAACGCTCGGTGATTTCCTCCGAGGCGCGCTCCAAACTCATGGGGCGGATTGTCGACGGCTATACCAACATTACCACCTTGAAGCTGTTCGCTCATACGAACTTCGAGCAGAACTACGCCAGGGAAGCCATCGTCGAGCAGACCGAGAAAACCCAGCTGGCCAGCCGCGTCGTGACCAGCATGGACATCGTGATTACCACCATGAACGGCCTGCTGATCGTCACCACCACGGGCCTGGCCCTGTGGCTGTGGACCCAATCCCTGATTTCGGTGGGCGCCATTGCCCTGGCCACCGGTTTGGTGATTCGTATCGTCAACATGTCCGGCTGGATCATGTGGGTGGTCAACGGTATTTTTGAAAACATCGGTATGGTGCAGGACGGCCTGAAAACCATCGCCCAGCCGCTGGCAGTGACCGACCTGGAGAATGCCCCGCGCCTTGCAGTACCCCATGGCGAAGTGAGGTTCGACCAAGTGGACTTCCACTACGGCAAGAAGAGCGGAATCATCGCGGGCCTGAACCTGGACATTAAGCCGGGTGAAAAGATCGGCCTGATCGGTCCGTCCGGCGCGGGTAAATCCACCCTGGTCAACCTGCTGCTGCGCCTGTACGACCTGCAGGGCGGACGCATCCTGATCGACGGCCAGAACATCGCCGAAGTCGCCCAGGAAACCCTGCGCGAACAGATCGGCATGATCACCCAGGACACCTCGCTGCTGCACCGTTCGATCCGCGACAACCTGCTGTATGGCAAGCCGGACGCCACCGATGAAGAACTCTGGGCGGCGGTGCACAAGGCCCGCGCCGATGAGTTCATCCCACTGCTGTCGGACGCCGAGGGCCGCACCGGCCTGGACGCGCACGTCGGCGAGCGCGGGGTCAAACTCTCCGGCGGGCAACGCCAGCGCATCGCCATTGCGCGGGTGCTGCTCAAAGACGCGCCAATCCTGATCATGGACGAGGCCACCTCGGCGCTGGATTCGGAAGTCGAAGCGGCGATCCAGGAAAGCCTGGAAACTCTGATGCAGGGCAAGACGGTGATTGCCATCGCTCACCGGCTTTCCACCATTGCCAGAATGGACAGGCTGGTGGTGCTGGAAAAAGGCCAGATTGCCGAGACCGGCAGCCATGCCCAATTGCTCGCACACGGCGGTTTGTATGCACGATTGTGGCAACACCAGACCGGCTGGTTCGTGGGAATAGACTGATTCCGTTGGTTAACCGCCCACTCAATTGCGAACAATTCTGACAGCTTTCTCTATCTCGCTGGTCTTGCGACACAATCCTGCTGTACTGCAATCAGGCCCCGGGAGGGCTCTGATTTAAGGCAGCAGGGAAGCGTCACAGACCCGTTAATCAGATAGAGCAATCTACTAAGGATGTGTTCATGTCACTGTTCAAGCGTTCCGTTACGGAAGGACTGGGTACGTTTTGGCTGGTGTTGGGTGGCTGCGGCAGTGCGGTATTGGCCGCATCGTCGCCCGTTGGGATCGGGGTGCTCGGTGTGGCCCTGGCGTTCGGGCTCACGGTGCTGACCATGGCATTTGCCATCGGGCACATCAGCGGCTGCCACCTCAACCCTGCAGTGTCGGTGGGGCTGGTAGTGGGCGGAAGGTTTCCGGCCAGGGAGTTACCGGCGTACATCATCTCCCAGGTAATCGGCGGCATCGTCGCCGCAGCACTGCTGTATTACATAGCCAGCGGCAAGCCCGGGTTCGAACTGGCCTCGGGCCTGGCCAGCAATGGCTACGGCGAGCATTCACCCGGCGGTTATTCGATGGCGGCAGGGTTTGTGTGTGAGCTGGTGATGACGGCGATGTTCGTGCTGATCATCCTCGGCGCCACCGACCGCCGTGTTCCCGCGGGCTTCGCGCCCATTGCCATTGGCCTGGCGCTGACGCTGATCCACCTGATCTCGATCCCGGTCACCAACACCTCGGTCAACCCGGCCCGCAGTACCGGCCCGGCATTGATCGTCGGCGGCTGGGCACTGCAGCAATTGTGGATGTTCTGGCTCGCGCCGATCCTCGGTGCGGTGGTTGGCGGCTTTACCTATCGATGGCTGGGTGCAGAAAAAACCGCCTGAGCCAAACCGGTTCAGCCCTGCCGATAAGGCAGGGCTGCCCTCGCCTCCTCGGCATACGCCAGGATCCCCACGCTCTCGCGCTCCAGGAAGTCTGCCACCGCGGTTTTCAATCCTGGATGACGCAAGTAATGCCAGGAATGGGTGATCACCGGCTCAAACCCGCGAATCAACTTGTGCTCGCCCTGGGCTCCGGCATCGAAACGCTGCAAGCCGTGGGCAATCGCGTAGTCCATGCCTTGATAGAAGCAGGTTTCGAAATGCAGCCGGTCGAACTCGGCCAGGCAGCCCCAGTAACGGCCATAAAAGCTGTCACCACCGATCAGGCTGAAGGCCATGGCCACCGGCCGTGAGCCTTGCTTGGCCAGCACCACGCGAATCGCCTCGGGCATGCGCTCGGCCAGCAAGCTGAAAAATTCTCGGGTCAGGTAGGGCGATTGTCGGCGTATGGCGTAGGTATTGGCGTAGCAGGCGTAGACAAAATCCCACTGTGCCTCACTCAGCTCATGACCTTGCAACCATTCAAACTCGATGCCCTGCCCCGCTACCTGCTCGCGCTCCTTGCGCATCTGTTTGCGCTTGCGCGAACTCAACGCATCGAGGAAGTCCTGGAAGTCGCGATAACCGCGGTTCTGCCAATGAAACTGGCAGCCGAGGCGTTGCAGCCAGCCCGGTTGTTGGGCCAGCGCGGTGTTTGCCAAGGCATCGGTAAAGTTGATATGAGCGCTGGAAAGGCCTTCGATTTCCAGGTAACCCGGCAGGCTTTTAAGCAGCTCGAAACCGTCCTCGGCGCTGGCGGCCAAAAGGCGCGGGCCGCTGACCGGGCTGAAAGGCACCGCCACCAGCAGTTTCGGGTAGTAATCGATGCCGGCACGCTCGCAAGCATCGGCCCAGCCGTGGTCGAACACGTATTCGCCATAGGAATGCCATTTGCGGTAGCTGGGCAACGCGGCAATCAACCGGCCACCTTCGTAATGCAACAAATGCTCGGGCTGCCAGCCGGAGTGCGGGCCGATGCTGGCGCTGTCTTCCAGTGCACTGAGGAACGCGTGGCGCAGAAACGGCTGATCTGCGGGGACCAACGCGTTCCACTCATCGGGCGCAATCTCGGACAGGTTATTCAAACGTTGTAACGGCATCCCATTCCCCGACGGTCACGGCTTTGTGTAGGAGCGAGCTTGCTCGCGATGGTCGTTAACGATAACGCGACCATTCTGACAGAACGCGGCGTTCTGCGGTTCTTCGCGAGCACGCTCGCGCCCACCAGGCTCGGCGAAAAAAAAGCCCGCGTCGTTTTTCGATGCGGGCTCGGTTTTCAGTGTGAAAAGTGACGGGTATTACTGTTCGCGCGAACGCTCGGCGGCCAGGCGTTCGGCCAACGCATCCACATCAGCAATGGGCGGCTCGGGCAGGATCTTCAGTGTCGCCTGCATCAAGCGCATCTGCCGGATAAAGCGCCGGCAGTTGGGGCAGAACATCAGATGATGGCGCACCAGCAGACGTTCTCGAAAAGTCAGTTGCCCATCGAGATAGTCACTGGAACGCGCCACTTGTTCTTTACAGGTCAACATTCGCCGGTTTCCTCAAAATGCTCCACCGTGGCGAAGACTTTAAGCCGTGCTCGATGCAGCAGCACACGAACATTGGAGAGCGATAGTGTCAGAAGATTACAAATCTCCTCTAATTCCAGGCCCTGACGTTCGCGCAACAGCAAGACGCTGCTCTGCAACTCGGAAAGACTGGCCAGTGTGTGCTCCAGGCATTCGCGCAGTTCGTCTTCGGTAAGCAGCGCTTCCGGAGTGTCCTGGTGCCAGGCAAACGGCGCGACGGCCCAGTGGCCGTCGTCGGGCACAAAGCGATCATCGCCGATGGTGCCGTGGGGCGACGGCAAGTCATCGAGCAGCACTTCCCGGCGATTTTGCTTGTAGCGGCCCTTCGCCGAGTTGGCCGTGATGGTCAGCAGCCAGGTCTTGAGGCTGGAACGCCCCTCGAACTTCGCCAGGTTGCGCACCACCGACAGCCAGGCGTCCTGCACCACTTCGTCGGCATGGCGCTGCCCGACTATGGCATAGGCCACGGCGCGCATGGCGCTCTGGTAGGTGGTGACCATTTCCTTGTAGGCCCGCTGCTCGCCCTTGAGCAATCGTTCAAGCAAATGCGCGTCGTCCGCTGCTGCCATTCAAGACCTCGATGCAAACACATCCAAACGCAGGAATACGGTCAATGTGGGAGCTGGCTTGCCCGGCACCTCGGTGTCTCAGGCATACCGAGGTGATGCTATCGCAGGCAAGCCAGCTCCCACAGAAGCCCGCACCCACGTTGACCTTACCCATCAATGAATAGCCAACCAGTTTAATCAGCGTTTGCGCAAAATCACGCTACCAATCGAATACCCTGCGCCAAACGAACTGAGCACCGCCACAGCGCCTTTGGGCAGATCGTCCTGGTAGGTGTGGAACGCAATCACCGAACCCGCCGAGCTGGTGTTGGCGTAAGTATCGAGGATCACCGGCGCTTCTTCCACCGACGCCTCGCGGCCCAGCAGTTTCTTGACGATCAGGTGGTTCATGCTGAGGTTGGCCTGGTGCAGCCAGAAGCGCTTTACATCGCCCACGTTCAGTTGGTTTTCCGCCAAGTGCTTACCGATCAACTCGGCGACCATCGGGCACACATCACGGAAGACTTTGCGGCCTTCTTGCACGAACAGCTTATCTGGGGCACCGATGCCCTCTGGCGCCGCGCGGTTGAGGAAACCGAAGTTGTTGCGGATGTTATTGGAGAATTTGGTCAGCAGCTTGGTGCTCACCACGTCGAACTGATGCTCGGAAGTGGCAAGGTCAGCCCGCTCCAGAATCACGGCGGTGGCCGCATCGCCAAAAATGAAGTGGCTGTCGCGGTCACGGAAGTTCAGGTGGCCGGTGCAGATCTCCGGGTTGACCATCAGGATGGCCCGCGCCTGGCCCAGCTGGATGCTGTTGGCGGCGTTCTGGATACCGAAGGTCGCCGAGGAACAGGCCACGTTCATGTCAAAGCCGAAGCCCTGAATGCCCAGCGCTTCCTGGACTTCAATCGCAATGGCCGGGTACGCACGCTGCAAGTTGGAACAGGCAACGATCACGCCGTCGATGTCAGCGGCGGTCTTGCCCGCGCGCTGCAACGCTTGCTCGGCGGCACCCACGGCCATCTGGCAGAGGATCGACCATTCGTCGTTGGAGCGCTCGGGCAGGCGTGGTGCCATGCGCTGCGGGTCGAGAATGCCGGCCTTGTCCATCACAAAGCGGCTTTTGATGCCAGAGGCCTTTTCGATAAAGGCAGCGCTGGATTCGGTCAGTGGCTGGACGTCACCGCGTTCGATGGCTGCGGCGTTATCCAGGTTGAACTGTTGCACGTAAGCATTGAAAGACTGCACCAGCTCTTCGTTGGAGATGCTGTTGGCCGGGGTGTACAGGCCTGTGCCGCTGATGACGACGTTATGCACGGTCGTTCCTCTAAATCTGTTCAGGCAGAAGGTATTGGTACCGTCGTACCAAACCGTAAGTAGTTTTATGCCGCCCAGCGGCTTTCAAACTGGAAACGCTTTATTCCATCGCGCCACGGCTGCACCAGCCCAACTCGACGATCCCGGCATTTATAACCGCGAAGTTTGCCACAACATCGACAACTTGGCGCCCTGTCCCGGACAAACACCTTTACCCCTGTGGCGAGCGAGCTTGCTCGCGTTGGGTCGCGAAGCGGCGCCGATAAAGTTATCGGGGTGTTTCAGAGACCTTATGGGGCTGCTTCGCAGCCCAGCGCGAGCAAGCTCGCTCACCACAGTCGCTTGCCGCACGTCGGTCACGCTTCGACCAGGCTCCATTGTTTGCTCAGACGCTTGTCGGAAATCGGCACCCTGGTGCCCAACTGCTGGGCAAACAGCGACACCCGGTATTCCTCCAGCCACCAGCGATACAGCTCTAGCTGGGGGTCGCGCTTGCCTTCCTGGGCATGCTTGTTCAGCCGGTTCTGATATTGGCTCCACAGGCCGCCGAGCTCCGTACTCCAGACCCGATCCTTTTGCACCTGGCTCGGCAGTTTCTCCAGGCGCAACTCGATGGCCTTGAGGAACCGCGGCAGTTCCTTGAACCATTGTGCCGGGGTTTCCCGCACAAAACCGGGGTACACCAGGTTGCCCAGTTGCTGCTTGATGTCATTGAGAGCCACGGCCTGGGCCAGGTCAATCTTGCCCTTGAAGCGTTTTTGCAGGCCATGCCACAGTTTCAGGATGTCGAGGGTCAGGCGCGCCTGGCGCTCGGCATGCTCGGTCCAACTTGCGCGCTTGCGCTCGGCCAGCGCGGCCAGGCCAGCACCGTCCCGTGGCAGGCTGGCCTCGCCTTCCAGCACGCAACTGTCGAGGCTGGCCAACAGAATGTCTTCCACCAGGGCTTCGATACGCCCCAGCTCGCGGTACATCAGCCCCAACTCGGTCAGGCCGGGCAACTTGCCCCGCAGGAATTTTGCCGGTTCGGCCAATTGCTGCAGCAGCAGGCGTTGCAAGGCCCGACGATGCTGGAACTCGGCCTCGGCGGCGGTGGAGAAACGCCCCTCCTTCACCGTGCCGTTTTCTTCCACCAATGCCGGATATACCGTCATCGACAGCCCGGCGATGTTTTGTTGGGTTTTCTTGGCCACCGCCGCAAACACCTTGGCCTCTACCGGCTGCTGGCTTTTCGCGGTCTGCGGCACCGCCAATGCGGCCTGACTGGCCTCGGCGAAGCGTGCGGTCAACTCGGCCAGGTCGCGGCCCTCGCCAAGAAACTTGCCCTGGCCGTCGACCACTTCAAGGTTCATCTTCAGGTGGTTTTCCACCTGTTGGGCGGCTTCGGCCCAGGCTTCATCGCTGACCCGCGCGCCGGTCATGCGCAATAACTCGCGCCCCAACGCCTGGGGCAACGAGCCCTGGCCAAATTCGATGCGTTGCAACGCCGCCTTGACGAAATCGGGCACCGGCACAAAGTTCTTGCGCAGCGCCTTGGGCAAATTGCGCACCAGGGCAATGCACTTGGCTTCGATCACACCCGGCACCAGCCATTCCAGGCGCTCGGGCGGCAAGGCCGGCAACAGCGGCGCCGGCACACGCAAGGTCACGCCGTCCCGGGGATGGTTGGGTTCGAAGTGATAACTCAACGCCAGCGCCAGGTCGCCCAGGTGCAACGTGTCTGGATAATGGGCAGCGGTGACTTCACTGGCCTCGCGGGCCAGCACGTCTTCTTCGCGCATGATCAGCAGTTGCGGGTCTTTCTGGCTGTTGACCTTGTACCAACTGTCGAAAGTCGCGGTCTGGTGAATCTCGGCCGGCAGGCGCGCATCGTAGAAGGCGTACAACGTTTCTTCGTCCGCCAGGATGTCGCGCCGGCGGGCCTTGGCTTCCAGTTCGTCGAGCTGTTCCAGCAGTTGCTGGTTGGCAGTCAGGCACCGGGCCCGGGACTGAATCTCGCCGCGCACCAGGCCTTCGCGAATAAACAGCTCGCGGGACGTCACCGGGTCAATCGGCCCGTAATGCACCGGCCGGCGACCGACGATGATCAACCCGAACAGGGTGATCTGCTCAAACGCCACCACTTGGCCGCGCTTCTTCTCCCAATGGGGTTCGAAGTGGTTTTTCTTGATCAGGTGCCCAGCCAACGGCTCGATCCAGTCGGCGTCGATCTTGGCCACCATCCGCGCATACAGCTTGGTGGTTTCCACCAGTTCGGCGGTCATCAGCCATTGCGGGCGCTTCTTGCCGATGCCCGAGGAGGGGTGAATCCAGAAGCGTCGCTGACGCGCGCCCAGGTAATCGCCGTCCTCGGTTTTCTGGCCGATCTGGCTCAACAAGCCGGACAGCACCGCCTTATGCAGTTTCGGGAAATCTGCAGGTTCCTTGTTGACGGTCAACTGCATGTCGCGGCAAATCAGGCTCAACTGGCGGTGGGAATCACGCCATTCCCGCAGGCGCAGGTAATTCAGGAAATTCTTGCGGCACCAGTTGCGCAGCGGGCTGGCGGTCAACTCCTGGCGCTGTTCTTCAAAGCCGCGCCACAGGTTCACCAACCCGGCGAAGTCCGAATCCGGATCTTTCCATTGGGCGTGAGCCTGGTCGGCGGCTTGCTGGCGTTCCGGC
The DNA here is from genome assembly GCF_055409485.1 of Pseudomonas sp. A125. Taxonomy (NCBI): domain Bacteria; kingdom Pseudomonadati; phylum Pseudomonadota; class Gammaproteobacteria; order Pseudomonadales; family Pseudomonadaceae; genus Pseudomonas; species Pseudomonas sp. A125. Next base: position 486,836 of record NZ_JBUZVP010000001.1, read on the forward strand.
GGGCGTTCGCGCGGGTCCTGGATCGACATCGCGCTGGCAACGATCAGCACTTCCTGCAGGCTGCCCAGCTTGGCGGCTTCCAGCAACATGCGGCCCATGCGCGGGTCTACCGGCAAACGCGCCAGTTGGCGGCCCATCGGCGTCAGTTGGCTGTTGCGGTCGACGGCCGACAATTCTTGCAACAGGTTGAAACCGTCACTGATGGCCTTGCCATCCGGCGGCTCGATAAACGGGAAGTCGGTGATCTCGCCCAGGCGCAGGTGCAGCATCTGCAGGATCACGGCCGCAAGGTTGGTGCGCAGAATCTCGGGGTCGGTAAATTCCGGACGCCCGATAAAGTCTTCTTCGCTGAACAGGCGCACGCAAATACCCGGCTCAACCCGCCCGCACCGGCCTTTACGCTGGTTGGCACTGGCCTGGGAAATCGCCTCGATCGGCAAGCGCTGGACCTTGGCGCGGTAGCTGTAGCGGCTGATGCGCGCGGTGCCACTGTCGATCACATACCGAATGCCCGGCACGGTCAGCGAGGTTTCTGCGACGTTGGTCGCCAGCACCACACGGCGGCCCGGGTGAGACTGGAAAATCCGCTGCTGCTCGGCCGGCGACAGGCGCGCATACAACGGCAGAATCTCGGTGTGCTTGAGCTGGGCCTTGCGCAGCATGTCGGCGGCGTCGCGAATCTCGCGCTCGCCGGGCAGGAACACCAGCACATCGCCCGGGCTCTTGCGCTCGCTGCGTTCAAAGGCGGCAATTTCATCAAGGGTGGCGAGAATCGCCTGGTCGACGGTCAGGTCGTCCTCGACACGGTTGCCCTCCTCGTCCTGCTCCAGGGTCAGCGGGCGGTACCAGGTTTCTACCGGGAAGGTGCGGCCCGACACCTCGACAATCGGCGCATCGTCGAAATGCTTGGAAAAACGCTCCAGGTCGATGGTGGCCGAGGTGATGATGACTTTGAGGTCCGGGCGACGCGGCAGCAGGGTTTTCAGGTAGCCCAGCAGGAAGTCGATGTTCAGGCTGCGTTCGTGGGCTTCGTCGACGATGATCGTGTCGTAGCGTTCGAGGTAGCGGTCGTTCTGGGTTTCGGCCAGCAGGATGCCGTCGGTCATCAGCTTGATCAGAGTGTTGGAATCACTCTGGTCCTCAAACCGCACTTGATAGCCCACCAGCGACCCCAGCGGCGTCGCCAACTCTTCGGCGACCCGGCTCGCCACACTGCGCGCCGCAATCCGCCGCGGCTGGGTGTGGCCGATCAAACCATATTGGCCGCGGCCGATTTCCAGGCAGATTTTCGGCAACTGGGTGGTTTTACCCGAGCCGGTCTCGCCGGCAATGATCAGCACCTGATGCTTGAGCAGCGCGGCCTTGATCTCATCGCGCTTGGCGGCGATCGGCAGGCTGTCGTCGTAGCGAATCACCGGCAGGCTGGCACGCCGCGCCGTCACCTGGGCGCAGGAGGCCTGCATCCGCGTCACCCACTGCGCAAGTTTTTCCTCATCGGGTTTCTTGCGCAACTCAAGCAGTTGCCGACGCAAGCGGTGGCGGTCGGCGAGCATGGCGTGATCGAGGTTTTTCAGCAGTTGGTCGATAGCGGGCGCTTGGTCAGTCATCAGGTACGCAAAGGTCTTCTAAGTGAGGCAGGTGGGCCTGCGGTGACGTGATCGGCAAAATTCAGCGGGCGATTGTCGCAGATTTCGGGCCGCCAGGACGAGTCTGTTGCCTTCTGAACCTTCCTACATCGCTAGGAAACATATCCCAGCACTCACTCAGACCAATCCTTACAGCTAGTCCCGAAGGAATCGCTCTAATGGGGCGTTGAGCCTCGCAACCCTGCGATAGCCGACGCCAAGGATGAGTTCTTTACGCCTGCGGATGAGGCCTTTAAAAAGGATTGTCCTGATGCTACTCGGAAAAACCCTGCATGACCCACAGCCCCAAGCGGCCAATTCAACACAACCGACACCCTCGGCGGCGGGTGCCCAGGGCATTGCTCATTCGGACAAAGCGCTTGACCCGCACCGGCTGCGCGACCTGACATTGGTCGGCGTAGGCAGCAGCGTGGCCTACCTGGCCAATGAATTGACCCGCCGGTTTGCCGCAGACGGCCCAGCATTACCGTTGCGGGGCAAAGTCAGCATTATCGGCCAGGAAGACCCGTGGTCGGCCAATGTTCGCGGCCAGGGCTACATCAACCATCAGCATGAAATCATCGATCAGTGGGGCCCGAAGGCGCCTGCCTACAACCCCGCCTACGCAGACCGGGGCGAGTTCGCAGCGAGCAACCAGGCCCAGCTGGAACGCGCGAAAGCGCTGGGGGCAGAACATCTGCCGGCGCAGATAACCTCCATCAGCCAGCTGAAAAACGGTACTTATCACATTCAACTGGAAAACGGCCAAGCCATAGAAAGCCGCCAGGTAGTACTGGGGATGGGCGCTGGGCCGCACACCCGCTTATGGAACACCGACGGCGTGCAGACCCAGGCAGAACAACGCCTGGGCAATATCCGCCCGCATCAGCAGGAGGCTTTGCAGGGCAAGGTATTGGACTTGGACGAGTTCATGCGAGCGACCGACAGTAGCCCTGAACAGTTCGCGGGCAAGCGCGTGGTGGTGCATGGCCCCAATGCGGGGATCGATGCGGTGGAGCGCGCGGGAGAACTGGGCGCCCACGTCAACTGGATGATCCGCAGCACCAAGCCGGTGCTGCTGGACGGCCATCAACTGAAATTTGCCCCCGAGGTGGCCAGGAACAATCTGGTTTCGGTGGATGAACTCGACATCTACCCAAACACCGCCCCGCAAGGCTCGGCCCTGCGCCTGAACTACAGCGCACCTGGCGATGACCCGCTGGCGCCTCGCAAAACCCTCGACGCCGATTACTACGTGTATGCCCTTGGGCAGGACATCCACAAGCCGGGAAGTGCCGGTGCCATCCTAGGGGACTTGTTGGGCAAGCTGGAGCCTGTCTACGACTACGATCAGGTCTATAGCGACCAACCCTACAAAACGGTAGTGGGCCTGCAAAGCCGTGGCAGCGACAGCAGCCAGGGGTTAGTGGTGGTTGGTGCAGCGGTAGCACAACTGGCCGCCAACGTTCAGCACAGCTATCTGGACCACGCGGCCGAGCGTATTTTCCAGCACTTGGAAAAGCTCCCCGGCTCCCAGGGCGAGACGCTTTCACGCTTGATGCTGGACGGGGCAAGCAGGCAAGACATTCAGACACACTTGCACGCCTGGGCGGCAACCACGCCCTCTGCTCCGGCGGTACAGGTACTGCACAATCAAGTGTCGGATTACCTGGCGGCTCGCGACTACTTCCAGCAGCAAGCCGCAAAAAAAGGCACGCGCGGCGTCGTCGGTGAAGTGGAAAACCAAACGCTCAACCAGGTGGCTTCGGTGGTCGTGTCGCCGCAGTTGGGCACCGTGAAGGCTTCAACCGCTGCCCTCTCGGGGCTGATGCCGGCGTACGTGGCCAATGGTGAAAACAACTTCACCATGGACGATCGCACCATGTTGCGCGCGGGCATCGCGGACCGCTACCCGAACATCGATAATGCCAGGGCCAGCCAGTTCATCGAGGACGTGATGGACCTGCGCCACCTGGGCAGCCAGGCCTTTATCAACAAGGCAAACGCCGAAGGGGCAAGCCAGGCGCCTGTGCAAACGCCCGTGGTGGGCGTACCGGCGCCCGTCAGGGAAGGCTATGAGGCGCAGTTGGAAGCCTTGAATAATGGCGCCGACAACGAACCATTAAGCCGTCAGTGGGAACGCGCACAGTAACGCTGCGGGCACGGCCCTACTCGTTATCCAGCCCCTTGCGCCGGTAAGGAAACACATCAATCACCTTGCCGGCGCGTATCGCCTCTTGCAGGCTTTTCCAGTAGTCGGCGTTGTACAACTCGCCATGCAGTTCGTCGAACAGCCGACGCTGCCCGGCGTCAGCAAACAGGAACGGCGGAAACTCCTCCGGGAACACATCCAGCGGGCCGATGGAGTACCAGGGTTCAGAGGCCATTTCATCCTCCGGAGTGCGCGGCGCCGGTATATGGCGAAAATTGGCCTCGGTCAGGTAGCAGATTTCGTCATAGTCGTAGAACACCACGCGACCGTGACGGGTGACGCCAAAATTCTTCAGCAACATGTCGCCGGGGAAAATATTCGCCGCCGCCAGTTGCTTGATCGCCAGGCCGTAGTCCTCCAGCGCTTCGCGCACCTGGGCTTCATTGGCGTTTTCCAGGTAGAGGTTGAGCGGGGTCATGCGCCGCTCGGTCCAGCAGTGGCGAATCAGCACCGTATCGCCCTCTACCTCGACGGTACCGGCGGCGACGTCCAGCAACTCGGCCAGGCACTCGGGCTCGAACTTACTCAGCGGAAACCGGAAGTCGGCAAACTCCTGGGTGTCGGCCATGCGCCCGACACGGTCGACACTCTTTACCAACCGGTACTTCTCGATCACGGTGGCGCGGTTGACGTTTTTCGACGGCGAAAACCGGTCCTTGATGATCTTGAACACGGTGTTGAAGCCCGGCAGGGTAAACACACTCATGACCATCCCGCGCACGCCCGGGGCCATGATGAATTGGTCATCGGTGGACGCGAGGTGGTTGATCAGCGCCCGGTAGAATTCGGACTTGCCGTGCTTGTAGAAGCCGATGGAGGTGTACAACTCGGCGATGTGCTTGCCCGGCAGAATGCGCTTGAGGAAGCCGATAAACTCGGCCGGCACCGGCACGTCCACCATGAAATAGGAGCGGGTGAACGAGAAGATGATCGATACGTCGGCCTCGTCCGTGATCAGCGCGTCGATCTGGATACCGCGCCCTTCGCGGTGCAACAGCGGTATCACCAGCGGCCATTGCTCGTCGCGGGTGTAGATGCGTCCTACAAGGTAGGCGCCTTTGTTGCGGTACAGCACCGAGGAAAACAGTTCGACGTTGAGGCCCGGGTCTTTGCAGACCCAGTCCGGAAGGTTCTCGCGCAACTGCGCTTCCAGGCGGCGCAGGTCGGCCGGCAAGTCGGCGTAGGGTTCGCTGAAGCTGTAATCGGCAAAAACCTGCTCCAGCATGCCTGCCAGCTTGCCGCCCGGCTTGTAGGTGCGGGTTTGCGCAGCCCGGGCACGGCGCAGGCTGGGCCGGGTGGTGTGAATGAACATGCAGCCGTCGCTGATCAGGTCATGGCTGAACAGGCCGCAAAACGTCGAGTTGTACCAGGTCTCGGAGAGCTCATCGTCAAACCGCAGGTCGATCAGGCTGATGTAGGCGCTTTTCACCCGCGGCCAGGCTGCAATGTCGAGCAATACAGCCTCATCGAAGGCCGCCCGCAGCCGTGCCGTGACTTCACTGACCTTGTCTTCATACAGGTTGATGCGCGCCGCCGAAGCCGCCTGCCCTTGCTGCCACTGGGCCTTTTCGAAACGCTCCCGGGCGCCATCGGTGATCTGGCGGAAGTGCTCGCGGTAGTCGTCAAAGCCGTCGAGGATCATCTGCGCAATGTCGAGGGCTGGCGTGTGCTGCGGCATGGGGAAACCTCTGCGGGCATTTGGGGTGAGTTGAGCTTAACCAGTGTGCGGGAACTGGAGAAGGGTGATTTTCCGGGCCCTCTTGTACGGGTTCGTTCATTTTGTACATTTATTTACTGTTTATTTAATTCGACCAACCGGTCAATAAAAACATCCGCGCGTCAGCTTGCCTCCGTTAAACGTTTCACCTGCAGGCCTTACGCAGCGTGCCCTGCCCGTGTGCGCCACGATCAATAAGAGTTTTTGCTCTACGGCGCCGGGCTTTGAGGGCCACCCGAGCATTGGATCCAGCGTAAGGGAAACCCTGATTACCTAAGTAGTAGCACTTTGCTATATAGCGCGCCCTCTCCCACCTTACAAGGTCAGAAGACCGGCCCGGGAACAGGTTCTAATCGCCAAGGAGCATTGAGATGTCATTGAGGAATATGGGGATCGGCCTGCGCGCCAGTCTGAGTTTTGCGGTGCTTGCCGGTTTACTGGTACTGGTGGGTCTGTTTGGCCTGGGGCAAATGGCCAAGCTGCGAGAAAGCGCCACCATCATTGAAGATTCCTGGATGCCAAGCATTGAGACGGTCCACGACAGTGCGGCCTACATCGCCAGCATCCGCCTGGAAGCCTTGCGCCTGTTGACCACCGATGAGTCGAGGGTACGTGACACGAGCAAAAGCCTGATCACCAAGGAACAGGCCGACCTTCAGGAAAGCTTCAAGCAATACGAAACACTGGTGGTCAACGAACAAGACGCCGCGATGCTCAAGCAGTTGAAAAGTGCGGTTTCGGCGTACATGACCATCATGGGCCAGATGATTGCGCTGGTGGACCAGGACCAACAGCAACAAGCCATGGACCTGCTCAACAGCCGCCTCGCGCCCCAGGGCCTGGTGCTCAACAAAAGCCTGGAAGACCTGATCACCTTCAACCAAAAAGGTGTCCAGGACGCTGCAGAGTCGGCGGCGCAGATGTATTACAGCGCCCAATGGGTTGTCGGTGTGATCATCATTACCGCCCTGCTGGCCACGTTGCTGCTGGCCTGGCTACTGACCCGCAGCATCACCACGCCGATTGGCCAGGCACTGGCGGTGGCCCGTACCATCGCGTCCGGCGACCTGAGCCAACCGATCGTCGTCGAAGGCAAGGATGAACCGGCGCAACTGCTTACCGCCTTGGCCACCATGCAGGCCAACCTGCAGGAAACCATCCGTGGCATCAGCGAATCGTCGCAGCAGTTGGCATCGGCGGCCGAGGAGATGAGCTCGGTGATGGAACAGAGCACCCGCGGCCTGCAAGCGCAGAACGACGAGATCGAACAAGCGGCCACCGCCGTGACGCAGATGAGCGCGGCGGTAGATGAAGTGGCGGGCAATGCGGTGTCCAGCGCCGAAGCGTCCAAGGCCTCCGACGAAGACAGCAAGCACGGCCACTACCAGATCAGCGAAACCATCAGCTCGATCCAGAACCTGGTGGACGAAGTGCTCGGCGCCTCGACCAAGGCTGAAGGCCTGGCGGCTCAGGCCCAGGACATCAGCAAGGTGCTGGAAGTGATTCGCGGGATTGCCGGGCAAACCAACCTGCTGGCGCTCAACGCGGCGATTGAGGCAGCCCGCGCGGGCGAGGCCGGTCGCGGCTTTGCCGTGGTGGCGGACGAAGTGCGCTCCCTGGCACAACGCACCCAGGATTCCACCGAAGAAATCGAGCAGATGATCAACGCAATCCAGCAAGGCACCCAAGACACCGTGGGCGCACTGAACAGCAGCGCCGAACACGCCGGCCAGACCTTGCAGCGGGCCAACAGCGCGGGCAGTGCCCTGGAGAAAATCACCGCGGCCATCTCGCAGATCAGCCAGCGCAACCTGGTGATCGCCAGCGCCGCCGAGCAGCAGGCGTTGGTGGCCCGTGAGGTGGACCGCAGCCTGGTGAACATTCGGGATCTGTCGACACAAACCGCCGCCGGTGCCACCCAGACCTCGGCAGCCAGCCAGGAGCTGTCGCGCCTGGCAGTGGACCTCAATGGGCTGGTGACGCGTTTCGTGCTGTAAAACAGGTATTGGCGATTGTGTCAGGCAGGTCAGTGGGCAACACTTGCGCCCTTATCGAGTAGGAGTTTTTCCGTGAAACCTGTCGACACCCTGCACCTGTTGGTGCTGGCCGCAATCTGGGGCGCGAGTTTTCTGTTCATGCGGATTATCGCGCCGGAAATCGGCACTCTTCCTACGGCATTTTTCAGGGTGTCGATTGCCGCCACCGGCCTGCTGGTGATCCTCGCCATGATGCGGGTGAGTTGGGACTTCCAAGGCAAGTTCAAGACGGTTTTGTTGCTGGGCGTCATTAACTCCGGCATTCCCGCGACCATGTATTCAGTGGCAGCCCAAGTACTGCCGGCCGGTTACTCGGCGATCTTCAATGCCACCACGCCGCTGATGGGCGTGCTGATTGGCGGGCTGTTTTTCAGTGAGCGCCTGACACCGTCGAAAATTGCCGGGGTGTGCCTGGGGCTGTTTGGGGTTGGCGTGCTGACTCGCGCGGGGCCGGTAGCCTTTGATATGGAACTGCTGATGGGCGCGCTGGCGTGCCTGTTGGCGACCACCTGTTATGGCTTTGCCGGCTTTTTGGCACGGCGCTGGCTGGATCAACGGGGCGGCCTCGACAGTCGCCTCGCAGCCTTGGGCAGCATGCTTGGGGCCACGCTGTTTTTGCTGCCGTTGTTTGCCTGGAATGCCATCAGCCATCCACCCCTCAGTTGGGGCGGCTGGCAGGTGTGGCTGTCGCTGCTGGGGTTGGGGTTGGGGTGTACGGCGTTCGCCTACATCTTGTACTTCCGATTGCTGACGTCCATCGGCCCGGTAAAATCGATGACCGTGACCTTCATGATTCCGCCGTTCGGGGTGTTGTGGGGCGCATTGCTACTGGATGAGCCGCTGTCCATGGCGCATCTGTATGGCGGGCTGTTGATTGCGGGGGCGTTGTGGCTGGTGCTTCGGCCGGGGAAATTGGCCAAGGCCCTGTAGGAGCGGAGCCAGCTTTCTCGCGATGAACGTCAACGATAACGCGCGATGTCTGAATGAACGCGGTGCCTTGACGTTTTTCGCGAGCAAGCTTGCTCCTACAGGGGAGTAGGGTTATCGGCTCTTACGGAACACAAAAGCCAATCCGACAATGATCAAGCCCATCCCCAGCAAACTCAGGGTTGCCAGCTTGTTGCCGAAGATCAGGTAGTCCATCACCGCCGTCACCGCCGGCACCAGGTAAAACAGGCTGGTGACATTCACCAGGTTGCCCCGGGCAATCAACCGGTACAGCAACAACGTGGCCAGCAGCGACACCACTAACCCCATCCACAGCACCGGCACGAAGAAGCCGGCGCTGTGTTCAAAGTGGAACGGCTGGAACGGCACAAACACCGAGCACAACAGCAACCCGGCCAGGTACTGCACCGGCAGCGTGCCCAACGGGTTATCGGTGATGCGTTTCTGCATGATCGAGCCGCAGGTCATGCTGGCCAGCGCCAACAGGCCAAAGAGCATGCCGGCCAGGGACATGCCGGACATACCAATGCCCTGATACACCACCATGATCAACCCCGCCAACCCCAACGCCAGGCCGAACATCCGGCTCCAGGAGCGCTGACGCTCCATCAACACCACGGTGAGGATCGGTTGCACGCCCATGATGGTTGCCATCATGCCTGGCGTCACTTTGAGGTCCAGGGCCAACAGATAGAAAATCTGATAAGCCCCCAGCAGCACCAGCCCGGTGGCCGCCGCATAAAGCAGCGGTTTGCCGGGGCGTGGCAATTTCAGCTTGAGGATCGGTACCAGCACCACCAACCCCGCCAGGGCGATGGCAAACCGAATCAGCAGAAAGGCAAAGGGTGACGCGTGGGCCAGGCCCCATTTGGAGAAAATCGCCCCGCTGCTCCACAGCAGCACAAACAGGCTCGTCGAGGCCGCCGCGGCCACGGATTGTTTCGAAATAACAGACATGGATACCACCTGTGTTCAGGCAAAAAGCCAACTCAGCAACAGCTGAAATTCAGTAGGTTTTATTCAGGCGGGCACAGGCGAACAGCAATCAGCTGATCAGCCCGAAATGCCAACACCCGGCGGTGATACGACTGCGTACACCGGCGTGCTACTGACAGGTGGGGGGTAGTGACTGATCTGCACAGGCTGCTGGTTCCCGCACGGCTCGAGCGCAGCGTTGACCGCTGAATCGACTACCGCTATGCGCAGGGAAGCTGGCATGTGCTGATCTTTTTTGAGGGGGTGGACAGGTGTCGGGAAACACCCGTGGCCGACTATAACCAGCTGGGGACATGCTTTGCAACGACTTCGCCAAAAGGCCAGTAAGGACAGCTTGAGCCAACACCACTAGCCTTGGGAAAAACCAATCCGCTCCGGATCAGGGGGGCTTTCAACTCATGATGACCAATGCCAAAAAAACGCGACTCTCTGCGATATCAGCTATACCGCTCCACGGCGCTGCACCCTGCGAAAGCCTCTACCACGCAGTGGTACGAGGCCCTGAAACAGGATGAACGCAACGACATCGATTTGACCAGGGTGCGATTTGAGCCGATTAACATCGAGGCAATGACGGCCTATCAAGACTGGGGTGAAGCCCCGCACTTTTACTGGGAGGAGATTGCAGCGTGGAAAGCCCATGAGCCACTGGCCTTTGACCTGTCTATTTGGTTCGACGTCGAATTATGTGGATTGTGCTTTGCCAACCCAAATCAAAGTCGACTGCGGATCAAGATAATCCGACTAGAGGGAAAGCCCGGAAAAACACATCCCTTGAAAAGCCGTATCGCTGCGCTGACGATGATCGCTGTTGATCATTACGCACAGATCATTGGAAGTCAGTGGATAGAGATTCAAGAGCCCGCGCCTGGTGCAATTCCCATCTATAAGAATCTGGGCTTTGACTTCGACGTCCAAGGTAGGCTTGTGATAGCCGTAGAGAAGGCATAGCATCGCAAACATGCTCAATTATTGATCAATAGTGGAGGCTAATATGGGAGCAGTTCCTAAAAACTCCGTCACCCGGAAAGCATCATCGAAGGTAGTAAAAGAGTTCAGGACCCCAGCACTTACAGCTAATCAACGCCGTTTTCTCAGTGCTGCCATGACTATCAGCGTTGAAGAACCCAGCCTTTTGGCTGGCAGCCCTGATAAATCAAAAGCATAAAAAACCGCTCATCCGAGCGGTTTTTTATGCTTGCAAACGCTTTAACCAAACAACCAGTACCCCAACGCCGTCAGCACCACCACCGCCAGCACCGGCCGCAGTATGCGATAAGCCTTGGGATGCTTGCGCTTCCACTGCTTGACCACACCGCTGAAGCTGTCGCTGAAGCGTTTGCTCCAGGCATACGCCTGGTTGATCCCGCCAACGCGTTCGTCGTCCAGGTTCTGCGGCGCAGTTGCGCGGCCCAGTTGAGCGCTGACCCAACGGTTGATGCGCGTCATCAGGCGGCTGCTCAGTGGGCGTTCGATATCGCAGAACAGGATCACCCGGGTGTGCTCGGTTTCGTTCTTCACCCAGTGCACGTAGGTTTCATCGAACATCACGTCTTCACCGTCACGCCAGGCGTACACCTGGCCGTCGACGAAGATACGGCAGTCGTCGGAGTTGGGCGTAGACAGCCCCAGGTGATAACGCAGGGAGCCAGCAAACGGGTCACGGTGCGGGTTGAGGTGGCTGCCACCCGGCAACAGGGCAAACATCGCGCCCTTGACGTTGGGAATGCTGCTGACCAGGGCCACGGTTTTGGGGCATAGCAGTTCGGCCGACGGCAACGGTTTGTCGTACCACTTGAGGTAGAAGCGCTTCCAGCCCTTCTTGAAGAACGAGCCAAAACCGGCGTCGTTGTTCTTCTCGGCAGCGCGGATGTAGCCCTCGTCGAACAGGTGCATGGCCTCTTCGCGAATCACTTCCCAATTGTCCTTGAGCACGTCCAGCTCCGGGAACTTGCTGCGGTCCAGGTACGGCTTGGACGGCACGGCAGAGAAGATGTACATCAAGGCGTTATACGGGGCGAACAGCGCCGAATGGTTGACGAATTGACGCAACATCGGCAAACGGGCCTTGCCACGCAAATGCACATACAGTGTGCTGCCGATAAACAGCAGCAACACCGACAGTTTGGCGGCCAAAGAAAAGGTCATGCAGCAACTCCTGGAAATAGGCGTCTGGCCATTAGCCTCCCGTTATGGGAAACCAGACGTAACAGCCGGCCATGATAAACACTCCGGGCCTCGGGAAAAACCCGCGCACTCCAACAATCAGCATCTAGCGGTGCGCGATAATGGGCCAATTATGCATAAGACCCACGCCATCGCGCTGATTTGAATCAAGCCTGGTTTTCCTGATCGGTAAACAAATCGGCAAACAACATGCTCGACAGGTAGCGCTCACCGGAGTCCGGCAGCACCACGACGATGGTCTTGCCCTGCATTTCCGGCTTCTCTGCCAGGCGCACCGCCACGGCCATCGCGGCGCCGCAGGAGATACCGCACAAAATCCCCTCCTCCTGCATCAGGCGCAACGCCATGGCCTTGGATTCTTCGTCGCTGACCAGTTCGACCCGGTCGACCATCGACAGGTCGAGGTTCTTCGGCACAAAGCCGGCGCCGATGCCCTGAATCTTATGGGGGCTGGGCTTGATCTCTTCACCGGCCAGCGCCTGGGTAATCACCGGCGAACTGATGGGCTCCACCGCCACCGACAAAATCGGCTTGCCCTGGATGTTCTTGATATAGCGCGACACCCCCGTGATGGTGCCGCCGGTGCCTACGCCTGCCACCAGTACGTCCACGGCGCCATCGGTGTCGTTCCAGATTTCCGGGCCGGTGGTTTTCTCGTGGATCGCCGGGTTGGCCGGGTTTTCAAACTGGGCCGGCATAAAGTACTTGGCGGGGTCACTGGCGAGGATTTCACCGGCTTTTTCGATTGCGCCCTTCATGCCCTTGGCCGGCTCGGTCAACACCAGTTCTGCGCCGAGGGCCTTGAGTACCTTGCGGCGCTCGATGCTCATGGACGCGGGCATGGTCAGCAGCAGCTTGTAACCACGGGCGGCGGCAACAAACGCAAGGCCAATCCCGGTGTTGCCGGAAGTCGGTTCGACAATGGTCATGCCCGGCTTGAGTTTGCCGCTGCCTTCGGCGTCCCAGATCATGTTTGCGCCAATTCGGCACTTCACCGAATACCCCGGGTTACGCCCCTCGATCTTGGCCAGGATGGTCACGCCACGCGGGGCGATGCGGTTGATCTGAACCAGGGGCGTGTTACCGATGGAGTGCGCGTTGTCTGCAAAAATGCGGCTCATGACGGGTCCTTAAGGCAATTTCAGGAAGGCCCCAAGGGTATGCCTCGTGTTGCGAGGCGTCCAGTCAAGCGAACGTCCGGCGACGCCAGCAGTCAATCGCCTACACGGATGGAGAAAATTCCCTATGAAACGTCGCTACAGTTGGCCGCTTTGGACCCTTGCCGGGGTCGTGGTACTGCTGGTGGTGCTGGATATCGCCCTGCCCTATCTGGTGCGTAATTACCTGAATGACAAACTCGCCGACATGGGTGATTACCGCGGCCAGGTCACCGATGTCGACCTCGCGCTGTGGCGCGGTGCCTACCGAATCAACGGCTTACAGATCGTCAAGGTGGACGGCAAGGTGCCGGTACCGTTCGTCAAGGCGCCGGTGATTGACCTTTCGGTCAGTTGGCATTCGCTGTGGTACGACCATGCGGTGGTCGCCCAGGTGCAGTTCATCAAGCCAGAGCTGAACTTCGTCGACGGCGGCACCAACAAGCAGGCATCCCAGACCGGTCAGGGCACCGACTGGCGGGCGCAACTGGGCAAACTGTTGCCGATCACCCTCAATGAGGTGCGCATTGCCGACGGGAAAATCGCCTTTCATAACTTCAACTCCAAACCTCAGGTCAACCTGTACGCGACCCAGGTCAACGCCAGCTTCTACAACCTGACCAACGTGGTGGACGTCAAAGGCAAACGCGATGCGCGCTTCGACGGCAAGGCGCTGTTCCTGGGCCAAGCGCCACTGGAAGCCACGGCAACGTTCGACCCCTTGAGCAATTTCGAAGATTTCGAATTCCGCTTCCGCGCCCGGGATATCGAACTCAAGCGCATGAATGACTTCGCCTCGGCCTACGGCAAGTTCGACTTCAATGCCGGCACCGGCGACCTGGTGGTAGAAGCCCAGGCCGAAAAAGGTCAACTGACCGGTTACATCAAGCCGTTGCTGCGCAATGTCGAGGTGTTCAACTGGCAACAGGACGTGGAGAACAAGGACAAGGGCATTTTCCGCTCGATCTGGGAGGCCGTGGTGGGCGTCAGCGAAACCGTGTTGAAGAACCAGCGTAAAAACCAGTTTGCCACCCGCGTGGAACTGAGCGGCAACGTACACCAGCAAGATATCAGCGCGTTCCAGGCGTTTTTGCAGATTTTGCGCAATGGTTTCGTGCAGGCGTTCAATGCTCGCTATGAACAACCCAAGCCCAGCGCAGACTGAAACATTGGCCCCTGTAGGAGCGAGCTTGCTCGCGAAAAGCCTCAATGCGCCGCATTTATTGAGAATGCACGCGTCATCGTTGACGTTTTTCGCGAGCAAGCTCGCTCCTACAATTCAGAGACTGAATAGCCCGTCTGCGTTCACACTCGCCGGGGCTGCGCGGTATAGTCGGGCAAAGCTGATTACTCGCCCGCTTCGGTCCTGCACCGTTCGGCGTCACGTTCGAGGATTGAAGATGAAGTTTGAAGGCACACAGGCCTACGTTGCCACCGATGACCTGAAACTGGCCGTCAACGCCGCCATCACGCTGGAGCGGCCCCTGCTGGTCAAAGGTGAACCGGGTACCGGCAAGACCATGCTCGCCGAGCAACTGGCCGAATCCTTTGGTGCCCGGCTGATCACCTGGCACATCAAGTCCACCACCAAGGCCCACCAGGGCCTGTACGAGTACGACGCAGTGAGCCGCCTGCGCGACTCGCAATTGGGCGTAGACAAGGTGCATGACGTACGCAACTACCTGAAAAAGGGCAAGCTTTGGGAGGCTTTTGAATCCGAGGAGCGGGTCATCCTGCTGATCGACGAAATCGACAAGGCCGACATCGAATTCCCCAACGACCTGCTGCAAGAACTCGACAAGATGGAGTTCTACGTCTACGAAATCGACGAGACCATCAAGGCCAAGAAACGCCCGATCATTATCATTACCTCCAACAACGAAAAAGAGCTGCCGGACGCGTTTCTGCGCCGCTGCTTCTTCCACTACATCGCCTTCCCGGACCGCACCACCCTGCAAAAGATCGTCGACGTGCACTACCCCAACATCAAGAAAGACCTGGTCAGCGAAGCGCTGGACGTGTTCTTCGACGTGCGCAAAGTACCGGGCCTGAAGAAAAAACCCTCCACCTCAGAGCTGGTGGACTGGCTGAAACTGCTGATGGCCGACAACATCGGCGAAGCCGTGCTGCGCGAGCGCGACCCCACCAAGGCCATCCCGCCGCTGGCCGGTGCCCTGGTGAAAAACGAGCAAGACGTGCAGTTGCTGGAGCGCCTGGCGTTCATGAGCCGTCGCGGTAACCGATAAGGGCGATTGCCATGCTGCTCAACCTGTTCAATGAAATGCGTGCAGCCAAGGTGCCGGTCTCGGTGCGCGAGCTGCTGGACCTGATCAACGCGCTGAAACAGCGCGTGACCTTCGCCGACATGGACGAGTTCTACTACTTGGCCCGGGCGATCCTGGTGAAGGACGAACGGCATTTCGACAAGTTTGACCGAGCCTTCGGCGCCTACTTCAACGGCCTGGAAAAACTCGACGATCACCTGCAGGCGCTGATCCCCGAAGACTGGCTGCGCAAGGAGTTCGAGCGCTCGCTGACCGACGAAGAGCGCGCGCAGATCCAGTCCCTCGGCGGGCTGGACAAGCTGATCGAAGAGTTCAAGAAACGCCTGGAAGAACAAAAGGAACGCCACGCCGGCGGCAACAAATGGATCGGCACCGGCGGCACCAGCCCGTTCGGCTCCGGCGGCTTCAACCCCGAAGGCATTCGCGTGGGTGATGCCGGCAAGCGCCAGGGCAAGGCGGTCAAGGTCTGGGACCAGCGCGAGTACAAGAACCTCGATGACTCGGTGGAACTGGGCACGCGCAACATCAAGATCGCCCTGCGCCGCCTGCGCAAGTTCGCCCGCCAGGGTGCGGCGGAAGAACTGGATATCGACGGCACCATCGACCATACGGCGCGGGATGCCGGGCTGCTGAACATCCAGATGCGCCCGGAGCGGCGCAACACCATCAAGCTGCTGTTGCTGTTCGATATCGGCGGTTCGATGGATGCCCATGTGAAGACCTGCGAAGAGCTGTTCTCCGCCTGCAAGACCGAGTTCAAGCACCTGGAGTATTTCTACTTCCACAACTTCATTTATGAATCGGTGTGGAAGAACAACATGCGCCGGGGCTCGGAACGCACCTCGACCCAGGACTTGCTGCACAAGTACGGTGCCGACTACAAAGTGATCTTCATCGGCGACGCGGCCATGGCGCCGTATGAAATCACCCAGGCCGGCGGCAGCGTCGAGCACTGGAATGAAGAGCCCGGGTATGTGTGGATGCAGCGGTTCATGGAGAAGTACAAGAAGCTGATCTGGATTAATCCGTATCCAAAAGATACCTGGGGCTATACCGCGTCCACCGGGATTGTGCGGGATTTGATCGAAGACCAGATGTTTCCGTTGACGTTGCGCGGGCTTGAGGAAGGGATGCGCTTTCTCTCCAAATAGAACCTTATCCAGGGCGTACAGGCTCTTTGTGGCGAGGGAGCTTGCTCCCGCTGGCCTGCGCAGCAGGCCCAAAGTCTGGGGCCGCTTCGCGGCCCAGCGGGAGCAAGCTCCCTCGCCACAATAAGCCCGCAAGCCAAAGGTGTGTTGCGGTCATCGAAGGCGGCGTAAATACTCCACGTGCTGGCGATGCGCCGTCTCCTGCACCACCGGCGCCAACCGCACCTTCTCCCCCGGCAAACATTGCGCCAGCCGTGCCAGCGCCAATGGCGTCAATGCGCCCAATCGCGGGTAGCCGCCAATGGTCTGCCGGTCATTGAGCAACACAATCGGCTGCCCATCCGGCGGCACCTGGATCGCGCCCAGCGGGATGCCTTCCGAGATCAGCGACGGCCCCTGATATTCCAGCGGCGTGCCGAGCAAGCGCATGCCCATGCGGTCGGCGCGGCTGTCGAGGGTCCATTCGCTGTTGAACACATCAAACAGACTCTGCCCGCCGAACTGGCCAATTTGCGCCCCGAGTATCACCTCCAGTGGCGCCTTAGCATCGAGTTTCGGCAATTGCTCGGCAGACAACGCCCGCATTGCACCGCCAACGCCTGAATAGGTGAGTTGCGAATTTTGCGCCAGCGCCCGCCCAAAACCGTCGAGCCCGCCCAGCTCTTCACGCCCCACCGTGGCGCAACTGCCCAGCACCTGCGGCGCATCAAACCCGCCCGGCGCTGCCAGGTAGGCCCGCGCACCGCTGAAAGGCTGGGTAAACCGCAAGCGCTGGCCTTTTTGCAGAATAAAGCTGCGCCCCGGGCTGATCGCGCGCTCATCGACATACGCGCCCAGATCTGCCCCGGCCAATGCCAGCAGGCAATAGCCCTCGGCCAGAACGGTGAAGCCACCCAAGGTGATTTCCACCACCGGCGCATCCAGTGAGTTGCCCAGTAACCAGTTGGCGCACGACATCGATACCCAATCCAGCGCGCCGCCCTGGGTCACACCCAAGTGCCTTACACCAAAACGCCCGGTGTCCTGCAGCAGGCACAGCGGTGTGCTGGCCTCGATCAACAAGCGGCTCATGGCTGCGCCTCCAACGGCGTGTCATCGCCACCCTGGTTGATGAATTCGCTATGGCTGACCGCCTCAAAGCGCACGGTGTCTCCCGGCTGCATCAGGCTGTAGCCATCGCGCTCGCGATCAAACAGCTTGGCCGGGGTGCGGCCGATCAGGTTCCAGCCGCCCGGGGAGACCACCGGGTAGGCCGCCGTCTGCCGCTCGGCGATGCCCACACTGCCCGCCGCCACGCGCTTGCGCGGCGTATTGAGGCGTGGTGTTGCGAGCAGTTCGTCGACCAGGCCCATAAAAGCAAAGCCCGGGGCAAAGCCGAGGGCGAATACCTGGTACTCGTGCTGGCTGTGGCGGCGAATCACCTCCTCCACCGAAAGGCCACTGCGCTGCGCGAGCAACGCCAGCTCAGGGCCGACACTCAGGTCGTACCAAACCGGCAACACATGGCATTGCCCGCTGCCCTTGGGCTCTGGCTGCAACGCTTCAAGCGCCTGGTCGATCAACTCGCGCGCCTGGGCCGGGGCCAGCGCCATCAGGTCGTAATGCACCATCAGCGTGGTGTAGGACGGCACCAGGTCCACCAGGGCCGGGCCAAACCCTTCTCGCAAACGCCGGGTGGCGGCGAGCATCCAGGGCATATTGTCTTCGGCGATCACATCAAACAGGCGCACCATCAGGCAGTCGATGGCCACCACTTCAATCCGTGGCTTCATACTGGGTTCAACGCCTCGCGGATGCGCTGCACAGCGGCCACCGAGCTGGCGTTATCGCCGTGCACACACAAGGTATTGGCCTGCAGGTGCAACGGGCTGCCGTCGCTGGCAATCAGCTGTTCACCCCGGGCGATGATCAGGGCTTGCTCAATGATCTTTTCCGGATCGTGATGCACGGCGCCCGGCAACTGGCGGGAGACCAGATGGCCGGCGCTGTCGTAGGCACGGTCGGCGAAGGCTTCGAACCACAGGGTCACGCCATATTCGTCACCCAGGGCCTGTGCGGCGCTGTTGTCGCGGGTGGCCATCAGCATCAATGGCAGGCTGGCGTCGTAGGCCGCCACGGCCTGGATCACCGCACGCAGTTGCGCCGGTTTGGCCATCATGTCGTTGTACATCGCACCGTGGGGTTTGACGTAGCTGACGCGCCCGCCCTGAGCCCGGCAAATACCGTCAAGGGCACCGATCTGGTAGTGCAACAGGTCCTGGATTTCCTGCGGGGTGTAGGCCATGGAGCGGCGGCCAAAACCGGCCAGGTCCTGGTACGCCGGGTGTGCGCCCACCTGCACGCCATGCTCGAAGGCCAGGCTGACGGTCTTGCGCATGATGCTCGGGTCGCCCGCATGAAAGCCGCAGGCAACGTTGGCGCAATCAATGAACGGCATGACCTCGGCGTCCAGACCCAGGGTCCAGTTGCCAAAGCTTTCGCCGATGTCGCAGTTCAATAGCAGGCGGCTCACGGTAGCGCTCCTGTAGGCTTTGTTTTTTTGTAGTGTGGGATCTTTTACCAAGATCTCGCAACGATGTTGTCCTGAACCCCAACGACGCTTATCGTGAGACAGCTCGATTTTTGGCGTTTGCGACACGCGGCGTCCAACTAATAAAAACCGATCCATGCATAAGAAAAGTTGATCCCATGAATTTGAAGTTCCTCGAAACCTTCGTCTGGGTGGCCAAGCTCAAGAGCTTTCGCCTGACGGCAGAGAAGCTGTTCACCACCCAGGCTTCAATCTCCAGCCGCATCGCCGTGCTGGAAAGCGAACTGGGGGTGAAGCTGTTCCTGCGCGATTCCCGGGGTGTCAGTTTGACGCCGGAAGGCTTGAAGGTACTCGACTATGCCGAGCAGATGATGGCGACCATGCAGGGGCTCAAACAGTCTTTGGAAACCACCAGCAGCAAGGTCGGGCGCATCCGCATCGGGGTGATGGACACGGTGATCCATACCTGGCTAAGCGCATTGGTGGCAAAACTGACGGACCACTTTCCCCGGGTGGAAATCGAGTTGGTCGCCGACACCGCGTTGAACCTCAGCGACCAGTTGCAAAAAGGCTTCCTCGATTTGATCCTGCAGACCGACCTGCTGCGCCAGGAAACCTTGCGCAGCCTGGAACTGGCGAGCCACCCGATGGGCTGGATCGTTGCCAGCCAATCGATCTACAACCGCGATTACGCCTCCCTCGCCGAACTGGCCCAGGAACGCATCATCACCTACTCGAAAAACTCCAGCCCGCACCAGGATGTGCTCAGCTTGATGCAGGCCAACGGCGTAGCGGCGCCACGGATGAGCTGCGTGAACTCGGTGTCGGCAATCACACGCCTGCTGCGGGACGGGTTCGGGATTGGTGCGTTCCCACCCGTATTGGTCAGCGAAGAGCTGGCGCGCGGGGAATTGACCATGCTGCCCATGGAACAACGACCGCCCAACTTGCAGGTGGTGGTGTCGTGGCGAGTCGGGGTGGAGTTGGTGGATGAAATTGTGGCGCTGTGCCAGACGGTGGTGGCGCAGTACGCGCAAGAAGTTGGCGAGGAATTTATGGTGCTGTAGGAGCAGGCTTGCTTGCGATGAACGTTAACGATAACGCGTGCACCCTGGGTACACGCGGGGCCGGTGAATGCTTCGCGAGCACGCTCACGCCTAGAGTCCTTTCAGATCGCGCTCTTCTATCGGCCGGCTCTGGCGCAGGCGCTTGCCACCCAGCACCACCCAGTCGATCAGCCGGAACAGGCATTCGATGCCAAACGACAACAGCATCGCCCCGCCCAAACCCCAGCCCATGGCTTCGGGGGTCAGCAACAGCATGTAGCTGTAGCCGTTCCAGGTCTCCTGGCGAATCGCCGGGTCGGCGGCCACCGCCACTTGCAGCGCGCGGATGTACCACGGGCCTTGCATCGCCTGGAACTGTTTATCCAGCGCTACCTGACGGTCCAGCAACGTGCCCAGGCTGTTGGCATCGCTGCGAAACACCGGGTCGTCGCTGGCACGGTAATGGGCCACCAGCGCCTGCAAGTCACCGTTGAAGAACTGCTGCGCCGTGGCGTCGAAGCCGCGCAAGCCGGTCTGGGCTTCGATCAGATGGGCTTCTACGCGCTTGGCGTAGTCGCTGATAAACCCCGGCACCTGCACACCGACCAACAAGCCCACGGCAAACAACACCAGTCGCAAATAGCTGAGCAACATATTCGACGTCCTTACTCGGTTGTGCCTTGGGAAACGCATTCGCCGCGTCGCCACAGGCTCCACTGGCCCGGTTCGTAGCGGGTCCAGTTCTCGTTTTCGGTCAGGGGTTCGGTGGCGATTACCGTCACCACGTCATTGGGGGTGGTTTCGGCCTGAAAATCGACGATCACGTCGACATCTTTCAAACGTGCCGGGCCAAACGGTGCACGCCGGGTGATCTGTGCCAGTTTGGTCGAGCAATAGCAGAACAGCCAGTCGCCGTCGCTGAGCAGGCAGTTAAACACGCCTTTGCTGCGGTATTCGCTGCAGGCGGCGATCAGGTCCGGCAGTACCTGCTCGATCTCTACCGGCTCGGGGAAAGCTTCACGTATACGGTTGAGTAAATCGCAGAACGCCGCTTCGCTGTCGGTATCACCGACCGGGCGGTAGAACGTGGCGCGGGGGTTGAAGTCTGCCAGTTGGCCGTTGTGCGCGAAGCACCAGTTACGGCCCCACAACTCTCGGACGAACGGATGGGTATTGGACAGGCACACCTTGCCGACGTTGGCCTGGCGGATATGGCCAATCACCACTTCACTCTTGATGGGATAACGCTGCACCAGCAGCGCGACTTCCGATTCGCTGCTCGCCGCCGGGTCCTGGAACAACCGCAGGCCGCGGCCCTCATAGAAGGCGATGCCCCAACCATCACGGTGGGGGCCGGTGCGTCCGCCGCGCTGCATCAGCCCGGTAAAGCTGAACACGATATCGGTCGGTACGTTGGCACTCATGCCCAATAATTCACACATGCCAGGCTTCTCGATACAGGGCGTACAACGTTAAAGGCGCGGTTCGACCCGCATACCGCTGACAGGGGCCGGGCGACCGTAGCGCTCATCGGCGAAGGGTTCGTCGTCATCCGGCTCGGCGGCAGCGGCTGCCGCAGCGGCGGCCTTCTGCTCACGGCGAGCCCTGGCGGCACGTTCGATGGGCCAGCGGATTAACGCAAACACCAAATACACGCCGAACGCGATCATGCAATACATGAACAAATCGGAGATCGCCCGCCAGGCGTTGTTGCCGACCTTGAGCACCAGGTCCAGGGCGGTGATGGCCACGGCCGGGGCAAACTGGGTCTTCACCGGGTCGACAATGGTCGGGCTGAACAGCAGCACCGCCATCAGCAACCGCAGTGGCTCGCGCAGCCAGCGCCACATCCAGCGGGTCATGGCAAACCACACCAACAGGCAACCCAGGGCTGCGAAGGCGTAGAGGCCCCAAGCGATCAGATAGTCGTTCTCGGTCATGGTGTCCATGGCAAGGTAGGCAAACAGGCCGCTATGATAACGGCTTTTCAGTGCCGAGGCTGCAATGCCGTCGGCCAACCGCCAGACAGAGAGTGATCCATGCCCCCATCGACCCACATCACTGCCGCCCCGATCGCCCGCAAGGCCCCGGGCACCGACCCGTACGCCTGGCTGCAAGAACGCGACAGCACCGAGGTGCTCGATTACCTCAAGGCGGAAAATGCCTGGCAAGAAGCCCAATTGTCCGACCAGCAGGCGCTGCGTGAGACCCTGTTCGAGGAGATCAAGGGCCGCATCCTCGAAACCGACCTGTCCCTGCCCTCGCCCTGGGGCCCGTACCTGTATTACACCCGTACCACCGCCGGCGACGAGTACGCCCGCCACTACCGCTGCCCGCGCCCGGCGGATGACAGCCAACAGGTCGACGAAAACGCTGAAGAGCTGCTGCTGGACCCGAACGTATTGGCCAATGGCGGCTTTTTCTCCCTCGGCGCCTTCAGCATCAGCCCGGACCACCAACGCCTGGCCTACAGCCTGGACACCAGCGGCGAAGAGATTTACACCCTCTACGTGAAGGAACTGGCCACCGGCAAGGTCAGCGAACTGGAGTTCGAAGACTGCGACGGCAGCATGACCTGGGCCAACGACAGCCTGACCCTGTTCTTCACTGAACTGGACGACACCCAGCGCCCGCACAAGCTGTATCGCTATCGCCTGGACGGCACCGCCGCCGAAGAAGTGTTCCACGAGCCCGACGGCCGTTTCTTCCTGCACTGCTACCGCTCAAGCTCCGAGCGCCAGTTGCTGCTGGCCCTGGGCAGCAAGACCACCAGCGAAATCTGGGCCCTGGACGCCGAGCAGCCGCAGCAGGCCTTTACCTGCATGGCGCCGCGGGTCGAAGGCCATGAATACGACGTCGATCACGGCAAGCTGGACGACCAGTGGACCTGGTTCATCCGCAGCAACCGTGATGGCATCAACTTCGCCTTGTTTCAGGCCGCCGACACCGGCAACGTGCCGACCCAGGACGACTGGCAGAACCTGATCCCCCACGATGACGCGGTGATGCTCGATGGCGTGAGCCTCAACGCCCGGGCCATGACCCTGAGCCTGCGCATCGGCGGTTTGCCGATCATCGAGGTGCACCCACACGGCCAAGCCGCTTATCGGGTGGAATTACCCGACGCGGCCTACAGCCTCTACGTGCAAAACAGCCTGGAATTTGTCAGCGACAAGATCCGCCTGCGCTATGAGGCGCTGAATCGCCCGGCCCAGGTCCGTCAACTGGAACTGGCCAGCGGCGCGCAACACGTGCTCAAGCAAACCCCGGTGCTGGGCGTATTCAACGCCGATGACTACGTCAGCCAACGCCTGTGGGCGACGTCGGCCGATGGCACTCAGGTGCCGATCAGCCTGGTGGTGCGCCGCGACCAGTTGGGCAAGCCCACGCCGCTGTACCTGTACGGCTACGGCGCCTACGGCCACAGCCTCGACCCGTGGTTCTCCCATGCGCGCCTGAGCCTGCTGGACCGTGGCGTGGCGTTCGCCATTGCGCATGTTCGCGGCGGCGGCGAATTGGGTGAAGCCTGGTACCGTGCCGGCAAGCAGGAGCACAAGCAAAACACCTTCAGCGACTTTATCGCCTGCGCAGAACACCTGATCGCCCAAGGCCTGACCACTTCCAGACAACTGGCCATCAGCGGCGGCAGCGCCGGCGGCCTGTTGATCGGCGCAGTGCTCAATCAACGCCCGGAGCTGTTCCAGGCAGCGATTGCCGAAGTACCGTTTGTCGATGTGCTCAACACCATGCTCGACCCGGAGTTGCCACTGACCATCACCGAGTACGACGAATGGGGCAACCCCGAGGAGCCCGAGGTGTATGAGCGGATCAAGGCCTACGCGCCGTACGAAAACGTCAGCGCCCAGGCCTACCCGGCTACGCTGGTGATCGCCGGCTACAACGACAGCCGCGTGCAATATTGGGAAGCGGCCAAGTGGGTGGCCAAGCTGCGAGACACCAAGACCGATGACAACCTGCTGCTGCTCAAGACCGAACTGGGTGCTGGCCACGGCGGCATGAGTGGCCGTTACCAGGGATTACGTGACGTAGCACTCGAATATGCATTTGTTTTCAAGGCGCTGGGGCTGGTTTAAGGAACTCCGCCTGGCGGACGGGTCTGAACACCTGACCGCCGGGCGCGCGCCCTGCACGATTTATGGACGAAGACTGTAAGCCTCATGCCAGAACCGACCTTACTCAATAACGAAATCCGCGACATGCTGATGGATTGCGGCCTGTTCGACCCTTTGCTGCCGGAAGACTTCCACGTGGCGGCGGGCTATTTCAACATCAGCAGCATCGGCCGTGACGAGGTGATTTTCCTCGAGGGCGACGCCGGCACCTTCATGTGCATCATCCACAGTGGCCAGGTGGCGGTGCAGAAAACCAACCATGAAGGCCAGCGCCTGACCATCGCCACCTTGCGCAGTGGGCGGGCCTTTGGCGAGATGGCGGTGCTCGATGGCGAGCGCCGCTCCGCCAGTTGCGTGGCGGCCAGCGATTGCGTGCTGTTGAACCTGGGCAAGGATTCCCTGGAAAAAATGCTCAACGATGCGCCGAAAATCGCGGCCAAGATCATTCGTGCGATTGCCATCGCCCTGTCCAAACGCCTGCGCATGGCGGACGGGCAATTGCTGTCCCAGCAGTTTTAACCGCCTGGGGTCTTGGGTTTGATGTCGTTCTGCTGCAAGCCGGGTATCGTCTGGTCCTTGGGCGGCGTAGGCAGCACGATCGGTGCCAGCATCGGCTCACCACCGCCTGAAGCCTTGGGCGTCGCCGGTGGCGTGACTTGCGGGTACGGCGTGGGCGTTGCAGTGCCCGGCGAACCCGCCGTGGGTGCGGGGGTGATCGGTACGGTTTGCGACTCCTGAGCCTGGGCCACACCGCTAAGGGTGAGCGCGCTCCACACAATGACCGTTAGAATGCTGCACTTCATCGATGGCTCCATGGCCTGACCGTAAAGTCGTAAGGCTACTCCCAACCGCGCAAGAATGCCCTTCCCAATGAGATTCCCATGAAACGTTTCGTTCTGCTGGACACCACTCCGATCCCCGACAACGGCGGTGCCTTGTGCCTGTTCGAATACGGTGAGGATTTTGTCATCAAGATTCAGGGCGGTGACGGTGGCCAGTTGATGAACACGCGCATGCACGGTTCCGAGGATGCACTGGCAGAAATTCCGTGCCGCAAAGTTGCCGGTCGGCCTGGTTCCAGGGTGTTGATTGGTGGCCTGGGCATGGGCTTTACCTTGGCGGCGGCGCTAAAGCATCTGGGCAAGACCGCCGAAGTAGTGGTCGCCGAGCTGGTGCCCGGCGTGGTGGAGTGGAACCGTGGCCCGCTGGGGGAAAAGTCCGGCCGCCCGCTGCTGGACCCACGCACCGTGATCCGCATGGAAGACGTGGCCAAGGTGCTGCAGGCCGAGCCCCAGGGCTTTGACGCGATCATGCTCGACGTCGACAACGGCCCCGAAGGCCTGACGCAAAAAGCCAACAGTTGGCTGTACTCAGCCGGCGGCCTCAGCGCCTGCGCCAAGGCTCTGCGGCCCAAGGGCGTGCTGGCAGTGTGGTCGGCCAGCGCCGACAAGCAGTTCAGCGACAAACTGCGCAAGGCCGGCTTCAAGGCCGAGGAAGTGCAGGTGTTTGCCCATGGCAACAAGGGCACACGGCATACCATCTGGATTGCCGAGAAGCTCAAGGGCTGAGGCCTGCCCGGTTCAGCGGCTATTTGTTTCTACCTTCGATCACGTAGGGCACTTTTTTGTCGAAGGTACTGTTCAGCGCTTTGCGGTTGAGGGTGGAAGTCGCCTGTCACCCTCACCCACATCCTCAACTGCGGCCCGGCGCCCGGCTGTTCCCACAAGGTGCTGAAACTGTGGTTACTGCGCAAAAAGCCGGAGGCTTATTACCCCGCAAGCAGCTAGAATCAACGCTATCCGTGATCCACTACAAGACAGGAGCCATGATGAGCTCGACCAACCCGCCCTCCCACACCGCCAAGCTGGACCGCATCCTCGCCGATGCCCAGCGCGACCGGGAAATGGGCTACCGCGACAAAGCCCTGAAGATGTACCCCCATGTCTGCGGCCGCTGCGCCCGTGAATTCGCCGGCAAGCGCCTGAGCGAACTGACCGTGCACCATCGCAACCACAACCATGACGACAATCCCCAGGACGGTTCCAACTGGGAGTTGCTGTGCTTGTATTGCCACGACAACGAACACTCGCGTTATACCGACCAGCAGTACTTCGGCGAAGGTTCCACCAGCAGCCCGACGATTGCCAAGGCGACGCACAACCCGTTTGCGGCGTTGGCCGGGTTGATGAAAAAAGACGACTGAGTATCTTCGCTGAATGTGAAGGCATCATCGCGGGCAAGCCCGGCTCCCACAGCGCAATGCATTCCGCATGTGGGAGCCGGGCTTGCCCGCGATAGCGATCGCCCAAGCAATACATTAGCCCGAGGCCGTATAATCGCGGTTTTTCTCGAAGGCACCCTCTCCCGTGGGCAATAAACGCTACAGTTGCATCGGCCTGTATAACCCCAAATCCCCCGAAAACGTCGGCTCGGTAATGCGCGCCGCCGGCTGCTACGGCGTGGCCTCGGTGTTCTACACCGGCAAGCGCTACGAGCGGGCCCGGGACTTTATTACCGACACCAAGAAGGTCCACCACGACATTCCGCTGATCGGTATCGATGACCTGAAAAAGATCCTGCCCCTGGGCTGCATTCCGGTCGCCGTCGAGCTGGTGGAAGGCGCCCGCCCTCTGCCCGAATACACCCACCCCGACCGTGCGCTGTATATCTTCGGCCCGGAAGACGGCTCTCTGGATAAAGAGATTCGCGACTGGTGTGAAGACGTGATCTACATCCCCACCACCGGCTGCATGAACCTTGCTGCCACCGTCAACGTGGTGCTTTACGACCGCCTGGCCAAGGGTAACAACACCCGTTCGGGACCCAAGTACTGATTTTTTGGGAACATCCGCTTGCTGTATGCAGTCAGCTGCATATCACTAAGCCCTTGTTGGAGACAGATCATGAGCGACAGCAAAACCCTGCGACCCGTCATCCGGTCCACACGGTTCGACAGCCAACCTTCGCAAAACGTCCAAGGTTGGGAACGCATCGGCTCCCTGGCGGGCGGTGTGGTAATGATGGGCAAAGGCCTGCGCCGTGGCGGTTTTTTTGGTTTGATTCAGCTGGCGATTGGCGGCGTGGCACTGGCGCGCGGGATCAGCGGGCACAGCTCGGCAAAAGACTTGCTGGAGAAGAGTCGCCAGGAAATGAACACCGTGCGCACCAGTATTGAACGCGCCGGTGAGGAACTGAAAAACCTCAAGACCAAGGCTGAAGTGGCGGCTGAGAAAGCCAGCAAAACCACGGGTTGACCGCTGACCTGTAGGAGCCCGGCTTGCCGGCGATGGCGTCCTCAAGGGCCTCATCGCCGGCAAGCCGGGCTCCTACAGGTGTCAGTGTGCCAAGAGGCGGGTGTCAGCGCAGCAGCTTGCTGTCGAGCACCACCGAGGACTCGCCGATGATGCTCTCCCCCAACTGCACGAATTCCTTCGTGCTGATGCTGTTCATCCGCATCACCGCCTGAGTCAAGTCATCCAGCGAACGCTTGTTGTGGGTTTTTACACGAATCTCGCGGTCCAGCTCCTGCAACAACACCACCGCTCGCGCTACCGTCGCGCCGCTGGCGTGTTCAACCCGCAGGGTGGTCACGTCCTTGCCGTCCTTGGTCAGCCGGGCCTGTATCGCGGCGTAGCGATCGTCACTGATGCCGCCCGCACGGCGCATCAGTTCAACGGCGTAGTACTGCGCCAGGCCTTCGCTGATCCAGTCGCTGCCCTGATGGTCGTTGAAGCGGCCGATGGCCTGCACCACTTCACGGATCAACGGGCTGCTGCCGTTCTCGCTGACCAGTGGCGTGCGGCTGTTGATGTAGATCGAGTCCCGCGCCGAAAACGCACCGCGACGCATCGGATCAGCCGCGCCCACCACTAACAACTTGGCCGGATGCCGCGGGAACGCCGCCTGCACCTGGGGCCAGACAAACGTCAGCAAGGTCAGCACATCCATGCGATGCATGCCCTGCCCTTTGGGCGAGGCCACGGTGATTTCGGTTTCACCCAGGCGCATCCTGCGGCTGCCCAAGGTGCCGGCAAGCATCCAGCCGGTGGGCCGGTCGAACAGGCGGGAAACGTTGTCGACGCGGAATTTATTCTTGCCGATACGCGGCCAGGAAGTCTCGACGCTTTTCCAGCCGGCGGGCAGTTCAAACACCAGGCGCGACACCAACTCAATGCCGTCTTGCTGGTCCAGCCGTGCCGCAGGCACCAGGTCTTCCCCGCGAAACAATGCCCAGCTCGGCGTCATGCGCGCCTCGTAAACGCCCTTCTTGCGCGCATGGGTCAGGCGTACACGGTAGGTCAGGCTGGCCTTGTCGGCGCTGGGTTGCCACAGGCCACGGCTGTCACCCGGCGCATTGCCCGGCAACACCTGCCACTGGCCATCGGCCTTGAAGTCGGTGTAGTCGCCGTCGCGGCCCAGGTCGAAGTTGAGGCTGCGCACGGCCGAGCCATGGGACAGGCTCAGACGCACTTCAGCCTGGTCACTTTGAGGCAGCAGCTTGACGTGATAGTCCAGGTCGACTTTCTTCGCCGCCCACGTCGACGCACTCAATGCCAACAACAGCAGGCTCGCCGCCAGCCTGGCTCCAACCGTCATACACACTCCTTTTCAGCCAGCGCGAAAAATCAGGTAATCCTCCCAGTCATCCTCGGGCACGCTGCCCTCGCTGAGCATGCGCCCCGACTGAGAAATGCGTTGCTGGTGTACGACATCGCGATCGCCGCAGACCAGGTGGTGCCACAGCGGCAGGTCCTTGCGTTCGCTGACCAGCCGGTAACCACAGGTAGGCGGCAGCCATTTGAACTGGTCGGCCTGGCCCGGGGTGAGCTGGATGCAATCGGGCACCGCGTCGCGGCGGTTGGGGTAGTCGGTGCACTGGCAGGTTTTCAGGTCCAGCAGTTTGCAGGCGATGCGCGTGTAATAGACGCTGTTGTCGTCTTCATCCTCGAGCTTTTGCAGGCAGCACAGGCCGCAGCCGTCGCACAACGACTCCCACTCATCCTGATCGAGTTGTTCGAGGGTTTTGCGGATCCAGAAAGGTTCGACTTTGGCGGCCATGGCTCTACATCAGTATCTGTATGTTAAAAGGCCGTCAGTCTAGTGCCCATGGCGGTCGGGGCCAAGCGCTTACGACTGTCGGTAGAACAAGACTTGTCAGCCCGTCGGCGGCGAAGTAGCTTTGAGCCCCGGTTTTTCATCAGGATCAGCCCAATGAGCAGCAACCCACGCGTCGCCGACTACCCCATCCACCCACAATTCACCGACCGCTGGTCGCCGCGCGCCTTCACCGGCGAAAGCATTCCGGTCGACACCCTGTTGAGCTTCTTCGAAGCCGCCCGTTGGTCGCCGTCAGCCTACAACTCGCAGCCGTGGCGCTTCCTCTACGCGCGCCGTGACACGCCGAATTGGGAGCGTTTCCTGGGCCTGTTGAACGAATTCAACCGTGGCTGGGCGCAGCATGCCTCTGCCCTGGTGATCGTAGCGTCGAAAACCGACTTCCTGGTGCCTGGGGCCACCGAAGAAACCCCAGCCCTGTGGCACACCTTTGACACCGGTTCGGCCTGGGGCCATCTGGCGCTGCAAGCCAGCCTCAGCGGCTGGCACACCCACGGCATGGCCGGTTTCGACCAGGAGCTGACCCGCAAGGAGCTGAAGATTCCCGAAGGTTATGCCCTGCACGCGGCCGTGGCGATTGGCAAGCTTGGCGATAAAGCCACCCTGGCCGACTACCTGCAAGCCCGGGAAACCCCGAGCCCACGCAAGCCGTTGAGTGAGCTGGTGTCGGAAGGCGACTTCAATCTCCAGGACTGAACACGCTCTGGCAGTCGTTGACGGTCACGCCAAAACCCTGCTGCCATCACAGCAGGGGCATGGCTACGCCTTGGCGATCAGCGCGTAATAGGCCCTGCGCAGCTCGTCTCTATCACGCTTGTACAAACTGGCGAGAAACGGTGTCATGTCTTCAAGACCGTTTGCGTTCAAGTCAACTGGATAGATTTTATTGTCCCTCGCCGAATACAGGAAATTACTTAACTGCAGATCGTTGTGGTAAAGATTTTTCTGTTCCATACGCCGAAATGCATCATCCAGTAAAAGCCTGGCCTCTGGCGGCAAACTTCCCTTCGCCAGGGTATTAACATCCACCCCGTCCAGCTTGCCCATTTTCAAATAACGGCGACCATTTTCAAATATCGTCGTTGCAAAGCCGTCACCGTAATAGCTGTTCAGGCACAGGATCTCGTTATCGACAAAGTCGTCGGCAGGAGTCATGGATGAAGGGCCATAGTCCTTATAAACACTTTTCCCGTCGAGACTTTCGTAGATCGCCGCCTCACCGCCCGCGCCAATTTTTGGCCCCAGGTCTGATGCCACCGAAGGCGGGGTTCCGCCGCGGGCCCCCAGGCGCTGCCATTGGTCCCCCTGAAGGTGCTGCACCAACAGCGGCGTTTGCCGGTTGTTGTGATAGATCTGCGCCTGTACGGCACCGTCTGCGGTGCGAGTCACTTGCCGCACCTCGTAGATCGCAGTGTTGCCGGCAGTATCGGTATGGCGGATATGGGACAAGTGACCGTCTGCCGCCACATAGACCCCCTGACCGTTGCGCGCAAGCCCGGCCACTTTCGATTCGGCCACGCTGTAGTCGCCAAACAACCGGTTGTTCAGGACGCTGCCCGCCTCGGCGGGTGTCGTGATAACCGCCCCATCCATCGCACTCGTTTTTGCGGTGAAGCCTTCAAGAGGGCTGCCATAAGGCCGCATCCTGTCCACATCGAACGCATACCATCGACCGCCCTGGAGTACCGCGCCTCCATCAACGTTTTGCCCGGCGACCTTGAAGGTACCCGTCGCCGCTGCGTCATAGTGTTTGCTGGCGGCCTTCAACAGGTCATAGCTGCCGCTCGCGCCCTTGAGCTTGTTGACCACCTCTGCACCCGTCGCGCGTACGAAGTTGGCACCTTTACCCAGAAGCCGAGCGCCGCCCGTGACCAGATCGCTGAAGCCATCCAATGGGTTGAATGCTTGAATGGCAGCCACACCGATGACTTTTGCCACTTGAATGGCCTTGGCGGCGGCGCTGGCGACCTTGGCCCCCGCCTTCGTCACTTTCGCCGCCAAACCCGCGCCCGCCGTGACAAAACCAAAGACATCCAGTGCCAGGTCACTGGCCCCTTCCAGGTAGTTGCCCCTGGAAAAATTCACGATGGCTGATCTGAGCGGAATCAGGTCAAGGAAAAAGTTGGTGACGTTCCACTCGGTTGCCATTTGTTTATCGAACGAGGTCACGCCCCGGGCATAGGTTTTTACGTCATCACTGTCGAGATCAAGATGCTCAACAAAGGCATCGGCGATGTGCTGCGTTCGCGCGCTGGAAAAACTGGAGGGCGGCGCTGACAAGTCGTCCCGGCTCTTTTGGCCAAGGGCAGCCTCGCTCACGGTCTTGGGCTTGAAGGGCTGCGTCTTGAACTCCTTGTTGGCCTGCCGCTCGCGTTTTGTTGTTAACTCAGAGGCCGGCACCGACTTGATTGCACCTGCGTTCAAATCAATTTCATAAACGGTGTCGCCATTCCTTCCGGTGGCCTTGACCCACAGTTTGTTTTCCGCGCCCTGCCGTTTTTTAGAGGTGAAGTCGAGGCCCAGTTCATAAGTGTTTTTCTGAAAAAACTCGAGCTTTCCAAACTCCAGGTTTTCCCGGTCGACCAATGGCAGTGTTGCGACAAGGTGCTTGATGGCGCTGCGAACCCCTTGCTGGCGAGAAGTGATTGCGTGTTCAAATTGTTCGTTGAAGATTTTATTCACGCTGAAATCAAGGCTCTTGCCTTTGATTGCCCCGGCAATGCTCGGGTCCCTGGTTTCCCATGGGTATTGGCCAAGTCCGCTCATGGCGATGTCCAGCAACGAGAAAAGCCCGGCGGGCGCCCGGTTCGGATCATAAAGCGGTTGGGCTGAAGGTTGTTTCGAGTCGACAACCTTCAGTCGTTTCTCTTCAAAAGGTACGTGTTCGCCAAACCGCTGCTTCAAATGGGCCAACGCAATGTCTTTACGGCTTGGAATCTCGGCTTCCAATAAACCGGTCGCCGCAAGCGTCGACTTCAGTTGTGCGTTGAATGCCGTCCTTGCACGGTCTATTTCATCGTCGCTGTAACGATCACCTGGCTGACGTGTGACGATCCCGTTGACCACGGCCCAGTCCACTAATGCTGCTTTTTGTGCATGTTCGGCGGCGGCTCGATTCGTCAGGATCGCGTTTTGCGCGCTGGACATGACTTGGGCAAAGGTCATGTGCGCCACCTTTCCGGGGAACTGCGCCTCTACGGCCGCGGCTGCAACCGCGAGGCTTACCCAGGCCGGGCTGCCGTAGGACACGCGGCCGGGGATGTCCTTGATCAAAAACTCGGGGGCTTTTCTTGCCAGTAACAAATAGGCGCCGGCCTTGGCCATCTCGGGGCTGGTCTTGTGATTTTCGTACAGGTAAGTGCTCAGGTGCTCAAGCACTGCCGAAGCCGGCTTGCCCCAATGGGCTTGTTGGGCGAGGTCGAAGCCCGCCACGCGGTTTCGGTGCGGCGCCGTGATGGACTCGGGATCAAGCAGCAGGTGGATCGCACTCAGTGCGTACTCGTTCACGCTGGTATCGGAGGCGGCGCCCCCGAGCTGGTCCTGTATGGCTTGCCCCAGTGCCTGTCCGCGGTTGGAACTGACCAGGGTTTCGAGTGCCTTGGCAGGATCAGTCGACGCCTCGCCCGACAGCGGCTGGTTGGCGTTCAGATATTCCAGCACACCGACGCTTGCGCCGATGTGCGGTGCATTGGGGTTCTGGCTGCCATGGTCGGTGGCCGCCGCGAGCACCCTGCGCCG
Source organism: Pseudomonas sp. A125 (assembly GCF_055409485.1). Lineage (NCBI taxonomy): Bacteria > Pseudomonadati > Pseudomonadota > Gammaproteobacteria > Pseudomonadales > Pseudomonadaceae > Pseudomonas > Pseudomonas sp. A125. The sequence continues at coordinate 519,709 of NZ_JBUZVP010000001.1, forward strand.
CTCACCGGCGCTCAGGGGAACAGGCCAGGACAACCCACCGCCAAAATTACCCAGCGGATGCTCCAGTGCCCTGTCACTCATCGAGTGGGCATGGCAGCTCAGTTGAAAATGATTGGTGGGCAACCCCATGCCGATACTTCTGAGAAAGGTCTCTACCGTCGCGGCGTTACCCGACTGGATCGGGTAGGACGACTCGGGGTGTATCTGCATCGGTGTGGTGTGCAACGCGGCCAGCACCGCTTGAGGGCTGGCATTCACGCCAAGACGGGTGGCAATTTCGTCGAGCTTGCGGCCCAGGGTCCGTAGATTCGCGCGGTCGCCCAACGCCGCACTGAGGCCGGTTTGTCGCGGGACTGAGGCGCGGGCCTGCGTGTTGACATCGGCCGCGGCGACCAGGGCAGAGGGCAATGGGGGGCTCGCCGCCGGCTCGGTGGAAAGCAGGGAAAGTTGCGCAGTTACACGTGGAGACCGGAATACAGCGCCAGCATTCAACATGAGAATGTACCCATCTGGAGAGGGGTACGAGCCTCACATACGACCTGCAAAACGAACATCTGATTAGTGTTTGCAGAAATTTGTAAGCGCCCGGCAACAGGCGTTGCCGGGCCTTCGCGCTATCAGTAACCGCGCTCGAAACTCACTTCCCCACGCAATGCTTGCTGCGCCTGGTATGCCCGCAAATTCTCGACAAACAACTGCACCATCATCCCGGGCGAGGTCGGCGCCGAACTGTGGCCGGTCAGCAGCAGCCCCCAGGCGGTCCAGAACGGGTGACGCTGGGGCAATGGCTCCTGACGGCAAACGTCGATCACCGCGCCCGCCAGATGGCCATCCTTCAACGCTTCCACCAGGTCTGCATCGACCACAGCCACACCACGTCCGACGTTGATAAACAATCCGGTCGGCTTGAATTGCTTGAACAGCGCCGCGTCGTACAAATCGTGGGTGTTCGGTGTGTTGGGCAGCAGGTTGACCACGTAGTCCACCTCACCCACCAGGCGCGGCAATTGCTCCAGCCCGGCGACTTCGATAAATGGCGCCTGCTCGCGGGCTTCGCTGGCGATGCCGTAAAGCTCCACGCCAAACGGCTGCAGGAATTGCGCAACGCTGCGGCCAATATCACCGGTACCCACGATCAGCACCTTGCGGCCCGCCAGGCTCTGGCCCATGCGGTTGTCCCACTTGCGCTCGACCTGGCTGACCAGGCGCGCGAGTACTTCGCGCTCATGGCCAAGCATGTAGGTGAGCACGTACTCGGCCATTACCTGGCCAAAAATGCCCACGGCACGGGTCAGGCGGTAATCCCGGGGCAGGCCCTCAGCCAACAGTGGCGTGATGCCGGCCCAGGTGGATTGCAGCCATTGTGGCTGGTGGCCCTGGCGCAGCAACGTGGCCAGCAAATCCGGTTGGCCAAGCCACACCGGGCAATCCGCCGCCAGGCGCGACAATTCGGCCGAGTCGCCGCTGGTCATGACCTCAAGGTCCGGCGCCGCTTCGCGCAGCAACCGGGCGTACAGCGGGTGATCGTGTTCAGCAATCAGAACGCGCATGGTTCAAACCTTTCAAAAACACTGCAGGCGGCCGCCGGTCCAGGTCACTGTGCCGTGCGGGCGTCGCCAAAAATTGAATTCCATTGATGAATGTGCCCCGGACGGGGCACTGACCGATCACATCGGGTCATTACGTCGCAGCAGCTCTTCGGGCAAGTGTTCGATGTACTCGTCCTCGGCAGGCGGCATTTGCAAGTGGTAGCCCTGCTTTTCGAGGTTCTCCAGCACCACGGTGATGTCCTCGCGAGACAGCTTGCGCTCCGGGCTCAACACCAGGTCAAAGGCATGGTGCGGCTTGCCGAAGGCAGCCAGCAGGTTTTCCGGAACGCGCTCCAGGGCATCGCTTTTCAGCACGTAGAGGTACATCTCGTTTCGTTTGAGGCTGCGATAGATGGAACAAATACGTTTCAAGGCTGTTCTCCGGCGGTGGCCAGGCTGTCCAGCAGCGCCTGGCCCATCAACTCGCGGCGCCAGCCACGCAGCGAATCTGGCAATTGGTAAGGCCCCTCGGGGTAGCCACTCTTGACCAGGGCTTCGAGGGTTTTCTTGCGCAGCATCAGTTCCGGCGCCATGTCCAGGCGTTCAGCCTCGGCCTGGCCCAAGGCGCGCAGTTGCTTGATCAGCGTGGCAGCGTCTACCGGCAATGGTTCGGCAACCGCCGGCGGCCATTGGTCGATGGAGACGCTGCCGGCACGCTTGATCAGGCCCAGCAGGAACTCGCCGTCCTGGCGCACGGTGCGCGGGTGCATGTCTTCGATCTTGCCCAGCGCGGCGAGGTTATCCGGCTGGGACTTGGCCAAGGGCCATAACGAGTGTTCACGGATGATCCGGTTACGCGGCAGGTCTCGGGCGCGGGCCTGCTGTTCGCGCCAGGCGCACAGTTCGCGCAATACAGCCAGTTGGGCACGGGACAGTTTCCACGCCAGCTTGGCGTCGCGGTAAACCTCGTACGGGTCGACTTCGCGGCGCAGATTGGCCACCAACTCGGCACCGTCTTCCAATACCCAGGCGTACTTGTCGTCGGAAAGCCTCGGGCGCAAGCGCGTGTAAACTTCCGCCAGGTGCACCGCGTCTTCGGCGGCGTAGCTGATTTGCGTCTCGGACAATGGCCGCTGCAGCCAGTCGGAGCGGGTCTCGCCCTTGGGCAATTCGATGTCGAGGACAGCTTGCACCAACCGCGAATAGCCCATGGAGAAACCAAGGTTCAGGTAGGCGGCTGCCAGTTGGGTGTCGAACAACGGCACCGGCAGGCTGCCGGTCAGGCGCAGCAACACTTCCAGGTCTTCACTGCAGGCGTGCACCACCTTGATCACCGCCGGGTTCTCCAGCAAGGCGGCCAGGGGTTGCCAGTTGTCGATGGTCAGGGGGTCGATCAGGTAAGCGCGAACGCCATCACCGATCTGGATCAGCCCGGCAATGGGGTAAAAGGTATCGACCCGCATGAATTCGGTGTCGAGGGCGACGAATGGCAACTGCTGCCATTCGGCGCAATGCTGGCCGAGGCTATCGTTGTCGCAGATCCAGTGAATATCGATGGCCACACGGCTCTCCCTTGAAGAATGGCGCGCAGTATATATCGCGAAAGGGAGTTGCGAGCATTCGCAGTACAGCATCCGCCATGAAAACTCTTACAGCCGTTGAAGAATAGTCCCGCCGACTGGACTTATCCTCTCTTACGCAGGACGTAGACTCGCCACATGGCCGACCCCGGCAGGAACTCCTGTTGGCTGAGGACCTCGAACCCGGCCTGGCGAAACTCCGCTTCCACTTGCGCCCGATGGCTGGCGACCGGCGCCAGGGCCGGTTGCACGGCGCGGTAGCCGCTGTCGCTGTTGACCGAGACGATCACCGTGTCGCGGCTGACCCGGTGAAATTCCCCAAGCAGGGCCAGGCGCCCCTCAGCGGTCGGCACATGGCGAAACAACTCCAGGCAAAAAATGCAGTCCACCGCATTGGCCGACAGGCCGATGGAAAACGCCGAGCCCTGGAAGGTCTTGATCCGCTTGAGCAAGGCTGGCGCGTGGTGCGTAAGGGCGTGGTCGAGCATGTCCTGGGAGTTGTCCGACGCGAGTATCACCCGGTTACCGTGCTCGGCCAGCACCGGCCAAAAACGCCCGGAGCCGCACGCCAGGTCGAGAATCAGCCCCGGTTCGCCAGCAATTTTCAGCGCATGGCGCACCAACCGCTCATCGCGCCACAACCCAAGGCGCCGCAACAGGCCAGGCGGACGCGTGTCGGCACAGACCCGGGCATGCTCCTGGCCTACGCGTTCGGCAAATTCAATCTCGATGGAAGACAGCGGTTGCGACTGCATCACACGACTCGGTTAATGGATCAGACATTCGCAGCTTAACCACTGGCTCGTGAAAAAAAGGTTGAAGCCCTCCTCGTCCTCACGGCCAGCCAGTATCCCGCGGGTTGGCTGTCTGTTAACTGTCTGTGATCAACGCTTCATCTTCAGGCCTGGTGCAAATACCAACGCCAATCCTGCTCGCCCACCTCGCCCATGAACTGGCGGTACTCGGCACGCTTGACCGCCAGGTACACGCCGAGGAACTCAGCGCCAAACGCCTCCCGCGCCCAGGTCGAGCCCTCCAGTGCACGCAAGGTGGTCAGCCAATCGGTGGGCAGCAACTCCTTGGCCTGGGCGTAACCGTTGCCCTCCACCGGCAAACCGGGGTCGCGCTGTTCGCGGATGCCCCGGTGAATACCGGCCAGGATCGCCGCCGCCGCGAGGTACGGGTTGGCGTCTGCGCCGCAGATGCGGTGCTCGATGTGCCGGGAATACGCCGGGCCACCGGGTACCCGCAAGGTAACGGTGCGGTTGTCTACGCCCCAGGTGGCAGCCAGCGGTGCATAACTGTTGGCCTGGAAGCGACGGTAGGAGTTGGCGTTGGGGCAAAACATCAACAGCGAGTCGAGCAAGGTACTGAGCATGCCGCCCACCGCATGGCGCAACAAGGGCGTGCCGTCGGGCGCTTCACTGGCAAACAGGTTATTGCCGTCGCGGTCGGCCAGGCTCACGTGCATGTGCATGCCGGTGCCCGCCAGGTCATCAAACGGCTTGGCCATGAAACACGCAGTCATCCCGTGCTTGTGGGCCACGCCCTTGACCAGGCGTTTGTAACGCACCGCCTCGTCCATGGCTTGCAGGGCGTCGCTGCGATGTTCCAGGGTGATTTCCACCTGGCCCGGGGCATACTCGGAAATCGCCGTGCGCGCCGGAATGCCCTGGAGTTTGCAGGCGCTGTAGAGGTCGGCGAGGAACGGTTCGATCTGCTCCAGCTCCCGCAGGCCGTAGACCTGGGTCGAGCGCGGGCGGCCGCCATCGACATCCCGTGCCGGTTGCGGGCGGCCGTTGCTGTCGGGCTTCTGGTCCAGCAGGTAGAACTCCAGCTCCGCCGCCATCACCGGGTAATAGCCGTCGGCCTTGAGGTCGTCGATGACCCTGGCCAGCAAGTGCCGGGGATCGGCTACGGTAGCGGGCATGCCTTCGGTGGGGTGCATGCTGACTTGCACCGCCGCCGTCGGGATCAACCGCCACGGCATGCGCTGCAAACTGCCGCTGACCGGGTAGGCGCGGCAGTCGATATCGCCGACTTCCCAGACCAGCCCGGAGTTTTCCACGTCGTCGCCATTGATGGTCAGGCCAAGGATGGTACTCGGCAGCGGCCGGCCACTTTCATAGACCGCCAACAACTCATCGCGGTGCAGCAGCTTGCCGCGAGGCACACCGTTGTTGTCGAGGATGAACAGCTCGAACATCTCGATATCCGGGTTCTGCTCAAGAAAGGAGTGGGCTTCGTGCAGGGTGGCAAAGGGCGTGCTCATGGGCATTCTCATACGTTCGCGTCAGGCGGGCGCGCGGGCGCTGCCGGGCAGATGCTCGGGGCATCCAATGGGGCAAATCAACGTGTGGGAAAGGTGTCCGGTGGGCGCGCGTGGCGGCAGTGCCACAGCGCCCAGAAGGCAAGTTCGCAGGGAAGCGTATCAGCGGTGATCCGACGACGGTCCGAGCGGCTGGACGCGGTGGCGCCTGGCGATGTCACGGTGGGTGTGTCGGGGGAACCGTCCATGCGCAAATCACAGTGAAGAGATGCCGGGCAGCCTCACACGCAAGGTTAAGCCGTTAAATCCAGTCTTGACGGAGTTTGGTTGTGCCGTGGCTAAACATTTGCAAATAATGTCGACCCTGCCCATGCCCAAGGACTCGACCGCATGAAAGCTTTGCTGACCCTTTCCCTGCTGGCCGGCCTGTCTGCCCAGGCCCAGGCCGACAGCCCCGCGTCGCGTCTGGATGAAGTGCTCCAGCGCGGTGAAATGAGCGTCTGCACCACCGGCGATTACAAGCCCTACAGCTATTTGCGCCCGGACGGCAGCTACGAAGGCATCGACATCGCCATGGCCCAATCCCTGGCCAAAAGCCTTGGGGTACAGGTGAAATGGGTGCCGACCACCTGGAAAACCCTGATGCCGGACTTCCTGGCCCAACGCTGTGATATTGCGCTCGGCGGTATTTCGGTGTCGCTGGAGCGGCAGAAGAAGGCGTTTTTCAGCCAGCCATTGGGCGTCGACGGCAAGATCCCGCTGGTGCGCTGCGCCGATGTGCAGCGCTACCAGACGGTGGAGCAGATCAACCAGCCGCAGGTGCGAGTGATCGAGCCTTCGGGTGGCACCAACGAAGTGTTTGCACGGGCGCATCTGGGTAAGGCGCAACTGACGCTGTTCCCGGACAACGTGACCATTTTCGAGCAACTGCTGGCCAACAAGGCGGACGTGATGATCACCGACGCCAGCGAGGCCCGCTACCAGCAAAAGCTCAAGCCGGGGCTGTGTGCGGTGAACCCCGAGCGGTACATGCAGTACAGCGAGAAGGCGTTTTTGCTGCCTCGCGATGACGTGGCCTGGAAGAGCTACGTGGACCAGTGGCTGCACTTGAGCACGGTGACCGGCGTGTATGACGGCATCATCAACCAGTGGTTGGCTGCGCCCTGACCAGTTCGACAAACGCCCTGCACGCCGCACTGCGGTAAGCGCCCTTGCGACTGAGCAGCGCCGCCGTGCGTTGCGGCAAGGACGGGCTTAGGGGCAATGCCTGCAAGCCCGCCTGCACCTGGGCAATCGCGCTGGGCAGGATGGTCGCCAGCGCGGTATTACGGACGATTTCAATAATCGCGCTGATGGAATTGGCCTCCATGGAGATCCGCGGCTTCACGCCCTGGCTGCGGCAATACTCATCAATGTAGCGCCGCGTGGCGAACCCCGCGTTCAGCAACACCAACGGCTGCTGAAGCCACGCCTCTGGGCCGACGCCGGGATGGCCGGCACTCACCACCACACTCAACGCCTCGACAAACACCCCTTCACATTCAATATCCGGCAGATGCTCACCAGTAAAACCGATGCCGATATCCAATAGATCCTCGGTCAGCGCCGCTTCCATGCGGTCCTGGGTCAGCTCCTCGACGCTGACTGTTATCCCCGGATACAGCCCGTTGAATCGCGCCAGCAACGGCCCGATCAGGTAAGCGGTAAATGTCGGCGTCATCGCCAGGCGCAAGCTGCCACGGCTCAGGTCCTGCACGTCATGCATGGCGCGGGTGCCGGCCTGCAAATCCTGCAACGCCAGGCGCGCAAAACGCACATAGGCCTGCCCTGCGTCGGTCAGGCTGACGCTGCGCCCGGATCGGTCCAGCAATGGTGCACCGAGGGTGCCTTCCAGTTGCTTGATCTGCTGCGACAAGGTCGGCTGCGACACATGCAGTGCCTCGGCCGCCCGGGTGAAATTGCGGTGCTCGGCAACGGCCAGCAGGTAGCGGATATGACGCAGCAACATGGAAGACGCTCCAACTATAGGCATGACTTATAGAAACCATAATAAGCCGGTCTTGGACGCTATAGCTGAAAACTTCCATCCTTGCCCCATCAGCGACGCAAGGAGAACCACCATGCAAGATCTCATCGACGGCTTTCGCAAGTTCCAGGGTGAAGCCTTCACCCAACGCAGTGACCTGTTCAAGCACCTTGCCACCACGCAAAACCCCGGCACGCTGTTCGTGTCCTGTTCCGACAGCCGTGTAGTCCCGGAGCTGCTGACCCAGCAGGAACCTGGCGACCTGTTTGTGATCCGCAATGCCGGCAACATCGTACCGTCCTACGGCCCGGAGCCGGGCGGCGTGTCGGCCACCGTCGAATATGCGGTAGCCGTTCTCGGCGTCAGCGACATCGTGATCTGCGGCCACTCCGACTGCGGTGCCATGACCGCCATTTCCACCTGCAAATGCCTGGATCACTTGCCCGCCGTCGCCAACTGGCTGCGCCATGCCGAGTCGGCCAAGGTGATCAACGCCGCCCGCACTCACGCCTCAGACGCCGACCGGCTGAATTCGCTGGTACGGGAAAACGTGGTCGCCCAATTGGCTAATCTCAAGACACACCCTTCAGTGGCCCTGGCCCTGGAACAAGGCCGACTGAGCCTGCACGGCTGGGTCTACGACATCGAAAGCGGCGGCATCGACGCCCTGGATGGCCGCAGCGGGCGCTTCGTGTCCCTGCTCGACCACCCCACCACCCGCGCCCACGCCGCCTGAACCTTATTCAACCCCAAGAGGAAATCAGCATGTTGCACTCCCAATTCGCCCAAACCCCACGCCTGGCCCTGGCCGACACCGTCATCGACATCAAGGCACGCAAGAACCTGTCGTGGCAGGACCTCACCGACGGCACCGGCCTGAGCCTGGCGTTCGTCACCGCCGCCCTGCTCGGCCAGCACCCGTTGCCCAAAGATGCTGCCGACGTGGTCTGCGACAAACTCGGCCTGGACCAGGACGCCAGCCGCCTGCTGCAAACCGTGCCCCTGCGCGGCAGCTTCCCCGGCGGCGTGCCCACAGATCCGACCATGTACCGCTTTTATGAAATGCTGCAAGTCTACGGTTCGACCCTCAAGGCCCTGGTACACGAGCAGTTTGGCGACGGCATCATCAGCGCGATCAACTTCAAGCTCGACATCAAGAAGGTCGAAGACCCGGACGGCGGCTCCCGCGCGGTGATCACCCTGGATGGCAAATACCTGCCGACCAAACCGTTCTGATTTTCCGGTAAAGCGTCTACGCTCTTGGCACACCAACAAGAACGAGGGACGGGTAATGAAGGGACTGCTCCGAGCCACCTGGCTGCTGCTGTTGTGTTTTGGCCAGGTGCATGCCGCGACCCCTGAGGATGCGGACGCCCAAGCCGCCAAGGCCTTGCTGGAAAAGGCATTGGCGTATTACCAGAGCAATGGCGACAAGGCCTTTGCGGCGTTCAGTCGCCAGGGTGAATTTGTCGACCAGGACCGTTACGTGTTTGTGGTCGACACCCAGGGCGTGCTGCTGGCAAGTGGCGGGCCCTCTTCTGCGTTGATCGGGCGCAATGTTTCCGAGGTGCTTGGGCCGGACCTGAACAAGTCGTTCAAGGACGCGTTGGCGGTGCCTGAGGGCAGTGGCATCCAGCAGGCCGACTACCGGTGGCAAAACTGGAATGATGGCAAGGTCGAGCGCAAGCATGTGTATTACCAGCGCGTTGGGCAGCGGATCCTGGCCGTGGGTTATTACTTGCCACGGGCAACGCCGGAACATGCCAGAGCCCTGCGGAACAAGGCGGTCAAGGCGCTGGAGAAGGATCAGGCGGGTACGCTCAAGGCGATCAACGCCATGCAGGGTGGTTTCCTGCAGGACGACCTGTATGTGTTTGTGGTGGATCTCGACACCGGACGTTATGTAGCCCATGGCACCAATCCGCGCTTGGTCAACACCGACTTCAGCAAGATCAAGGATCCCGACGGGAAGCCGGTGGGTGAGCCAATTCTGGCGGTCATGGCGGAGCAGGGTCAGGGGGAATACGAGTATCGCTGGAAAAACCCGGTGACCGGGAAGGTTGAAAACAAGCATGCGTATTTGCGCAAAACCGGACATTTCATGGTTGCTGTGGGGTATTACAGCCCGTGAAGGTCACCTATTTAAATGCTGGAACACGGTCAATGTGAGAGCTGGCTTGCCAGCTCTCACATTGACCGTGTTCACATTAGAGAGCGGGTTACTTTGCCTTGTCTTCCCGCCCGCGTAGCACGTGGTTCGGCATGGCAATCGCGGCGGCCAAGCCCAACAACGACACTGCGGCGCTGACCATCAGCAAATGCCGGAAGGTGACCAGCAGCTCCCCGCGCAACGCATCCTGCGCCGCCCCGGGCGCTGCATTCAAACCATCCAGCAGCACATTCCCGGAACTGCCCTCTGCCACCAGAGCCCCACTCGCCAAGTGCGCAAAACTCGAATCCTGTAACAACGCCAGCAACAGCGCCGACATGCACGCCACCCCAACCGCGCCCCCCAGGGAACGAAACAGGTTGGTGGTGCTGGTAGCCACGCCAATATCGCGCTGCTCCACCGAATTTTGCGTGCCCACCAACGAAGTCGGAAACTGCATCCCGGCAGCAATCCCACTGAGCAACATAAACAAACTGCTCAACACCACAGCCTGAGGCGCACTCAACGCCATGCCGAGAATGGCAATCGGCGTCAGCAACGCCCCCGTAAGAATCATCGGCTTATAGCGCCCCGTCACCGACGTCATCCGCCCCGCAAAATACGCCCCCATCGGCAGCCCCATCGCCAACGGCAACAAATGCAACGCCGCACTGTCGGCTCCCGCGCCGGTGACCGTTTGATACCGCAGCGGCATCAGCACAATCAACGAAATCGCCTGGAAACTGGTAAAGAAAATCGTGCACCAGCACAACACCGCACTGCGGTTGGCAAACAGGTGCATCGGCAACAACGGCTCCCGCGCACGCCGCTCGTGCCACACCAACACCGTCAACGCCAACAACGCACACACCAACAGCCCCAACACCTCATCATCGCGCCAATGATGCCCCTGGCCGATTTCGGTGATGCCCAGCAACAGCGCCGTCAAACCGACGATCATCAGCACGGTGCCGAGGTAGTCGATCACCGGCTTGCGCTGCGGCACTGGCAGCCCCACCAGCGTGCGATGCGCTACCCACCAGGCGCCCGCGCCCAGCGGCAGGTTGATCAGGAACACCCAGCGCCACGACAGGTACTCGGTCATGTAGCCGCCCAACACCGGGCCAGCCACGCTCGCCACCGCGTACATGCTGCTGAAGTAACCCTGGTAACGCCCGCGCTCGCGGGGTGGGATGATGTCGCCGATGATCGCCTGGCTGACCGAAATCATCCCGCCGGCACCGATGCCCTGGAGGATCCGCGCCAGCACCAATTGCTCCATGCTTTGGGCCATGCCACAAAACAACGAGGCAATGGTGAACAGGCCCATGCCGATCAGCATCATCGGCCGTCGCCCGTACAGGTCGCCGAGCTTGCCGTAGATCGGCACCGCCACGGTCATTGCCACCATGTAGCCAGAGATCACCCAGGCCAGCAGGTTGACGTCGTGGAACTGGGCGGAAATCGCCGGCATGGAGACGGCAACGATGGTCTGGTCCAGGGCCCCGAGAAAAATCGCCATCATCAAGGCAACAAGGACACTGCGAACAGCGGGTGTGGCGGGCTGATTAAGGTGGGTCACGGCAGAACCTGCAGGCAAAGCCCCACGGGAAAAGGTGGCCCGCGGGAATGCTCGTCAGTGTACTGGATAGCTGGCTATTCGATAGCCTCGTAAGGAAGCCCGACGTAATTTTCTGCAATGGTTCTACGCCCGGCTTCGGAGTCGACGAAATACTCCAGTTCGCTCTGGGCAATGCGTTGGCTGAAGCCATCAGCCTCAGGAAACTGATGCAACATCGAGGTCATCCACCAGGAAAACCGTTCGGCCTTCCAGACTCGTCGCAGGCAAATCTGTGAGTATTTTTCCAGCAACTCCACACGGCCCTCGCGGTACACCTTGAGCAGGATGTTGAACAAGGTGCTGACATCGCTGGCCGCCAGGTTCAAGCCCTTGGCGCCGGTAGGCGGTACGATGTGCGCGGCGTCGCCGAGCAGGAACAGGCGGCCGTACTGCATCGGCTCCACCACGAAGCTGCGCAGTGGCGCGATGCTTTTTTCGATGGACGGGCCGGTCACCAGTTGCCCGGCCAGTGACGCGGGCAAGCGGGTTTTAAGTTCATCCCAAAAGCGCTCATCGGACCAGCCTTCAACCGACTCATCGGCTGGCACTTGCAGGTAATAGCGGCTGCGAGTCGGTGAACGCATGCTGCACAAAGCAAAGCCGCGCGCGTGTTTGGCGTACACCAGTTCATCATGGATCGGCGGGGTGTCGGCGAGGATACCAAGCCAGCCAAACGGGTACACCCGCTCAAAGATTTTCAACGCCTCGACGGGAATCGACTGACGTGCCACACCGTGGAAACCGTCGCAGCCGGCGATGTAATCGCACTCCAGCCGATACTGCTCGCCGGCATGTTCGTAGCTCAGCCATGGCGCTGTACTTTTCAAGTCATGGGGTTGCACGTTGCGGGCTTCGTACACCGTGGTGGCACCGCTGGCCTGGCGCGCCGCCATCAGGTCGCGGGTGACCTCGGTCTGGCCGTAGATCATCACCGTCTTGCCGCCGGTCAGCGCCTTGAGATCGATATGGGTCAGTTGCCCGTTCAGCGCCAGCTCAAAGCCATCATGCACCAGGCCTTCAGCATCCATCCGCGCACTCACGCCGGCCTGGCGCAACAGGTCGACCATGCCTTGCTCCAGCACCCCGGCCCGGATGCGGCCTTGCACGTAATCCGGTGTTTGGCGCTCAAGCACCAGGGTTTCAATCCCGGCGCTGTGCAGCAGTTGGCCGAGCAGCAGCCCGGAGGGACCGGCGCCGATGATGGCGACTTGGGTTTTCAGCGTTTTCATTATTCTTATGGCCCGCAAGCTTCACTCGAACGTATTCGGTGAAAGAGTTGTCATTGATGGTGTTGCTGGCATTTTTCACTTGAGTGCACGGCATAAGAAGGTGAAAACTGAGCCTAAAGCTGCGCTTTTCGCCAATTAGGGCGATTACCGCACAATTATCCCGAAGTATCGGATGAAGCCATGACCAAAACTGCCAGTGCCGCGATTCCAGTGTTCAAACTCTACGGTGAGAGCCAGCAATGGCCGACCCCGGATTTGTTGCACTGCGAAACCATCTCCCGGCGCAGCCGTGAGTATCAGTGGGAAATCCAACCCCACCGGCACGCCGACCTGTGCCAATTGCTGTACGTGCACAAAGGCCAGGCACAGTTGGAGATCGAGGGCCAGCGCAGCACCCTGAACGAATCGACGCTGCAGGTGCTGCCGCCGCTATGCGTGCATGGGTTTCGGTTCTCGGAAAACGTCGAAGGGTTTGTGGTCACCCTGGCGGCGCCGCTGATGGCCCATTTGCAGGGGCAACTGGGCGCGGCGCTGGATGGCCTGAATAGCCTGGGCACCTACCCTGCCGGCAGCGACAGTGACTACCTCAACAGCCTGTTTGCGCGTTTGCAGGATGAGTACGCCAACGATCAACCGGCGCGGGACATGATGATGCACGCGCTGGTCAGCGTATTGCTGGTGTGGATCAGCCGCCAGGCCATCCAGCGCCGCCACCCACGGGCGCCTCGGGGTCGCGAATACTTCCGCCGGTTCACCCAGTTGGTAGAGCAGCATTACCGCGAACACCCGAAAATCGAAGACCTGGCCCACAAGCTCGGGATCTCGGTCTCACACCTTAACGGTACGTGTCGGGAATTGGGCGGGCAGCCGGCGCTGCAAATCATGCACGACCGCCAATTGCTGGAAGCCAAGCGCCTGCTGACCTACACCAGCATGACCATCAATGAGATGTCGGAGGTCTTGGGGTTTTCCGACCCGACCAACTTCTCGCGGCTGTTTCGCCGGCGCGTCGGGTTCTCCCCGAAAGCGTTTCGGGAGCAGTTGAAAGCCGACCAGCACACTAGCGAAGTGAGCTGAAGGCGGCCATGTGGCCAACGCACTGCCCGTGATTGCAACTGGAGGCAAAGCCCGGCTGCAGGCGCGTCTGCTCGACGCGGTAGGCGGCAGTGCCATAAAGCGCGGTGGCGGCGGCGCACAGGGTGAAAATCATCAGGTACTTTCTTGTTTTGATCGACATGATGCTGACCTCTGATCCGATCAAGAAGGTGCTTTGATAAGCATAGTTCAGATGCATGGCTCAGACGGGGCATGTCGCTTATCGGGCGACATTCAATCTGTTTATGTCGCTCAGAGGCCGACGTCCCACACCGGCTCCTGCGCAAACCTCAGCACCAGGAAATCCAGCAGGCTGCGCAGCGTTGAAGGCATGTGTTTGCGCGAGGCATACACCGCGTAGATGTTCATCTGCTGCGGCTCGGCCTCAGGCAGCAGGCGAATCAATTCGCCGCTGCGAATGTAGTCGCCCGCCTGATAGCTCGGCAGCCGCGACACTCCGGCACCGGCCAGCGTCACCCGCAATAAGGTGCTCGCCTCGTTGGCGCTGATATTGCCCTGCACCGGCACCGACACCGGCTCGCCGTTTTCCATGAAGTGCCACAGGCTTTTGCCGAAGTAGGAATGGGTCAGGCAGTTGTGCCGGGCCAGGTCCTGCACCCGCCGAGGCTGCGGATGCTCCAGCAGATAAGCGGGCGAGGCGCAGATCACCGAGCGGCACAGCGTAAGGCGGCGGGCGATCAGGTTGGGGTCCAGTTCAAAGCTGGTGCGGATCGCCAGGTCGATGCGCTCATCCACCAGGTTCACCGTACGGTCGAGCATCTGCATGTCGATACTGACCAAGGGGTAGCGCTTGACGTATTCGGCCATGGCGTCGGCCAGCTGTGCCTGGCCGAACGAGGTGCTGACACTCAGGCGCAGCAGGCCTCGGGGCGCTTCGTCCGGTTCGCTGACGGCGGCCTGCATGTCGCTGCACAACTCCAGCATCTGCCGGCAACGGGGCAAGGTTTCGCTGCCGGCCGCGGTCAGACTGAGCTTGCGGGTGGTGCGGTGCATCAGCCGCGCACCGACCCAGTCTTCCAGCTCCGCCAGGTAGCGTGAAACCACCGGCCGCGACAGGTCCAGGTGGTCGGCCGCCGCCGATTGGCTGCCCAGGTCCACCACGGCCACAAACACGCGCATTGCCTGAAGACGATCCATGATTTGCCCGCTTTTAGAAACAAACTATGTCCCAGCATCGCATTTTTTGTAGTGTTTGGTGCAACTAAGCTCCGTACACACCTTACCGATGACTGGAGCTGCACATGTTTGGATTCTCCCCGCTCAAGCGCGTGGCCCTGGCCGCCGTCACCTTGGCTTTCGCCGCCCACGCCGTGGCTGCCGACTTGACCCTCGACGCCTACAACCCGGGTGAATCGGCAATGATGCCGGTCACCTCGGTACTGGTCAGCGGTGAGAAAGACGCGATTTTGGTGGACGCCCAATTCGGCAAGACCCAGGCCGAGCAACTGGTGCAAAAAATCCGCGCCAGCGGCAAGCGCCTCACCACCATCTACATCAGCCACGGCGACCCCGACTACTACTTCGGCCTCGACACCCTGACCGCCGCCTTTCCGAAGGCCAACATCGTGGCGCCGCAGCCGGTGGTGGACCATATCAAGGCCACCGTTGAAACCAAACTGGCGTTCTGGGGCCCGAAACTGGGCGCCGACAAGCCAGCCAAAGCCGTCATTCCCCAGGTACTCAAGGGCCACAGCCTGACCCTGGAAGGCAAGCAACTGGAAGTGATCGGCCTGGACGGTGCACAACCGGACCGCAGCTTCGTGTGGATCCCGTCGATCAAGGCGGTGGTCGGTGGTGTAGTCGTCGCTGAAAACATCCACGTGTGGATGGCCGATACACAGACCGCCAAATCCCACACCGATTGGCTGGCGACCTTGCAACGTATCCAGGATTTGAAACCGCGCACGGTGATTCCGGGTCACTACCTGGGTACACCTTCGCTCAACTCCGTGGCGTTCACCGCCGACTACATCAAGGCATTTGACGAAGAAACCGCCAAGGCCAAGGACTCTGCCGCGCTGATCAGCGCGATGAAAAAGCGTTACCCGAACCTGGGCGACGAAAGCACCCTGGAACTGGGCGCCAAAGTCGCCAAGGGCGAAATGCAGTGGTGAGTTGATTCAACCCTTAACCGTACTGGAGAACGTCATGAGCAAGATCGCAATCATTGGTGCCACCGGTCGTGCCGGTAGCCAACTGCTGGAAGAAGCGTTGCGTCGCGGGCACACCGTCACGGCCATCGCCCGTAATACCGACAAGATCGACGTGCGCCCTGGGGTGACCGTCAAGCAAGTCGACGCACTGGACGCACAGGCCCTGGAACAGGCCATCAGCGGCCATGACGTGGTGATCAGCGCGGCGCATTTCGCTACCCTGCCGCCTGAAGCCGTGATCTATCCGGTGAAAAAATCCGCAGTGAAGCGCCTGCTGGTGGTAGGCGGTGCCGGTTCGCTGCTGTTGTCGGGCGGCACCAAGGTGATCGACAGCCCGGGCTTCCCCGAGGAGTACAAGACCGAAGCCAGCGCCGGCAGCATTTTCCTCGACACCTTGCGCCAGGAAAACGAGCTGGACTGGACCTTCCTGTCGCCGTCGGCCGAGTTCACCGAAACCCCGCGCACCGGCAAATTCCGCCTGGGCCAGGATGAGTTGCTGGTGAGCAGTGAAGGCCGCAGCTGGATCAGCTTTGCCGACTTTGCAATTGCGCTGATTGATGAAGTGGAAACACCGCGGCATTCGCGTAAGCGGTTCACCGTCGGTTATTAAGGCTGACGCAAAACCAAAAAAGTGGGAGCGGGCTTGCCCGCGATGGCGGTGTGTCATTCAACAGTGATGTTGCCTGATGTGTCGCCATCGCGGGCAAGCCCGGCTCCCACATGTTTGATCTTCAAGGTGCAGGCGGTTGCGCCTGGCCCACCAGCCAGTCCATAAGCTGCTCCAGCCCCGCCGAAAGTTGCGTCCCCGGCGGGTACACCAGGTAATAGCCCATCCCCGTCGGCACCCGCAGTTCAAACGGCGTCGCCAACCGCCCCGCCTTGAGGTCCTCGCCAATCAGCGCGCTGTCGCCGATTGCCACGCCAGAACCCTGGGACGCAACTGTCATCGCCAAATCCAGCGTTTCAAAATGATGCCCCTGGGCAAGATTGCTCAAGCGCGTATGCGCCGCCTTCAACCACAACGCCCAATCCCGCTCATCCCGCGTGGGGTGCAGCAGCACCTGTTGCTGCAAGTCTGCAGGCGTGTGCAAGCCCGCGAGCAAGGCCGGCGCGCACACTGGTGTCAGTTGCTCGTCAAACAGATGCCGCGCCTGGGCCGACTGCTCCGCTATCGGCGCGTAAATCACCGCGGCATCGAATTGCTCGCGGCGAAAGTCGACGCTGTAGGCCACGGTGGTCGTCAGTTCCACCGGCACGTCCGGACGCTCCTGTTGCCACTGCATCAGGCGCGGCAGCAGCCAACGCATCACACAGGTCGAGGCCTTGAGCTGCAGGGTTTCGCGGCGGGTGCCGATCTGCTCCACCGCGTCGCCGATCAAGCCGAACACCTGCTGCGCCCGCAGGGACCATTCGCGCCCTTCCTCGGTCAGGCTCAAGCCCCTGGCCTGACGCTGAAACAGTGGGTAACCCAAATGGTTTTCCAGCCCGGCAACCTGCCGGCTCACCGCACCCTGAGTGATGTGCAGTTGCTCTGCGGCACGGGTGAAGTTGCAGCACTGGGCCGTGACCCAAAAGGTGTGCAGGGCCGGCAACGGGGGAAGGCGTTTCATAAGGGCGCAGCCATGACGTGAGGACATGGCTAGTATGACTTTTTATCGATTGTTGCCGCTACAGGCCAGCCGTTCCAATACCGGCTTTATCAATAACAAGAGCGACGACAATGGCGACCTGCGGCGAAGTATTGGTCAAATTGCTGGAAAGCTACGGCGTGGACCAGGTGTTCGGCATCCCCGGCGTGCACACCGTGGAACTCTACCGCGGCCTGGGGCGCTCAACCATCCGCCACGTCACCCCGCGCCACGAACAGGGCGCCGGCTTCATGGCAGACGGCTATGCACGCACCAGCGGCAAGCCCGGCGTGTGCTTTATCATCACCGGCCCGGGCATGACCAATATCACCACCGCCATGGGCCAGGCCTATGCCGACTCGATCCCGATGCTGGTGATTTCCAGCGTGCAGTCCCGCAGCCAACTGGGCGGTGGGCGCGGCAAGTTGCACGAACTGCCGAACCAGGGCGCGATGATCGCGGGCGTGGCGGCGTTTTCCCATACCTTGATGTCGGCGGCCGAACTGCCAGGTGTGCTGGCCCGGGCCTTTGCGCTGTTCCAGGCCGGGCGACCGCGCCCGGTGCACATCGAAATCCCGCTGGATGTGCTGGTGGAAAACGCCGATGCCCTGCTGGGCAGTGAGCCGGTCAGTGTTGCTCGCGCCGGCGCTGCACCGTCGGCGGTCAAGCAGATGAGCCAGTTGCTGGCGGCGGCGAAACGCCCGCTGATTCTCGCCGGTGGTGGTGCCATCGACGCAGCACCCGAGCTGGCGCAACTGGCCGAAACCCTCGGCGCGCCGGTGGCGCTGACGATCAATGCCAAGGGCATGCTCGCCTCCAACCATCCGCTGCTGATCGGCTCGACCCAAACCCTGGTCGCCACCCGCGCCCTGGTGGCCGAGGCAGACGTGGTACTGGCTATCGGCACCGAACTGGCAGAAACCGACTACGACGTGACCTTCGCCGGCGGCTTCGAAATTCCCGGCGCGCTGCTGCGCATCGACATCGATTGCGACCAGACCGTACGCAATTACCCACCACACGTAGCACTGGTGGCTGACGCGCAAATCGCCGCGAAGGCGCTGCTCGCCGAACTGGTCACCAAGCCGCTGGCCGCCCGCGACAGCGACTGGGGCGCTCACCGCGTGGCCCGTTTGTGGAGCGAACTGGAACCGAGCTGGGACGCCGCCACCCGCGCGCA
Source organism: Pseudomonas sp. A125 (assembly GCF_055409485.1). Lineage (NCBI taxonomy): Bacteria > Pseudomonadati > Pseudomonadota > Gammaproteobacteria > Pseudomonadales > Pseudomonadaceae > Pseudomonas > Pseudomonas sp. A125. The sequence goes on from NZ_JBUZVP010000001.1 coordinate 538,189, forward strand.
AACCCTGTTCCTCAATACCGTGCTGGACGAACTGCCCGACGCCGTACTGGTGGGCGACTCCACCCAACCGGTGTACACCGGCAACCTGACCCTGAACCTCAACCACCCGCGCCGCTGGTTCAACTCCTCCACCGGCTACGGCACCCTCGGCTATGCCTTGCCAGCGGCCATCGGCGCGTGGCTGGGTCGCGGCAACGGCGCGCCAGTGGTGTGCCTGATCGGCGACGGCGGCCTGCAATTCACCCTGCCGGAACTGGCCAGCGCCGTGGAAGCGCGCACGCCGGTGATCGTGCTGCTGTGGAATAACCAGGGCTATGAGGAGATCAAGAAATACATGGTCAACCGCGCCATCGAGCCGGTGGGCGTAGACATCTACACCCCCGACTTTATCGGTGTGGCCAAGGCCCTCGGCGCGGCGGCCCAGCGCATCCAGGGTGTTGAGGAATTACGCAGCGCATTGCGGGCCGCCACTGATCGCCAGGGGCCAACGCTGATTGAAATCGACCAAGGGCTTTGGATGAAGGAGGTAGCGGTATGAGCACGCTAGTGAACGGGCTGTATATCAATGGTGCGTGGCGTGCGGGCCATGACGTGGTGGGCGTGACCAACCCGGCGACCGAGGCCGCATTGGCCCAAGTGAGCATGGGCGATGCAAGCGCGGTGGCTGAGGCCGTCAGTGCCGCCAGCGCGGCATTTGCGCACTGGTCCAAAAGCACCGGGCGTGACCGCGCCGCCCTGTTGCGCAAGATCGCCGAGGGCGTGAGCGCCCAGCGTGAACACCTGATGCACCTGCAATCGAGCAACAACGGCAAGCCGCTGTTTGAAGCGGGCATTGATGTGGACGACGTGATCGCCACCTTCGCCTATTACGCCGGTTTGGCCGACGAAATGGACGCCACCCAGGACCGTCCGGTGGCACTGCCCACCGACGATTTCAGCGCCCGCGTACGCCGTGAACCCTGCGGTGTGGTGGGCCTGATCGTGCCGTGGAATTTCCCGATGGTGACCACCGCCTGGAAACTCGCCCCAGCGCTGGCGGCCGGTTGCTGCGTGGTGCTCAAGCCTTCGGAAGTGACGCCGCTGGCGGAGTTGGAACTGGCCAGGATCATCGCTTCGGTGGGGTTGCCTGCCGGTGTGTTCAACGTGGTCTGCGGCACTGGCCTGGCGGTTGGCGCCCCGCTGGCTGGCGACCCTCGGGTTGCGAAAATCTCCTTCACCGGCAGCAATGCCGTGGGTGTGCAAGTGATGCAGCGCGCCGCTGAAACGGTCAAGGGCGTAAGCCTGGAACTGGGCGGCAAATCGTCGTTGCTGGTGCTGGCGGACGCCGACCTCGACCAGGCGGTGGAGCTGGCCTGCGGCGGTGGTTTCTTCAACGCCGGGCAGATGTGCTCCGCTACCAGCCGGGTATTGGTGGCGGATGAATTGGCGGAGGCGTTTGTGACTCGCTTGCAGGCCAGGGCCGAGAGTATTCGCGTCGCCGACCCGTTTTCCGACGACGTGGAAATGGGCGCGCTGGTCAACCGTGCGCAGTATCAGCGGGTGCTGGGGCATATCGAGCGGGGCGTGCAAGCGGGTGCGAAGTTATTGTGTGGCGGCGGGCGCCCGGCGGATTTGCCTCACGGTTATTTCATTCGCCCGACGGTGTTTACCGACGTGCCGCTGGACAGCGCGTTGTGGAACGAAGAAATCTTCGGCCCGGTGCTGTGCGTGCGCAGCTTTGCCAATGAGGCCGAGGCGGTGGCGCTGGCCAATGACAGTGAGTTTGGTTTGGTGGCCAGTGTGTTGAGCACCAACCTGGAAGCGGCTGAACGGGTGGCGAATGCGTTGCAGGTGGGACTGGTGTGGATTAACGCACCGCAGGTAATCTTTCCGCAAACGGCGTGGGGTGGTTACAAGCAGAGCAGTATCGGCCGGGAATTGGGGCCGTGGGGGTTGCAGGCGTTCCAGGAGATCAAGCATGTGATTCGGGCGACCTGAAAACTGCCCGAGGTAAGGGCTTTTGTAGTGAGGGGGCTTGTCCCCCGCTGGGCAGCGAAGCGGCCCCAAAAAAAGCGGGAGCGCTTCGCACTCCAGCGGGGGACAAGCCCCCTCACCACAGGACAAGCCCCCTCACCACAGGAAAAGCCACCTAACCACAGGACAGCCCCCTCACCACAGGAAAAGCCACCTAACCACAGGAAAAGCCACCTAACCACAGGACAAGCCACCTAACCACAGGACAGCCCCCTCGCCGCAAAAAAACCTACCTGCATTTTTTCAATAGCCCCAACGACTTTCTCATTTGCCGCCCTCCCCCGCGCCCGGCCTAATACCGCCCTTGTCAGTTCAAGGCCTGCCCATGGAAAACGTCCGCGCAAAACCCGCTACCGCCCTTTGGCTGATGATCAGCGTGGTGCTGGTCGCCCTCAACCTGCGCCCGTCGATGGCCGCCGTCGGCCCGCTGTTATCGTCGATTCGCGCTGATGTGGCCCTGAGTTTCAGCACCGCGTCCTTGCTGACGATGTTGCCGGTCATGGCCATGGGCCTGGCGATGTTTTTTGGCATGGCCGCGGCCAAGCGGTTCGGCGAGCATCGCAGCATTGTGCTGTCGCTGCTGGTGATCGGCCTGGCCACCGTGTCGCGGTTGTTCCTGGATTCGGCGCTTGAGCTGATTTTCAGCGCCATCGCCGCAGGCGTAGGGATCGCGATGATCCAGGCGCTGATGCCCGCCTTGATCAAGTCGCGCTTCAGCGACAACGTTTCCCTGTTCATGGGCCTGTACGTCACCGCGATCATGGGCGGCGCAGCCATCGCCGCCTCGTTCTCGCCATTTATCCAGGTGCGAACCGGCAGTTGGCGCATCGGCCTGGCGATCTGGGCGGTGCTCGCCGTATTGGCGCTGGTGTTTTGGTACGCGCAGCGCTCGGTGCTGCCGCCACTGCCGCAAGCAGGCGCAGGCTCGCAGGCGTCATTCTTTGGTAACCGCCGGGCCTGGCTACTGGCGATCTTTTTTGGCCTCGGCACCGCCGCCTATACCTGCGTACTTGCCTGGCTGGCGCCGTACTACGTGGAGCTGGGCTGGAGCGAACAGAACGCCGGCCTGTTGCTGGGTTTCTTGACCGCCATGGAAGTGGTCTCCGGCCTGCTCACCCCGGCCATTGCCAACCGCCGCCGAGACAAGCGCGCCGTGGTCGCGGTGTTGTTGATGCTGATGATCGCCGGCTTCTGCGGCCTGATTCTCAGCCCGCACTACCTCAGCCTGCTGTGGCCGTGCTTGCTGGGCCTGGGCATTGGCGGGTTGTTTCCGATGAGCCTGATCCTGTCCCTCGACCATCTGGACAACCCACGCCGGGCCGGTGGCCTCACTGCCTTTGTGCAGGGCATTGGCTACTTGATCGCCGGTTTGTCGCCGCTGATCGCCGGGATGATCCGCGACCAACTGGGCAGCTTTGAATGGGCCTGGTGGTCACTGACGGCGGTCGTGGTGTTGATGCTGCTGATCGTGTTGCGCTTCGATCCCCGGCATTACGCGCGGCATATTCGCTGAGGTCGTGTTGTAAACATTATTTGTCCCACCTCAAACAGAGAAAGGTCCGACAGAGCTTTCTATTGGCACGAGCGTTCCGTTAACATTTTGTATTGTCTTGTACCGAGTTCGGTACAAAGCGCTTGCGGACGGAACGGATGCTAAACAGCAACTTGCTTAGAAAGCTCGATATGCAGGACCTGATGGTGTTTATCGCTGTTTACGATCAAAGCAGCGTCACCGAGGTCTCCGAAACTCTATTCGTCAGCCAGTCCACCGTGAGCTACAGCTTGAAGAAGCTGCGTACCAGTTTCGAAGACGAGTTGTTTATCAATACCCGGGCGGGCATGCGTCCTACGTACAAAGCCACCAGCATGTACGGCCATGTGCAGAAAATCCTCGAAAGCATCAACCTGTGTCACGCCGGCAGCCAGGCCTTCGACCCCACCCATAAGGCCGTGACCTTCAACGTCTGCGCCCCCGAATACTTCGAACAGTTGATCCTGCCGCGCCTGCTGAAAAACTTCGACCACGCCGACCTGCCGGTGATCGTCAACGTGCAGAAGCTGGAAACCGAGATCCCGGCCGACGCCTTGCGCGACGGGCGCCTGGACCTGGTGATTTGCTTCGGCCCGCACTTTCATCGCGAGCACAAGGACATCAAGAACCAGATGCTCCTGGAGGACGACCTGGTGTGTGTGTTCGACAAACACTCGGCGCCCCGCGAGCCGGCATTCAGCCTGCAATCGTTCGTCGCCCGGCGCCACGTGTTCCCCACGCCCTGGAGTTCCGACACCAACATGATCGACGGCTGGCTGGCGCGCCAGTCCCACAAGCGCCAGGTGATCGCCCGGGCCAACAGCTACAGCGCGGCACTGAAGATGATCACCGGCACCGACTTTATCGTGACCTTGCCTCGGCGGGTGCAAAAGCTGCTGGCAGACAAAACCGTGTTCGGCCATTGCGAAGCGCCGAACGGTTTACCGGGGTTTACCCTGGACATGCAGTGGAATGAACACAGTGAGCAGGACAGCGCAAACACATGGTTCAGGGAACAGATGATGAAGGTATGCGCGGATCAGGGGTTGCTGTAACCCCTTCCCATCAGCCGATGGTGACTTTGCTGTAGGAATCGCGATCCATGTCTACCAGCAAGACACTGAGCTGCACCTGCAGGTCTGCAGGCCAATCGCCCAGGTCCTGCAGCGCCGCCAACAGGCTTTCCGACAATTGCTTCTTGACCTGCGGTGAGCGCCCGCTGAGCAGCGACAGCTTCACGGCGATAAACGCGCGCGGGCTCAGGGAGGTGCCGACCTGGAACGTCTCCACCTTCAGCGCGCGGCTTTTGATGTCGAACTCGGAACCGAACTGCCCGGACGCCATCAGCACGTTGTTGAGCCGCAACAAGGTTTTCTCAACGGCCAGCTCAGTGAGGTTGGCGGTGTATTCCAGATGCAGGTGCGGCATGACAGGCTCCGAGTTGTTGTAGGAAGAGAGTCATACATATAGCACGTGGCCGGGGGTAATCAGACCGCTTTCAGTGTGAAACTTTGGTCAGTCGGCGGAGCTGGCGCTGCGGTAGTGAGCACGCAGCAAGCAACGGGATGGCCCATGGGTGGTTTTCCCTGAAGGGGTTATCTCAAGATTTTGCTACGACGACTGGCAGCATATCCCGCTCACTCATGAATGCCTCCAGCCGCGAGCGCACCCACCGTTCCGCCGGGTCGGTGTCGACATGACTGAGCCAAACCATTGACAAGTCCAGGGTCGGGGTTTCGAACGGAAACGGCTCACAGAACAGATTCCCCCCGGCGGCCATGGCGTGGGCGGTGTAGTCCGGCAGGCTGGCGATCATGTCGGTGCCGGCGAGCAATGCCGGCAACGCGCTGTATTGCGGCACCGAGAGCACCACATGGCGCTTGCGTCCAATCTCCGCCAGCCATTCGTCGGCGAACCCAGACACGTTGGCCGTGTGGGAAACCAGCACATGGGGCCGTGCGCAATATTCGTCGAGGGTCAGCGGTTTGTCCGACGCATCCGCTCGCAACAGGCAGGGGCGAATATGCCGCAATAACTTGCGCTTGGCATTCGCCGGCAGGCCACGGGTCTGGGTGATGCCCACGGTGATATCACCGGAAGCCAGCAGGTCCGGGATGCGCCAGTAATCCACATGCTGTACCACGAACACCACCATCGGCGCTTCCTGGCGCAACGCGCGCAGCAGTGGCGGCAGCAGGCCGAACTCAACGTCGTCGGACAGGCCGATGCGAAAAGTCATGGTGCTGATGGATGGGTCGAAATCGTGGGTCAGGCTCAGGGCCGATGACAATGAGTCGAGGGCCGGCGACAGGTGCTTGATGATTTCCTCGGCCCGCGCGGTCGGTTCCATGCGATGGCCGACGCGAATGAACAGCGGGTCGTTGAACAGCGTGCGCAGGCGGTTGAGGGCCGAACTGATGGTGGGTTGGCCAAGAAACAGCTTCTCGGCCACCCGTGTCACATTGCGTTCGAGCATCAAGGTTTCAAAGACCACCATCAGGTTGATGTCGGCCTTGCGTAATTCATTGCGATTCATCGGCGACCGCCCCACTGCCCTGGATAAGCCGCAGTTTAGAAACACCCGGGGGCCTGCGTCTATGCGCACACTGTTCAACACGGGCCTTTGGGACTATAAAGCAGCTTCCAAGGCTTGCGAGAACACCATTGTGCTGGTCATTTCTGCCTTGAGCGTCCTGGTTGCCGGGATTTTGCTCTGGGCCATCAAATTCATCGCTCACCCCACCGCCAGGACACTGTTGCGGGTATTTGTCGGCTTATGCCTGGCGGCAGTCGTGGCTTATCTGGTGCTGGCTTCCGGGTTTCCCACCTCATTGCTGGTGTGATCAGGCTCCTGCCCCTGGCGCAAACGCAAGGCGGCCAACGCGGCCACCACCAGCACCAGCGCGATCACTTTCAAGCCGTTCATGGCATTGCCAGTGCTCATCTCGATCGCGCCCATCACCGATGGCCCGACAAACCCGCCGAGCAACCCGCAGGCATTGACGAAGCCCAGCCCGCCCGCCAGCGCCACGCCTTTGAGGCGCGAAGCCGGGTAGAGAAAGATGATCGACTGCACCACGAAGAACATCACCGCCGACACACAAAAGCCCAGCAGGCTGAACACCGGCCCGGACACCGAGGCAATGCCCAGCCCCAATGCCATGGTCAGCAAGCCGGTAATCAACAAGCGCCGGGCACGGGTGGGTGTGGTCGCAAAACGCGGCAGCAACACCGCGCCTGCCGCTGCGGCGATCCACGGTAATGAGGTCAGCAAGCCGACGCTCATGGTGCTCAATTCACCGTATTTGCTGATGATGCTCGGCAGGAAAAAGATCACCGTGTAAATGGTGATCTGATGGCAAAAATACACAAAGATCGCCAGCAGGATTTGCGGCGTCAGCCAGTTTTTCAGGGAATGCCCGCCCTCGCCTGCGCCCTCTTCGGTTTCCATCGCGATGCGCTGTTCAATCCCCCGCGCTTCCTCGGCCGAGAGCCATGGCGCCTTGCTCGGGCGGTCCGGCAACTTGCGCCACACCACCCAGGCAAACGCGACCGCCGGCAGGCCTTCAAGCAGGAACATCCACTGCCAGCCGTGCCAGCCGAGGATTCCGTCCATGCGCATCAACGCCGCGCCCACCGGGCCGCCGATGATGTTGGCAAAACAAACGCCCAGCAGAAAATACCCGGTGGCCCGCGCCCGTTGCTCGCGGTTGAACCAGTAGGTGAGGTACAGCATCACCCCGGGAAACAGACCGGCTTCGGCAATGCCCAACAGCAGGCGCAGGACATAGAACGAGGTTTCGCCCTGGACGAACGCCATGGCCGCCGAGATCAGGCCCCAGGTCACCATGATCCGCGCAATCCAGAACCGCGCGCCGACCTTGTGCATGATCAGGTTGCTGGGGATTTCCGACAGCGCATAGGTCAGGAAAAACAACCCCGCACCCAAGCCATAGGCCGCGGCTGAAATCCCCAGGTCCACGTCCAGATGATGCTTGGCCAGGGCAATGTTGGTGCGGTCCAGGAAACTCAGCACGTAGGCGATGATCAACAAGGGCATCAACTTGACGAACATCAGTTTGTTCAACTCCCGTGGCTCACGGGCGGTGTTGGCAGTCTTCATCGGGCAATTCCTCTTGGCGCCCCGCCAGCACCACGGCTGGGGAGCGCATCGGTGTTGTTCTAGGGTTCGAGTTGCGCAACCAGGGCTGGCGGGCGATGGGAAAACAGTTGCAGCAGCGCCCCGCCCAGGGCACAGCCGGCCATCACGAAGAAGCACACAGTGTAGCCGTGCAACGTGGTCCAGCCGCCACCCATGGCAATCAGGCTGCCCATCAGCACCGGCGCCAGGCCACCGCCGATAAACATCGCGGTGGTAATGATGCCGTTGGCGGTGGAGGTCGCCGACGGCTCGGCCGAGTCGCAGGCCACCGCGTAGTAGATCGGCCACACCGCGTTGGCCACCAGGCCGAACAGCAGTTGCACGACGATGATCAGGGTCAGGGTGTTGGCGAAGTAAAACGCACCGACACTGGCAGCCATCCACACCCCGCAGATGATCAGGGTGACGCGCCGGCCAATGATGTCCGACAGCGACGGCCACACCAGTTGCCCGAGAATCCCGGTGAGGGTGAACACCACGCTCATCCCCGCCGACTCGGCCAGGGACAGCCCGGCGATGTTGTACAGGTACGCCGGCAGCACGATGTTGACGCCCATGTACACGACTTGGGTCAGCATCGTGTTACCCGCCGTGAGCGCGATATTGCGGTTGCGCAAGGTGGCGATAAAGGTACGCCAGGCGTGGCCCTTCACTTGGCTGGCGGGGGCGTTGTCCGGCGGGGTCATGCCTTTGGCGGCGATGTCGACGTACAGCGCGGTGATGCGTTCGGCGGTGGAATAACGCGCCCAGAAAATCATCAACGGCAAGGCCACCACAAACGCGAAGAAGAACACGTAGCGCCAGTTGTCTTCACCAAAGGTGCTGATGACAAAACTGGCGACGATGCCACTGAGCATGGCGCCAATCGGGTAACCGGTGTGGTGCGCGCCGAGCGCAAAACCACGCCGTTCCACCGGCCACCATTCGGCGGTGTTGCTCACGCCCACCGGCTCGCCCCAGCCTGCGCCGAGGTTGACGCCGACCCGCAGCGCAATAAAGGTTGCGAGGTTGCCGCTCAGGGCCTTGAACCCGGAGAGAAACGAGATCGCCGTGTAGCCCAGCACCAGCGGCACCTGGAACCGCGCGCGTTTCCAGCCACCGCCGTAGCGGTCGCTCCACATCGATCCGGGAATATCCAGCAGGGCCAGGGCGAGCATGATCACCGTGGCCATGGTGCCCCACTGATCGGCCGACAAATCAAAATGCTTGGAGATGGTCGGCCCCAGGCGCAGCACGATCTCACGGTCGTAGGCGTTGAGGATCCAGATCATCCAGCACACCAGCAGCGACACCCAGGAGTGCCGGTGAATGCTGCGCAGCGAGGCTTTTTTTAAGGTTGCCATGGGTTTCTCCAGGCGCGCGAGGGCGCGCACTGACACAAGGTTGCGGAAGGAATAGGCCTTGTTGAAAAAACGCGCTAGCTGGCGAACCGTCGCTCGGCTATTCCTTGCACGCCCAGCCCGGTGATCGCAAAAAGCGCCCCGCGCTGCTGACCGTCGGCCGGGAAACGCGGCAACGGCGGCTTGGCCATGGAGGTGACGAACAGGGTGTCCAGGTTCGGCCCGCCGAAGGTCAGGCTGGTGACCTTTTTCACTGGCATCTGGATGACCCGGTCGACCTGGCCGTCGGGGGTGTAGCGCACCAGTTTCCCGGCGTAGACCAACGCCTGCCACAGGCAGCCCTCGGCATCCACGGTGCAGCCGTCGGCAGCGCCACCGCCGCCAGTGTCGACCTTGGCGAAGGTGCGTCGATTGCTCACCGCACCGCTGGCCTGGTCGTAGTCATAGGCCCAGATCTCGCCGGACCAGGTGTCGCAGAAGTAGAACGTGTCACCCGACGGGCTCCAGCACGGGCCGTTGGACACGATGATGCCTTCGTCCAGGGTGTGCAGGCTCAGGTCCGCGTCCAGGCGGTAGAGTTTGGCGCTGGCGCTGTCTTCGAGGGTGTCCATGGAGCCGAAGACAAAGCGGCCCTGGCGGTCGACCTTGCCGTCGTTGAGGCGGTTGTTGGGCAGTGCGGGTTCCGGGTCGATCACCAGGGCCAGTTCGCCGCTGTTGAGGTCCAGAATATGCACGCCGTTTTGCAGGGCGACGATGGCTTGCTCGCCACTATGGCGCAGGGCCATGGAGCCGATTTTCTGCCCCACGTCCCAGGCACGCAGCTCGCGGCCATCATCGGTGCAGCGCAGGATCCGGCCGTCGGCGCTGTCGATCCAGTACAGCCGTTGTTGCAGGGCATCCCACACCGGGCCTTCACCCAGTGTGGTCTTTACGTCGACAAGCACTTCGATACGCATGGCGTTATCCCCTTTTTTGTTGTTGTGCGGGATGGGCATGGCCGCGCCGTGACGCGGCCGGTTTATCACTTAGAAGTTGACCTGGTCGCGGCCCTTGAGCCCGAGGATTTCCCGCGCTTCATCCGGCGTGGCGACCCGGTGGCCAAGGGCTTCGATCACCGTGCGAATGCGCCGTACCTGGTCGGCGTTGGACGCGGCCAGTTTGCCCGGGCCATCCCACAGCGAATCTTCCAGGCCGACCCGGGCGTTGCTGCCCATGGACAGGCCCATGGTGGCCAGCGGGATCTGCCCACGGCCGGCGCCGAGGATTGACCACACGTAGTCGTCACCGAACAGGCGGTCGGCGGTGCGGCGCATGTGGGCCAGGTCTTCCGGGTGGCCGCCGATGCCGCCGCGCAAACCGAATACCGACTGGATGAACAGCGGTGGCTTGAGCAGGCCGCGTTCCAGGAAGTGGGCGGCGGTGTACAGGTGGCCGATGTCGTAGCACTCGATTTCGAAGCGTGTGCGGTTCTCGGCGCAGGAATTGAGGATGTGGGTAATATCGCGGAAGGTGTTGCGAAAGATCCGGTCGTCACTTTCTTCCAGGTATGGACGCTCCCAGTCGTGCTTGAACTCGGTGAAGCGGTTGAGCATTTCGTACAGGCCGAAGTTCATCGAGCCCATGTTCAGCGAGGCCAGCTCCGGCTTGAACTGCATCACCGGTTGCAGGCGTTCTTCCACGCCCATGGTCGGTGCGCCGCCGGTGGTGATGTTGATCACCACGTCGCTGGCGGCCTTGATCTGCGGCAAAAATTCGGCAAACAGCGCAGGGTCCTGGCTGGGACGGCCATCGATCGGATCACGGGCATGCAGGTGGACAATCGCGGCGCCGGCTTCGGCGGCTCCGATGGCAGCGTCGGCAATTTCCTGCGCGGTGATCGGCAAATGCGGCGACATCGACGGCGTATGGATCGCACCGGTGACGGCGCAGGTGATGATGACAGGACGATTTTTGGACATGACGATTCTCCGACTTTTATTCTTATGAAAAAAATCCCGGGTGTGGCTTGTGTGTTCTTCCTTGGCGACTTGCTAACGAGGCCTACAGGTACTCGACGTTACCGTCGACACTGATCGCTTGGCCGGTGACATTGCGGGCGGCAGGCGAGCAGAGAAACAAGGCCATGGCCGCGACGTCTTCGGCGGTGACCATGCGCTTGAGGGAGATCTTGTTGAGGTATTCCTGGCGCATCTCGGCTTCCGGCACGCCGACCTGTTCGGCACGGGCGCGGATCACCCCGTCCATGCGCGGGCCTTCAACGATGCCGGGCAGCAAGGCGTTGACGCGGATGTCGCTTTCGCCCAGCTCCGAGGCCAGGGATTTCATCAAGCCGACGATCGCCCATTTGGTCGCGGCATACGGCGTGCGCCAGGCGTAGCCGAGGCGCCCTGCCACCGAGGCGATATGCAGCAGATGGCCGTGGGACGATTCCTTGAGCATCGGCACCGCGTGGTGGGCAAAGCGGTACTGCGCCGTCAGGTTGATGTTGATCGTGGCTTGCCACTCGGCATCGCTGATGGCGTCAATGCCGCCCGTGGGCCCGGCAATCCCGGCGTTGTTGACCAGCACATCCAGCCCGCCGAACTGCTCACGCTGCACCTGGAACACCGCCTCGATCTGCGCGGCATCACTCACGTCGGCACGGGTAGCGACCGTGCCCGGGTACTTGTCGCGAAACGCCGCCAGGGCCGGTTCGCTGACATCACACACATGCACCTTGGCGCCCGCCTCAAGATAAGCCGCCGCCAACACTTCACCGATGCCGGCAGCCCCGCCGGAAATCAACACACGTAACCCAGGATAGGGCTGCAGCCGCTGTAGGACACTCATGCACGTTTACCTCCTGAAACAGACGACCGCGAACGGTCGTTCTTGACGAGCAGGCGCGCCAGGGAATCGGCGGCCTGCATGATGTCATCGGTCACGGCAGCGCGGGCACCGGCGCCATCGCGGGCGGCCAGGGCTTCGACGATGCGCGTATGCGCCTCCATCGAACGCTGCAAGTGAGCTTTATCGGGAGCGACCAGGGCAAAACACGGGCCCATGTGCAGCCAGAAGTTTTCCACGGCAGCCATGGTCAATTCGGCCTGGGCGACGGCATAGATGCGTCGGTGAAAGGCGAAGTTAGTCCACAGGTAGCGGGAAACGTCGACTTCGTCGGCGGCCTGTTGCATCTGTTGGCAGAGGTCGGAGATTTCGTCGAGGTCGGCTTTTTCCAGGAGCAGCACGGCCTTTTCCGCCAGCAAACCTTCCAGGGCGACCCGCGCATCGCGAATCTCGCGCAGGCGTTCGACCGTCATCATGCGGACCCGCAGACGGGAAGTTTCGGTGACTTCAAAGGCGTTTTCGGCGCTGAGGCGCTGGAGGGCTTCGCGCACCGGCATGGGGCTGGAGCCGAGGGCTTCGGCGAGGCCGCGGATGGTGAGTTTCTGGCCGGGCTGGAAACGACCACTCATCAAGGCTTCGCGGATCTGGCGATAGACCTGGTCTTGCAAGGTATCGCGGGACACCTGGCGCAAGGTGGGAAGGAGAAGCGGGCCATCTGTCATGAGTCAAAACCTGTGTTGTCGTTCTTATGCCTCCAATATGTGATCACAAATCAAATATGTCAAATAGTTTCCCGTTGACGGTATGCACGACGCTGACTCTAATGAGCCCTTTCTCCAGCAAGGACCGCTGAACCATGAAATTTGCCTACACCATCGTCTACGTCCCGGACGTCGCTGCATCCCTGCAATTCTTCGAAAAAGCCTTCGGCTTCAGTCGCCGTTTCCTGCATGAATCGGGGACCTATGGCGAGTTGGATACCGGTGATACCACCCTCTCTTTTGCAGCGCATGAGTTGGGCGAGATGAACTTCAAGGGCGGGCATGTGGAGGCGCATGCTTCACAGCAACCGCTGGGGATGGAGTTGGGGTTTGTTACCGAGGATGTGTCAAAGGCTCATGCCAGAGCGCTGGCCGAGGGTGCGACAGAACTTGCTGCGCCGAGCACCAAGCCTTGGGGGCAGGTGGTGTCGTATGTGCGGTGCCCGGATGGGACGCTGGTGGAGTTGTGTACGCCGATTCAGTGAATCGTACTGTGGCGAGGGAGCTTGCTCCCGCTGGAGTGCGAAGCGCTCCCAAAAATCTTGGGGCCGCTTCGCAGCCCAGCGGGAGCAAGCTCCCTCGCCACAGCAAGCTCCCTCGCCACAATGAAATGCCTGCATCAAGGCCTGAGCGGGCGCTCCTGATCGCGCTCGGACAGCTCCGTGCCATCGTCCGGATGCTTCCAGGTTTGCGGTTTTTCTTCCTCGCGAAGCTTCCTGGCGCGCTCCTGCTCCAACTCCTCGCGTTGCTTGTGTTCGTTGCTCATACCCACCTCCCCTCCGTAAGAATTGGACACACTGGGGAAGCATAGATGAGGGAGGGGTTTTGTGCAGATCAGCCAATTGATAATCAAGACGCATCAATGCATGTAAACAACTCACTTATCATTTCTAAATGTGTCAGCCACTATCCGCGGTCTTAAGCGAAACAAGCACTTTAAAAAGAACGCTGGAGACACAAAAAAATGCAAAACCCTTCACGGCCTGACTCTGCCCGCTCCAAAGTCGGCGCGGTCTTTCGCGTCACCTCCGGCAACTTTCTCGAACAGTTCGACTTCTTTCTGTTCGGCTTCTATGCCACCTATATCGCTGCCGCATTCTTCCCTGCTGCCAATGAATTTGCGTCATTAATGATGACCTTCGCCGTGTTCGGCGCGGGCTTTTTGATGCGTCCGCTGGGGGCTATCATCCTCGGCGCGTACATCGATGATGTGGGCCGTCGCAAAGGCTTGATCGTGACCCTGGCGATCATGGCCAGTGGCACCCTGCTGATCGTGCTGGTGCCGGGCTATCACACCATTGGTTTGTGGGCACCGCTGCTGGTGCTGATGGGCCGTTTGTTGCAAGGCTTCTCGGCCGGCGCAGAGCTGGGCGGTGTGTCGGTGTACCTGGCCGAAATGGCCACCCCGGGCCGCAAGGGTTTCTACACCAGCTGGCAATCGGGCAGCCAGCAGATCTCCATTGTGGTCGCGGCCGCCCTCGGTTATGGCCTGAACCAGTGGATGGAACCGGCCGTGGTTGCCGATTGGGGCTGGCGCATTCCGTTCGCCATCGGCTGCGTAATCATCCCGTTCATCTTCATTCTGCGGCGTAACCTGCAGGAAACCGAAGAGTTCGCCAACCGCAAGCACCGCCCGACCATGCGCGAAGTGCTGGCCACCCTGGTGAAGAACTGGACCGTGGTCATCGGCGGCATGATGATGGTGGCGATGACCACCACCGCGTTCTACCTGATCACCGTGTACGCACCGACCTTCGGCAAAACCGTACTCAACCTGACCACCTCCGACGCCCTGCTGGTGACCTTGCTGGTGGCCGTGTCGAACTTCATCTGGCTGCCCATCGGCGGCACCCTCAGTGACCGTTTTGGCCGCAAGCCCGTGCTGATCGCCATGACCGTTCTGACCGTGCTCACCGCCTACCCGGCGCTTTCCTACGTGGTCAATGCACCAAGCTTCGGGCACATGCTGGAAACCCTGCTGTGGTTCTCCTTCCTCTATGGCATGTACAACGGCGCCATGATCCCGGCCCTGACCGAAATCATGCCGGTGGAAGTACGCGTGGCAGGCTTCTCCCTGGCCTACAGCCTGGCGACCGCGATCTTCGGTGGTTTTACCCCGGCGATTTCCACCTGGTTTATCCACGAGACGGGCGACAAGGCTTCGCCGGCCTACTGGCTGATGTTTGCCGCGCTGTGCGCCCTGTGCGCAACATTTGCGTTGTATCGCCGCGCCAGTGGCCGTGTGCAAGTCGCCTGAGGAGTCACGCTGATGAACCCACTGTTGAAAACACTGGCGGCGATGGCGATGGGTTTTCTAGCGATGGTCGCCCACGCTGAAGAGCTCAAGGTCATGACGTCCGGCGGTTTCACCGCGGCCTACAAGGTGCTGGGTGCGCAATACGCCGCCCAGAGCGGCGATACCCTCGACACCATCCTCGGCCCCTCCATGGGCAAGGCGCCGGAAGCGATTCCCAACCGCCTTGCCCGTGGCGAACACGCCGACGTGGTGATCATGGTCGGCTACGCCCTGGACGAGCTGATCAAACAAGGCAAGGTCGACAAGGCGTCCCGCGTTGAACTGGCGGACTCGCGCATCGGCCTGGTGGTCAAGGAAGGCGCGGCCAAACCTTCTATCGCCACCGATGCCGACCTGAAGGCGGTACTGACCAAGGCCAAATCCGTGGCGTATTCAGACAGCGCCAGCGGCGTCTACGTCGAAAAGGAACTGTTCAAGAAGCTCGGCATGCCGTCCAGGGGCACCATGATCGAACGCATCCCGGTGGCCTCGCAGGTGGCCAAGGGTGACTACGAAGTGGGCTTACAGCAGGTCTCTGAATTGCTGCCGATTCCGGGCGTGAACTACGTCGGAAAGATCCCTGAAGACGTGCAGTCCGTCACCCGTTTTGCCGCCGGCATTCCGGTAAACGCAGAACACCCGGCGCAGGCGAAAAAGCTCCTGCAATTCCTCGCCTCCCCCCAGGCGCAACCGGCGGTGCAAGCCACCGGCCTGGATTCGGTCTCACACTGACCGGAACGGCATCTCACGCGTCAACCGCTCCAACTCCAGTGCCGCCGGCGTCAACGTACGCCCGCGGCGCTTGATCAACCCCACGTTGCGCACCACTTCCGGCTCCACCAACGGCACACTCATCAGAATCGGGTGCTTGCCGCCCGGCATCGCAATCGACGGCACCATCGCCACCCCGAGCCCCGCCTCCACCAGCCCGATCATCGTGGTCACGTGATGGGTTTCACAGATGCTTTGCTTCTTAACCCGCACCCCGCGCAGGGCCTGATCGAGCAAAAAGCGATTGCCCGAGGTCTTGTCCACGGTGATGTAGTCGTGCTCGTACGCCTCGGCCCACGTCACACTGGCCCGGTCTGCCAGCGGGTGCTCACGGCGACAGGCCAGCACATAACGCTCTTGCAACAACAGCTCGAACTCCACGCCGTCTGCCAGGCTGCCGCTGAAGCTCACGCCAAAATCTGCCTCGCCACTTTCCACCGCCGCACACACCTCGCCCGCACTCGCGTCCAACACCCGCAAACGAATCTTCGGATAGAGCTTGTGGAATTCGGAGATCACGTGAGGCATGAAGTAGTACGCCGTAGACGGCACACAGGCGATGGTGACGTTGCCCATGCGGGTGGAGGCCACATTGCTGATGCCCATCAGGGCGATGTCCAGGTCATCGAGCATGCGCTCGACTTGCGGCAGGAACGCGCGGCCGACCATGGTCAGGCTGACCCGGCGCGTGGTGCGCTCGAAGAGTTTGACGTCGAGGGCGGATTCGAGCTTTTCGATACGCCGGCTGAGGGCCGGCTGGGAGATACGAATGGCTTCGGCCGCCGCACGGAAACTGCCCTTGTCTACGACGGCGCGGAAGGCTTGAAGGTCGTTGAGATCGAAGTTGATGATCATCGAGTGGGCCGTTGGGTAGTCGCGGGGGAAAAACGCTCAGATGCAAAAAACCCAGCAACAGGCTGGGTTTTTCCGGTATCTGCCGTATACAAAAATCCTGCCTCTGCTAACAGCTCAGTGAGCTGGGCTTGATCATAGGTCTCGGGTATTAGGGCGTCAATTGTCGCAAAACTGGCATCAAGCTTCACACGCTCGCTGGCACCGTCAAAACCCTTGATCAGCAGGTCTACGTGAATCTGCACACCGTATAAGCGTTTCAGTTCAATGACCTCTTGATGCTGTCCGGCTTCCTACGTGCAAGTCAGCTTCTTCCTGTTTTTCCTGAAGCAAAGACACCTCTGCCCAGTTTGCCTAGAATCGCGCGTTCGACTCGTTATGACTAAGGATTAAGCCATGACCGCCCCAATCTCCAAAAGCACACCGCTGACTTGGTATGTTGAAAATTTCCCTGCACTCAGCGGCATCGTTACTCTACTCGCCGTTGTGTGGCTGCTTTGTTTCATCTACCGACGCTCCGGCTCTCTGTTGTTTCTGCGCGACTGGATTTGGCGTTTTTTTGGTGGGCAGCCGCACTTCGAAACCGAACGTTTCGAACGCATGCGCAAGGACCTCCGTGAGCTGGAGTACTACCGCTATGAGTTCAACATTCCTGCAAACACCTTGCAGGATGCAGACTCGGCTGAAGAGTGGATGTACAACAATGGATTCACCCCACGCGATTTCGGTCGAGTGAAGCGCTACATTGACTGGAGCGACTTCACTGCCTTGAGCTTCATCACCAGAAGGTTCGCGCAGTGGAGGACCAATTGCTGTTTCTTGTTGGCCATCGTGCTGCTGGCAGGCGTAGCGATCACTCCACCTTTGATTGAATCCGGGTATTTGATGGTGTCACTGAAAAACTCGCCGGAGTCGCCATCATTCTACCTCTCCGAAGAAAACGTGAAGTTCGGGATATGGTCCGACGCAAGGCTCACTGTTGAGCAATGTCGGTCATCAGGGTCTCTGCAAGCCTTCATCCTTCCCGGTCTGCCAGAAGAAAAGCTCGACGTCATCTGCTCATTTTTTATCGATAAAAACTACAGTAAATACGTGCGCGACGGTTTGAGCGAACAGCGCGGGCTCCTGCTGTGGTTCGCCTTGCTCTCGATGGGCGGGATGATCTGGCTGGTTATCCTTATCGCGCGAATGGAAGTCGCCCGTAAGCTATACCGCCAGTGGCTTGCCAGAGGGATCAGGTGATTCCCAGAGACGTTTCAGGTGGGCACGATATGCAGCCCTCTTGCAGGTGACCACGACAATTAATTTATATTCAGATCTTTTCTATTCACGACTACCTACCGGCAGCGCACTCAATGGATAACACAATAAAAAGGACTTCCAACCCAGCGCCTCTCTATCGCGCGCTTCTTCTGGGTCTGTGGCTACTGGGGTTGCTCTGCCTTGCCACCCTGGGCTTCTTCGCCTGGCAAAGTTTCTATCCGGTCAGCGCTGCCAATAACTGGAGTGTGCAAGTGATCCACCGCAATGTGGAAAAGGCCGCATCACTGATGCCGATGCTCGACGGTTCGCTGATGGTAAGCCAGGAATTGAGCAACGGGCTTGGCAGTATCGTGCGTATTTTGCCCGACGGAAAACGCGAACTGGTTGTAGGAAATCTATCCAAGCCGGATGGAATGGTCGCCACTCAGGGCGGTTGGGTGTTCAGCCAGGAAGTGGATGGCGCGCCGGTCAGTTTCCTCAAGGACGGCGTCGTTACCGAGCTGTTCAAGGGCGACAGCGTGCAAGGGCTGTGGGACGACGGCGAGTTCCTCTACGCCATCGAAGACCGCAAGGTCGGTGCCCGGATCCTGCGCTATCGCTGGAGTGATAAAACACTGGGCGTAGTACGTGACCAACTCAGCGAAGGCGAGTCGATCGTTCGCTGCACCGATGGGCGCATGCTCTACACGGAAAAGAAGAAGGGCGTGGTCCGCGAATTGACCGAGGACGGTAGCGATCCAGTGGTACTGAGCCAATTGAATAAACCCACCTTTCTGATGTGCGATGAACGCGGGTTATGGATCAACGAGGATTCCACACACCGTGCACGTTTGTTGCTGATCGACAGGCAGGGGCGCCAGCAGACGATTCTGTCTTTCCTGAAGGCGCCACAGTCGATTGTGCGTACGACGAAGGGAACATATCTGGTGGCCGAAGGGGGTCGTGACCGTATCCTGGAATTGGTGCCATCCCTGGCACTGGAAAAACGCGTTGCAGCTGAAACCGCGCCACCGCCTCATTGAGCGACATCGCCAACCGCGCCAGCTCATGGCGCCAGTGAAGTTGGCAGATATACATCTTCCAAAAAAAAGCCCGCTGGCTTTTAGCTACAGCGGGCTTTGCAGGCGATCACAGGTTGCAGGGTTGGTCAGCTGAAAATTGGCGGTCGAGAACCGAGTCTACCAACGCCTGAGCATTCTCGATCAACTGGGCCAGCCCCATGGTCAATCGGTAGTGAATGCTGTCTTGACCATCGGCGCAGCGGTAGGCTGTTTCCAACGCTGACGACAGGATTTCGGTGGCGTTGGCCAGTGCTTCTTCTGTGCCTACATCCGCACCCACGCGGAAGATTTTGCGTGGTGGGCGCTCGTCGGTTTCAGCCGACTCGGGCGCTGGTTTACTCAGGTAATAATCGAGCGCTCTTTGCGCCGCGTCGGACATTTTTCCGTCAGTGAGCTTGTTGTGCGCGCGAGCGCCGAAGGAATCAGGGGGATTGGGGGTGATTTTTTTCATGGTGTAGCTCCTGTATGTAATAGGAGCTGCCATTCCCCTGCTGTCAAACAGGATTGGGTGGCAGCTGTACGCGGGTTGACAGACCGGTATACAGGACCCGGCGCACCCGAAGATGCCCCACGTACAGCCGCCATAGAACGACGTCACAGCTAGAACAGCCTGTAAGCATATGGTGGTTGTACACCTGTAAATCGGCCTGTCAAAACCGGTCGCCATGAGGGCGACGGGGCGAAGGTTACCGCCGCACCTCAGGCAGCGCAACCCTGCGTTGCCAGCTTAAGAATCAGACTACGGGCATCACTGAAATGGCGTAATTTGCAAGTCACTTGGCGCCCTCTTGCTAGTGTATGAAAAGGACCCGTCGACCATCATTCGTTCACAGGTTGCTCCCGCTGTCCCAAACGAAGAGGTGTTCGAATGTCCAAAATCTGGTTTATCACCGGCAGTTCCCGTGGCCTCGGTCGCTCGATTACCGTAGCCGCCCTGCGCGCCGGTGATCGTGTGGTCGCCACCGCGCGCAACCCCACGCAGTTGTATGACCTTGTCGCCGAGTACGGCGATGCAGTTTATCCCGTCGCGCTGGATGTCACCAACAACCCGCTGGTGCTGGAAGCGGTGGACGCTGCGGTGAAGCATTTTGGTCGCCTGGATGTGGTGGTCAATAACGCCGGCTACGGTGACCTGGCTTCGGTGGAAGATGTAACCCTGGAGGATTTTGCAGCGCAGATCGACACCAACTTCTATGGTGTGGTGCATGTCAGCAAGGCGGTGGTGCCGGTGTTGCGCGCCCAGGGCAGTGGCCATATTTTCCAGGTGTCGTCGTTGGGCGGTCGCATCGGCATGGCCGGTTTAGCCGCGTACCAAAGCGCGAAATGGGCGGTCGGTGGGTTCTCGACGGTGCTCGCGCAGGAAGTGCGGCCCTTGGGGATTCAAGTGACGGTGCTGGAGCCGGGTGGCATGCGTACTGACTGGTCGGGCAGTTCCATGACGATTCCAGCCATCAGTGAGCCTTACCAGCAAACGGTCGGCGCGCTGGTTGAACTGCTCAACTCACCCGGTATCCTGCCGACCGGCCCGGACCGGGTTGCCGAGATCGTGCTTGAGCTGGCGTTGAGCAAAGACGCCCCGCTACGCCTGCTGATCGGCAGCGATGCGGTGCAATACGCTGCCCGGGCAGCGGCAGACCTGGCCGAGTCCGATAAAAAGTGGCATGACCTCAGCGTGTCGGCCTCGGATTAATTTCACAATAAAGGTGCGGCATGCCTGACGCGACCCAAGCCCGTTTCAACATACCGGATGTGTTCTGGCACGCGCTGAAGAGCGTCGGGCTGGAGCCACCGTTGGTGTTGCGTCAGGCGCGCTTGCCCATGACCCTGCATATTCGCGAGCGGCGCGACCGGCGGCAGGTGACGACCCTCGAGTTCTTTCGCTTGTGGGAGGCGGTGCGGGCGCTTAATCCTGACCCGGCTGTCGGGATCGAGCTGGTGACACGACTGGATAGCACCGCCCTTCCGCCGTCGAGCTTTGCCGCCTTTATTGCGCGGGATTATCGCGATGGCCTGCACCGCCTCGCCCGCTTCAAACAACTGTGCACACCCGAACGCTTGCTGGTTTGCGAAGAAGGCCGCAGCTGCACGGTGACCATCGACTGGTTGCACACGCCTGAGCCGCCACCCGCGCTGTTGGTGGACGCCGCGTTTGCCACGTTTGTTGAATTGGGACGGCGGGGTTCTCGCGCCCAGGTTATACCCCTGAAGGTCGAACTGGCGCGCCCGGATGACGGCAGCCGTGCACTGGCCGAGTTTTTCGGCTGCCCGGTGCGCTTTGGTGCCGAGCGTAATGCGCTGGTGCTGGATGCCGCAGACCTGGACCGGCCGTTTCCGGGATACAACCCGCAAATGCTGGAAATGCTCAACCCCGGCCTGGTGGCGGCGCTTGCCGAGGCATCGGCACCGGCCAGCATCAGCCATCGGGTGAAGATCACCCTCAAGCGAATTCTGGCCAGTGGCCGACCGGAGATGGCCGAGGTTGCGCGCGAGTTGGGCATGAGCGAGCGCACGTTGCAGCGGCGCATTACCGAGGCCGGCACCAGCTTTCGGCAACTGATGCTGGAGACCCGCCAGGAGGTGGTGCGCCATCTGCTCGCCGAGCCGACGATTGAAATCGACGAGATCGCCTGCCTGGTCGGTTATGAAGACACCAACTCGTTTTACCGGGCGTTTCGCTCCTGGGAAGGCACGACGCCGGCTCGGTGGCGGGCGTTACAAGCCCCTACGTATTAATAAACGCCGGTTGCTTGCACATCGTCAGGTTGTTGAGGTTCTCGTTGATATCGAGCTTTGAGGAGCCAATGTCAAATTGGTAGTAGACCTTCCACGAGATAGCAGCCCTAGTGCCCGTGGTGCAAAACTTCATCAGCTTGGCCTTGCAGGTAGCCTCGTAGAACGAGCCCGCCAGCATGCGCGCCGGGCTGGCTCCCGGGTCCTTCGACTGGCAGGGACAGTGAGACAGGAATACCTCGGCTTTGGCCGGCGGTCGACCGCGCAGGCTGACGAAGTTTTGCACGCATTCGTCAAAGTGCTCGATCAATAACTCTTCTGCGTGGCGGCTCTCGACGTCGACCTGGCGCTGCGCCACCAGGTCCTGCGCGACCGGTAACATCGACCGGTACTTTTCCTGGTGCTGATCCGCGGTCAGCGTCCTCTTCAACAGCTGCGCATGCAGTTTCAACTTACTGCCCACCGCGCTGTTGGCAACTTGCTCGCGCGATTGTCGGCTGATGAACACATAGTACCGCGCGCCTTCCAGGCTCAGTACCAAGCCAATCGCCCCGGGGCGCTCACGAAGAGGAAGCGCTTCTGTGAGTGTGTCTCGGTAAACCAGCATAGGCCTCTCCCTCACCAATCGATAAACCCGAACCAACATGACGCCAGATTCGGACAAGTACATTGGTGAACAGTCGAGGGGCTTGGTTTATTCCATTTCGCTGACTATGCGGGCAGCGCTTTCTCGGCACTGCGCGCCATGATCTGCAAATCCTCGAACGGGTTTGTGCCGATCAACATGAAGGCATGGGACGGATTGGACCAATACACCACGTTCAGGCCACGGCGCTGTTCGTTGGCCATGGCCATGGCACCTTTTTTCGCCGCCGTGATGCACAGCGCCAACGGGCCATGGCGTGGGTCGAGGTAGGTCAACTGGCCGATCAGCACGCCATCGTAATCGAGGATTTGTGCGCGCCTGAACTCGGCGCCCGGCAGGCTGATTGCCTCCAGGCTCAACGACAGGCCAAGTTGGCGCCCTACCGAACTCAGTTGCGCGGTATGCGACTCAGGCTCGGTGCTTAAGTTTTCCAAGGTCTGGGGCGTATACAACGCCATGTATTCGGCGACCGAGGCACGCCAGCCCGAACCGGGTTCAGGTCGGGGCCACATCATGAACAGGCGGTCGGCGACCACACCGGCCACCGCAAAACTCGCCGCAACCGCAAGAAACCTGCGTCGACTCAAGGTCGGGGCTTGTGCTGGCGGCAAGGCATCGAGCATCAGTTGCAAACGCTCGAGGGGGGCTTGATCGAGAACCGAATCGAACGCCGCCTTGCACGGCAAGTCACCGCGCTTGAAGTGCTCCACGCGAGCCGTCACGGCGGGATCGATCCCCAGCAGGTTATCGATACGCTGGCGCTGCTCAGGGTCCAGTTCTCCGTCCAGATAAGCCACCAGCAGTTCATCCGACGGTGGGGTATTTTGCGTCATCGTCGTTCTCCGCTCGATTTGTCCAACAGGCCGCTTGAGTGGGCAGTGTCGGCCAGCTTCACGCGCGCAGCGGCTAGCCGGCTCATCACCGTTCCCACCGGGATATGCAGGACCTCGGCAATTTCCTTGTATGAAAGCCCTTCGACATAGGCCAGGAAAACAGTCTCTCGCTGGGCTTCGGGCAGTGCATTCACGCGTTTGATCACTTGAGCGGCCAGTACCTGATCCTGAGCCAGGGTTTCACCATCGAAGGACAGTTCCTGCTCCGCATCGACAAACCCCTGCCCCTGCCGCACGCGCTGCGAGCGCAATTCGTTAAGCCAGATCGAATGCATGATCGTCAGCAACCAGCGGTCCAGCCGCGTGCCGGCCACAAACTGGCCAGCACGCTCCAGCGCCCGCACGCAGGTGGCTTGCACCAGGTCATCCGCCACATGCTTTTGTCGCGACAGCACCAGGCCGTATCGCCATAAACGCGGCAACAACTGGCTCAACTCACGGCGCAACTCAGCGTCTTGGGTGATGGCGGTCTCCCGGCTGTTCGCTCACATGCTCAAGCCTGGGGCGCGGCAGCGATGGCTTCGGCGAGGTCTTCATACTCTTCGCAGGTGGTGCTGCACAGGGCTTTGATTTTCACCAGTTGCTCCTGGGCCAGGTCCACACGGCCCTTGATCACGTAGGCCTCGCCGAGGTATTCGCGCACTTGTGCATAGTTGGGGTCCAGTGCCACGGATTTCAGGTAGTAGCTGATGCCTTCATCGGTGCGGCCGAGTTTGCGGGTGGCGTAGCCGCGGTAATTCAGCGCTTTGGCCGTGTTCGGGTCTTGCAGGGTATCGAGCAGTGACAGGGCTTCTTCGTAGCGCCCATCCTTGGCCAGCCGGTAGGCGTAATCGGTGCGGTCGGCGTCCGATGTGGCCTTGCTCGTCTGCAATACGCACTTGCCGGTCTTGGTGTCCCAGACCTGGCCTTTGGGGCAGTTGGGCTTGGGTGGCGCCGACTCGTCACCGGAAGCGTGAGCCTGGCCGGCCAGTAGCGCTGTGGCCATACAGGCACCGAAGAACAAAGCGGTGCGGTAACCAACGGCGTGTTCGTGGCGATTCTTCATGGTTGTAATGCTCCGTAACGATAGGGAAAGTACAGCAGCAAACTCAGTGTTGAAGGTCGCCCCGAGGGCCGGGCAGCATGCGGCGCAGGGTGCTGTCACGCTTGATGTAGTGATGCCACAGCGCGGCGCAGGCATGCAGCCCCGCAAGCACAATGATCGCCCACGCGACATTGTTATGCAGGCCACCCAAGGTGCCGCGCCACTCGTGATCGATCACGAATGGCGCCGGGATGGGGAACAGTCCGAAAAAGTTGAAAGGCTCGCCCTGCGCCCAGCGAAACAGGAAGCCCAGGAGCACCTGCGTCAGTAGTAACAGGTATAGACAGCCGTGGGCGATTTTGGCGGCCACGTTCAGCGCCGGGTGGCTGTCAGCCTTGGGGTGATTGCCACCGAACAGACGCCAGAGGATACGTGCAGCAATCAGCACCGCCAGGGCGATACCCAGGGAGATATGGACGGATTGCAGGCCCTTGCGCAGCGGCGTGCCTTTTTCCAGGTTTTCCCAGATATGAGCGCTGGCGAACATGAAGATCACCAGGGCGGCGGTCAGCCAGTGGAAGGTGCGGGTCAGGCGGTCGTAGCGGTCGGTTGGGGTGTTCATGGGCGTTTC
This sequence comes from Pseudomonas sp. A125, assembly GCF_055409485.1. Lineage (NCBI taxonomy): Bacteria > Pseudomonadati > Pseudomonadota > Gammaproteobacteria > Pseudomonadales > Pseudomonadaceae > Pseudomonas > Pseudomonas sp. A125. Next base: position 562,989 of record NZ_JBUZVP010000001.1, read on the forward strand.
CTGGGTGGTCTGTATGGTGAACACCGCAGTAGAGGGAGTTATTCGGTCGTGGTTGAAGGTTTATTTGAGTGCGTTCGGATACACCCGTTTCCGACAGAGGGAAAAAACACCCAGAAACCAAATCCCTCGCCTCCCGCTTCGCGCTTTATGAGACCTACGGCTTATCTAAACATGACCCATCGGATGAAACGCACTTGAAGAAGTCCCATGCTGGGACTAGGATCATTAATGAGAATCGTCGCTGTCAGTCACCTAAAGGCTTTTTGGCAAAAACACTTGGATGCAGAGCAATCATTCCTTGCATGGATAGACGAGGTCAAGAAAGCGGACTGGAAGAGCCCGGCTGATATCAAGGCTCAATTTCGTCACGCCAGCGTTCTAAAAAGCCGCAGGGTCGTGTTCAACATCAGAGGTAACGACTATCGGCTCGTGGTCGCCGTGGCCTATCGCTACGGCGCCCTCTACATCAAATTTGTCGGTACGCATAAGCAGTACGACGTCATTGATGCCGATACCGTTGAAATGGAGTAAGCCATGAATATTCGCCCTATCCACACCGAGCAAGACTACCGGGACGCGCTGAAGGCTGTATCGCCATTGTTCGACAACGAGCCGGAACCCGGGACGCCTGAAGGCGACTATCTGGATGTGATGATTACACTCATTGAAGTCTACGAAGCGAAGCACTTCCCGGTGGACTTGCCCAACCCGGTGGATGCCATTCGTTTCAGAATGGAGCAGTCGGGGCTATCAGCGGCTGATCTGGTCCCTGCTATTGGCCGACAGAATCGGGTTTATGAGGTCCTGAACGGTAAGCGGGCTCTTACGCTGCCGATGATTTGGAAGCTGCATGAGATGTTTGGGATCCCTGCAGAAAGCCTGATAAAGCCAGTAAAGATTGCTTGACCTCAGAAACGAAAAAGCCCCGTAGTTTATTTAACTACGGGGCTTTTTCTATGGTAAGCGGTCCATAAACCCCACCGAATTCAAGATGAGTGGCGCTTTTAACTAAGCGATGTCGGGGAGCAGTTCCACGGCAACTGGGCTTCGTAATCTTCGACAGAGGTCGCCCTGGGCAGGCGCTCCAGTGCGTGGCGCAGCCACGCATAGGGCTCTTGGCCGTTGGCTTTGGCAGTCTCGACCAAGCTATAAAGTTGAGCGCTGGCCTTGGCGCCTCTGGCCGTGTCGCTGAACAACCAGTTCTTTCTTCCGATCACGAAGCGGCGGATGGCTCGTTCAGCGGCATTGTTGCCGATGGGCAGGTAGCCTTCCTCGACGTACCGTTCCTGACGACCATTTTTGTTCACACCCGTGGAGTCTGGATAAAGGCAGTGACCGAGTTGTTTCGGCGCAATACCTAATTCGCTTTCAAGCCAATCAAACACCACATAGACAGCGTGCCGCTGCGTATCCAGCAGAGTCACAATAGGTGGGCTGGGTATAGCTTTGCGCATCTCTAGCAGGAATGAGGCGGCATAAGGTGCGTACAGGTTGGTGATCAGCGCGGGCAGACTTTGCGATCTGGTCAGCGCATCCAATTGTATTGTCTTAACCAGACGCACATACCCCTCATGAAGAGTCTGCACAGCCGCCATGATGAAGTGCGCAAAGGTTTCTCCGGCTCGTTTTGATAGGGGATTCCATATGAAGTCTTCACGAAGCTGAGGGATAAGTTGCCAGTCGAAATCCCCCTCCCTCGCCAGACGATCAATCTGACGGCTACCAGATTTTGTGTCTAATGCCCTCGCAAGTAACCGATAGCATTCGCCGAGTCGTGGGTACGGTGGTTGTGGCGAGTGGTTGCTGGCCATTGGCAGGGATTCCATCAGGTGAATTTTTAACTGTTCGCATCCTTGCGAAAGACAGTCCATAAAGTCGTTATGCCTTGGGTCCCTGACCACGATTGCGTCCGGATTGTCCACCATGGACCTTACTGGGCCAGTTCCCTCCTGGAAATTGGTTAATACCCGTTGGACGCGCGCCGCCTTTCGCGTCGCCACTGGACGGTTTGTTCGCAGTACCCTTTGCCATGTGGCAGATGATTCCGAGGTGGGGCTTTTGCATGATTCGTCTCCTAGATAAGTAGCGACATGGCTACGGACACGAATGTAGGAAATTTCTATACAGCTGGCTGCGCGCAAGTGGTCAATTTTTCTCCCACCGGCTGTTTGAACGTCGAACCCATCGACAGATATCCCACGAGGTGTTTTGCGAGAATGAGCATCGAATAGAGCTTTCAACTTCATCAAGATACAAATGTCGACGGCGTTTCGCGAAGATGGCACAGTGACACACGCCTAAAAAACTGAGGTGGTGCAGCTGTAGACGTCGTCGATACGTCTGTACTGCGTTGCATGCTTTTGAATCTTCAGCATAAGGATTTGCGTCAATGACCGCGTTCACTCCTGCTGTAAATCCCATAAAAGCCTGGCTCAGCGAGTTTTTGCTCACCCGCGAGCTATTCAAAGGACCTAACGGCAAACCTCTGTACAGCTACCAACTGTCCGAACACGAGTACGCATCCTTACGCGATTTACTTCAAAAGTACCTTCGCCTAGCGTCCAGTCCAGTTCAGGTCATACACCTGGGAGCATGTTTTTGTTTATTCGTCAGTGAGCAGTACCGTAGAAATTACAACAGCTCATGGTCCTGGTCAGGCGCTGAGAGTGAGTTAGCCGTCTCACTTTCACACAACCAGCATGCAACCTTGACCAGTAAAGGACTGGAATACTGGAAACGCCCTATTCGGTACCGTGAAAACGGTAGGGATTGGCTAGGGTCCCTTTTTGCAGAAGGTGGGCTACCTTGGCCCCTGGTTCAAAAGGAATCGCATGGCTTTGGCAAAGCCGTCAATCGAGGTATTAATCTCTTCAGTGCAGGGAGCAGCCACCGAACAACTGCTGACCTAATAGCGGCGCACGAAGATGAATTGCCAATTCCCTTTCGAAATCTAGAAACCAGGCAACTGCTTGCCGGCATTGTTGAACAGTTGATGCATCTGGCTGGGCAATATCCGCTTAAGGATCAGAAAGACCCTGCTGCTTACCTGGATAAAGTCGCTCCTGCGTGGACAGAAGCCTTTCCAATCCCTCTCGATGAAACTAACGCTAGAGGCCTGATTAATGATTGGCTACATGATGCTGGCAAGCAGCGGCTTGATAGAACAGAGGCCCTAATTCAAGCCAGAGCATTCACCTGTGAGCATTTTCTATTAGGCACACTGCCGGACTGGAGGATTAGGACAGAGCTGGCCTTGCCAAAGGAACACTCATTTGACATTGATCCCCAGCAGTTGGGTAGCACTCGGCTCGATCAAGCCTATTACGAAGGTGAGCACATATTAGCTCGTGGGCCTGCGGTGTATGCCCAGCTGAACGAGTCGCGTCTGACGATCCGCTTCTCCAATCCCTCAATATCAATAGAACGTCGCCGGCTAGGCGAACCTGTCACGCTGCGCTTACTCGACAATGGACGAGTTGTTCAATGTTTCCAATTCGACGGCAGCGAGTTGGATTACGAAGAAACGCCGTTAGTTTTTGAGCAGCGGGTTGATTGCTGGCAATTGGTCGGAACATCTTCTTGCGGTGTCGCTGGTGAGTCCGCACGTATTCGCATTCCGACCAAATTTAGTTTTTCGTCAGACAGCCTCGCACCATCGCTGCTGACTACCGACAAAGAGAGCGGCCAGTGGCTGGATCTACGGGCCGATGTATCGCTCCAAAACGGCCCTGACCTCTATCGAATCGAATTAAATCAAAATCAAAACGAACATCGAAAGCCCGCTCTGGCCGGTGTTCATGGGCTCTATGACAGTAACCCAGGTGTTGTATATTTGGGTTGGCCACGACTTGAGTTGCCCGAAGACTATGAGTTTGGTCTGGGCGATATTCTAGAATTTGCCAATGGGCAACCCCTGGACACTCCTCGCCGTACCGGGCCCTTCGGTGTCGTTCGTTACACCTTGAAAAACCGCACGGGAAAAACGCTTTTAACTCGCCGCTTTGCCGTACTACCCAAAGAATTCAGTACCTCGTTGCTTCCCGCAACCACCGAAAAACCTGCTCGATTGCAGGTCAAAGGTGCACTCCAGCTTGACTTAAAAATCGACAGCTCGCTGCTAATGGCCAAGCGATTGGAGTCTGAACACTCCGCAACCACTTTCAACCTTATTCATCGAAGCGATACACCTCCTGCTGGTTTTACGCTGGAGATCGACCAGAAAAGCAGCAATCAGCCACTACGACTTCGCCTCCCGTACCCGTATCAAGGAGCCCGGCTTATTGGACCAGACGACCGGCCCTCACGAGCACACGAACTTACGTTACCTGAGCTTATAGGACATCGCATCGCATTGACCTCAGGGCAAACTCAAGGGCAAAGTTTCTACATGCAACTGGAACTGGTGTGCGAGGCGCTGCCACATCCAAAACGGCACTATGAGATCAAAGTAGGCTCATCGCCCACGCTGCTAAATTTATTTAGCTACCAAAATGACATGCTGCAAATGCTGGGAGCTGTCGACGAACAAGACGCGTTTATTAAGCTCACCTTAGAAACCGAACAGCGCGCGTTCAGCCTGAATATCAGACGGTACAACGGCCGCTTGCAATGGGAAAGTCGAGACACATTCACGATCTGCGAAATAAGTAACGCGACAATTTTGAATGACACCGAAGTTGAAGCAATGTTGCTTTCTGATCCTAAACAAGCGCCAGTCAAAATTGAAGAACTCAAGAGCCAGGATGTTGGCACCGGGCGATTTATTATACCCAACACCATGCAACGTGATGGCCCATGGCTAATCTATCCAGCCAAAGATAGTAAAACTCAATTTCGCCCTGCACTGTTCGTGTCGACTTCGTCGATTACTGAAATTCAAACTGAAGTTTTTTCCCTGCACAGGGCGACACAGGTTTTTCACCCCAAAACCAACGCAAACGCCATCAGTCAACAAATCACCGTCATGGCAAAAGAGTTCGGACACAGTGGCTGGCAATATTTAGCGGACTTAAAGCAACACTACGCGCACCTGCCATTGTCCTCATTTGAAAGCTGGAAGGCACTGTCAAAGCAACCAGAGGCGCTGGCATTCGCGGTGCTCCGACTAGAAATGGACGAAGCGTTCTGCGCTCGAATTCGCGATGAGCTGGCGGTGATCTGGGAAGCAATTCCTCTCCCCATCTGGGCCGAAGCGCATGCACGATTTTTACAAGGGCTGATCGCATGTGGCTTGCCGGAGATTCTTATCAAAAACCTTGAAACGAATCGCGCGGCCGTGTTGCGACTTGTGGTTTCCGGCTTTGATTATTTGGGCGACTACCTAAGTACTGGCAATAAAAGCAGTCTGACCAAAATCCCTCCCCAACTGGTGGTACCGGGCTGGAATCAAGCCTTACGCCAACAACACGCTACCGACAGACAGTGGCCTACCGATCTTACTGCGGAGTTGACTAGCTGGATCATTCAGAATCCGATACCTGCATTCTTGAGAGAGATTACCCCTGTTGGTTTCACTAAAGCGGTTTCTTACTTACCAATTTTTTTGGCCTATGTGACGGCAGGCAAGGCCACCCTAAATGATCTTCCTGTTCCGATGGCGTACCTAAAATTCGCCATTCGATTGGTTTCTGATTTTGACCGTCAGGGATGGTTCGCACCTACTCACGCACTGATGGTTTCGTATTTGCTAGCCTCCGAAGACGAGGCATAAGGAGTTCCGATGCGTTTTTTCACGAATTTAATTGAGCAAAGCCTTAACCGCACGCGGGAAGCAACCTTAGGCGTCCTAGGAGTTAACGAACCAGGGCTTCGCCGCCATCTGAACGAAACAATGGTTGATGAATTGGGCGCCGATGGCTGCTTTTTGGCTCCGCCGGTTTTCGAACATACGTTTGGTTGGAAAGAGTCGGAAAAACGTCTTCTCGACTTAGAGGGGTCATTGCTCTCCAAAAGCCTGCTCAATACATTACAAAACGCCCATGCGTATGACTTTCCAAGAGAAGCCCATCCCTATACGCACCAGCTTCAGGCTTGGCGAACGTTGCTTAACGAGAAACCTCGATCTGCCATCATTACCAGTGGCACCGGCTCGGGAAAAACAGAATGTTTCATGGTGCCTATCCTTGAAGATCTAATCAGGGAGCGTGAGCGAAATCAGTCATCCTTGATTGGGGTGAGAGCGCTATTTCTCTATCCTCTCAACGCCCTAATCAACTCTCAACAGGAGCGATTAGATGCATGGACCCGTGCGTACGGTAAAGATATTCGGTTTTGTTTATACAACGGTAAAACTGAAGAACGCGAAGGGGTCATTCGTAAGATTCAAGAACAGAAACCCAACCAGGTTTTGTCACGTGAGCTTTTGCGCAAAGAGCCCGCGCCAATATTAATGACCAACGCGACAATGCTCGAATACATGCTGGTTCGTCAGGTAGACAATCCTATCCTGGAGATTTCAAAGCAACAGCAGTCTCTACGCTGGATTGTCCTCGACGAGGCACACACTTACGTTGGTTCTCAAGCCGCAGAAATGTCTCTCCTGCTGCGCCGCGTCGTTCAAGCATTCGGTAAAAATCCTGAGGAAATTCGTTTTGTCGCGACATCGGCCACCATCGCCGGGGGTGAGGCCGAAGAAAAGTTGAAACGCTACCTTGCAGATCTCGCAGGAGTGCGGCTAGAACAAGTCGACGTCATTGGAGGATCTCGTGTTTGGCCGGATATCTTGTTCGACTCGAAAGTCGAAAAGGCCTCGCTGGAGGTCGTGCAGTCTATCGAGGATGAACAAGAAATATCACCGACCCGTTTTGATGCTTTAGGACGCAATTCAATAGCACGCTCGTTAAGGCATGCGATTGTTAACTCGACGAAACCGTTAGATTTAAATGAATTACTGACGATACTGAAATCCGAATTGATGCCCGGCTCGCGGCTGGAGCAGCAACGAGAAGTGTTAGGTTGGCTCGATGTATCAACTGGCACCCGACGCCATAAGGACGAACCGCCGTTTCTTAAGCTACGGACCCATCTTTTTCAACGAATGCTTCATGGACTATGGTCCTGCATAGACCCCAATTGCACTGTCAAATCTGCCAGTCTGAATGAATGGCCATTTGGCAACGTCTACGTTCATCAACGTGCACGCTGCGAATGCAACGCCCCAGTGTACGAATTAGGATTTTGCGATGACTGTAAAACTCCGCATTTGATTGCGGAAGATCGCAACGGGGTTCTTCACCAATTGAGCCCGTACGCAGGAGATGAGTTTTCTCTGAGCTACGAAAGCGGCGAAGAAGAGACGTCGCCTGAAAGCGAGGTAACCGGCCCCACTACTAGTCGTACTTATGCACAACGTTTGGTAATTGCCGGTTTACAGGTCGCACAAGATCCCTTTTTCAGCGTCAGCCTCGATCTCGACACCCACGGCTTATGTGCTACTAACTCAGCGCGCCCTATCAACATTACTATCGCTGAAGAGAAAGCGGCTTGCTGTAGTCACTGCGATCACGAACTTCCAAACAAAAAAAGCTTTCTGAGAAAAGCGTACCTGGGCGCTCCGTTCTATGTTGCGAATGCCGTCCCGACGGTGCTGGAGTTTTGCCCAGATGCCGACAAAAAAGACAGTAATGAGCGCTCCCCAGAAGAATTACCCGGTCGGGGGCGCAAGCTAATTACGTTCACCGATAGCCGTCAAGGTACGGCACGTATGGCCGTACGCATGCAACAAGAAGCCGAGCGTTCGCGGTTGCGTGGCTTGGTATTTGAAACGCTTCGTAACGTTCAGGCCAAAGCTGATGCGGAACCTAAAGACGTTCCTACCGGCAACTATGATCTGCTGATGCGCCACGCAGAAGGCTTAGAACAGTCAGGAATGAGTGTCATGGCGGCTGATCTTCGCAGACAAGCAGCCGCGCTACGATCCGGCAGCGCCCCACAAAAACGAATCATCAACGTCGACTGGGCAAGCATGGTGCATGAGCTAGCGGCATCCAAGGATGTTGAACAATCAATCTTGCGCTACAACCGCTACGCCAACCCGGTCCTTTTTGACGGGAGCCAAGGTGGCGCAACCATGGCTCGCTTACTTTTGGCTAGGGAATTTTCCCGACGCCCAAAAAATCAAAACAGTACCGAAACTCTCGGCCTCGTAAAAGTAACCTACCGAGGTCTCAAAGAAATTAGCTCTACACCGCCGATGTGGACGGAAACAAACGCGGTACCGGCGACAGGACCATTTTCGGCGCCTGAAACTCGGTTAACTCTTGAGGACTGGCACGACTACCTTAAAGTTGCACTTGATTTTTACGTGCGCGAGAACACCTTTATAAACATGGATCGCGACATGCAATCCTGGATGGGTAGCAGGTTTACCCCCAAATCGCTGTTTTCTCCAAAAATCGAGATGGAAGAAAGCACAACAGTAAAAAAATGGCCTCAAGTAAAATCTGGAAATCCGCATCGGTTAGTAAAACTACTGGAACAAGCCACCGGATTGAATCGGACGGTCGCTACAGATGCGGACAAAATCAATGCTTGGCTAGAGGCCGCATGGTCTGCTCTGACACAGGCTCTCATCCTGGAGCCCGCAGACCCAGGGCATCGCCTGAAACTAGAAACCCTGACCTTTTCTCTATTAGAAGAGGGGTGGCTCTGCCCGATAACGCACCGAATTTTTGACTCGACTTTTCGTGGGCTAACCCCCTATTTACCCATAAAGTTGCGTCCGCAAGACTACCGTTGCCAGAAAATCCAACTCGCCTCGCTAGCCAACCTCCAGATAGATGGTAGCGCCGTGACCAAGCAATTGCAGATCCGGTCGCAGGTCTTACAAGATCCGGTCATCCAGCACCTTCGGTCTGAGAATCTCTGGACCGATATTAGCGACCGTACCGTGGAAGGCGGATTTTACTATCGAACCGCAGAACATTCGGCTCAGCAGTCGGCGCAGAGACTCGATGACTATGTTGATTTGTTTAAGAAGGGTGATATCAACGTACTCAACTGCTCCACGACTATGGAGATGGGCGTAGACATTGGGGGCATCTCTGCTGTAGTGATGAACAATCTGCCGCCCCACCCTGCCAACTATTTGCAACGGGCGGGACGCGCCGGACGCCGTAGTGAGGCACGCGCGATAGCCTACACCTTATGTAAAGCGGACCCTCATAACCAGCGCGCGTTTGCACAGCCTAAGTGGCCATTCATTACCGCCATTCCCGCTCCCACCATTACTTTAAGCTCTTCTCGCATTGTTCAGAGGCACGTCAATTCACTGCTCTTGTCTATTTTCCTAAAGTCAAAAACCAGTAGTGACGGTGACCGAACTAGGCTGACTCTCCAATGGTTTTTTGGCGGAGACGACTCACCCTGCCAGCAATTCAAAAGCTGGCTGATTAGTAGTCAGACAGAATTCGCAGACCCAATCAAACGCCTTGTCAGCGGAACTTGCTTAGATGGCTGCCTGCTTAGCACAATCTCAGCCGAGACTCAGGAAAGCGTACGTATTCTGGAGGACCGGTGGCTTGAAGAGTCTCGAAAGCTCAACGCTAAGCTGCAAGCGGCGACAGATTTACCGTACAAAAAAGCGCTAGAGCTGGAGAAAAAACGTCACGACGGTGAGTACTTGCTTCGCGATCTCGCGTCCCGTGCGTTCCTTCCAGGATATGGATTCCCTACCGATGTCGTGACACTCAATACCTACAACATTGAGGACTTCAAGCACCAGCGAACTCATCCTGAGAGTCGTGAAGACAGCATTTTCAACAACAAAGAGCTTCCGTCTCGCGGCTTAAACATTGCGATCCGAGAGTATGCACCTGGGTCGCAAGTGGTAATCGATGGGCGAGTCTATCGTTCGGCAGGAATCAGTTTGCAATGGCATGCGTCAGGCCAAGTGAACGAAGCACAAAAATTTGATATCGCCTGGCGATGCTCAAATTGTGGAGCGACAGGCGTAATCGAAAACGCCTATACCAACAGCTCCGAGCTAACGTGCTCACACTGCATGCACGCAATTCAACCAAATGAGCGCCGAACCGTCCTTCGCCCTGGCGGCTTTGTAACCGACTTTTATGAGTCCACAACAAACGACATCACTTCTCAGAAGTTCATCCGAGTCGAACGACCTCGCATCCAACTGACTGGCGAGACGATCTCGCTGCCCGACAAGCGGTGTGGTTTCGTTCGATTTGGTCACGATGGCAGTGTGTTTCATCATTCATCCGGTGAACACGAAAAAGGTTACGCCGTGTGCCTAACCTGTGGACGTGCAGATTCAATGCTCGCCTTCGGTGACATTCCTAAAAATCTGCTCCCAGATCAGCTACACCGGCCAGTGGGCGGGATCACAGGCAGTCGTAAAGAGTTCGACTGCCCCGGCACGGCAGTTAAGCCTAACCTGTTCTTGGGCTATCAAATTCGCACTGACGTCATGGAGCTTTACTTAAGAAGTCCCCAGACAGGCCTGTGGCTCGGAGATAGTCTGGCAGAGCAAACTATAGCCACGACTCTTGCCGTTGCGCTACGCGACGTAATCGCCGAACTCTTAGGTATTGCCAGCACAGAAATGGGCTTTGGTTTCCGTCTTGATCGCGATATCGAAAGTGGACAAGGGCGAACGGTCATTCAGCTGTTCGATGAAGTCAGCGGAGGAGCCGGGTTTGTCCTGGCTGGCTTAGCGAATACAACCGAGCTATTACGTAAAACGTTAGGGAAGCTGCATTGCCCGGTTAACTGCGAAAACGTCTGCTCGCACTGTCTTGCAGGTCAAGACAGTCGAGTGGAGCGAGAGGAGCTAGATCGTGGACGCGCCATGGAGTGGCTGACTGTGTCGGGCCTAATCGAACATTTAGACTTGCCCAGCGAGTTTGAAACTGTGGTGGGGGCTAGTTATTGCTCGACCGGCCCGATCCGCTATTTGTCCTCTGCGATCAATTCAGCGGATCGCAGTGAAAACGACACCTCTATTTGCTTGGTGATGAGGGGAGATGCAGAGGACTGGGACCTAGATCACCCTTACTTCCGTGAAAAAATCCTCACTTGGGCAATCGCTGACAAACTCAAGGTGAAACTGGCAATTCCTTCAGGAGCGTCGCTAAGCAAAGAACAGAAGAACACCCTCTTTGACCTGGCTAGTCTTGGGGTTGTGATTGAGGATATGGACAACTCCCTCCCACTGATCAAGCCTTACCTGGTGGCTCAAATTCGTTCCAAGTCGGGCATCAAGAGTCTTTTTAGCAGCGATGCCTCCGCTGCGACTCCAGGAGCCGGATGGCTGAGTAGCAACGATGGAATAGTATGGGCTGGAAGCGACTGTGTTTCTGATTGCGGTGGTCAGCCTATCGACGTCCGGACCTGGCGCCAATTTGAGCAGGGTGCACGGGTCATCGAAATCACCCACGAACTTGACGGGCCTATCAGCAGCTTGCATAGACGTCTCGCTACTCTCATTGAGAAGCACGCGCCCGAACTGACTGAGTTGATTGCCACAGACCAAGCAGCAGTGGTCAGCTATTCCGACCGTTATTTGAAATCACCATGGTCGTTAATGTTGTTAAGCGGTTTTCTTGAACTTTTCAAAAATGAAAAACTTAAGTCGCTGCGAATTCAAACGCTAGCATCCAGTGGCGATCAGTCCAGCAATCAAATTAGTCATGACTGGAGGTTCCAACTTGATCAAGAAGCTCTTCTTAAGCTTTGGTTGGGTAGCCAGTTCTCCATCTCACCTGAAGTTGAAATCAAAGAACGAAGCCGGGAGCTTCAACACGCGAGAGTGATAACAGTAGATTGGGTATCGGGTAAGCGCAGCAAAGTTTTCCTTGATCAAGGAATGGGATACTGGCGAGGTAGAATGCCGTATCGCGACCAGATGGGGTTTGACTTCCGCGCTAACCACGAGAGCCAAGCGCTACAAATGCTGGAGAAATATAAAGTGGCGCAAATGTGTCCTAGCGGTGAGTGGCCCACTTACATGAGCCTGCTCGTGAGCTAAGCCAAGCACCCAATGAGCCAGAGAACGGTGTCCACCTAAGACAAAGTGGACACCACTTTTCTGTCTTCAAAGGCACTCGAAAATAAGGTGCGTCAAATTTCTTTAGGCCTAGACTCTACTCCAGCTGTCACGTATGGGGTAGGTCGAGGTCAACATAAGCGAACAACGGCAGGTCATACAGATCACCGAACAGTTGATAGATCTTCGCAGAGGCGTTGATCAGTTTTTTTACACTGCCAGCGTGATGCGTCAGGTTTATACGCTTGTTGTGGTCCCGGCTCATCGCACTTAACGCCTCATAGACCCGAGCATCCGGCACACAGCAGAACTCGCCTGGAATTGATGGATAAAGCTGACAACGCAACTCTCGCATGACCAGAGGGATCTTGATCAGCATGCTTTTCTGGCCGGTCCCCAAGCCTTTTAATGAACGCATAAAGTCGAAAAACGCAGCGTATTGGCTAGTCGTGATCATGACGTTGATGGCACGTTTGATGCCGTCCCAGTTGTGGGCAAGGACTTTCACACTCGCGTAAACATCTTTCCTGAAACTGACCTGCTTCCTAGTGTCGGGATCGAGGCACTGACCTAAGGTCTGCACCATGGAGGCCTTACAGTTACTGCGCTCTATTTCGACAAACGCGTCGTTTGTCCATAAAGCTGGTGCGTCTTTGTGAGCCAGCTTCATCCAGGCCACAAAATAGACGGCATTCTCCCAAGGGCCTGTCCGAGACCAAACCACCGCCAAGACAAACAGGAGAAACAGATCCTTCTCCTCTCGTAGATCCAGCTTCAGTGAACGACCATCCAACAGAGGAATTTTGAAGTCAGCAACCCATCCTCGATAACTTCCAACCTCGTTGAGGTTGGCATAGGCGAGGTTCGGCGACGCGGCCTTGAAGCGGTCGATCAGCCATGCGGCCGCCTCCATTTCTTCATTTCCAGGCACAGTGCTCGTGGGTGCCTGAGTCTGTTCGTAACGAGGTTTGGAAATCACACTCAGCCCAGCGCAACGATACCCGGTTGATGGACATTTCATGTCTACGCGGTCAAAACGACCAGAAGCAAGCAACTGATCAACCACTTGCGCTTCCGCTTGCATCTGGTCTTTTCGGTTGGCTCCATTGGTTCTAATCCAGTAATCCAACGAGTCCGGCTTCTTGTGATCGGTCAACCCTACTTTGATGGGACCCAACACCATGGAGCCACCCAATCCCTCTACTTTTGTAACCAAAGCATCAATGCTGAATGAGCCGCCGTCTCTCAACGTAATCATTACGCGTCCTTAATTTTTTCATTTAAAACACTGTTGAATACTAGGGTCACCAGTGGATTTCCAGGTAAACAGTAAACCAGGGTTTCCCCTTACGAGCCCTACATACATCAACGTTCCCGGCACTCAAACGCGTCTCGCAGACCTTCGGCATACGAGGCCCAAAATAAACGCATACGCCCCTGAGGATCCGGCATGTACAGCGCATCCTCATAAAAATACTCCAAGGCATCAGCCGCTGCGGCATCACCGCTGAGCGCAGCTCGCTGCAACCAAAAAAGCCCCTTTGAGACGTGACGCGAAACGCCATTGCCCTCCAGGTAACTCTTCCCAAGGCGTGCAAACGCCGCAGTGTCGCCGGCACGAGCGGCTTTTCGGTACCAACGAAATGCCTTCCGGTTATCGGCATCAACCCATGAGGCTTCACAACTGCCTTTTCGATCCCGCGCGTCGTAAAGCCACGCGACCTCCAAAGCAGCCTCGCGGATCCCACCTTTAAACGCCTTTTTCAGCCATCGCTGGGCCATTTGCTCATCGACGGCGATACCTATTCCGTAGGTATACAGCTGCCCTAGATTGAAAAAGGCTTCAGATAAATCGTCCGCCGCAGCCAGCCGAAAAAGGTGCAGAGCAATCGCTGGATCCTCGATCAACGTGCACCCATCCAGCCATAACCAACCGAGGTCATTTAGCGCATCTGCATCATGTCCGAGTGCTGCTCGTCGAAGCTGCGCATATAGCAGGAGAAATGATTCTCGTGCCAAGGCCGCTTTTAAAGGATTCATGGCCTTCACTTCAGCGTATGACACAGCCCCATGACGCTCAGACATTTCAACAATCCGCAGAGTCGGCATGCCCAATCCCGCCCCCAGGCCGTCATGTTCACTGGATTCACGGAGCTCCAGCATTTCAGGCTCGGGCAGAAAAGCTTCAAGTATGTTGACGACATTTGCAGGCTTGGGCATCGCCATTTCTCGGCTCCGACATCAGATTGATTTCTCGAAAGGAATCATCCACCCTCTGAGCGACAAACTGTGTCGCAATAGAGGAAGCATGGAGATGTCAGGAAAACGCCTGGAAGAGAGGTTTCGCCTAGATCTACTCCTGGCAATGATTCCCACACGGGGCGGCACGGCAACGCCGTCCGGCTTGCGCGTGGCACAGTTCCAAGAAAGACTTCGAGCCCAGTCCATCGAGGTGGACGACCGGACGATTCAACGCAACCTCAAAGCCTTGCTAGAGGATAAACGCTACGGTGTTAAGCGAAAAAAAGAAGGTCGAGAATACGTGTATTGGGCCGACAAGGAATTGTCGAGGTTCGTGCTCAAACCCACTGACGCAATGAATTTGATCATGGTCATCGATCATGCCCGCCCGTACACCAGCCGCACGCTAGGCGGTAATCTTCAGGAGCTGTACGAGCACGCCCAGTCGATTTTGAACAAACATTCCCACCGACTTTATGACTGGACCAAGAAGGTGGTCAGCAACACCCGTTTTCTGAATTTACAGCCGGGATTGGTCGAGCCGCAGGTCTTTCAAACCATCCAGGACGCCTTGCTGGAGGGAAGCATGCTGGATGTGCTGTACCAGCCACGCGGCGCGCCATACCCCAAGCCTTACCGATTGACACCGTTGGGCCTGTCCTTTCAGGACGCCAACATCTACCTGTCACTCGTCGTGGATGGCAGAGACCAGGACACGCCTTATGCCTGGCCAATACACCGTTTCAAATCCGCGAAAGCGGCAGGGTTTGAACCCGCTCAGGTACCCGCTGAGTACGACATTCGTAACACCAGTTCATTGAAGAGCTTGATTGGGCTGGAGAACGAACATCCCATCCAGCTGGAGTTGCTGATCGATGAAAAGATGTTTCAGCGCCTGAGCGAGAACTGGCTCAGTCCGCAACAGGTTTTACAGCCCTACGATACGGAACGCTGGCACCTGAGTTGTGAACTGCATTTGAGCCAAGGGTTGCGACTTTGGATTTTGAGTCAAGGTGCCAGCGTTGAGGTTCTCAAGCCGTCTGTACTCAGAGGGGAGATCCTTGCAGAAATCGAACAGATGTCGGCGCTGTATCGTGTCAAAAGCGCGGATACCTAATGCTTGTTCGATCTACACCGGACCGCGCCTGCACCACAGCAAACAACACCGGCAGAATTCTTTCACCTTGCGGGCGTACCACCCCACCCGCAAGTGGGTCCGGTACGCCCTTCGGCTCATTCAAACGCAACCCTCAGCTTTCTTCGTGCGCGGCGGCCGCTTCCCGCTGAATTTGCGCGTACCCAATGAAAGTCTTCAGCGACCAACGTGCCTGGGCAAACTTGATGAACCGTTGCTCTTGATGGTCATTTAGCTCGCCATGAAGGTCGTGATAAAAATTGATCGTCCGCCTTCTGCCATCGAAACTTTCGATCAGCGAATACGTGTCGGTAGCCATTTTTCGAACTTGATGAAGTTCTGTAGTCGGTTCTTCCCCTAGACCCTCGCAGTAGCGTGGAAGCTTGTCTTCCAGGTCATCGTTGTTTCCCTGAATGTTCAGGCGCAGTTCCAGTAAGACAAAATTGCCTAGTCGGCGCCGTTGGTACTTATCTTGTTTACGGTTGTTTTCCCCCTCACGATTTCTATTTTCAGTAGCCCAGAGGTGCTCCACCGAGTAATAGTCTGAGGTTTTACCCTCCGAAACCCCGAGAAGAATTTTATCAATTTGAATCGTTTTTCGCGGTTGGAGCTTTGCCTCGTAGTTCATGAGAAAGTACCGCAAGCCACGCCATTTGTAAAAATCGTCGGGGCTGTCAGGGTCCAGAGAGAAGGACTTAATAAACCGGTGATCCGCCGCTAGCCAATTGATAAAATTAACGAGCCGATACTCCAACGCATCCTCATCGGTTTCCAAATGGATGCGCCCGACCTTAAGCTCTTCAGGGGGAAGCGCGGCCAAAAGCTCAGAGTGGTAGTAACGTGCCGCGTACCCATAAAGATCGCCTTGTCCGGTGTCATTACGTGACGTCATGTTCCGCGCCATGTAGACCCGAAAATTGAGGATCTCCAACAACCGAAGCAGTTTATGCAGGCGCTCGCCCGAGCCCTGCAATTTGATCACCATAGCCAGGAACAGCGGCATAATGGACGCATGACGTGCCTGCGCGCGGATTTGATCAAGAAGCACCACTATCTCAGGCTCTAAACCTGCGTGATCACGCCCATACAGACGTTGATACCAGAGCGCGGCGGTTTTCATAAACTGCACAAAAGCTGCAATTTTTTTGATCACCGGCTCGCGGGGTAAATCCTCAGTCAGACAGCTGTCGAGGTTTACTCGCTTTTTCAGCTCTTCATAACCGTATTGGCTATCGGTTTTATTCAGTTTGAAATGGACGACTAGGCAGTAACGAAGAAATGCACTTTCGTCGCCGGCTGAGGTTTTGCCAGCGATGTTCAAGGCCCTTAGGATTTCTGACCAATCCTGATCGATTGTGTCCCTGAGCGAAGCCGCAGAAAGCTTCACACAGCAGTAAATCAAATAGTTTTTAACCTTCTCCAACTCGCTAAGCGGTTTCCCCCTGTTGTTGATGACCTCGAACATGATCCCTGTTTCAGCATCTTCTTCAGGCGCGAACACCAGAAAGCCGAGCCGGGACTCAAGGATGTCCCTGATCCGCTGTGGCTCAATTCCCAAAGCGATTTTGTCCTCAAGCCACTTCTTAATCGAACCTCTGGCGCTGAGTAATCGTTGATGCGCCTCAAGTTTAATTGGACTGTTATCGAGGTTGCCTTCAGCCATCACCACACGTTCGAAAAACGACCGTGTATCCGAGTTTAAGCGCAACACAGCCCGATCATTGCCAAGCTCACCACGGCGTAAATACAGCGCGGAAAACGCTGCCCGTTCTTCGATAGGCAGCGACTCACACAGCAGGTACAGAAAAATGGCGAGTGTGGTCAGCCGCTGCTGACCATCCACGACGTGGAAGGCGTTGTCTGTTGCATGTTTCGGGCGACTGAGGACGAGTGTGCCGGTGTAGTGACGTAATGCGGCGCCATCTTGCATCAGATGATCGACGTCCTTGAGCAGTTCGTCGACCTGCTTTTTGTCCCACGCGTAGCCACGCTGATAATCCGGAATGGTGAAAAGCCGATCCGAAAAGATGCTCGGCAGCGTCAGCAGTTGAGCGCCAAATCCTTGTGTGGTCATTGCGGTGTATCGCTCCTTGAATGGGGGGCGTGCAGAGAACGTGAGAGATCACGTGCCCACTCAACGCCATCAGTAACCTTAAACCTGCTGGAGCCGCCAACGACTGAATGATCGTTGTAGGCAGTAAAATCGGCCCGGTTGAGCAACCCCGACGTGGCGGGCGAACCATGATGCCACTATGCCGCCATCGCACTCAGCGGTAAATTTTTATTATGGATTGGGTTTGGGTTCGCTAGATGCGCCAGCCCAGCCGCGACCAATACGATTCCCCAGCGGGCGAACGTCAATCGGCAATGACTGTGAAACACGCCGCTTGACGGTCAATGCGATTCAGCCAAGGGCTGGGTAGTGGGCAGTCGAACCGCTGTGCGCATAACACGGTTCCGGTTAAAACGCCGGATGATTGCAAGGCGTTGCGCAGCCCCCGGCCCGCACCCGGCCCTACGGTTTGATCCCTCCCCCCGCCGACTGATAGCCTAACCCCACAGGCCATTCCCCAACACCGAGGCTCGATGCGGTGACCGACACCAAGTTGTTGGCGACACTCCAGGCGGAGAACGCGCGCTTAATTGCCTTGCTCGACGCGCACGGCATCGATTGGCAACCGCCTGTCGAACCTGTGCTGATCCCCCTGGCGCCCGTTGATCCGTCGTCCGCCCTGGACACCCGCAGCAAGCTCGCCCTCTTTCGTAGCTTGTTCAGAGGCCGTACCGACATCTACCCGCTGCGCTGGGAAGGCAAAAGCGGGAAGTCCGGCTATGCACCGGCCTGCGCGAACGAGTGGCGTCCGGGGATCTGCGAGAAACCACGGATCAAATGTGGCGACTGCCACCAACGCCAACTGCTGGAAGTGACCGACGACGTCATCTTTCGCCATCTGGCAGGCGCGGTCGTGGTCGGCGTATATCCGTTGCTCAAGGACGATACTTGCTACTTTCTGGCCGCCGATTTCGACGAGGCCGAATGGCGCGATGACGCCCGCGCATTCGTGGAGTCCTGCCAGGCCCTCGGTGTGCCCGTCGCCTTGGAAGTCTCACGCTCGGGCAACGGCGCGCATGCCTGGATCTTCTTCGAGGACAAGGTACTGGCCAGCGATGCACGCCGTCTCGGAGCCGCCATCATCAGTCATGCCTGTGAACGCACGCGGCAATTATCGCTCAGTTCCTACGACAGGTTGTTTCCCAACCAGGACACCCTGCCCAAAGGCGGTTTTGGCAACTTGATCGCGTTACCGCTGCAAAAACGCTCCAGGGCGCAGCATCACAGCGTCTTTGTCGATGACGCCCTGGTGCCCTATGCCGATCAGTGGGCGTTCCTCGCCACCCTCCAACGCATGAGCCCCGAGCGCCTCCACCCCGTCATTACTCAGGCCACGGGCAACCGCGACCCCGTCGCCATTGCCTACGCCGATGAAGACGAAGGTGCCCAGCCATGGAAAGTCCCCTCGCCTCGACCACAGAAGCCCAACGGCCCGATGCCTGCCACCCTGAGCATCACCCTGGCGAACCTGATCTACTTTGAAAAGGCCCAGCTGCCTCAACCCTTGGTCAACCAGTTGATCCGCCTCGCGGCATTTCAGAATCCCGAGTTTTACAAAGCGCAGGCCCTGCGCCTGTCAGTGTGGAACAAACCCAGAGTCATTGGCTGCGCGCAGAATTTCCCCCAACATATCGCCTTGCCCCGCGGCTGCTGGGACGCCGTGCAGGTGCTGCTGGCGGAGTACCAGATCACGCCACTGGTGGAAGACGAGCGTTTCGCGGGCCATCCGTTGGGTGTCAGTTTCCTCGGCACTCTGCGTCCTGACCAAGAAACAGCTGTTAGCGCCATGCAAGCACATGACACCGGTATCCTCTGCGCGCCAACGGCCTTCGGTAAAACCGTGAGTGCCGCAGCGCTCATTACCAGGCGGCGTGTGAATACCTTGGTACTGGTGCACAGGACCGAGCTACTCCGGCAGTGGCAAGAACGCTTGCAGGCGTTCCTCGGCGTCGGCAAAGAAGTCGTCGGCACCTTGGGCGGCGGCAAGCCCAAGCTCACCGGCCAGATCGATATAGCCGTCATGCAATCGCTATCGCGCAAAGGCGAGATCAGTGACCTTGTGAAAAATTACGGCCAGATCATCATCGACGAATGCCATCACCTGTCGGCGGTGTCTTTCGAAGCGCTGTTGCGCAGTTCGCCCGCGCGTTACGTGCTCGGGCTGACGGCGACCCCGATCCGCCGCGATGGGCAGCAGCCCATCATTTTCATGCAGTGCGGACCTATCCGCCATACCGCCGCGCGCCCAGCCAGCGCCCCTCATGATTTGTCCGTGAGCCCTCGCATACTGTCCGCCCCCCTCATCGTCCCTGAGGGCTCGGGTATCCAGGAAGTATTCAGGCGATTGGCAGATGACTCACAGCGCACGGCCACCATCGTTTCTGCTGTGGTGCAAGCTTACCGCCAAGGCCGAAAAGTCCTGGTGCTTAGCCAACGCACTGAGCATGTTGAGACGCTAGATGTTGCGCTCAAGGAGCATGTCGCGAATCTGTTCACGCTCCATGGCCGCATGCCGAAGAAACGGCGGGCGTCGCTGATCAGTACATTGGAGTCTCTGCCCGAAGATGCGCCTCGGGTGCTCGTGGCCACCGGTACGCTAATTGGCGAAGGGTTCGATCACCCTGCACTGGATACCTTGGTGCTGGCCATGCCCATTTCCTGGCGCGGCATCCTCCAGCAGTACGCCGGACGCCTGCATCGCCTACACACCGCCAAATCCGACGTACAGGTGATTGATTTCGTAGACGAGGGTAACGTCGCAGTGTTGAGGATGTGGGAGAAGCGCAAGGCCGGTTACAAAGCCATGGGCTATCGACTGGTCGATTCATCCACCACACTTTCACTGCTGTAGGCCTGTCGCGTGAAAGGAAAGAACTGGCATCAGCCCGATTGAAGAGCCATCTGAACGAACCGACATCCGCTACCCTGATATCGGTTTCGAACTGAGATTCGACTCGCTGAAAGGACCTTCGCAATGCAGGAACAGTACGACCGGGCCAAACTGCTGGATGAGGTTTGGACAGAAGCGGTGACGATAGTCGCACCGCGCTACCAACTCTCTGACGTAGGCCTTAAGAAACTCTGTGGACGACTACAGATCCCAACCCCGCCTCGGGGCTACTGGACACGACTGAAGGCTGGCAAGTCGGTGCCGCCGCGCCCCAAACTCCGCGAATACGTTGGCCACCCGATGAACCTATTTCGCACGCCGGCCCCGCACACCGAGGCTGAGCCCAAGCCAATGGATGAGCGGCTGGTACCGCTGCTGGCCTTTGAGCGAGCACCTGGCAACCAGATTATCGTCCCTGATCAAGTGAAGCGTTGGCACCCGATGACCAACGCTGCCCGCGTTGCATTGAAGAAACCCGTCATTGATTCACGCGGCCAGCCCAGCGCGCGCGCCTGCGTTAAATATTTGTGTTTCACCCTCCTTGCAGGATCGCGCGCTAAGGCTCGTGGATACCGTCCTAAAAGCACTGGAAACACGTGGCTATCGTATCGAGCAGAGCAAGAAGCAGGTCGACATCCTCATCATGGGCCGAGGTTATCATCTGCGCGTGTTCGAACCCTGCAAGCGCAGCCCATATGTGCCAACGCCAAAACAACTGGAGGACAAGGCTCGCGGGCGCTGGAGCTACTGGCCTAATTGGGCATATCAACCGACAGGGAAACTCTACCTGCTAATAAATGAAGGGTATGCAGGCAAAGTTACCGACTCACCGGGCCAACCGGTCGAGATGCAATTGAACAAGCTGCTCGAACAGGTCGTTACAAACGCCGTCGGGGAGCTGGTGAATGCAGAGCAGCAGGCCATTGCCGATGAAAAGCGTCGCCAGCTGCGCGAAAACGCTGCCGCGCGAAAACGCATACAGAATGACGAACGAAAACGCTTAGCCGCCCTAGAGTCCGATGCACAGAACTGGCGCCGCGCCCAGGTCATCCGCGACTATATCGACACCCTTCAGCGCACGTCGCTATCGGGAACCCACGGCATAGAGCATACGAGCTATTTGCAATGGGCGGGCGCCAAAGCCGATTGGCTAGATCCACTGATACGAAATGTGACCGATATACTGGACGAAGATATCAAGATCCCCTATTAGCCAGCACTTTCATGAGCGATGAAACGAAAAAAACCTAAGACTTAATACATACATTTGACGAGATAGTCGCGTTGAAAGACGCACAACAGCGCCAAAAACTGGTAAATGATCTTGCCCAGGCCATGCCTGCTATATTCGACAGGTTCCCAATAGAACTCGCCTTTGGTGACGCCAGTCCCGCCATCGGCGACTGGTCGGACCCAACCGACTCGGGAATGCTGGTCACCGGCGATGGTGTTGGGTGCAAGAGCGGCGTGTATTTTTTTGGTACCCCTGAAGCGCAAATCCTCTTTATCGGCAAGGCAACCCGGAACAACCTGCACCATCGGGTCTGGGACCATGTTAAGACGCCCAGCATCCGAGAAGACGGTTGGCGAACCTTTCCCAACCATCGGTTCACAGGGTTTGCGAACGACAAAAATCTAGTGCCTCACGTTCAAGACGGTGAAGCACGGATTGCAGTCATTACGGTCTCTGACCCGGTGATGGTATCTCTCATTGAGGTCTATCTACTGACGGCCCACATGAAACGGCACGGTGCATTGCCAGCTTTCAACCGACAAGTTGGCTAGTCAACTGACTGGCATTGCTTGTGGTTGCGTCGCACTGACACTTGCACACTGCAACTCAGGCTGACCAGACAGCTCAGATTTGATCAGCTCGACAGTGCGCAGCACCTCCGTGACCAATGCCATGGGGTCAGACAAACAGTCAATTTTTCTGGCAACGTTGTCCTGGTAAAGGCATGAGTACCATTTGAACGCATTCCAATTCCGCCACATCAGGTACAAAGGCAATTGAGGCGTTTGCGCCAACAATCCTCCATCGCTCGCCAGTTTCCCGCTACTGACCGGCACCACGCCATAATGCAGCGCATCAGTGGCAACCTCGATTCGTAGCAGCATTCCCTCGACACCAATGTCGAAAAACTGCCCCACGTGCTTCAACCTCAATGCCTTGGGCAAGAACCACTTGCGGCAATTCGCCTCGCTACTGTCATGCCCGGTAAAGTCAATCGGCGATGACACGGGCGTACAACGTTCTGACAATGCGTGTCGCACAGCATCAAAGAAGCCGAACAATACTGTCCCCTTCGCATGGGGCAGTGCCTGGGCGATGGCCTCGGCAGCCTGCAAATTGTCGTCGGCAATGAGAAGTTCGATCAGTGCATTTCGTGTGGTATGGGTCATGGCTCGCCCGGTGATTTTCTGGACCAGATTCTTGTACTGGATCAATGCATGCTGAAGTGCCGGCGTCGCGCTTGAGGTGCTGACGCACCGCTCAAGCCAGTCGAGGATGTGTTCCTGGTACGACAGTCGACGGTAGCTCACGCCGCAATGACTGCTTGCGTGCGCCTCCGTACCTTTCTTTGTCAAGTACCACAACTGCCACTGCTTGCCTGAGGCCTTTCCAATATCGTCATAACGCTTGAGTTGTTGGTTGCCGTCGAGGGCGTCGATCTTGTTTTCGATCAGGATGAGGTGATCCCTCAGGTGAATCACCACATCCACACGACCGTACCCCGCGAATATCTGCTCCTTTTGCACCCTGGCGTCGCTGAGGGTGCATTCGTGTTCGAAACCCATTGTCGACAGGAACAGTTCCAGGAAGTACACACCTTGACCGTGACGGCCCTCGGGGCTCAAGAGTTCTGCGATCATGGCCGAGTGAGTGTTGACCTCGGCCCGCTCGATTCGGGTGATGGAGAAGAGGTTGAACAGCTCACCGCTTGCTGCGAGTTTGGCGTTCGTCTCCCTCACCAAGCTGCTGGCCTGATTCAACAGCAGTTGTGCTTTCTCCATGCTCACTGTTTCCCCAGAATCGGATTCAGTATTTTTCGTAGTTCAGACTCGATTAACCCAACCCCGAAGTAAGATGTCGGCGGCGCCTCGAAACTCTGATAACTATATGTAATTTCCACATCACGAATTAAGTGCGGTCTTGCCCGAAGCTTAAGTGCATACGTTCCGGACTCCAAGAGCGATTCGACGTGATTTTTGAGTCGATCAGCTATCGACTCTCGCTTCCCTAAATAAAATGGAATCGGTTTGCCTGCTGCCAATGCCGCTAAGTGATGCTTCACCCGACTCGGGTAATAACGAGGGATTTTTCCGTCATGCGCTTTGGCCCGTATTGCTCCCCATCGCTCACCAAATTCGCCAAGTTCCGCTGCTGTGGAAAACTTAAATTTCGCTTCGAAGTAATAAATCCCAGGCTTTTGAGGCAGGACAGGAAGCTCATCATCCTCACCGAGATCAAGCGTTTTTTGGGTTTCTCGCAAGCGTTGGGCAAGTGCAGTAATTGGCGCATGTTCAGTCAGTTTTGAATGAGCACTTACCAGTTGCTTCAAAGCCGCTTCAAGTCTTTCCAAAGGTCACTCCCAAGTTCTGAGCACAAAGAGGCACCCAAGAGTGCGTGTTCATGGTGGTGTCCTCCATGTTGCTGGAGGGTAAGGGTGTATCAGTCTCAGTGCGCCGTTGCCGCTATTCGTCCCGTAGCTACCGGTCACAGATCCGGCATATTCCATTGCAAATCAAAGCTTACGTCAGCGCATGACAAGTGCATGCAAGGTATGGAACAGGTGCTCGAGAATTTTTCCAGCGGATGCATCTGTGTCAGGCTTCGAGGAGGCGGTCGTGAACGGCCTGTACCCCGGGTAAAACGTATCCTGCAAGCTCAGCGCTTGCACTTTCTGTAATCGCGTGGGCATGCAGGGTGCGGTGCTGGAAAGCACCAGGCAAAGGATCGCCGCCTCTCGCAATGCCCCCCTCGGCCGACCGTCATTCGATCTGGCCAATGCCTCAAACAACTTATGCAGGAAGCAAGACAGGTGAAACAGTTCGTCTTCGTCCAACTCAAGCACGTGGCGCCAGGAGACTTTGACGTGACAATTGAAGCGGTGCCGTTTGTCGATTTCGGGTAGAGCCCGTCCCAGAAAAAGACACTCGCTGGCTGCCACCAGCACATCAGGCTGTACGTCCTCGACGACAAAGGCAAAGCCCTCCAGTAGATGTGCTTCATCAGGATCTGCCGGGTTGTGATGCAACATCACCGATGGCAAAACAGGCTCTTTGGATGACGCGTCACACAACTCGGCCTTGATAAAAAAGCCGAGTGCGGCCAAGCCGTTCAGTGCCCGCAGAATGATCTCGACCAGTTGCTGACGGTAATCCCGGTTGAGTTGGCCTTGATGGTCGAAGATGTGACCGTCAACTTCCTTGATCTCCCACAGGATGTTATGCAGATAACCGGTTGTTTCGTGATACCAGTATTTCAACCTCCGCGCGTCCTCGCCAACCGGCTCCATCAATGCCAAAGGAGGTTTGGTTTGCCTCAGTTCCTGCAATTCACCTTGCAACCGTATGACTTCCTGCTCGGACGCCTTGAGCCTAGCTTGAAACTGCCGGTCGCGAGACTTGAGGCTGGCGGCGAGGTCCTGCCCCACCGCGAGCTTGCCCAGTCGGATTTGCCCCGGAACTGGATTATCAAAACGCGCAACCGGAAGCCGCTCGCCCGGCCCCAGTAGCTGGTCACACCAGTGAGCGAAGGTCAGGTCCTTCGACGCGATCGCAGACAAGCGGCCCTTCAGGGCACGGTCAAGCACCACCTCTTCCACGTTGGTAAAGTCTGCCAATACACCATATTTGCTCAGAACACTCAGTTGAGCTGCCTTTGCCTTGCTCTCTAAACCCACAGTCGCTCTCCCTGCCTCAACGCTGTCTACCGACAAATCGTCGAGAGCATGCCAGCAGGCTTGGCAAACTGCCAACATCGCGTGAGCTGGGTGTATTGGCCGATTAACTCTGCCATCCGTACTGGAAGATCTGAATAGGGTTGAGTTGGCTGCTGAACGACAAACCTCTTATCACTCGCCACTGGATAAGTCGGACGCGACGCACTGACTTGGTCATCGAGCCCCCCCCCTGGACTCCAGATTCCAATTGCCTTGCGAGTCTTCTGGCGGTTAGCGCCCGGACCCACGACTAAATACTCGCCTTCACCGACACCATGAAATTACGCGGATTCCCATAGTATTTGCCAAACGTCTCAATGCCGATAGTCGAGTAATAGCGCTTACCGGCGAGCGTCAGCGTCTGTCCATCTGCCGCCTATCATCGCGGGAAGCTGCCGGCCAGAAGCGGTCTTTCAGTCCTACTAATGAATGCTGCCCCTCCATCTCGCTTGCGTGCAAGATTCATTAAAGCTTTTCAGCAAATGGCAGATACCGTATGACAGGCATGATGGCCGTCAATGCGTTATCACAGCTACAGTCGTCGGAAGAGGATGAGCCATGGGCGAAGGACCGCAACCAGTACAAACGCTTGTCGTGCAACACGCATCAAGCACTTCAATTGTATTTACTTGTACAAAATGTGGGCTGTGCTGCAAAAACCTAGATAAATCTATGGTTTATGCACATTTGGACCGCGGTGATGGTACTTGTATAAATTTTGACAGCCACAGTCATATTTGCAAAATCTATAGTAGCCGCCCATTGATCTGTCGAGTGGACGACTTTTATGAACAAAATCTGTCCGCGCACGTAAGCAAAAACGAATACATAGCGGCCAACTTTCAAGCATGTGCAGATGCACAGCAAGCACACAGAATCGACAATTCTCCTACACATAAAGAGGGATCTTAAAATGCCACTTCCGTTTATTTTATGGGGTGCTGCTGCTGCTTTGGCGGCAACGGGTGTATTCAAAGGCGTTGAGGCATCCAACAACTTTGATAAAGCCAAAGGCATCGGCGAAGATGCAGAGCTTGAATTTAAAAAGGCATCTAAAGTACTTGACGGTGCACGCGAGGAGACCCAAGCCGCGCTGGCGGCACTCGGCAAGTTAAAAATTCATACATTTAGCCATCAAATTAAATACCTCGTTGAAGCGTTCAAGAAGCGAAAAGACACTAAGAGTACCCTGAAAGGGTTCAATGAAAACTTTACCGTCGAGGAATTGAAGTCTTATGAAAAGCTGGTGCTGAACTCTCTGGAAATTGAGAGAGGCCTTGCATCGGGAGCGGGCGGCGGAGCGTTGGCGGCTATTGGGGCCTATGGTTCAGTAGGGGCATTAGCCAGCGCCTCCACAGGCGCGGCTATTTCCGGGCTTTCTGGCGCAGCGGCCACTAATGCCACCTTGGCTTGGCTTGGCGGAGGCGCATTGAGCGCCGGCGGCTTTGGAATGGCCGGAGGCATGATCGCCTTAGGCGGAATTGTGCTTGGCCCAGCGCTCGCTATCGGCGGGTTCATGATGGCAAGCAAGGCTGAAGAAGCATTGACTAAAGCTCATGATTACCAAGCCAAAGTCGAAACCGCCATTGCTGAGATGGAGGTGTTGAAAACTGCACTTAAGGCTATAAGAACGAATGCGGCCGAGATGGCCAAAACCATTAACGAGATCGTAGCGCGCTTCGAGCTGATCAAAGTAAAAGACGACAGCGATCCCAGCGCATTCGAGAAGATGGTGGTGCTTGGTACAGGGCTTAAACAAGTACTTGATATACCAATCATCACGCCAGACGGTTCGGCGGCAAAAAATATCAAAAGCACTATTTCCGGAATTTTGTCCTTGAGCTAAAACATGAAAAAGCACATCCAAACTATCATTCAGAAAGCGCCCACCATTCCGTTGCAAGCGGCCCAGTCTTCCCTTGAGGAGCTAATGTCAGCTTGGCTGGAATACAAAAAGGTTGCCGAAGTTGAAGGCACCAAAAGAGCAGCTATATCCGCATTCAAAGATGTAAAACTAGAACAGATCGGTGCCCAAAGAGTTATTCTGGAGCAGTACCTGGCTAAAACCTTCGAAGAGCGAGCGACAACGATTCATAATTTCTTCGAAGTACTCGACAAGGGCATTCAAACTGGCGATAGCACTTTGATAAGCGGTGCAATCGGCGCCATTGTCGACATTTCCAAGCAATCTCCACTTGCTGGGGCGCGCGAGCTTATCGGTGCCTTTTACGATCCAGATATCAAGACGATCGAGATTTAGGCTCTCTACGACACAACTGGCGGTAGCCGCGGCCGTAAGGCCGCGTAACCGGCGCCTCATTATGACGGGGGACCTAAGTAGCATCGATTTATCCGGGTGTGACCCTGTGACCGGCTGCTTTCGGCCCCGAGTGTGTAAAAACGTTTCGCCAAAATTGAAGTGTGCACGTCTACGTTAAATCTAAAATTTATCGGCACGTCAGCAGATGTGGATTTCGCGTAGAAGCGCGATTTACAGTCCGGTTTTGAGTACCTGTCGCGCTCAAAAACGTTTTTACACAGCCTCGGCCAAAAGCGGTCAGTCGTTGGAGTTGACGAAAACAGAGGCAATTCAAGTTACGGGTTGGAAATGGTATTCGGCGCTCGCCAGGCGAAGCCAGGGTCGGAGGCCCGCAGTGGTACTGTTAAAATATTGTGGCCTATTTCTACTTCAAAGGTGCTGCTGACTGATGTTCACTCCGCCATCGCTGTGCTCTCTATTACGGAAAATTGATTTCCAAGCAACCCAGCCAACTACTAACTTTAATAAGGATGCGTCGTATGGATATGGACAAACACTTGCAAGAATTTCTAGAGGCGTGCTTGTTTAGAGGGAAAATAGTTGATCGCCGTGAAGGGCGAGGTGGGTTGATTTATATTGTAGATCAAGAAAATAGCTTTCCGAACCGAGTGGCATATAAAACCATCAAAGAATTCGAAAACAACACCGCTGAACGAGTTAATGGCTTTATTCGCGAAGCGCACAACTGGGTGGATTTTTCCGGTCATTACTCCATAATCACGCCGCACTTTATAAAGTTTTATAACGGGGTACCTTTGGTATGTATGCCATGCTGTGACGGGGATCTTCGTGACTTAATAGAGTTAAAGCCTGATCTCGTCGCCGTCATAAATATTGGTCTCCAAATAGTAAAAGGGATGATCGTTGCGAATAGTCGCGGAATGGAATACCACCAAGATATAAAGCCTGAAAATATTCTTTATTCAGATTTGAGCAAAAAACTTCGTGACTTCCCTCCGTCACATATCGATCCTTCTGTGAGGTATTCGGTAAAAATTGCTGATTTCGGTGTGGCTAATGCATGGTTCGATGATCACTTAGGCGGCACTAATTCATACAAAGCGCCTGAGCAGTATGTAGTGGACAAGACGAAAGCGTTCGCCCCTGATGTTTTTGCGGTGGGGATAGTTATTGCAGAACTGTATCAAGGCTATCACCCAGCAGTGCAATCTTCGACGATTGACCCTGGAAAAACATGGAAGGGTTCCAAGTTGAAAAAGTGGGCTGGCAGCGATATCAGAAACTTCTCTGAACCCCAGTCGCCAGCAGCTGAAGCTCTAATAAAACTTTTAGGTGACATGCTCTCCGCTGAACCAAGTGCGCGCCCTACATTCTCTAGATGTTACGAAAGACTGGCAGAGTTGCTGGAAACGCTCAGTCCAATAACACTCAATCAAATGGAATTGCTATTTGATTATTATGACTGCAATGCAAACCATCAAAGCCTAGAGTCGGACCTGCATGGACAGTTAAAGCTCTTGGTTATTCCTAGCAAAAGGCAATTTGTGAAGGATAAACTAGCGAGAGACTTGAGTTTTTGTCTCGGTACGGATTCGGAAGACTTAGAAAACTTTCTTGAGATTCATCATAGAGCGAAAGCATTGCAGCAAGCATGCAGAGGGGATATTGATAGCGCTCAGAGAGCACTTCTTATTGAGGCTTCCAGAAAGGTTGTGTTATTTGTGCTTTCATCCTGCGAACTAATTACCTCGTTTAATCTTTGGTCGACTCCTGCATTCAAAGAATCGCCCCCCGAAAAAATAGGTAGTGACTTGGAAGCGAGGTCGGAAATACTTTGCACAAATATTGAGCGCCTTATTTATTTAAAATCATACGACCAAGAACTAAAAGGACAAGTTGAGTCTGGCGGCAGTGAAATTAAAGCATGCCTTTTAATGAATGAGGCGTCGAATGAGTGGATTGCGAATAGGTGGAGCAATGCCCGAGCGCTGCTAGGCCGGGCCCTTCAGTTGGCTACATCTGAGCCGGAGTTGGATGTGCTTTATAAGAACTGGCTATCCGTGGAAAAACTTCATTCTGAACCGGACGCATAGCGCCTTAAATTACATTTCTTAAATTCACTGGTCGAATAGATGAAAGCAAGGATCAGCGCTCGCCGATTCTTGTGGCAACCAATCTCATCGTGGTACACCACGACAAGATCAATGGTGTGTAACGTTCATCTACGTAGCCCATTGAGAGTGGCCGCAGTGGTTCAGCATGAAGGCCGATTCACTCATGCATTCGTAGACTCTCCGAATGACAGCTTTTGTCCGATTGTGTTGAAAAAGTCGGCTTTCCCGAAACACTCGAATATTGATGGATGAAAACACCTCAGTTGCACGCGGCTACGTGAACTCCGAGTCCTGAACGTTCTGCCGAAAATTCAGATTTCAATCTCAGGCGCGTACTTTTCTCGCGCAGAATTCGAAGCCGACTTTTTCAACAGAATCGGCCGGTTTCAGTCCTTCGCGACAGGCAGAAAGCGGCGAAATTCGGTCATCAACTATCAGATAGCTGGAGTCTTCGGCTAAAGCTGCTCTGAAATCCATCTGCCCCGGAGCACTGCGTCCAGCATTATTGTTGCGACACTAATGACCATTTTCTCAACTGCCACGGACCCGCATTTGGTTCTAAAGAGCCAACCCCTCGAGCCTTGGCTGTAAAGTAATGCTGAGTCAGCAACTCTAGACGTACTACCTGACCAACTGATACATAGGATGGCTTTTTGAGATTATCGTAAACAGGAAGGCAGTCGGGATGCGTGAAAACGAGACTCACGACTAGCGACAAGCCTAGCGTCATCGGCACCCCAGAGAAACACATAGAAAGCAGAAGAAGTGCGGGTTTAAACATCATGCGCCTCCGCTGGCTTCATTCTGTGTAAGCAAGTCGCGATAGCAGCCGAGTGTAATAGGAGAGCCCATGGTACGGTTTTGAAACAATACCGACACTGGTAGCTCGGCTGCATGACCTCTTTCAGCGCACCGCCACTCATCAGCGTGCAGTCACCGAACCAGCCTTGACGAATGGTAGCTATGAAAATCAGGCACATTCTTACAGACGAAAAAAAGCCCGATCACGGGATCGGGCTTTTTACTTAGTGGGATCATTGTGGGATCACCACTAAATTCGTTCCCTTCTCAAAAGTCTGAAAAATATCAAACCCTCAATAAATAATGGCGGAGAGATAGGGATTCGAACCCTAGGTACCGGTGAAGGTACAACGGATTTCGAATCCGTCCCATTCGGCCACTCTGGCATCTCTCCAACGGCGCGCATCATAACATCCTGTTTCCTGGAAGCAAAGCGCCAAAGCGATTTTTTTCCGTGCTATCAGATGCTTGCGTCGATTACAGCGGTACGCCAAGACGGTTGGCGACTTCTTCGTAGGCTTCGATGACGTCACCGAGGCCCTGACGGAAGCGGTCTTTGTCCATCTTCTTGCGAGTGTCTTTGTCCCACAGGCGGCAGCCATCCGGGCTGAATTCGTCACCCAGGACGATGGAGCCGTCGTGGAACACGCCGAATTCAAGTTTGAAGTCCACCAGCAGCAGGCCGGCGTCGTCGAACAGTTTGCTCAGGACGTCGTTGACCTTCAGCGACAGCTCCTTCATGCGAGCCAATTGTTCAGCGGTGCCCCAACCGAATGCCACTACGTGGGATTCGTTGATGAACGGGTCACCCTTGGCGTCGTCTTTCAGGAACAGTTCGAAGGTGTAGGGATTGAGCTTGAGGCCCTCCTCCACGCCCAAACGCTTCACCAGGCTGCCGGCCGCGTAGTTACGCACGACGCACTCGACCGGGATCATGTCGAGTTTTTTCACCAGGCATTCGTTGTCGCCCAGCAGTTTGTCGAATTGGGTCGGAATGCCGGCCGCTTCGAGTTTCTGCATGATGAAGGCGTTGAACTTGTTGTTCACCATGCCTTTGCGGTCGAGCTGTTCGATGCGCTTGCCGTCGAACGCCGAGGTGTCGTTGCGAAACAGCAGGATCAGGCGGTTGGCGTCGTCGGTCTTGTACACCGATTTGGCTTTGCCGCGGTAGAGTTCTTCACGTTTTTCCATGATGGGCTCCGCTTGCTAAGTAGGTGGGCTAGGCGATATGTCGCCAGTCGAGCCCTGAATCTTGATCGGCCAGTTGCAGCCAGTCCGGGTCGCACCCAAGGGTGTCGACAAAACATTGCCGGGCAAGCGTCGGCAGGTTGTTCTTGCTGCTCAGGTGGGCCAGGACCAGGTGTTGCAGGTCTTGCCAGCCCAACTCATACACCAGGTACGCCGCCTGGTGGTTGTTCAAATGCCCAAACTGCCCGCCGACCCGCTGCTTGAGAAAGGCCGGGTAGTGGCCACGCGCAAGCAGGTCGCGGCAGTGGTTTGACTCGATCATCAATGCATCGAGGTCGCGATAGCCCTCCAGTACCTTGGCGCAGTAGGAGCCCAGGTCAGTGAGCAGGCCGAAGCGCCGCTCACCATCACTGAATACGTATTGCGTCGGTTCCTGGGCATCGTGGGCCACTTCAATCACATCGATGCTCAAGGCACCGATCTGCAATTGCTCGCCACCAGCGAGCAACCCTGCGGGTTCAATCGGTTTGCGCATCCCGCGCAAGGTACCGCGACTGAGGTACACCGGAAGATTGTAGCGCCGAGACAGCAAACCCACGCCATGCACGTGGTCGGCATGTTCGTGGGTCACCAGAATCGCGCTCAGTTGCGCGGGGTGAACCCCCAGGCGCAGCAGGCGTCGCTCGGTTTCCCGCAGGGAGAAACCACAATCCACCAGGACGTACGTGTCGTCATGGGCTACAAGCGTGCCGTTCCCTTGGCTACCGCTGCCGAGAACGGCAAAACGCATCGGATCAGCCCAGGTTGTCCTGAATCACGCCCAACACTTTACGCGCCACTTCTGCCGGCGCCACGGTGTTGATGTTTTTCTCGACGGTGACTTGCACGCTGTCGCCAACCTTGCTCAAACGAACCTGATAGCGATCGGCGCGAGTTTCGACCTCTTCCTTGGTCGGCGTGCTGCCGAACAGCTTGCTGAAGAAACCTGGCTCTTCGTCTTTCTTCTCGGCTTTTTCGGCCAAGTTGATGTAGTACAGGCCCAGGCTGCGGTTGATGTCTTCAACGCGCCATTCGCCGTGCTCCAGCGCGCGGCCGACACTCGACCAGGCGCGGTCCAGGTCTTCACCCAGGTTGAGCACCACGTTGCCGCTGCCGTCTTCGCTGAGGCTGACACGGCTCGGTGTATCAAAGCTACCGGCGGCGAGCAGGGAGACGGAGCCGCCCTTCTCGGAGATACGGCTCATGCTGGCGAGCATTTCGTCAACCAGGGCAGCGTCCACACCGGTGTTGACCGAACGCGGGGTGAAGTCGACGTTGGCGGTGCTGCCGGCAGGGCGCTCGGCGCTCACCACATAGACTTCACTGGTATTGCGTTGCACGCCTGGCTCGATACGCACGCGGATGCGGGCTTCGCTGTCATTGGCTACGCCGCCGGCCTGCAGGCGCTTGGCCATGGATGCCGACAGTTCGCTGGTGTGCTGCCACGCGGTGGTGAACTCACCGGTCTGCGGGCGTTGCTCGTCGATGCGAAAACCATTGTCCTGGAAGAACTGCACGGCCACCGGCCAGACTTCGGCAGGTGGGCGCTGGGCCATGACCCAACGGGTATCGCCGCTCTTCTGCAGGCTGTAGTCGCTGGCATCGGCCACGGCCGACAGCGGCTGTGGACGCGGTACTTGGTATTCACCCTTGAAGGTGTCGTCGGCCACGTTGCGCGGAATCGGCAGCAACGGGTCAAGGCGCTTGGCGACATTGACGTCCGACGGCAATTTCATCGGGGCGGTTTGTTGGGCTTCCAGGTAATCGCTACCGCGGTCGCGGAAGTAGCCTTCCGGGCCCCAGATCCAACCGCAGCCACTGGTGCTGGAGATAATCAAGGCAAGTGCGGAAAGTCCGGCCAATCGCTTCATGCGTAGTGCTTCCTCAATTAAACCAGGACGCCGGACTGGCGCAGGGCCTGTCGCAGCGGTTCGTGACAGGCTTCGCTGAGCCAGGTGAGCGGCAGACGGATACCGTCCGGCATCAGGCCCATCTCATGCAGCGCCCATTTCACGGGGATAGGGTTGGATTCGATAAACAGGGTTTTGTTGAGCGGTGCCAGTTGTTCGTGGATCGCCCGGGCCTTGACCGCATCACCGGCAATGGCAGCGGCGCACAGCTCGCTCATGGCGCGCGGTGCGACGTTGGCCGTTACCGAGATATTGCCTTTGCCGCCCAGCAGGATCAGTTCGACCGCAGTGGCGTCGTCACCGGAATACACCAGGAAGTCGCTGCTGACGCCGGCCAGGATGTCCTTGGCGCGTTGCAGGTCACCGGTGGCTTCCTTGATGCCGATGATGTTCGGCACGGTGGACAGGCGGATCACGGTCTCGGCCTTCATGTCGCAGGCGGTGCGACCGGGCACGTTGTAGAGAATCTGCGGGATGTCGACGGCTTCGGCGATGGTGCGAAAGTGCAGGTACAGGCCTTCCTGGGTCGGCTTGTTGTAGTACGGCGTCACCAGCAGGCAGGCATCGGCGCCGGCTTTCTTGGCGTTCCTGGTCAATTCGATCGCTTCGCGGGTCGAATTGGCGCCCGTGCCGGCGATGACAGCAATACGCCCTGCCACGCGCTTGACCACGAACTCGATCACTTCGATGTGTTCTTCCACATCAAGTGTGGCCGATTCACCTGTGGTGCCGACCGCCACGATGGCATTGGTGCCCTCTTGCAGGTGGAAGTCCACCAGTTTGCCCAGGCTGTCCCAGTCGAGATTACCTTGTGCATCCATGGGTGTGACCAGTGCCACCATACTGCCCGCAATCATGCAACCGCTCCTGCC
The DNA here is from genome assembly GCF_055409485.1 of Pseudomonas sp. A125. Lineage (NCBI taxonomy): Bacteria > Pseudomonadati > Pseudomonadota > Gammaproteobacteria > Pseudomonadales > Pseudomonadaceae > Pseudomonas > Pseudomonas sp. A125. Next base: position 597,523 of record NZ_JBUZVP010000001.1, read on the forward strand.
GGAAAAAGAGAGCGGTAATGGTACTGGCGCCAAGATGCTTGTACAAGCGAAGTACCGCCTGAGGATGCGTTCTGGATCAACTTAGTTCGCAGCAACGCCATCATTGGGCCAAAGCGGGGTTTGATGACGCTGTTTACGTAATGAAAACGCCACCTCCTAGCCCTTGGCGATGGTTTTCGCTACCCTTCATGCTTTGATTGATACTGCTTTCATCGTATCGACCGCTCATCGCTTTAGGAAGGCTGCATGTCCACCCCCACAGTCCGCGAACAATTCCTTGTCATCAGTGCCCTCGGCGCCAACCCCATGGAGCTGACTAACGTCCTGTGCCGCGCCAGCCATGAAAACCGCTGCGCCGTCGTGACCTCCCGCCTGACCCGCCACGGCGAGTGCAGTGCGCTGGTCCTGCAGATTTCCGGAACCTGGGATGCCCTGGCCCGCCTTGAAACCGGCTTGCCGGGTTTGGCCAAGAAGCACGACTTCACCGTCAATGTGGTGCGCAGTGCGGCCCTGGAGAACCGTCCCCAGGCCCTGCCTTACGTGGCCTATGTCAGCTCGGCCTACCGCTCGGACATCGTCAACGAGCTGTGCCAGTTCTTTATCGACCACAATGTCGAGCTGGAAAACCTGACCTGCGACACGTATCAGGCCCCGCAGACCGGCGGCACGATGCTCAACGCTACCTTTACCGTGACCTTGCCGGCCGGCGTGCAGATCAGTTGGCTGCGTGACCAGTTCCTGGATTTCGCCGATGCCCTGAACCTCGACGCACTGATCGAGCCATGGCGCCCACAGAACCCAATGTAAGGAAGCCTTCATGGCTGTAGTCATCGACACACCCGTAGCCGACTTCGAAGCCCAGGCCACCAGCGGGCAGACCTTCAGCCTCGCCGGGCTCAAGGGCAAGCAAGTGGTGCTCTATTTCTATCCGAAAGACAGCACCCCGGGCTGCACCACCCAAGGCCAGGGCTTTCGTGACCAGCACGCAGCGTTCAAGGCAGCCAACACCGAGGTGTTTGGTGTGTCCCGCGACAGCCTGAAGTCCCACGAGAACTTCAAGGCCAAGCAGCAATTCCCCTTTGAGCTGATCAGCGACAAGGACGAAGCGGTTTGCCAGCTGTTTGATGTGATCAAGCTGAAGAAGCTGTATGGCAAGGAATACCTGGGCGTTGATCGCAGCACCTTTCTGATCGACAAAAATGGCGTGCTGCGCCAGGAATGGCGTGGCGTGAAAGTGCCAGGCCATGTGGATGCAGTGCTGGAAGCGGCGCAGGCGCTGAACAAGGCTTGATTCACTTGCGGGCCTTGGAATAGCTATCGCAGGCAAGCCAGCTCCCACATGTGATCATTGTTCGACAGGGCAACTCAGTCAATGTGGGAGCCGGGCTTGCCCGCGATAAGGCCTGCACCGGCACCACAAATATCAGAGTAACGGCGCTACAACAGGCTCCTGCCGGGGCCAGGCATCCAGTACTGCCTTGAACAGCGTCGCCAGGGGAATTGCAAAGAACACCCCCCAAAAGCCCCACAACCCGCCAAACAACAACACCGCACAGATGATCGCCACCGGATGCAGGTTCACCGCCTCGGAGAACAGCAGCGGCACCAGCACGTTACCGTCCAGCACCTGGATGATGCCGTACACCGCCATCAGGTAGATGAACTGGTCACTCCAGCCCCACTGGAACAGCGCGATCAACATCACCGGCACCGTCACCACCACCGCGCCGACATACGGCACCACCACTGAAACACCGACCAGCAGCGCCAACAAGGCCGCGTAGTTCAGCCCCAGTGCCACAAAGCCGATGTAGGTCACGCCACCGCAGATAAAGATCTCGATGACCTTGCCGCGAATGTAGTTGGCAATCTGCCGGTTCATTTCCTCGGCAACCCGGGTAATCAGCGCCCGCTCACGCGGCAGGTAGCCACGCACCCAACGACCGATCATCTCGCGGTCCTTGAGGAAGAAAAACACCAGGATCGGCACCAGCACCAGGTAGATCATGATGTTGACCAGCAGCGGCAAACTCGAAAGGGAAAAGGTCAGCGCCCATTGCCCGAACTTTCCGATTTCACCGCGCGCCACTTCAATGGCCTGCAGTACTTGCTCATCCGACACCAGGTGCGGATAACGCTCGGGCAACAGCAGCAACAGCGATTGCCACTTGGCGAGCATGCCCGGTAGTTCATTGAACAAGGTGATCAACTGATGCCACAGCAGCGGCACCACGATCACGATGAACACCAACAAAAGGCCCATGAACAAGGCAAACACCAGGCCCACCGCCGCCCCTCCTGGCAAACGCAAACGCTCCAGAATGGAAACCAGGCCTTGCATCAAGTACGCCAGCACCATCCCCGCCAATACCGGCGCGAGCATACCGCCCAGGGTGAGCACGGCCGTAAAGGCCAGAAACAGCAGGACGGCCAGCACCACGGCTTCTTCGTCGGAGAAGTAGCGCTGAATCCAGTCACGTAACACTTTGAACATCAATAAACCTCAGGCGATAAGTACAGCATATTCAAGCGATTCAGGCCTTGCGCAACCAGTAACGATACACACCGGCATCATCTTCTTCATGCAGCAGGGTGTGGCCGGCCAGCTTGGCAAACGTACGGAAATCCCGCTGGGAGCCTGCGTCCGTGGCGATCACCTTGAGCACCGCGCCGCTGGCCAGTCGATTGAGTTCCAGCTTGGCCTTGAGCAATGGCAGCGGGCAGTTAAGGCCACTGGCATCCAGTTCGGCATCGAAGGCTACAGCGTCGGTCATGGTTTTGCTCCGGGTGGGCGTCGGGGGCGCTTAGAATATCTGGTCCGAAGCTCAGTGTCCGGCTACAGTAAGGTCTTTGTCGAAAGGCTTTGTGCATGACTTTTTTGCGCCCTACCCTGCTGACGCTGGCTTGCCTGCTTGCCTCTCCAGGCTTCGCCGACGACCTGCCGTCACTTGGCGACGCCAGTTCTGCCATTGTCTCGCCGCAACAGGAATACCAACTGGGCCGAGCATGGCTGGCCTACCTGCGTGGCCAGGTCTCGCAGCTCAACGACCCGCAACTGAAGGATTACGTCGAAACCAGCGTTTACAAGCTGGTTGAGACCAGCCAGGTGAATGACCGGCGCCTGGAGTTCATTCTGATCAACAGCCCGCAGTTGAACGCCTTTGCCGCACCGGGGGGCATTGTCGGGGTCAACGGCGGCCTGTTCCTCAACGCCCAGACCGAAGGCGAATACGCCTCGGTGCTGGCGCACGAATTGGCTCACTTGTCCCAACGCCACTTCGCCCGAGGCGTAGAAGCACAGCAGCGCATGCAGATCCCGATGATGGCGGCGCTGCTCGGCGGCATCATCGCTGCTGCCGCTGGCGCGGGGGATGCAGGCATTGCCGCGATTGCCGGCAGCCAGGCCGCCGCAATCCAGGAACAACGCCGCTTTTCTCGGCAAAACGAGCAAGAGGCTGACCGCATCGGCATTCTCAACCTGGAGAAGGCCGGCTACGACCCACGTTCCATGCCGACCATGTTCGAGCGTTTGATGCGCCAGTACCGTTTCGATGCCAAGCCACCGGAATTCCTGCTGACTCACCCGGTGACCGAATCGCGGATCGCCGACACCCGCAACCGTGCGGAGCAGGCCAAGCAGGGCGGTATTGAGGACAGCCTGCGCTATCAACTGATCCGCGCTCGGGTGCAGCTGTATTACGAAGACACGCCTGGGCTGGCAGCCAAACGCTTCCAGGCCCAGCTGGATGAGAATCCGAAAAGCGACGTGGCGCGTTATGGTCTTGCCATCGCCCAGATCAAAGGTTCGCAGTTCAACCTGGCAAGGGAAAATCTCAAGCCCCTGCTGGCCAAGGCGCCCAACGACATCACGTACAACCTGGCGCAGATAGAGCTGGACATGACTAACAACCGCCTGCCGGATGCCCAACAGCGTACGGACCGGATGTTGACGCAATACCCAGGCAACTACCCGTTGAACCAGGTACGGGTAGATCTTCTGCTCAAGCAGAACCGCACGGCTGACGCGGAAAAAGCCCTCGAAGGCCTGCTTAAATCACGCTCGGACGATCCGGATGTCTGGTATCAGGTCGCGGAAACCCGGGGTTTGTCAGGCAATATCATCGGCCTGCATCAGGCGCGCGCCGAGTACTTCGCGCTGGTGGGTGATTTCCAGCAAGCCATCCAGCAACTCGATTTCGCCAAGCGTCGCGCGGGTAGCAACTTCCCGCTGTCATCACGTATCGATGCACGCCAGCGCGAGCTGATCGAACAGGAACGCCTGGTCAAAGGCATGATGAGCTAAACCTTGCAGCCACAAAAAAGCCCCGCTCTCGTGCATCGAGAGCGGGGCTTTTTATTGGACTAGCGGATTACTCAGCCAGCTTGAACGTAATGAAGCTTGCACGGCCCTGACGCAGGACGCGCATCGACACCGAGCGATTCTTCGGCAGCGCCTTGGCGATGTCGGTGAACTCTTTGGTGGAGTTGATAGCCTGGTTGTTCAGGTGAGTAATCACGTCACCCGGTTGCAGGCCGATCAGGGAGGCAGGACCGTCCTGGACTTCCTTGATCACTACACCACTCTTGAGGTCGAAGCTTTTCTTCTGCTCTTCGGTCAATTCGACTACGGCAATGCCCAGGCGGTTGCTGCTGCGTTCGGCACCCGGCTTGCTGTTGCCAAGCGCATCAAGCGCCGCGCCTTCTTCCGGGATCGCGCCGACAGTCAGCTCAACGTTCTGGCGCTTGCCGTCGCGAATCACTTCCAGCTTGGCTTTGCTGCCGGCCTTGAGCGCGCCTACCAGGTGTGGCAGGTCTGCAGACATGACGATTGGCTGGCCGTTCATGCTCAGGATCACGTCCCCCACCTGCAGGCCGCCTTTGGCTGCCGGGCCATCGTCCTGGATCTGCGCAACCAGAGCACCGGCTGGCTTGTCGAGGCCAAAGGATTCAGCCAGATCCTTGTTCACTTCCTGGATCACCACGCCCAGCCAGCCGCGGCTGACTTTGCCACCGGTTTTCAGCTGGTTGGAAACGTCCATCGCCACGTCGATCGGGATCGCGAAGGAAACACCCATGAAACCACCGGAGCGGGTGTAGATCTGCGAGTTGATACCGACTACTTCACCCGCCAGGTTGAACAGTGGACCACCGGAGTTGCCCGGGTTGATCGGCACGTCAGTCTGGATGAACGGCACGTAGTTTTCGTTCGGCAGGCTGCGGCCGATGGCGCTGACAATGCCTTGGGTCACGGTGTGGTCAAAACCAAACGGCGAACCGATGGCGACTACCCACTGCCCGGCTTTCAGGTCCTGGGATTTGCCCAGCTTCAGCACCGGCAGGTCTTTGCCTTCGATTTTCAGCAGGGCCACGTCGGAACGGGGGTCGGTACCCACCAGCTTGGCTTTCAGCTCACTGCGATCAGCCAGGCGCACCAGGATCTCGTCGGCATCGGCAATCACGTGGTTGTTGGTAAGGATATAGCCGTCAGGCGAGATGATAAAACCCGAACCCAGGGACTGAGCCTCGCGCTGGCCACCACCGCCACGCGGCGTGCGCGGCTGGGGCATGCCGCGTTCAAAGAACTCGCGCAGCATTGGCGGCAAGCCTTCCAGATCAGGCATCTGCTGGTTGGAGACTTTGCGATCAGGCAGCTTCTGCGTAGTACTGATGTTTACCACGGCAGGCGACGCCTGCTCCACCAGTTGGGTGAAGTCAGGCAGATCGGCCGCTTGCGCGGTAACGGCCTGACCCAGCACCAGCACCGTGGCGACTATGGATAGGTAAGACTTCAAACGTGGTATCGACATACAGCTCCCGTTACGACGAGCAGGGTTGAGCGACAGGGTTCAATAAATGCCGAAAAAAACTGCGACCGACATTTTTGTTCCGCGAACAAAACAAGGCCAAGGCCGTGAAGCCCTGACCTATAAAAAACATAGGGGATATTAGCAAGTGAAAAAAATGATCCAGACATTTCATGCTCTCGGCAGAGGCAGGCATCGGCTTTCTCCTGCACAACATTGAAATATCAGGATGAACATAGGATTAACAACTCACGGCGTGGCCGGCGTGGCGCCGCTACGTACAGACAGCGCAATTCGCTCGGCGGTACCGATCGGGATTTCTCCGACGACCGTCACCATCACCTCGCCCTCTACAGTGTTCAGGCGCCGCGATACCGCAACGGTAGGCCCAAGTTGGGTACGCGTCTCGGTAACAGCCGCGCCGTTGAGCGGCTCCAGAAACACTGAGAAACGTGCAAGCCCATCGTCATACATCAAGCTGCTGACAACCACCTTGGTGTGGGAATCTTTATGCGCGCTGCTGCTGGACAATTGAAAGCCCGGCGGCAACCAATCCAGGTGCCAGGCCTGAGGGGCTTCGGCTTCTGATGCCTTGGCAGTGGAAACAGCCACCGGCGTGCATTCTCCACTGGGCTGTAAATCCCGATCATCGGGCACCGAGGTGTTGAGCTGGGTAAACTGGAATCTCTCAAGCAACTGGCCTTGGTCATTGAGCAACAACGACTTGAGTGGCAGCGCGGTTTCGCGGTCCAGGTGCAGTTCAAAACCATAACGGTATTGATCACGGGGCGTCACAGAGACAATGATTGCGTTTCGACCAGCCACGCGCGATTTGCCGGTTACGGCAAGATCGTAGAAAACCTTGAGTTTTTGCGGGTAAAAAGCGCGTGCAGGGGCGTTGGAGGAATCTCCAAGACCGGCAACCAGCGTGCCGCTTACGCATTGGGTACGACCGTCAACGCGCAAGACTTCCTGGGCAGAACCATCGAGCTGTAAAAGCCGCTCACGGACCAGGCCATTCTGGACACGATGCCAGATGTCATGGGTAGAAAAACTACCGTTACGCTCGTAGATAAAGGTGCCCTGGAAGCTTTGTTGCTGCTCCGCCCGCCCAAGACGAGTCAGCCAGTCTTGGGCTTCGTCGGCATGGGCAGGGACTACAAACCAGCCACTGAGCAACAGCGCAAGGAGCGGTATGGCACGCATAAAGCTCCTTGGCGGACTAGCGGTTTTCCAGGCTTGCAGCGCGAGCGTATGGCAGAGCGCTTTCAGTGCCTTTCAGGGCAGATTCCTGTGCGTGTTGGCGCAGGTAGCCCGGAAGACGCTGATCCTGCCAGCCGGATTGCCCTTGAAGTACACCGTTGGCCATAGGCCCGGTGGTATCGGAGCTTTCCTTGTAGCCGGCCAGTACGGCTGGGCCCTTGACCTGCGGACCGGCCATAACCGGTTGCTGAGTCTGTTGGGCCAGTTCGGCACCGGCGATCTCGTCCTGGTTGTACAGGCGAACACCGGCCAATACAGCAACGGTCACCGAAGCGGCCACTGCCAAACGACCCAGGCTACGCCAAGGACCGCGAGCAGCTTTTGCCGGAACGGCTTCATCAGCCAGTGCAGCAGAAACGGCCGCAGCAATATCCAGACGAGGGATTAGTAGATCCTTGTGCATCACCGCCCGAGCGACTTGGTAACGAGACCAGGTATCACGGGTTTCGGCGTCATCAAATGCATTAAGCACTCGACGAAGTTCCAGTTCATCCGCTTCGTTATCCATCACTGCGGACAGCGATTCCTGCAGGGCATCACGACTCATGGCGGTTCCTCTCTTGGCTGTCGCCGCTGTCTCAGTTTTCCTGCAACAACGGCTGCAGGGCTTTATCGATGGCTTCCCGAGCCCGGAAAATCCGGGAACGTACGGTACCCACCGGACATTGCATGACGCTCGCAATGTCCTCGTAACTCAGACCATCGAATTCACGTAAAGTTAACGCCGTACGTAAATCTTCTGGCAGTTGCTGAATAGTGCGATGAACGGTGCCTTCGATCTCGTCGCGCAGCAGAGCACGCTCCGGCGACTCGAGATCCTTGAGGCCGTGATCACCATCATAAAATTCAGCATCTTCCGAACTAACATCACTATCCGGCGGGCGGCGACCGCGAGAAACCAGATAGTTCTTCGCCGTGTTAATGGCGATGCGGTAGAGCCACGTGTAAAACGCGCTATCACCGCGGAAATTACCGAGTGCACGATAAGCCTTGATAAAGGCTTCCTGTGCAACGTCCTGCGCTTCATGGGTGTCGTGCACAAACCGCACGATCAACCCGAGAATTTTGTGCTGGTATTTCAGCACTAGCAGATCAAATGCCCGCTTGTCGCCGCGTTGAACGCGCTCGACCAGCTGCTGATCCTCTTCCTGGGTTAGCATGAACACTCCTCGTTGTACTTGAAGGAGGCTTGCATAACTAATCGATCAGGCTTGCAAACATAGACTCGGACTTTTCGCAAAAGTTCTCCCCCTCCAAGCAAGTTTCCGGTACGCACTGATTTGGCACACACGAAAAACGCAGCGCGGGCAATGCCGGCTGCGCGAATAATCTGTCGCCAGTTTCCTGACACGCCTGCAAGAGGCGCCGACCAGTAAATCCAGCGTGTTCCCAGCTTTCGGGCATCCTGCTATTGAGTCGGGGCCTATGCAAAAAGTTCCCATCTCGATCGCTGTCCGTTTCATGAAAGCCGTGCAGTTCGTTGACCGTAGTCTCACAATGCCACGAATGCCCGGCTATTGTGCCGCTCCCCCCCTCTATATACTAGTGGGCCGTGTGACCCTTTGATTCGCCGATCCAGGCGTCCTGTTTGCGCCCCCTTCGGATCGCTTTTTGCGGAATCCTTCAAATGAGCCAACAGTTTCAACACGATGTCCTGGTGATTGGCAGCGGCGCCGCGGGCTTGAGCCTTGCGCTGACCTTGCCGGGCCACCTGCGCATAGCCGTTCTGAGCAAGGGCGACCTGGCCAATGGCTCGACATTCTGGGCCCAGGGCGGTGTCGCCGCGGTGCTCGATGACACCGACACCGTACAATCCCATGTCGAAGACACCCTCAATGCCGGCGGCGGCCTGTGCAATGAAGAGGCGGTGCGCTTCACCGTCGAGCACAGCCGCGAAGCCATCCAGTGGCTGATCGAGCAGGGGGTGCCCTTTACCCGCGATGAACATTCCGGTACCGACGACGGCGGCTTCGAGTTCCACCTGACCCGCGAAGGCGGCCACAGCCACCGGCGCATCATCCACGCCGCCGACGCCACCGGCGCCGCCATTTTCAAAACCTTGCTCGACCAGGCCCGGCAACGCCCCAACATCGAATTGCTGGAACAGCGCGTCGCCGTCGACCTGATCACCGAAAAGCGTCTGGGCCTCTCGGGTGACCGCTGCCTCGGCGCCTACGTGCTCAACCGTGCCAGCGGCGAAGTCGACACCTACGGCGCACGCTTCACCATTCTCGCCTCGGGCGGCGCGGCAAAGGTGTACCTCTATACCAGCAACCCCGATGGCGCCTGTGGTGATGGCATCGCCATGGCCTGGCGTTCGGGGTGCCGGGTGGCAAACCTGGAATTCAACCAGTTCCACCCCACGTGCCTGTATCACCCACAGGCCAAGAGTTTCCTGATCACCGAAGCCCTGCGCGGCGAAGGCGCACACCTGAAACTGCCCAACGGCGAACGCTTCATGCAGCGCTTCGACCCGCGTGCCGAGCTCGCGCCGCGCGACATCGTCGCCCGGGCCATCGACCACGAAATGAAGCGCCTGGGCATCGACTGCGTCTACCTGGACATCAGCCACAAACCCGAAGCCTTCATCAAGACGCACTTCCCGACGGTCTACGAGCGCTGCCTGGCGTTCAACATCGACATCACCAAAGGCCCAATCCCAGTCGTCCCGGCGGCGCACTACACCTGCGGCGGTGTGATGGTCGACCAACACGGCCGCACCGACGTGCCCGGCCTGTATGCCATCGGCGAAACCAGCTTCACCGGACTGCACGGCGCCAACCGCATGGCCAGCAACTCGCTGCTGGAATGTTTCGTCTATGCGCGCTCCGCCGCCGCCGACATCCTTGAACAACTGCCCCGCATCCCGGTACCGGCCGCCCTGCCCCGCTGGGACGCCAGCCAGGTGACCGATTCGGACGAGGACGTGATCATCGCCCACAACTGGGACGAGTTACGGCGCTTCATGTGGGACTACGTGGGCATCGTGCGCACCAACAAGCGCCTGGCGCGGGCACAACACCGGGTTCGGCTGCTGCTGGATGAGATCGACGAGTTCTACAGCAACTATAAAGTCAGCCGCGACCTGATCGAGTTGCGCAACCTGGCGCAGGTGGCGGAACTGATGATCCGCTCGGCGATGGAACGCAAGGAAAGCCGGGGCCTGCATTACACCCTCGACTACCCGCAGATGCTGCCCGAGGCGCGCGACACTATTCTGGTGCCAACCACCTACGGCGGCTGAACTTCAGGCGCACCCGCAGGCGCCGATGCACATCGGCGGTCTGCGAATCGCGCGGCACACACACCGAACGCACCCGCCAGTCACCCTGCACGCGAAAGCGCAGCACCACGATCAACGGCAACGCCAGGCTGTCGGGACGCAGTTGCACGCTGTGCCAGCCACGCGCGGTGCTCCACAACTGCCAACCGTCTTCATCGCGGCGCAGGCCACGGATCGACGAACGGTGAGTCAGCAGAATATGGCGCGGCAGCACCCATCCGCCGTGCGCCAGGCACAGCAAGGCGCCGAAAGCGGCAACCCACGGGGGCACATCGAGAAACCACAACGCACCCAGTGCGAACGCCTGGGCGAAAAGATAAGCCGCCAGCAACTGCCCGGAGGCGTGCCAGCGGCATTCGAACGTATTACTTGGGCTGGACACGATCCAGGATCATCCGAACCATGCGTTGCAGCTCCGGGTCTTCCGATTCGGCGCGCTCCATGAACCAGCCGAACATGTCCTGATCTTCGCATTCCAGCAGCTTGCGGTAGCAATCGCGGTCGACGTCGTTGAGGTGCGGGTAGACCTCCCTGACGAACGGTACCAGCAACACGTCCAGCTCAAGCATGCCGCGGCGGCTGTGCCAGTAGAGGCGATTGAGTTCTACATCTTCGACCATGGAGCGCTCCTCAAATAGAGCGCAAGTATACAGGCCGACGCTGCCTGGAACAGTCGGCTTTGGTCGGCCATACCGAAACTATCCATTTGCCGGGCGCCCCTCTATGATGCACCCATGACTTTTTAACCTGCGATGACCCATGGCTGACTCTGCTTTCTTCTGCTCCCTGCCACACGAAGGCGTTCTCGCCGTCCGCGGTTCCGACGCTGCCAAGTTCCTCCAGGGACAACTGACCTGCAACCTCAACTACCTGAGTGACACCCAGGCCAGCCTGGGCGCGCGCTGCACCCAAAAAGGGCGCATGCAGTCGAGCTTCCGTATCCTGCTGCAAGGTGATGGCGTGCTGATGGCCATGGCCACCGAACTGCTGGAGCCGCAACTGGCAGACCTTAAGAAGTACGCCGTATTCTCCAAGTCCAAACTCACCGACGAAAGCGCCGCCTGGGTGCGTTTCGGGGTGTCGCAAGCTGACCCGGTACTGGCCAGCCTCGGCCTTGAGCTACCCGCCGAGACCGACAGCGTGGTGCGCAGCGACGACTTGATCGCCATCCGCGTATCCCCAGGCCGCGCCGAACTCTGGGCCCCTGCCGCCCAAGCCGAAACCCTGCGCAGCCAACTCGGCTCGCAATTGAACGAAGTTGAACTGAACCAATGGCTGCTGGGCCAGATTCGTGCCGGCATCGGCCAGGTCATGCCCCAGACCCGCGAACTGTTCATCCCGCAAATGCTCAACCTGCAAGCCGTGGGTGGTGTCAGCTTCAAGAAAGGCTGCTACACCGGCCAGGAAATCGTCGCGCGCATGCAGTACCTGGGCAAACTCAAGCGTCGTTTGTACCGCCTGAGCCTGAATGCCAGCGAATTGCCAGAGCCCGGTACGCCACTGTTTTCCCCGACTCACAACAGCGCCATTGGCGAGGTGGTGATTGCCGCCCGTGCCGACCAGGCGATTGAACTTCTAGCGGTGCTGCAAGCCGAAGCAGCAGAGAGTGGCGATGTGCATGTAGGCACGCTGGAAGGCCCGGGCCTTCAACTGCTCGACCTGCCTTACCAGCTGGACCGTGATCGCGAGATCCAGCGCTGATCGTCGTACCTTTTTGCAACACCCTAGAGATCTTGAATGAACAAGCTGGCGGAAAAAGTCCAACAGGCTTTGGTTGTGGCCATCGATAACGATGACCTGGTTCTGCCAACGCTACCGGAGGTGGCCCTGAAGATTCGTCAGGCCGCCGAAGACCCGGACATCAGCATCAGCCACCTGAGCAAAGTGATCGGCCGAGACACTGCCCTGTCGGCACGGCTGATCAAAGTGGTCAACAGCCCGCTGTTGCGTGCGACCCAGGAAGTCACCGACTTGCACACCGCCATCACTCGGCTGGGCACCAACTACAGCAGCAACCTGGCGATTGGCCTGGTGATGGAACAAATCTTCCACGCCCGTTCCGAAGTGGTCGAACAAAAGATGCGTGATGTGTGGCGGCGCAGCCTGGAAGTAGCCGGCGTGAGCTATGCGCTGTGCCGCAACCACAGCCAATTGAAGCCGGACCAGGCAGCCCTCGGCGGCCTGGTGCACCAGATTGGCGTGCTGCCGATCCTGACCTACGCCGAAGACCACTATGAGCTGCTGGCTGACCCGGTCAGCCTGAATCACGTGATTGAAAGCATCCACCCATTGCTGGGCGCCAAGCTGCTGCGCCGCTGGGACTTCCCGGAAATGCTGGTCAACCTGCCAGCGCAATACATGGACCTGGAGCGCGACTCCGAGCGCCTGGACTATATCGACCTGGTCCAAGTCGCCGTGCTGTACTGCCATCGCAACACCGATCACCCTCTGGCCAGCGTGCCGGTATCGACGCTGCCTGCGATCAGCAAACTGCGGATCGACCCCTACAACGACGCCTTGCGCGCCGAGCTGGATGAAGCGCGGTCGATGTTTTACTGATTACCCGGCGATAAAACTGACCCGCACCTTCAACCCCGCCAGCTCACCATCATGCAAGCTGATCTGCGCCAGGTGTGCCCGGCAGATCTCGCCGACAATTGCCAGCCCCAAGCCCGAACCCAGGCCCTGCTGGCTGCGCCGATAAAAGCGCTCGAACACCCGGTCCCGCTCATCCAGCGGGATACCCGGGCCGTCATCTTCCACCTCAAGTACCGCTGGCGCCGTGACCCGCAGGATCACGTTGCCACCCGGCGGTGTGTGGGCCAGAGCGTTGTCCACCAGGTTGCTCAGTAATTCGTTCAACAACGTCGGCTCGCCCCGCAGCCACACCGGTTCGTCCGCCTCCAGTGCCAACGCCACACCGCGGGCATGGGCCAGCGGCGCCATGGCCATGCCCAGCTCACGGGCCAACTGGCTCAAGTCCAGCAACTGCGCTCCGCCTTCGGCAATTGCCCGGGCGCCGTTTTCGATGCGCGCCAGCGAGAGCAATTGATTGGCCAGGTGAGTCAGGCGATCGGTGCCTTGGGCGGCGGTTTCCAGGGTGGTGCGCCAGGTGGCCGGGTTGTCGGCGCGCAGGCCGAGTTCCAGGCGCGCCTTGAGCGCCGCCAGCGGCGTACGCAGCTCATGCGCGGCATCGGCAATGAACTGCGCCTGGCGCTCGAACTGCCCGCGCAGGCGTTCGGTGAAATGGTTGAGCGCCCGCACCAGCGGGCCCAACTCATGTTGCACTTCCACCAGCGGCAACGGCCGCAGGTCATCCGGCTGACGCTCCTCCACCGCCGTGCGCAAACGCTCCAGCGGGCGCAGGGCCGCACTCACGGCAAACCACACCAACAGCAACGCGCCGACGGCCAGCATGCCCAAGCGCAGCAACGTATCAGCCATCAGGCTGCGCGCCATGGCGACTCGCGCCTCATCGGTTTCGGCCACGCGGATTTCCGCCATGCCGTTCATGTTCGGTTCGGACACCGGCTTGAGCAGGCTCACCACCCGCACGTTCTGGCCCTGATACCTGGCGTTATAGAAACGCGCCAGCGCCGGGTAGTCATCGGTACGTGGCGTACCCGGCGGCGGGCCCGGCAGGTTTTCGTAGCCAGAAATAAGCTTCTGGTGAATATCATTGACCTGGTAGTAAATCCGCCCGGCGCTGTCATAGGCGAATGTGTCCAGTGCCACGTAGGGCACATCGGCACTCAAGGTGCCGTCGCGATGAGACAAGCCGGCAGCAATGGTCCGTGCCGAGGCCAGCAGCGTGCGGTCATATGCCGTGTCCGCTGCCTCTCGACCATTCCAGTAAGCGCTCAAGCCGCTGGCAATCATCAACACCACCAACAGCAACGCCAGGTTCCACAGCAGGCGCCAGCGCAGGCTGCTGGGCTTATGCATCGCGGGCTTCCAGCAGGTACCCCAGGCCACGGAACGTGACAATGGCCACTGGCTGGCCGTCGAGTTTCTTGCGCAGGCGGTGCACGTAGATTTCGATGGCATCGGGGCTGGCCTCTTCATCCAGGCCGAACACCTGGGATGCCAGTTGCTCCTTGCTCATCACCCGGCCGGGACGTGCGATCAGCGCCTCAAGCACCGCCTGCTCGCGGGAGGTCAGGGTCAGCAGTTCACCGCCCAGGGTGAAGCGCCGGGTGTCCAGGTCGTAGATCAGCACGCCACAGGCCTGCTGCCGCTCACCGCCGAGCACGCTACGGCGCAGCAGCGCTTTCACCCGCGCTTCCAGCTCAGTCAGTTCGAACGGCTTGGCCAGGTAGTCATCTGCGCCGAGGTTGAGGCCATGCACCCGGTCTTTTACGTCGCTGCGGGCCGTCAGCATCAACACAGGCAGATTTTTCCCACGCGCCCGCAACCGTGCCAGCACCTCAAAACCGTCCATGCGCGGCAGGCCCACATCAAGGATCGCCACTGCGTATTCCTCGCTGCTCAGGGCCAGGTCCGCCGCCACACCATCGTGCAGCACGTCGACGGTCAAACCCGTGCTCTTGAGCGCCTGGGCAACACTTTCGGCTAGCTGCAAATGGTCTTCGACCAGAAGGACACGCATGGGTTTTTACCTCGTTCGGGGGTGGTCGGCGCCACGCTTTGCCGGGGAGTTTACAGGCGCCGCCTGTGCTGTGAAGCCCGAAAACATTGAAAGGCCACTGAAAGGTTAGTGAAAGCTTCGCCCTTTAGCATCCAGCCACGGTGGGTTTCGCCTGCCGAGCTATTTCACCCATAGCGCCCGAAAAACGCCTCGAAGCGTTTTCGCCAAAATAAGAACAATAACGGAGTACACCCACGATGCTGCGCACACAGCCGCCTGCTCGTTCTTCTCGTCTCATCCAGACCGCCCTTGCCAGTGCCGCCGCCCTTGCCGGCTTCTCGCCTGCAGGCCAAGCTGCCTTTTTCGAGGACAGCACCGCCACCCTCGAAACCCGCAACATGTACTTCAACCGCGACTTTCGCGACGGCACCAGCGCGCAACAATCCAAGCGCGACGAATGGGCCCAGGGCTTCATGCTCAACCTGCAGTCGGGCTACACCGACGGCACCGTCGGCTTTGGCGTGGATGCGCTGGGCATGCTTGGGGTCAAGCTCGACTCCAGCCCCGACCGCACCGGCACGGGCTTGCTGCCGACTCACGATGACGGACGCGCTGCCAACGAATACTCCAAACTCGGCCTGACCGGCAAAGTGAAGATCTCCGCCACCGAGCTGAAAATCGGCGCGCTGATCCCCGAGCTGCCGATCCTCAAACCCAACGACGGGCGCATCCTGCCGCAGACGTTTGAGGGTGGCCTGTTGAGTTCCAAGGAGTTCAAGAACCTGGTGTTCACCGGCGGCCGCCTGAACAAGGCCAAGGACCGCGACGACACCAACTACGAGGACATTGGCCTCAACAACAAGAACAGCCGCTTTCTCAGCGGCGCCACCGGCAAGCATTTCGACTTCGGCGGTGTGGACTACAAGTTCGCCGACAAGATCACCGGCAGCTACCACTTCGCCCAACTCGACGACGTGTACCGCCAGCACTTCCTCGGCCTGGTGGCCTCGCGCCCGATGGGCCCCGGCACCTTCGGCGCCGACCTGCGCCTGGCCGTCAGCGATGACACCGGTGCAGCGCGCGGTGGCAAGATCGACAACACCTCCCTCAACGGCCTCTTCAGCTATGCCCTCAATGGCCATAAGCTCAGTGCCGGCTACCAGCACATGTCCGGTGACAGCGCCTTTCCCTACGTGGATGGCAGCGATCCTTACCTTGTCAACTTCGTGCAGATCAACGACTTTGCCGGCGCCGAAGAACGCTCCTGGCAGGCACGCTACGACTACGACTTCGCCAAGCTTGGGATTCCTGGCCTGAGCTTCATGAGCCGTTACCTGTCGGGTGACAACATCAAGCTCAAGAACGGCGAGACCGGCAAGGAGTGGGAACGCAACAGCGAGATCCGTTACGTAGTACAGAACGGCACCTTCAAGGATGTGGCCGTGCGGCTGCGCAATGCCACCTACCGTTCCAACTATTCGGCCCGTGATGCGGATGAAGTGCGCTTGCTGGTGAGCTACAGCGTCGCGCTTTGGTAACAGCAACCTCATAACAACAATGATGGAGATGAACATGACCCTTTCACTGCGTAAATTTGCCCTGACGGCCAGCTGCATGCTGTTCGCCAGCCAACTGTTGGCCGCCGAGCCCAAGCGCCCGGAATGCATTGCCCCGGCATCCCCGGGCGGCGGGTTTGACCTGACCTGCAAACTGGCGCAGAGCGCGCTGGTCAACCAGAAACTACTCAGCAAGCCGATGCGCGTGACCTACATGCCCGGCGGCGTGGGCGCGGTGGCCTACAACGCAGTCGTGGCCCAGCGCCCGGCAGACGCCGGCACATTGGTGGCCTGGTCCAGCGGTTCGCTGTTGAACCTGGCCCAGGGCAAGTTCGGCCGCTTCGATGAAAGCGCCGTGCGCTGGCTCGCCGCCGTCGGCACCAGCTACGGTGCCATCGCGGTCAAAAGCGATTCGCCCTATAAAAACCTCGACGATCTGGTCAAGGCCCTGAAGAAAGATCCAGGCAGCGTGGTCATCGGTTCCGGCGGCACCGTCGGCAGCCAGGACTGGATGCAAACCGCATTGATCGCCAAGGCTGCCGGGATCAACCCGCGCGACCTGCGTTACGTGGCACTGGAAGGCGGCGGTGAAATCGCCACTGCCCTGCTGGGCGGCCATATCCAGGTGGGCAGTACCGACATCTCCGACTCCATGCCACACATCCTCAGCGGTGACATGCGCCTGCTGGCGGTGTTCGCCGACGAGCGCCTGGACGAGCCGGAAATGAAGAACATCCCGACCGCCAAGGAACAAGGCTACGACATCGTCTGGCCCGTGGTGCGGGGTTTCTACCTCGGGCCAAAAGTCAGCGACGAAGACTACGCCTGGTGGAAAGACGCCTTCGACAAACTGCTGGCCTCCGACGAGTTCGCCAAGCTGCGTGACCAGCGCGAACTGTTCCCGTTCGCCATGACCGGCCCGGAACTGGACACCTACGTGAAGAAACAGGTGGCTGACTACAAAGTGCTGGCCAAAGAGTTCGGCCTGATCCAGTAATCGCCCCTTGTTCGCGCGGCCACGCCCTTGCGCATCGGGGCGTGGCCCAGGAGTTTCACATGCTCTTACAACGCATTTTCGCCTCAGTGATGTTGCTGGCCTGCGCCGGCCTTGCCCTGATGGCCTGGCCGTATCAGGCCTCGTTTTCCTACGAGCCGGTAGGGCCCCGGGCCTACCCGCTGCTGATGCTCGGGCTGATGGGCCTGGGTTTGATCTACATGCTGTTTCGCCCACAGCCCACCAAGCACACGGAAGAAGAACCAGCGCTGGACCGCCACACCCTGGTCAAGATCGGCATCTGCGTTGCGCTGTTGCTGGTGTTTGCCGGCACCTTCGAACCCCTGGGTTTTATCCTCAGCAGCATGCTGATCGGCATTCCGATGGCCCGCCTGTATGGCGGCCGCTGGCTACCCAGCGTGGTGATCGTGACCTTGATGAGCATCGGCCTTTATCTGTTGTTCGACAAAGCCATGGATGTACCGCTGCCGCTCGGCCTGCTTGAAGTTCTGGAGAACTGATATGGATACGTTCAGCTATTTGGGCCAGGGCTTCGGCGTTGCACTGACCCCTTACAACCTGATCACCGCGCTGTGCGGCACCTTGATCGGCACCGTGGTCGGCCTGCTGCCGGGCCTGGGCCCGATCAACGGCGTGGCGCTGTTGATCCCCATCGCATTCGCCCTCGGGCTGCCGCCCGAGTCGGCGTTGATCCTGTTGGCCGCCGTGTACCTGGGCTGCGAGTACGGCGGGCGCATCAGCTCGATCCTGCTGAACATCCCGGGTGAAGCCTCCACCGTGATGACCACCCTCGACGGCTACCCGATGGCCCGCAAAGGCCTGGCGGGCGTGGCCTTGTCGCTGTCGGCATGGAGCTCGTTCATCGGCGCGTTTATCGCCACCTGCGGCATGGTGCTGTTCGCCCCGCTGCTGGCCAAATGGGCGATTGCCTTCGGCCCGGCGGAATATTTCGTACTGATGGTGTTTGCCATCGTGTGCCTGGGCGGCATGGCCGGTGACAAACCGCTGAAGACCTTCGTGGCAGCCTTGATCGGCCTGTTTCTGTCGGCAGTGGGTATTGATGCCAACAGCGGTGTGTACCGTTTCACAGGCGATAACATCCACCTGACCGACGGCATCCAATTCGTGGTGCTGGTGCTGGGCCTGTTCTCCATCAGCGAGATCCTGTTGCTGCTGGAAAAAACCCACCGTGGCCAGGAAGCGGTAAAAGCCACCGGACGGATGATGTTCAACCTGAAGGAAGCTTCCTCGGTATTCGTAGTGAATATTCGCTGCGGCCTGTTGGGTTTCATCATGGGCGTATTGCCGGGCGCTGGCGCCACACTGGCCTCTGCCGTGGCCTACATGACCGAGAAACGCCTGGCCGGCGCCACCGGTAAATTCGGCCAGGGCGACATGCGTGGCCTGGCCGCTCCGGAAACCGCGATCGGCGCTTCTGCCTGCGGCGCCCTGGTGCCAATGCTGACCCTCGGTGTACCCGGTTCGGGCACCACAGCGGTAATGATCGGTGCCCTGTCGCTGTACAACATCACCCCCGGCCCGCTGCTGTTCCAACAGCAACCGGACATCGTCTGGGGCCTGATCGCCTCGTTGTTTATCGCCAACATCATGCTGGTGATCCTCAACATCCCGATGATCCGCATCTTCACGCGCATCCTTGCCGTGCCGAACTGGGCGCTGGTACCGGTGATCGCGATCATCACCGCGATCGGTGTGTACGCGGTTCACGCCACCACCTTCGACCTGTTCCTGATGGTCGGCATCGGTATCTTCGGCTACATCCTGCGCAAGCTGGACTTCCCGCTGTCGCCGGTCCTGCTGGGCTTTATCCTCGGCGGCTTGATGGAGCAGAACCTGCGCCGTGCGCTGTCGATTTCCAACGGCGAACTGCAAATCCTCTGGTCGAGCCCGATCACCTTCGGTGTATGGGTGCTGACTGCGTTGATGCTGCTGTTCCCGCTGGTGCGTATCTGGCGCAAGCGTTCCCTGCAGCGTCGTGCCGTGGCCGATGTCTGAGGTCACGTTCAGAAGCTGGTGGGCAACACCGCTGGTCGGTCTGCTGGGCGGGTACCTCGCCAGCCAGATCGGCTGGCCACTGCCGTACATGGTCGGCTCGTTGCTGGCGATCATCCTTGTTCGCTGCCTTACACCCTGGCAGCTCGCAGAAATCCCCGGCGGCCGCAAATGCGGCCAGTGGGTGGTCGGCATCGGCATCGGCCTGCACTTCACCCCAGTGGTGATGGAGCAGGTGATGAGCCACTTCGGCCTGATCTTCTTCGGCGCGCTGGTCACCAGCCTCTCCAGCATTGTGGGGGTGTGGTTGATGCGCCGCAGCGGTGAAGACCGCGCCACCGCATTTTTCTCCAGCATGCCGGGTGGTTCCGGCGAGATGGTCAACCTCGGCGCACGCAATGGCGCGGTGCTCAGCCGCGTCGCGGCGGGCCAGAGTCTGCGGGTGTTGGTGGTGGTGCTGTGTGTACCGGCGGCGTTCAAATACGTGCTGGGTGAAGGTGCTCCGCAGTTTCATCCAGCCAACGTCGATTGGACCTGGCTGGCGGTGCTGTTCCCTGTCGGCGGCTTGGTGGCCTGGGGTTGGCAGCGCTTGCGCCAGCCAAACCCATGGCTGTTCGGGCCGTTGCTGGTGAGCGCCGCCGTCAGCATTACCTGGGACTTGCACATCGGCCTGCCCGACGGCGGCAGCCAGATCGGCCAGTGGCTGATCGGCAGCGGCCTGGGTTGCCACTTCAACCGGCAGTTCTTCCGGCGTGCACCGTTGTTCATGGGGCGTACGTTGATCGGTACGGCGTTGACCATGTTGATCGCCACGCTGGCGGCTGTGGGCTTGAGTGCGCTCACACAACTGGATCTGCGTTCGCTGACACTGGGCATGATGCCAGGCGGAATTGCGGAAATGAGCCTGACGGCGGAAACCCTGCAACTGTCGGTGCCGTTGGTGACGGCGATGCAGGTGATGCGTTTGTTGTTTGTGTTGTTTCTGGCGGAGCCGTTGTTTCGGCACTGGAACCGGCAACCAGACAAAATCTAAAGCCTGAGAGACGTTCAATAGTGGGAGCTGTCGAGCCCAAGCGAGGCTGCGATAGTGGTGGGTCAGGCAGCATTATGCTGACTGTGCCGCCGTCTTCGCAGCCTCGCTAAAGCTCGACAGCTCCTACACTGGATCTATGTCAAACCGGCGGCAATCGCCACTCGATCGGCGTCTCGCCATTCTGCTCCAGAAACTTGTTGGTGCGGCTGAAATGCCCGCAGCCAATAAACCCTCTATACGCCGACAGCGGCGACGGATGCACCGACGTCAGCACCAAGTGCTTGGTGGCGTCGATCAGCTTCTGCTTGCCCTGCGCATGGGCGCCCCACAGCAGGAACACCAGGTGTGGCTGGTGCGCGCTGACAATCTCGATCACCCGGTCGGTAAAGAACTGCCAGCCCTTGCCTGCATGGGCGTTGGCATTCGCGCGCTCTACCGTCATGGTGGTGTTGATCATCAGCACACCCTGGTCGGCCCAGCTTTGCAGGTGGCCGTGGTTGGGGATGTCGATGTTCAGGTCGCGCTTGAGTTCTTTATAGATATTGACCAGCGACGGCGGCGCCGGCACGCCCGGTTGCACCGAGAAGCACAAGCCATGGGCCTGGCCGGGGCCGTGGTACGGGTCCTGGCCGAGGATTACCACCTTGACCTTGTCCAGCGGTGTTGAGTTGAGCGCGTTGAAGATCATCGGTCCCGGCGGGTAGATCTCCTTGCCGGCCGCGTGTTCCTGACGCAGGAATTCACGGAGCTGGGCCATGTACGGCTGGTCGAACTCGTCACGCAGGGCGTGTTTCCAGCTGGGTTCGAGTTTGATACGGTCGTCGGTGGTCATGGTTGCATCCAGAAAAAACAATGGTGCGAACCCTAGGAAAGCCCACCCTGCTTGTCAATTGATCTGACGCAGAACCGGCACTTTCCCGCGAAGCGATCATACTCAACCTTCACTTTCTCGATTGAGGTCATGATGAACCTGCACTTCGAAGAACTGATTGGCACCGACGGCGCCCGCATCGGCGTCGCCAGCCTGGACGCGGAAAAATCCCTTAACGCCCTGTCGTTGCCAATGATCCTGGCCTTGGGCGAACGCCTGGATGCCTGGGCCAAAGACCCGCAAATCGTTTGTGTGCTGCTGCGCGGCAATGGCCCCAAGGCGTTTTGCGCCGGTGGCGAAGTGCGCAGCCTGGCCCAGGCCTGCCGTGCACATCCCGGCGAGGTTCCGGCGCTGGCCGCGCAATTTTTCGCCGCGGAGTACCGCCTCGACTACCGCCTGCACACCTACCCCAAACCGTTGATCTGCTGGGGCCACGGCTATGTGCTGGGCGGCGGCATGGGCTTGCTGCAAAGCGCCGCCGTGCGCATCGTCACCCCGAGCAGTCGCCTGGCCATGCCGGAAATCAGCATCGGCCTGTACCCGGATGTGGGTGCGAGCTGGTTCCTGTCGCGCCTGCCCGGCAAGTTGGGTGTGTTCCTCGGCCTGACTGGCGCCCACATGAATGGCCGCGATGCCCTGGACCTGGGCCTGGCCGACCGTTTCCTGCTGGATGAACAACAAGACGAACTGCTGGAAGGCCTGCTGCAACTGAACTGGCAGGAACAGACCGACATGCAGCTCAACAGCCTGCTCAAGGCCCTGGCCCAGGAGGCCACCGGCCAAATGCCCGAAGCCCAATGGCTACCGCGCCGGGCGCAGATCGACGAGTGGCTGGATGTGGGCGAGGTGCGCTGCGCGTGGAGAGCCTTGAGCCAGTTGCGCGACCACACCGACCCGCTGTTCAGCCGCGCCGGCAAGACCCTGAGCGAAGGCTGCCCGCTGACCGCACACCTGGTGTGGGAGCAGATCCAGCGGGCGCGTCACCTGTCCCTGGCCCAGGTGTTCCAGATGGAGTACACCCTGAGCCTGAACTGCTGCCGCCACCCGGAATTCAGCGAAGGGGTGCGGGCGCGGTTGATCGACAAGGACCAACAGCCCCACTGGCATTGGCCGGACATCAACCTGATCCCTGAGGCGGTGGTGCAGGCGCACTTCCACAAGGTCTGGGAAGGGCGCCATCCGCTGGCAGATTTGTCCGACTACTGAAAGCCCTCAGCGGTGCCCGCCGCCATGGCCTCCACCCTGATTGCCGCCCCCCTGGCCACGGCCACCGCCATTACCCCAGTGGCTGCCCCAACCCTGGTTGGAGTAAGGCCGGTAACCGGCTCGCGGTCCCGCAGGATAATACCGCGGCGCCGGCTGGTAATACCGCGGCGACGGGTAATAGCGTTGCGGCGGCGGGTAGTATCCCTGACGGTAGTGATAGTACGGGCCACCGCCGTAGTAATACGCCGGCGCAGGCGCCGTGTAGACCTCGGAACCGTAGTAGGCCTGGCCGCCACCGTAATAAGGCGCGCACGCAGAAAGGGTCAAGCCGAGCAAAGCGATGAGAAGCAGTCGACGATACATGGCGGCCTCCTGGACCGCGGAAGAGCACACCCAGCGACGCTGGGGGGCGGCAAACAGCTTTCACTGCCTGACGAAATATCTGACATCAAAATCGGAATCTGGTGCGATTCGGACATATATTGATACATCTACCGGTCGCCTCATTGCAGTGCAACCTCGCACCAGCACAACGCACGTTCTGCGCGCGCTGCGCTGTTCCTATCTCGCCAACCCGCGCCGTTACTGCGCCCATGCCACTTGGCACGACTCTCGCTTTACCTCCTCCGTGCAGGAGTCATCACAGGTTCGCGGCACCACAATTTGCAATGGCTGACTAGGGTTCCGGCTCGCTAAGGCGAGTGGCTGGTCCGAGAGTTGGCGACCTCCAGTTGAGGTTACACGGCGGGATAAAAGCCCGGGAGACAAGCCACCGTTTACGGTGCCGCGTTGCTCCTGCTCGCCCTATGATCAACTGGAGAAGCACCCATGCCCTCGATACGTTTACCCGCCCTGCTCGCCGCCGCCTTCGCCGCCGTGGTGAGCTTTTCCGCCCAAGCCGCCCCCAAAGACCATTTCAGCGTGTGCTGGACGATTTATGCCGGCTGGATGCCCTGGGAGTACGCCGGCAGCCAAGGCATCCTCGACAAGTGGGCCAAGAAGTACGGCATCAAGATCGACATGGTGCAGCTCAACGACTACGTCGAATCCATCAACCAGTACACCGCCGGCCAGTTCGACGGCTGCACCATGACCAACATGGACGCCCTGACCATCCCCGCCGCCGGTGGCGTGGACAGCACCGCACTGGTGGTCAGCGACTTCTCCAACGGCAACGATGGCGTGGTCATCAAGGGCGAAGGCAAGACCGTCGCCGACCTCAAGGGCATGAACGTCAACCTGGTGGAACTCTCCGTGTCCCACTACCTGCTGGCCCGCGCCCTGGAGTCGGCCGGCCTCACCGAAAAAGACCTGAAAGTGGTCAACACCTCCGACGCCGACATCGCCGCCGCCTTCAACACCGACCAGGTCAAGGCCGTCACCACCTGGAACCCGATGCTCTCGCAGGTCTTGGCCAAGCCCGGCGTCACCGAAGTGTTCGACTCCAGCAAAGTGCCCGGCGAAATCATGGACATGATGGTGGTCAACACCCAGACCCTCAAGGACAACCCCAAGCTGGGCAAAGCGTTGACCGGTGCCTGGTTTGAAGTGGTCGCGCTGATGAACGCAAAAACCGCCGCCAGCACCGAAGCGCTGGAACACATGGCCAAGGCCTCCGGCACCGACCTCAAGGGCTTCCAGTCGCAACTGGACACCACCAAGCTGTTCGCCACGCCCAAGGAGGCCCTGGCCTTCGCCACCAGCGCACAGTTGCCGGCCACCATGGGCAAGGTCGCCGAGTTCTCCTTCCAGCACGGCCTGCTGGGTGAGGGTGCAAAAGACACCAACGCCGTGGGCATGAGCTTCGCCAACGGCGTGACCCACGGCGACACCGCCAACCTCAAGCTGCATTTCGACCCCAGCTACGTACAGATGGCCGCCGACGGCACGTTGTAAGAGGACCCGGCCATGCGCCTGATCAACCGTCACCCGGAACGCTCCAGCCGCTTGCTGTTGGTGCTGCTGCCTTTCGCGCTGCTGCTGTTCGCCTACTTTGTGGGCTCGGCCGAGCGCCTGGCAGACAACCCCAACGACAAGCTGCTGCCCAGCGCCGCACAAATGGGCGACGCGGTGAAGCGCCTGGCCTTCAGCGCCGACAGCCGCACCGGTGAATATGTACTGTGGCAAGACAGCGCGTCGAGCCTGCGTCGCCTGGCGATTGGCTTGGGCATCAGCGCCCTCGCCGGCCTGTGCCTGGGCATCGCGGCGGGCACCTTGCCGCTGTTCGGCGCGCCGCTGTCACCGTTGCTGACGGTGCTGTCGATGGTGCCACCGCTGGCTATCCTGCCGATCCTGTTCATCGTGTTCGGGCTGGGGGAGTTGTCGAAAGTGATGTTGATCGTGATCGGCATCACCCCGTGCCTGGCCCGCGACCTGGAACAGCGCGCACGGGAAATTCCCGTCGAGCTGCTGGTGAAAGCGCAGACCCTTGGCGCCTCCACCTGGCCCCTGATGCTGCGGGTGGTGTTGCCGCAATTGCTGCCGCGCTTGCTGATCTCCCTGCGCCTGATGCTGGGCTCGGCGTGGCTGTTCCTGATTGCCGCCGAGGCCATCGCCTCCACCGACGGTTTGGGTTACCGGATTTTCCTGGTGCGCCGCTACCTCGCGATGGACGTGATCCTGCCCTACGTGGTGTGGATCACCCTGCTGGCCTGGCTGATGGACTGGGGCCTCAAGGCCCTGACCCGGCGTGCGTTCCCCTGGTATGAAGGAGCGCGGGCATGAGCTTTATCAGCGTCAACAATGTGTGGCAGCGCTATGGCGACCAGGTGGTGTTGGAGCGCCTTAACCTGCAGGTGGCCGAAGGCGAGTTCTGTACCTTGGTCGGCACTTCCGGTTGCGGCAAATCGACCTTCCTGCGCCTGCTGCTGGGCCAGGAAACCGCCAGCCAGGGCCAGATCCTGCTGGACGGTAAACCGCTGGCCGCCGAACCCGACGCCAGCCGTGGCGTGGTGTTCCAGCGCTACTCGGTGTTCCCGCACCTGACGGTGCTGAACAACGTTGCGCTGGGCCTTGAACTGCCGCGCTCACCGCTGCTCGGCCGGCTGTTTGGCAGCGCGAAAAAACAGGCGCGGGAACAGGCCGCAGCCCTGCTGCATAAAGTCGGTTTGGGGCACGCCCTGGACAAGTACCCGGCACAGCTCTCGGGCGGCATGCAGCAGCGGCTGGCGATCGCCCAGGCGCTGATCATGAAGCCGCGCGTGTTGCTGCTGGACGAACCCTTCGGCGCCCTCGACCCGGGCATTCGCAAAGACATGCACCTGCTGTTGCTGGAGCTGTGGCGCGAAACAAAACTGACGGTGTTCATGGTCACCCACGACCTGAGCGAAGGCTTCAGCCTCGGCACCCGCCTGCTGGTGTTCGACAAGGTGCGCCTCGACCCGCACGCCCCCGGCGCGTATGGCGCCCGCATCACCTACGACATCCCTTTGAACAGCGAGCGCCGCAAGGCGCTCGCCGCCGAACTTGGAGCCACTTCCAAATGACCGACTCAACCCAATTGTTCCCACCCTTCGCCGAAGAAATGCTCCCCGGCGGCGGCCACCGCTCCTTCGTGCTCAAGCGCGGCCAACTGCTGCGCCTGACCGACATTCGCGGCGGCGCCAACGTCAGCCTGACCCTGCTCAACGCCAATGAAAAAACCGAGCGCCTGAACCTGCCCGACAGCCTCAAATGCCAACACACCGCCAAGCTCACCACGGGCCATTGCCTGTACTCGGACATGGGGCGTGTGCTGGCCGCAATCACCGCTGATACCTGCGGCTGGAGCGACAGCATCGGCGGCGTGTTATGTGCCTCCGAGGTCGCCGAAAAATACGGCAAGGGCCGCTATCAAGAACTGCGCAACGGCTTCTATCGCAACGGCACCGACAACCTGCTGGTGGAATTGGGCAAGTGGGGCCTGGGGCTTTGCGACCTGCTGATGACCCTCAACCTGTTCAGCAAAATTACCGTGGATGACGCGGGCACGCTGCACTTCGCCAAGGGCAATTCGAAGGCCGGCGACTACATCGAACTCTACGCACCGATGGACACATTGGTGGTGCTCACCGCACTGCAACACCCCATGGACCCGAACCCCGAATACGCGCCGCAGCCGCTGAAACTCAGTTGGATGAACGCCGACAAAAGCGTCGCCGAACACTGCCGCACCTCGCGCCCGGAGAACGAGCGCGGCTTTATCAACACCGACCGTCTGTTCGCCTGAGGACCTGCCATGTCTATCGCACTCGCCAAACAACCCGACGCGGCCGTGTACCGCGCGACCATCCCCGCCGGCGAACCCTGGCTGATGGAAGTCAAGGCCGGCCAGACCCTGCGCATCCTCGACCTTGAGGGCAACCAGGCGGTCGACACGCTGTTCTACAGCCTGAAAAACCCCAAGGAACGCTATGACGTACAGCGCACCTTGCGCCGGCAAAACAGCGTGTACCTGAGCACCGGCAGCGTGCTGTATTCCAACCTCGGCCAGCCGATGCTGACCATCGTCGACGACACCTGCGGGCGTCACGACACCCTCGGCGGCGCCTGCGCCCAAGAGAGCAACACCGTGCGCTATGCCCTGGAAAAACGCTACATGCACAGCTGCCGAGACAACTACCTGCGGGCCTGTGCCCACGATGGCCGGCTGGGCAAAAGCGACATCGGGCCGAACATCAATTTTTTCATGAATGTGCCGGTGACGGCCGAGGGCGGGCTGACGTTTGAAGACGGTATTTCCGCCCCCGGCAAATACGTCGACCTGCGGGCCGAGATGGACGTGATCGTGCTGATCTCCAACTGCCCGCAGTTGAACAACCCGTGCAACGGCTACAACCCCACCCCTGCGGAGTTACTGGTATGGAACTGAAAATCAAGCGGTTGCGTCAGTGGTTGTTCACCCTGTGCCAGGCCCGGGCGGGGCAGTGCCTCCAAAAACGCTGAAGATCAACTGTGGAAGATGACCTGTGGGAGCTGGCTTGCCTGCGATAGCGGTGGGTCAGCCAACATATGGGGGGACTGACCCACCGCCATCGCGGGCAAGCCCGGCTCCCACAGTTGATCTCCATTGGTGTTGACATTTGCGCTCCGGACGACCGCAGCGCCACCCACATTTGCGGGACGGCCCGCATCCCAGGACAAGGCCGAGCAATCATCGGCCTGCGGGGTTTTGTCATGTTCGAAAAACTGTTGATCGCCAACCGTGGCGCCATCGCCTGCCGCATCCTGCGCACCTTGCGTGAGCTTTCGGTCAAGGGCGTGGCGGTGTATTCCGAAGCCGATGCCGCCAGCCTGCATATCCAGCAAGCCGACGAGGCTTATACCCTGGGCGAAGGTGCGGCGGCCGGTACCTATTTGTCGGTAGAGAAAATCCTCGCCGCCGCCAAGGCCAGTGGCGCCACGGCGATTCACCCCGGCTACGGTTTCCTTTCGGAAAACGCCGCCTTCGCCGAAGCCTGCGAAACCGCCGGCATCGCCTTCGTCGGCCCAACGCCGGAACAGCTGCGCGTGTTCGGCCTCAAGCACACCGCCCGAGCGTTGGCCAAGCAGCACAACATCCCGTTGCTGGAAGGCACCGAACTGCTCGACAGCCTCGACGCCGCACTGCTGGCCGGCAAAAGCGTGGGCTATCCGATCATGCTCAAAAGCACCGCCGGCGGTGGCGGCATCGGCATGCGCGTGTGCAACAGTGCCGATGAGTTGCGCGACTGTTTCGAGACAGTCAAACGCCTGGGTCAGAACAATTTCAGCGATGCCGGTGTGTTTATCGAGAAGTACATCCAGCACGCCCGGCATCTGGAAGTGCAGGTGTTTGGTGATGGGCATGGTGAAGTGATCGCCCTCGGTGTGCGCGACTGTTCGGTGCAGCGTCGCAACCAGAAAGTGCTTGAGGAAACCCCGGCACCGAACCTGCCCGACGGCATGGCTGATGAGCTTTGCAGCGCGGCAATCACCCTGGCCAAGGCGGTGAATTACCGCAGTGCCGGCACTGTGGAATTTATCTTTGATAGCGCCGATGGCCGCTTCTATTTTCTGGAAGTGAACACCCGGTTGCAGGTGGAGCACGGTGTCACTGAGCAAGTGTGGGGCGTGGACCTGGTGCGCTGGATGGTGCAACTGGCCGCCGGGGAGCTGCCGCCATTGAGCGCGCTGCAACTGAAGCCTCGCGGCCACGCGATTCAGGCGCGCTTGTATGCCGAAGATCCGGGCCGGGATTTCCAGCCGAGCCCGGGGCTTTTGACCTGTGTGGATTTCCCGGCCGCCGAAGGCCTGCGCGTCGACACCTGGGTGGAGGCCGGTTGCGAGATTGCGCCCTACTTCGACCCGATGATCGCCAAGCTCATCACCTGGGCGCCGACCCGCGAACAGGCGCGGCTGGATCTGCATCAGGCGTTGACCGACAGCCAGCTGTATGGCGTCGAAACCAATCGCGATTACCTGCGGCAGATTCTGCTCGCCGCACCGTTCGCCAGTGGCAGGCCGTGGACGCGCTGCCTTGAAGATCTGGTGTATCGCGCAGATACATTTGAAGTACTGAGCGCCGGCACGCAAACCAGTGTTCAGGATTATCCCGGGCGCCTGGGTTACTGGGCCGTGGGCGTGCCGCCGTCGGGGCCGATGGACAGCCGCGCGTTGCGCCTGGGCAATCGCCTGCTGGGGAATGCCGAAGGCACTGCCGGGCTGGAAATCACCATGAGCGGGCCGCTGTTGCGCTTCAACTGTGCGGCGGTAGTGGCGGTGACCGGCGCAGACATTGCGCTGCGGTTGAATGATGAAGCGGTGCCGATGAACACCGCGCTGCTGGTTCCGGCGGGGGCTACCTTGAACCTTGGCACCATCGCCGGGGCCGGTGCCCGCAGCTACCTTTGCCTGCGTGGCGGGCTGCAGGTTCCGGATTATCTGGGCAGCAAAAGTACCTTCACCCTGGGACAGTTTGGTGGGCATGGCGGGCGGGCTTTGCGGGCCGGGGATGTGTTGCATTTACTGCCGCTTTCGGACGTTAGCGCGGGCCAACAACGGGTACCCGAGCCCCTTGCCGAGGTGCGAACACTGCGGGTGATCTATGGCCCCCACGGTGCGCCGCAATACTTCAAGCCTGAGTACATCGAGACGTTCTTTGCCACTCAGTGGGAAGTGCATTTCAATTCCAGCCGCACCGGTGTGAGGCTGATCGGGCCGAAGCCATTGTGGGCGCGTACGGACGGTGGTGAGGCAGGGTTGCATCCGTCCAACATCCACGACAATCCGTATGCGATTGGTGCGGTGGATTTTACCGGGGACATGCCGGTGATCCTCGGCCCCGACGGCCCGAGCCTGGGTGGGTTTGTGTGCCCGGTGACGGTGATCGAGGCGGACTTGTGGCAGTTGGGCCAGCTCAAGGCGGGCGACAAAATCCAGTTCACTCCCGTCGATCTACCCACCGCCCGTGACCTCGCCCTGAAATGGGATCACTGTAGGAGCAAGCTTGCTCGCGATGCTGGCACCTCGGTACATCCGGAACACCGCATTGATACCATCGCCGGCAAGCCGGGCTCCTACAGTTCACCTGTGGTCCTGGATATCGGCACACAGGACACCCGCCTCATCGCCCGCCTGGCCGGCGACACCCACCTGCTCCTGGAAATCGGCGCCCCGCAACTCGACCTGGTGCTGCGTTTTCGCGCCCATGCCCTGATGCAAGCCTTCGACGCCCGAGCCCTGCACGGCGTCATCGACCTGACACCCGGCATCCGCTCCCTGCAAATCCACTACCAACCCGAACAACTGCCCCTCGCCGACCTCCTGGCGTTGATCACCACCGAATGGCACGCCGTCTGCGCCAGCCAAAACCTGCAAGTGCCTTCGCGCATCGTCCACCTGCCACTGTCCTGGGACGACCCGGCCTGCCAACTGGCCATCGAAAAATACATGACCACCGTGCGCAAGGACGCACCCTGGTGCCCGAGCAACCTGGAGTTCATCCGCCGCATCAACGACCTGGCCAACCTCGACGAAGTGCGCCACACCGTGTTCGATGCCGGCTACCTGGTGATGGGCCTGGGCGACGTCTACCTCGGCGCGCCTGTAGCCACGCCACTCGACCCGCGCCACCGCCTGGTCACCACCAAGTACAACCCGGCACGCACCTGGACCGCGGAAAACTCCGTGGGCATCGGCGGCGCCTACCTGTGCGTCTACGGCATGGAAGGCCCCGGTGGTTATCAGTTTGTCGGGCGCACCTTGCAGATGTGGAACCGCTACCGAGAGGTGGCGGCATTCGACGGCAAACCGTGGTTGCTGCGCTTCTTCGACCAGATCCGCTTTTACCCGGTGAGCGCCGATGAGCTGGTGCAGATTCGCCGGGACTTCCCCCTTGGGCGGTTTGAACTGAACATTGAACACAGCCAGTTGAACCTGACGGATTACCAGGCCTTTCTCACCCGCGAAGCCGAGAGCATTGGCGCGTTTCGCGGGCAACAGCAACGCGCATTCAACGCCGAACGCGAACGCTGGATCGCCAGCGGCCAGGCGCATTTCGACAGCGAGGAACTTGCGGCGCCCTTGGGCGAAGACACGCCTTTGCAAGCCAATGAATACAGCATCGACAGCCACATCGCCGGCAATCTCTGGCAAGTGCAGGTGCGCGCTGGCGAACGCGTTGCTGCGGGTGATGTGCTGGTGATCCTGGAGTCGATGAAGATGGAAATCCCGGTACTCGCACCGTTCGCCGGCACCGTAAGGGAAATCCCGGTGCAGCCGGGCAGCGGCATTGGCGCAGGCCAACGGGTGGTCGTGCTGGAGCGTGATTTGCAATAACGCGGCGGGGCTGTATCGTGCAAGGCACACCGGGTTTCACCGGGACTTTGTCCGATACAGCCTGAACCGACCGATGACCACGCCAACTTTCTGCCCCGCCTGCGGCGCCCGCAACGACTGCGCCCTGGCCGACCCGCGTACTGCCGACCAGGCGTGCTGGTGCTACAGCGTCAGCATCGACCCTGCGGTGCTCGAAGCCTTGCCGCCGCAACTGCGCAACAAAGCCTGCCTGTGCCCGCGCTGTGCCCAGGTGGACGAGCAACTGCGCGGCGCCGAGCCCGAGTAATGCGCGTAGACCGCTTCCTCAGCAACCTGCCCCGATTCAACCGCCAGCAAGTGCGCCTGTTGCTGGTGGAACGGCGGATTACCGTCGATGGCCAATTTGTGAGCGACCCGCATCACCCGGTGAGCGAGTTCAGCCGTGTGTTGCTGGATGACGAAGTGCTGCAAACCGGCAAACCCGCGCGTTACTTCATGCTGCACAAACCCCAGGGCTGCGTGAGCGCCACCTCCGACCCGCAACACCCCACCGTGCTCGATCTGCTGGGTGAGCCGGACAAGCACGAGCTGCACATCGCCGGCCGCCTGGATTTCAACACCACCGGCCTGCTGCTGATCACCAACGACGGCCAATGGTCGCGCCGCCTGACCCAGCCACAAACCAAATTACCCAAGGTCTACTACGTCGAGACCGAGCAGGAAATCGGCCCGCAATACGCGGCCACTTTCGCCGCCGGCCTGTACTTCGCGTTTGAAGACCTCACCACTCAGCCGGCCGAATTGGAACTATTGGGCCCCAGAACGGCGCGCCTGAGCATCATTGAAGGGCGTTATCACCAGGTGAAGCGCATGTTCGGGCACTTCGACAACAAAGTGATGCGCCTGCACCGCGAGCGCATGGGGCCGCTGGAATTGGACCCATCCCTTGCCCCAGGCCAATACCGGGCGCTGACGGACGCTGAAATCCGGCAGGTCTGATGACCGTTCAGCCGATGATGGCAAAAACCCACGCCCTCGACTGGCGAACTGGCCCCCATCCTGCTTGAATCAAACGAGCCAGCCGCATTCTGACTGGCGAGTCACCCCTACCTACAAGAAACACTTTGCCCGTCCGCATGCTTGACCTGCGGGCATCTCACGGCAAATTGCCCGCCATAACAACACCCGTCGGCCAGCCAGTATCGGATCGACATGGGCCCTCACTTCCAGGCGTATGCCTACCTGTCACAAAGCTCGTGCAGAGTGATCTGCGCGCATTACCCGCTTGCCAGGAGTCTTACGACATGAGGCCAGAAATCGCTGTGCTGGATATACAGGGTCAGTATCGGGTTTACACGG
This sequence comes from Pseudomonas sp. A125, assembly GCF_055409485.1. NCBI lineage: Bacteria > Pseudomonadati > Pseudomonadota > Gammaproteobacteria > Pseudomonadales > Pseudomonadaceae > Pseudomonas > Pseudomonas sp. A125. The sequence continues at coordinate 630,268 of NZ_JBUZVP010000001.1, forward strand.
AGTTCTATCGCGCGGACGCAGCGGCCAAGACCATCATCCTGGTCAACGGCTCAATGGCCACCACCGCGTCTTTCGCACAGACCGTGAAAAGCCTGCACCCGCAATTCAACGTGGTGTTGTACGACCAGCCCTACGCCGGTCGCTCCAAAGCCCACAACCGCCACGAGCAGATGCTGACGAAAGAAGTCGAAGGCCAGATCCTCCTGGAACTCATCGACCACTTCGCCGCCGAACACGTACTGTCCTTCTCGTGGGGCGGCGCCGCGACCCTCGTCGCCCTCGCGCACCGCCCGCGCCGGGTGGAAAAGGCCGTGATCAGCTCGTTCTCCCCGGTGATCAACGCCCCCATGCGTGACTACCTGGAGCGCGGCGTCGACTACCTCGGCAGCCTCGACCGCGACCGCGTGGGCCACCTGGTCAACAGCACCATCGGCAAACACTTGCCGTCACTGTTCAAGCGCTTCAACCACAAGCACGTGAGCAGCCTGGCCGAGCATGAATACGGGCAGATGCACTTTCACATCAGCCACGTGCTGAACAGCGACCGGCTGTGCTACCTCAAGTCGGCGAAGCAGATTGATATACCGGTGCTGTTTTTGAACGGCGAATGGGACGAGTACACCAGCGCCCAGGATGCGAAGCTGTTTGGGCAGCATATTGCGAAAAGCAGCTTCGGGACGATCCAGGCGACCGGGCACTTTCTGGACATGGAGCACAAGGCCGCGTGCCGGGATAGCCGGGAAGCGTTAATGGGGTTTTTGCGGCCGGAGCAGCAGCCAAGTCGGTTGCGGTACCACGCGGCGCAGCCACAGCATGCGTTTGCCGTATGAGCGACGGGGTTGTGGGTGGGCTGGATTTCCCAGGGGATCCGCCTGCCCACGATCGACCGTTGGCACGTAAAACACAGAATTTTCGAAGAAAAACTTCAAATCCGCGAGCACATCTGGTACAAAGTCAGCCGCTCTGAGCGGGTATAGTTTAGTGGTAGAACGAAAGCTTCCCAAGCTTTAGATGAGGGTTCGATTCCCTCTACCCGCTCCACTCAGATATTGGTCTCACGTCAGGATGGTTATGACGGGGGATGTTAAAAAAACCGGTCCTTGGTGGCCGGTTTTTTTATGGGTAGCGTTAAAGCTCCAACTCCAGGGCCAGCAAGTCCGAGAGCGGTTGCCGGCGTCGAATCAATTTGGCGCGCCCCTGTTCGATCAGTACCTCCGGCAACAGCGGGCGGCTGTTGTAGTTGGATGACATGGCGGCGCCATACGCGCCGGTATCGTGTATCACCAACAAATCACCCACTTGCGCTTCCGGCAACATACGGGGTGTGACGCCCTGTTCGTCCTGCGTGAAAATATCGCCGGCCTCGCACAACGGGCCGCCCACTACGCACAGGTGCCCGGGGCGGCTGACCGGCATACCTTGGGCATCCAGCAATGTCATGTGGTGATAGGCGCCATAGAGGACAGGCCGCATCAGGTCATTGAAGCCGGCGTCCACCAGAATGAAATTCCTCCTGCCGACTTTTTTAACCGCGCGAACTTCGGTGACCAGATACCCAGACTCCGCGACCAGGAAGCGGCCCGGCTCGATTTCCATGCGTACCGGATGACCGAGCCAGGCCTCAATCGCCTGTTTGGCCTGGCGCCAGGTGCTCGCATAACTCTGGATATCCACCGGTTCATCTTCCCCACGATAAGGCGTGGCAAGCCCTCCGCCAATGGAAAACGCTTCGATATCGTGGTCAAGCGCCTTCACCACCGAGACCATCGCACTGCCCACTTGCTCAAGGTGCGCGTAATCCACACCGGAGCCGATATGCATATGCACGCCCACCAGCTTCAGCCCGAATTGATGAATCACTTTGAGCGCTTCTTGCACTTGCTCATGCCAAATTCCGTGCTTGCTGTTTTCGCCACCGGTATTGGTCTTGCGGCTATGGCCATGACCAAACCCCGGATTGATCCGCAGCCACACGCGATGGCCGGGCGACAACTGGCCCAGTTGGCGCAACATATCAATTGAGCCGGTGTTCACTTCCAACTGCAGTTCCACGACACGGCGCAATGTCGCCTCATCGAATAAGTCACAGGTAAAAACAATGCCGGCCGGGTCACCGGCAGGGCTAAAGCCAGCCAGCAGAGCCCGCTCGATTTCACCCAGCGATACCGCATCGATCCGCACGCCTTGCTCGCGCATCAACCGAAGAATATGCAGGTTGGAGCACGCCTTCTGCGCATACCGAATAACGTCGAAACCCTGCAGTTGATTGATGCGGGCCCGGATGGTCTCGGCCTCATAACACCAGAGCGGCGTGCCGTGCTGTTTTGCAGACTCGGTCAACGGCTGAAACACGGAATGGTTGGGCATGACGGTATTTCTTCTGAAATTGGGAGAGCAACCATCATGACCAGCGTTATTCATTCAATAAAATACCTATTCTTTGCCGCTCGATTCAGTTTTGATATGGGCTTCGTTAAACGAGCGGGGATCAAGGATGGAGATATCCATACGGCATATCGAGGTGTTCCGGGCCATCATGCAGGCCGGCAGCGTCACGGGAGCGGCGCAGCTGCTTTTTACCTCGCAACCGACGGTCAGCCGGGAGCTGGCGCGACTGGAAACGCTTTCTGGCCTGCGACTCTTTGATCGCGCGGGAGGAAGGCTGGTGCCGACAGCCCAGGCGATCATGCTGTTCGAAGAGGTTGAACGCTCCTACATCGGCCTGGAACGAATCAACAGCGTTGCGCAGTCAATTCGTCGCTTTGAACATGGCCAGTTAAGCGTTACGTGCCTCCCACTGTTTTCCCAGACGCTTTTGCCCAAGGTCTACAAGCGCTTTCAGCAGCAGCATGTCGGCATAGCCTTGAGCATTGCGGCGCAGGAAACGCCCTTGCTGGAAGAGTCACTCAGCGCCCAGCGTTACGACCTCGGGTTAACCGAAGGCGAACATGCACCTCAAGGTACCCAAGGGGAGCTGCTCTTTTGTTCCGACATGGTTTGCGTACTACCAGAGGGTGATCCTTTGCTGGCTAAACCGATGCTGACACTGGAAGACTTTCAGGGTGTGAATTTCATCAACCTGTCGGGCATGGACATCTATCGCCAAACCCTTGATGAGCACTTCCGCCGGGCCGGCGTCGATAGGCACATTGTGGTCGAAACAACCAACGCTGCGTCGGTGTGTGCCATGGTCAGGCAGCAACTGGGTGTGGCGATTATCAACCCGCTGACTGCAGTGGCGGAGGCCGGTAACGGGCTGGCCATTCGGCCGATCAACGTATCGATTCCCTATCGGGTCATGTTGATCAGGCCGGACTATCGACCGTCCTCAATCTTCGTCGATGCCTTCTGCAACGCGCTGATGGATGAGGCGGCGAGTCTGGCGAACAGTTTGAATTAAGAAATGCGATCCACTCGGTCCTGCACGGCTTCTACCAGAAAAAGCCCCAACTCAATCATTTGCTGAATCGCCAAGGCCAGACAGCGATGCTCGTCTGGCAGATTATCGGCAAATTCATTGGTCATTGCCCCCGCTCCCACATTAGAGCCGCGGCGCCCCCAAATCGGGATGCAATCCCTGTGGGAGCCGGGCTTGCCCGCGATGCAGGCGACGCGGTCTGCCAAGTACACCGCAGCGATCCCATCGCAGCCTCGCTAATGCTCGACAGCTCCCACAAGGAACTGAATTCACCATCCGAAAAGACGGCTATCTCTCGAGCACCACTCCCCGCTTCCACATTAGAGCCGCGGCGCTCCCAAATCGGGATGCATTCCCTGTGGGAGCCGGGCTTGCCCGCGATGCAGGCGACGCGGTCTGCCAGGTACACCGCA